>JBMOPO010000037.1:41262-77930 GCA_049325095.1 Pseudomonadota bacterium | reverse complement strand
CGTCACGGATGGGAATCCCTGCGCTCAGGCGAGCGCCGCATCGAATCGCCACGCCATGCACTCTCCCGGCTCTGGCGGCTCGCCGAGCAGTCCGCATGGGCGCCGTAAAATGTGGGGAATCCTCAGGGTCCGTCCCCTGTCCCCTTGGCGGCAGCCAGCAACAACCTCGCCAAGGGAGTCATGGCCGCGCTGATCGGCGGCAGCGCCACCGGCTGGCGGGTGGCGCTGCCGCTTGGCGTCTCGGCGGCCGCCGGCGGCGCCCTGTTGCCGGCCCGGTACTGACCGCCCGGTGCCTGCTCCCGTCCGCGCGGCGCCCGGATCAGCGCACCTGGCCGCGTACCTCGCCGCCGGGATTGGCCACCGTGTGGACGTTCACATAGGTGTCGCCCGCCGCGAGCGCCGCAATCACGTCGGCCAGCTCGACCCAGCCGCAAGCATTGCCGACGTCCGGGGCGAGAATCGGCCCCTGAGCGAGGATCCCGCTGGTGGAGACGGGCGCGCCACCGTACAGGGTGACGCCGATCGGCCCATCGACGCCCTCGGGTGCGCAATGGATATGGGCGGCGACCACCTCGCGGACATTGGCGACCACCAACAGGTAATCGAGCGTATCGCCACGCACCTTGAACACCGCCTGGCACTGGCCTGCGGTATCCACCGGTGGCACCTCGGCGTCTCCGTTGCAGTGGGCGACGAAATTTCCCGCCCATGCCCCGAGGGGCGCCAATGACAGCAGAGCTGTAACGAATAAGCGAAATGGCAGTTGCATGGGAAGTCCTCCAGAACCCTTGGGGTAGATCCCCGCCGAGATCGAAAAGCGGAGCAACCACGGCGGCAATCCCATTGTCACCACAGGTCGAGGCGCCCTGCGGCACGGTCCGCGACCGGAATCCCCTCCGGTGTCACCGAGCTGCGGAGATCGGGGACAGACCATGGTTTCCTCACCGTTGGTATTCGGCCCGGTCGATCCCGGCGCCCTGATCGCCCCTGTCGAAAGCCTGCCGCAACCGTTTGGCGCGGCGCTCGAGGGGCGCATCCCGGGCCTTCCCTGAACCCCCACCCCTGGTCCGCAGCACCGCGCCCCGGCTCGAGCTGTGGGCGCTTTTTTTGCGCGCACCGCGCAGCGGCTACAATCCCGCGATCGCCGGCCCGCGCCACACTGCGCCCGCGCCGGCCAGCGGAAGTCCATCATGAGTCGCATCATCTCCATCACCGCGCCCTGCGCGGCCACCCTCGCCCGCCTCGAAATCGACACCGGCGCCCGGCTCGCCCCCGGCGCGCTGATCGGGGTGCTGGAAACCGCCGCGGGCGAGCTGCCCGTGCATTCCGCAGTCGCCGGGGTGATAGAGCGGATCCACGCCGCGGCCGGCGACAGCCTCGCCGAGCACAGCCCGATCTGCAGTATCCGCATCGGGGCGCCGGAGCGCACGGACGCGCGGCGCCCGGCCACGCCGCAACTGACCGACAAGCACCAGCTGCACGAGGAATTCCAGGCCCGGCTCGGCCACAGCCTGGACGCCGGCCGCCCGCGGGCCGTCGCCCGCCGCCGCGAGCGGGGCCTGCGCACCGCGCGGGAGAACCTGGAGGATCTCTGCGATCCCGGGTCCTTCCAGGAGTACGGCCAGCTCGCGGTGGCCGCCCAGCGCAGCCGCCGGGATTTCGCGGAGTTGGCGGTCGATACCGCCGCCGACGGCGTGATCACCGGCACCGCCACCATCAACGGGGATCTGTTCCCGGCCGAGCGCGCCCGGGCCGCGGTGATTGTCAACGACTACACGGTGCTGGCCGGCACCCAGGGCTTCTTCCATCACCGCAAGCTGGACCGCGCCCTGCACCTGGCCGCCGACCTGGAGCTGCCGGTGGTGATGTACACCGAGGGCGGCGGCGGCCGGCCCGGTGACACCGACCAGGAAGTGGGCATGGAGGTCACCACCTTCGCCGCCTGGGCCGGGCTCGCCGGGCGGGTGCCGCGCATCGCCGTCAACAACGGCTACTGCTTCGCCGGCAACGCCGCGCTGTTCGGCTGCGCCGACATCACGGTCGCCACCCGCCAGTCGTGGATCGGCATGGCCGGGCCGGCGATGATCGAGGGCGGCGGCCTGGGCGCGGTGGCGCCCACCGCCATCGGTCCGGCGGAAGTCCAGACCCGCACCGGGGTGATCGATGTGCTCGCCGAGGACGAGCGCCACGCCACCCGCCTGGCGCGGCAACTGCTGAGCTATTTCCAGGGTCCGGTGGCCGACTGGCGCTGCGCCGACCAGCGCCGGCTGTGGGAGCTGCTGCCCGCCGACCGGCGCTTCAGCTACGAGATGCGGCGCATCATCGCCGCCCTGGCCGACACCGACTCCTTCATCGAGCTCCGCCCGGACTACGGCCGCACCCTGATCACCGGCCTGCTGCGCATCGAGGGCCGGCCCCTGGGCGTGCTGGCCAACGACTGCCGGGTGCTGGGCGGCGCCATCGACACCGAGGGTTCGGCAAGCGCGGCGCGCTTTCTCCGCCTGTGCGACGACTTCGGCCTGCCGGTGCTGTCACTGATCGACACCCCGGGGTTCATGGTGGGCCCGGCCAGCGAGACCGAGGGCGCGGTGCGGGTGATGTCGGACCTGTTCATCGCCGGGGCGCGGCTGCGCCCGCCGCTGGTCGCGATCTTCCTGCGCAAGGGCTACGGGCTGGGCGCCATCGCCATGACCGGCGGCAGCTTCTCGCGCCCGGTCTACGCCGCGGCCTGGCCCACCGGCGAGTTCGGCGCCATGGGCCTGGAAGGCGCGGTGCAGTTGGGCTTCAAGCGGGAGCTCGAGGCCGCGGCCACGGCGGCCGAGCGCGCGGCGCTGTTCGCCAAACTGCTGCAGGCCATGTACGAGCGCGGCAAGGCCACCGAGGCGGCCTCACACCTGGAGATCGACGCCGTGATCGAACCGCGGGATACCCGCAAGGTGATCCTGCGCGCCCTGCGGGCACACCGGGGCTGATCGCTATCCCGGCTATCCCGGCTATCCCGGCTATCCCGGCTTGCGCAGCAGGGCCACATTGGGCCGCGGGATCTCGCAGTGCCAGCCGGCCCGCGCGGCCAGATACCTCAGGGTCTCCTCCCGGTAGAACACCACATGGGTGGGATCGCGCCGGTAGTGCCAGCGGGCGAAGCCTTGGTCGCCGTCCTGGAACTCCGTCATCAGCCCCAGCCAGCCGCCGGGCCGGAGCAGTCGGTCGAGGCGGCCGAACTCCCGCGCGGGGCGGTGGAAATGTTCGATCGCCTCGGTGCAGGTGATGAAGTCGTAGCGCACTTCCAGCACCGCCCCATCCGGGGCGAAGAAGGGGTCGTAGACCGCCATCGGGTGCCCGGCCTCGCGCAGCATGGCGGCGAGCGCCGGGCCCGGGCCGCAGCCGTAATCCAGGCCGCGCGCGCCCGGGGCCAGCCGCGCCCGCAGCGGCTCGGCGAGGCGGGCGAGAAAACCCCGGTAGCCCGGGTCCCGCGGGTCGTTGCGGTGCAGGCGGTAGTGGGCCAGCTCGGTGGCGGCATCCGGCAACTGGGCGGGATCGAGAAAGGTGGCCGCGCAGACCGGGCAGCGCCAGTAGTCGCGCTGCGCCACGCGATCCAGGAAGTGCACCGGCGCCGCCCTGCACACCGGACAGTCCGGCGCCGCCCCGGCGGCCGGCGGCGGGCGGGTGGCGGGTTCGCCGTTCAATAGTCGTGGAGGCGCAGCGCGTCGCGGGCCAGCAGATGCTCCTCGTTGCGCTCGATCTGCTGGAGGCTGCGCGCGACCTCGCGCAGCGTCTCCACCTCGGCCTGTTCCTCGATCTCCTGGAAAACTTTCAGCAGATAGTCGTCCACCGCCAGGGCCGCGGCCACCACCGCCTCGACATCGTTGAGATCGACCGTGCGGATCCGCTCGAGGAGTGGCCCGGAATCCAGCTTCGGCGCGTATTGCAGCCAGGTCTCCAGGATGCCGTGGGCGGCATCCGCCTCGTAGTCGCGCAGGGCTTCGGCCAGCCGCCGCTCGTGGCGGTGCAGATAGTCGAGCAGCAACTGGGCGCGCTCCGAGGTGGTGAGCTGCTCCAGCTCCGCGTACTGGCGGGACAGGGCCTCGTGCAGCCGGCGGGCGTGGTCGACGATGTCCTTGACGGTCTGGAAGGTCATGCGGGGTTCCTCGACAGATTGGGGCCGGCGGCCGTGCGCCGCCTTCAGCGCAGGGCCTTGGCGGCGATCTCGCGGCTGTCGCGGGACAGCCCGGGCGCCGCCAGCACGGTTTCCAGGGCGGCCCGCAACTGCCCGGCGCGGGGCTCGGGGTACTTGCGCCAGCGGGTGAGCGGGGTCAGCAGGCGCGCCGCCACCTGCGGGTTGAGGCTGTCCAGCGCCAGCACCTGCTCGACCAGAAACTCGTAGCCGGCGCCGTCGGCGCGGTGGAAGTTGACCGGGTTGCCGGTGCTGAAGGCGCCGATCAGGGCGCGCACCTTGTTGGGGTTGCGCAGCTCGAACGCCGGATGCGCCACCAGGGCCCGCACCCGCTCCAGGCCGCCCGGGAGGATGCACCAGGCCTGCAACTGGAACCACTGGTTGACCACCAGGGGCTCGTCGCGCCAGCGCTCGTAATAGCGTTGCAGCCCCTCCGCCGCACGCTCTTGCGCGCGCGGCGCGGGATTGTTGAGCAGCGCCGCCAGCGCCGCATTGCGGTCGGTCAGGTTGTCGGCGCTTTCGAACTGCCGCCAGGCGAGTGCGATCAGCTCGTCGTCCGCCAGTTGCAGCAGGTAGGCGAGCGCCAGGTTGCGCAGGCTGCGGTGGGCGATCTGCGCGGCATCGGCGCGATAGGGCGCGGCGACCCGGTGGCGTTCATGGGCCGCCAGCCACTGCGGGCGCAGCGCCTCGGCCAGCTGACGGCGGGCGAACTGGCGCGCCCCGTGGATGGCCTCCACCTCGATGACCTCGGCCAGCTCGCTCAGATAGCTCTCGCTGGGCAAGGTGAGCAACTGGGCGACCATGGCGGCATCGAGCGACCGGTCCTCGAGCAACTCTCGGTAGACGCCGGCGAGCGCGCCGTCGAAGCACATCTGCCGTCCCGCCAGGTGGGCGTCGATCAGCTCCTGAAGCGCGCCCACCGCCAGGCGGTTGCCCGCCTCCCAGCGGTTGAAGCCGTCGCTGTCGCGGCGCAGCAGGTGCAGCAGATCCTCGCGGCCATAGTCGAAATCGAGTTTCACCGGCGCCGAAAAGCCGCGCAGCAGGGAGGGGATGGGCGGCTCAGAGACCTGCTCGAATTCCAGGGTCTGGCTGGCTTCGGACAACTCGAACACCAGCTCGGTGGCGCCCTCGGCAAGCCCGTGTGCATGCAGCGGCAGATCGCCGGCGGCGCCCACCAGACCCAGGCGGATGGGGATCAGGAAGGGCTGCTTGGCGGCGCACTCCGGAGTCGGCAGGCAGCTCTGGGAGAATTCCAGGCGGTAGCGCCGGGCGGAGGCATCGTAGCTGCCCTGCACCCGCACCCGCGGCGTGCCGGCCTGCCGGTACCAGCGCATGAATTGCGTGAAGTCGCGGCCGCCGGCCTCGGCCATGGCGGCGACGAAATCCTCGATGGTCACCGCCTGGCCGTCGTGGCGCTCGAAATACAGATCGCAGCCGCGGCGGAAGGTCTCCGGGCCCAGCAGGGTGTGGAGCATGCGGACGATTTCGGCGCCCTTCTCGTAGATGGTCAGGGTGTAGAAGTTGGCGATTTCCTCGTAGGCGTCGGGCTGCACCGGGTGCGCGGTGGGCCCCGAGTCCTCGGCGAACTGGGCGGTGCGCAGCAGGTTGACGTCCTCCACCCGCTTGATGGTGCGCGAGCCCATATCGGCGGAGAACTCGCTGTCGCGGAAGACCGTGAAGCCCTCCTTGAGGCTCAACTGGAACCAGTCGCGGCAGGTGACCCTGTTGCCGGACCAGTTGTGGAAGTACTCGTGGGCCACCACCGCCTCGACCCGCTGGAAGCCGGCGTCCGTGGTGGTCTCGGGGTGCGCCAGCACACAGGAGGTGTTGAAGATGTTGAGCCCCTTGTTCTCCATGGCGCCCATGTTGAAATCGTCCACCGCGACGATCATGAAGATGTCGAGATCGTATTCGCGGCCGTAGACCCGCTCGTCCCAGGCCATGGCGTTCTTCAGCGAGGCCATGGCGTGGTCGCACTTGTCGAGATCCTTGGGCTCGACGTAGATGCGCAGCGCCACCCGGCGGCCGCTCGCGGTGGTGAAAGTGTCTTCCAGACAGGCGAGATCGCCGGCCACCAGGGCGAACAGATAGGCGGGCTTGGGGAAGGGATCGTGCCACTTCACCCAGTGGCGGCCGCCGCCGGCGTCGCCGCGGGCGACCGGATTGCCGTTCGACAGCAGCACCGGGTACTGGGCGGCATCGGCCTCGATGGTGGTGGTGAACTCGGAGAGCACGTCCGGGCGATCGAGGTACCAGGTGATCTTGCGAAAGCCCTCGGCCTCGCACTGGGTGCAGTAGATGGTGCGCGAGCGGTACAGGCCCTCCAGGGCGGTGTTGTCCTCGGGGCGAATGGCGACCCGCGAGCTCAGCCGGAAGGCGGCGGGCACCCCCGGGATCACCAGTTCGCCGTCCTCCAGCCGGTACTCGGCCGCCGCCAGCGGGCGCCCGTCGAGGGCGAGTTCGAGCAGCTCCAGGCCCTCGCCGTGCAGGCGCAGCTCGGGCGCCGGCCGGGCGTGGACCGGATTGGCGCGCAGGCTCAGGGTGGCGCGCACCTCGGTGCGGCCGGGGCGCAGATCGAAATGCAGGTCGGTGCGGTCGATCAGAAAATCCGGGGCGCGGTAGTCGCGCAGCCTGGTGACGCGGGCCTGGGCATCGCGGGCCATGATCGACTCCTCGGAGCTGCTGCCGGGCGGTGACAAGCCCGCCGCTGGAGGCGGGGATTGTCGGCCAGCCGGCCGCGGCTGTCCATGTTCGCCGCCGCGCTCAGCCGCCTGCTAAGCTCGCCGGGTCCGCCATAACCAAAAACACCGCGGGAGACACCCCCATGGACAAACTCATCATCGAGGCGCGGATCAACGAGTACGCCGACCGCAGCCGCAACCCCCATGTGCCCTGGACGCCGGAGGAGATCGCCGAGACCGCCGCGCAATGCGGGGAGGCCGGCGCCGCCGTAGTCCACTTCCACGCCCGGGATGCGCGCGGCGGCCCGGACCACGGCGCCGGGACCAATCGCGACATCATCGCCCGCATCCGCGCGCGCAGCGACATCCTGGTGCATCCCACGCTCGGCGCCTTCACCCACGCCGGCGACGCCGCGGCGCGCATCGCCCCGCTGCTCGCGCTGGCCGCGGATCCGGCGACCCGGCCGGACCTGGCCCCGCTGGACATGGGCTCGGCCAATGTCGATGCCTACGACCCCGAACAGCGGCGCTTTCTGAGCACCGAGGCGGTCTATGTGAATTCGACGGCGACCCTGCTCCATTTCGCGGAGCGGCTGGCCGAAGCGCGCATCAAGCCCTACGCGGTCTGCTGGACCCTCGGCTTCACCCGCCAACTGCTGGCGTTCGTCGACATGGGGGCCATCGCCGAGCCGGTCTACCTCTGCTTCGTGCTCACCGGCGACCGCCTGCCCGCCGGGCATCCCTGCACCCCGGCCGGGCTGGACGCCCATCTGGCGGGCCTGCCCGGCGATCGCGCCATCCACTGGACGCTGTGCTGCCACGGCGGGAATCTGCTCGACCTGGCGCCGCGCGTGATCGCCGCGGGCGGACACCTCTCGATCGGCCTGGGCGACTGGCCCCACGCCGAACTGGGCGCGCCCACCAACGCCGAGCTGGTCGCCCGGGTCGCGGAGCTGGCGCGCCGCCAGGGCCGCGGCATCGCCACCCCCGCCGAGGCCCGCGCCCTGCTGGGCATGGACTGAACCACCGGGCGGCGCGCTATCATCGCGGCCAGCGAAAAAATCCGCGGAGCATCGACCATGGCGCCTGCGCAGACCGCCGGGATCAACTGGCAAGTTCTTCACCAACCCGACCAGCGTCGCTTCCTGTGCCGCATCGAAAGCGAACAGGCGGTGCTCTACTACCGGCGCCTGGGCCGGCGGGGCGTGGACTTTCACCACACCCATGTCCCCGAGACGCTGCGCGGCCGGGGTATCGCCGAGGCCCTGGTGCGCGAGGCGCTGGCCTGGGCCCGCCGGGAACAGATGAACGTCGCGGCGAGCTGCTGGTACGTGGCGCGCTGGCTGCGCGACTGAAGCCCGGGTGACCGGCCGCGATCAGGTCCGCATCGACCGGCTGCTGTCCAGTCTCGGCTATTGCAGCCGCGGCGAGGCGGCGGCCGCCTGCCGCGCCGGGCGGCTGACCCTGGCCGGCGACCGGCTGGCCGACGCCACCGCCCAGGTACCGCTGGCCGCGGTGCGCGCCGGCGCCCTGCGCCTCGACGGCGAACCCCTGGACCCGCCGCCCCCGCTGACCCTGATGCTGCACAAACCCGCCGGCTACACCTGCTCCCGCGACGAGGCCGGGCCGCTGATCTACGACCTGCTGCCGGCCCGCTGGCGGCGCAGAAAACCGGCGCTGTCCTCCATCGGCCGCCTCGACAAGGCCAGCAGCGGACAGTTGCTGATCACCGACCACGGCGCCCTGCTCCACCGCATCACCCACCCCCGCACGCACGCCGCCAAACACTATCGGGTGCGCACCCGGCTGCCGCTGCGCGGCGACGAGGCCGCCCTGTTCGGCAGCGGCGAATTCCGCATCGGCGGCGATCCCAAGCCCCTGCGGCCCGCGACCTGGCGCGCCGAATCCGCCACCGGCGGGGTGATGATCCTCACCGAGGGGCGCTACCACCAGATCCGGCGCATGTTCGCCGCCCTGGGCAACGAAGTGCTGGCTCTGCACCGCTTCCAGACCGGCGACCTGGCGCTCGGCGATCTCGAAGCGGGGCGCTGGCGGATACTCACCGCGGCGGAGATCGAGACCCTGCCCGGCGCCCGCTGAAGCCGGGCAGTGGCGGGCCGGACGCGGTCACCCGGCGGCTATCGACACGCGGACGGGAACGGCCGAACATGACCCCGGGCGGCATCGCACTGAAGCGGAAGTTGCCCCCGACAGCCTGGCCCCGTCCTTGGCGACCCGCCGAGCGTGGGGGACTACCACATAACAACCGGGAGGTTCCATGGAAGTCGGCATCCTGTATCTGCCATCGGTCGGTTCGCTGGAGGAGAAGCTCAAGGGCTTCGCCGGCAAGCGCACCGACCTGTACCAGGAGCTGTTGCACGATCTGACCGTGCAGAGCCAGTACCTCGACGAGCACGGGTATTACGGCGTCGGTTTCACTGAGCACCACTTTCATATCGAGGGCTCCGAGGTCTCCAACAACCCCACCCTGCTCGGCGCCTACCTGGGTCCCAAGACCAAGCGCCTGCGCTGGGGACAACTGGGTTATGTACTGCCGGCCCAGCATCCGATCCGCATGGCCGAGGACGTCGCCATGCTCGACCAGATGCTCCAGGGCCGCGCCTTTTTCGGCATCGCCCGCGGCTATCAGGTGCGCTGGGTCAACAACCTGGGGCAACTGATTCCGGGCCTGCGCGACGCACGGGATTTCGAGACCTACGACCGGGTGAAGCGCGAACTCTACGAGGAGCACTTCGAAATCGTGCTCAAGGCATGGACCCAGCGCACCTTCACCCACAAGGGCAGGCACTGGGAGTTCCCGGTACCCGGCCAGGTGTGGCCGGCGGCGGATTTCACCCGCAAGCTGGGCGCGGGGGTGGACGCCGACGGCGTGGTCACCGAGATCGGCATCGCGCCGCCCTGCTACAACAATCGCGTGCCGGACATGTTCCAGCCGTTCAGTTTTTCGGTGACCTCGCTGCGCTGGGCGGCCCGCAACAAGCTGGTTCCCATATCACTGGTGTGCGATCAGGATCTGGTGCAGGAGCATTTCACCGCGTTCCGGGACGAGGCGGCGCAGCACGGCAGACAGCTCGCCTACGGCCAGCAGATGGGCATCATGCGCGACATCGTGGTCGCGGATACCGACGCCGAAGCCAACGAACTGGCGCGCAATGCCGGCTATCAGGTCTGGTACGACTTCTTCGTCCCCTTCGGCTTCAACGAGGCGGTGCGCCGCCGTCACGAAAAGCTGGCGGACATCCCGACCGACTACCAGACCCTGTGCGATCGCGGGCTGATCATCGCCGGCAGCCCGGACACCGTGTGCCGCAAGCTGGAAAAACTGCGCAAAGAGCTGCCGTCGGAATACCTGTTTCTGTTGACCTATACCCAGTTGATCCCGCTGCCCAGGATGATGCGCCACTGGGAGCTGTTGACCGAAAAAGTGCTGCCCAACTTCACCGACAAGATCCACTAGCCCGCAAATCTCCTCGATTGTGGAGCGGAGTTGATCGAGGGCTCGGTGGTGTTTGGCTGTCGCCCGAGGTCAAGGGCGGACGCAGCCCGGCGAAGCGCATCCTTGACGCCGCCGGATCCACCCCAACGCCTGAAGGCTCGGGCCAGGCAAAGGCTTGCTGCGCTTGGCTCCCGAGCCCGTCCGGCGGCGGGGATAGGGGTGGGGGAAACCCCCGCAACACAGGCGTTGAACCACCACTCCGGCCCCAGGCAACCCACTCGTTTTTCAACAGAGCCTGATCTGCTCGACCTGGCTCTTGGGGTCGGGCACCTTGCCCACCAGGATGTCACGGGCGGTGTCGATGCGGCGCTTGGTGTCGGTGTCGAGCATGGTCGGGCAGGGTCAGACGGCGATGACCAACTCGCCGTAGCGGGCGATGTCGGCGTCGTGGCTGAGCAGGTGCATGGGCTCCACCTGGGCCTGGGCGATGAGCAGGCGGTCGAAGGGGTCCTGATGGTGCGGGGGCAGGGTTTCCACCGCGGCGGCGTGTTCCGGCTCCACCGGCAGAAAGCGGTAGCCGGCGGCGCGGAAGTAACCCACGGCATCGGCACCGGAGACCGGCATGTCGCCCCGTGCCAGGCTGTGTTTGATGGCGATCTCCCACACCGTGGCGGCACTGATCCAGACCACCGAGCGCGGTGCCAGGATCAGCTCGCGCGCGCGGGCCGACAGGCGCGGGCTGTCCACCAGCGCCCACAGCGCAATGTGCGTGTCGAGCAGCAGGTTCACCGGGCGGCATCGCCCGCGAACAGCCGCGCCACCTCGGCGTTGTGGGCGTCGATGTCGTCCGGCACCTCGAACCGGCCGCGCGCCACACCGATGCGCTGTTCGATGGGTCCTGCCGCCACCGGCACCAGCCGCGCCACCGGCCTGCCGTTGCGGGCGATGACGATTTCGCGCTCCGCGCCGCGTTCGATGGCGTCCACCAGGCGCGACAGATTGGTCTTGGCTTCGAGCATGTTGATGGCGTTCACGGCACGGTCCCCAGAGCGGTCGAGGACTTAGTCTAGTCTGGTCAAGAAAGGGCCGCAACCGCCGGCGGCGCCCCTGCCGAATGAGCGACCCACCGGAAAGATCGGCTCAGGACCGCCCGCCCGGGCGCCGGTCAGGGCACCCCGGGGCGGCGTGCGGGCGGTTTCCACCGCCCTCCCGGCCGCCGCCTGCCAAGCATCCGCAATGCTTCTGTCAAGGCCCTGTAACCGGGTTCCGCGAAGTTAGGGAGGCGCCACTTCTGGCGCGGCCGCAGGGATCGCACGCGATTCCCCGTCCCCCAACCAGCGGAGGAAGATCGCCATGGCACGCCGTTCGACATTCACCATCGACCGCAACCGCCGCCGCCTGCTCCAGGGCGCCGGCGCCCTCGCCGGCATCGCCGCCCTGGGCGGCCTGCCGCTGCGCGCCTTCGGCGGCTCCGGCCGGATCGAGACGCCCTGCGGAGTGCAGGCCGGCGACGTACTGGCGGACCGGGCGATCCTCTGGTCGCGCGCCGACCGCCCGGCGCGGATGTGGGTGGAGCTGGCGAGCCGCCCGGACTTTCGCGACGCGCGCCTGCTGCGCGGCCCGGCGGCGCTGCCGGACGGCGATTTCACCGCCAAGCTCGACGTCACCGATCTCGAGCCCGGGCAGGACGTCTTCTATCGGGTGTTCTTCGAGGATCTGCTCGGCGAGGCCGCGCCCAGCGAGCCGGTGGCCGGACGGCTGCGCACCCCGCTGCCCCCGGGGCTGGCGCCGGGCCGGGCGAAGCCCAGGCGGCACCTGCGCTTCCTGTGGTCGGGTGACGTCGCCGGCCAGGGCTGGGGCATCAACCCGGCGTTCGGCGGGATGCGCATCTTCGAGACCATGCGCGCGCTCGAACCGGATTTGTTCATCCACTGCGGCGACAGCATCTACGCCGACGGGCCGCTGCAGGCCAGCGTCATCCTGCCGGACGGCTCGGTGTGGGAGAACCTGGTGACGCCGGAGAAGGCCAAGGTGGCCGAGACCCTGGACGAGTTCCGCGGCAACTATCGCTACAACCTGCTGGACGACAACCTGCGCCGCTTCAACGCCGAGGTGCCGATGCTCGTCCAGTGGGACGACCACGAGGTGCTGAACAACTGGTTCCCGGGCGAGATGCTGAGCGACCCGCGCTACACGGAAACCCGCGTCGACCTGCTGGCGGCGCGCAGCCACCGGGCTTTCGTGGAGTACATGCCGGTGCGCTTCGGCGAGCGCGAGCGGCTGTTCCAGCGCTTCCCGTACGGCCCCAGCGCCGAGGTCTTTCGCATCGATCTGCGCAGCTTCCGCGGGCCCAACACTGCCAACGACCAACCGGTCGGCGGGCCGCAGACGGCCTACCTCGGCAGCGAGCAGCTGGAATGGCTCAAGCGCGCCCTGCTGGAATCGACCGCAACCTGGAAGATCATCGCCTCGGACATGCCGATCGGGCTGATCGTGCGCGACGGCGCCGCCTTCGAGAACGGCGCCAACGGCGACCAGGGCGCGCCGCTCGGGCGCGAACTGGAGATCGCCGAACTGCTCGGCTTCGTGCGCCGCCACCGGATCGAGAACCTGGTCTGGTTCACCGCCGACGTGCACTACACCGCCGCCCACCACTACCACCCGGATCGGGCCGCGCTGCGCGATTTCCTGCCGTTCTGGGAGTTCGTCAGCGGCCCACTCAATGCCGGCACCTTCGGCCCCGGCGAACTGGACGGCACCTTCGGGCCCGAGGTGGTGTTCGAGAAGTCACCGCCGCCCGGACAGGCCAACCTGCCGCCCTCGGCGGGCTTGCAGTTCTTCGGCCAGGTGGACATCGACGCCGCGACCGAGGTCATGACGGTGGCGCTCAAGGACCTCGAAGGCACGACCCTGTTCCGGCAGGAGCTGGAGCCCAGGCGCCGGCATTCGCGATAGCCCCTGGATTCCCGGCAGCCGGAGCGCGGCAGCCGGCCGGGATTGGTGCCCGAGGCCGGATTCGAACCGGCACGACCTCGCGGTCGAGGGATTTTCGTACCACTTCGGCTTTCGCCGCCGCCACCCTCGGCGTTCGTGGTCTGGAGCACGCCTTCACCCTGGCCGTTGCGGCTGTAGGTGCCCGCCGTCTGCTCTCTACACCTTCCCGATGCCTCGGGCTTGGCTCGGCGTCGGCTCGGAAACCACGGCTTCCAGGGCGTTCGCCGAATTTGACGGGTCCACCCGCCGGGTTTCCCCGGCGGGGCTCAAATCGTTTCAAGTCCCTTGTGTCTACCTGTTCCACCACTCGGGCGCGGCTGGCGGTGGCGGCGCGACGGCCGCGCGGGACACCTTACGCCAAGGCGCCGGCCGCTGCCAGCAGCGGCTGGAGCGGCGGTGGCGAGATTCGGGGGTTCGGGGAAAAATGAAGTGGAGGCTGGAGTCGGAATCGAACCGGCGTACGCGGAGTTGCAGTCCGCTGCATGACCACTCTGCCATCCAGCCCGCAGGGGCGCGCATTGTAGCAGAGGCACCGTCGGAAAAGCTGGCGCGCGTGCCGCGCGGACCCCGGCGCGCCGCCCCGGGCGGGGTACCGCCGGCGCGGGGATCAAGGCCCGCCGTGCGGGCCCGCGGCTGCCGGCCCCTTGCCCGGCCGGCCCCAGCCGGGGACCATGGCCGCGGTGGCGCGGAGAGCCCGGCATGCAACCTCTTCCCTATCGCCGCGAGGGCGACCGGTTCCTGATCGAGATGCACCTGAGCAGGATCGGGCAGTTGTTCGATACCCTGGATCCGTCGCCCTTCCGGGAGCGGGACCTGGATCCGGCCGCGGAACATTATCTGATCGGGGCGATCGAGGAGCTGCCCGCCCACGCCCCGTGCAAGATCCTGATCCACCTGCCGCCGGCGGAACTGGACACCGCTGCCGCCGCCAGCGCGCCCGACGCCATCCGGCACCATTTTTCCTGGCTGGCGAGCGAGGCCGGGCGGCGCCTGCGGGCGCACCTGCGCGAGGCCCGCGCGGCCCTGGTGCTGGGCGGGTTGTTTCTGGCCAGTTGCCTGGGGTTGAGCAGCCTGATTCGCGGCCAACTGAGCGGCCTGCTGGCGGACTTCCTCGCGGAGGGCGCGCTGATCCTCGGCTGGGTGGCGCTGTGGCGGCCGCTGGACATGTTTCTGTACGCCTGGCGGCCGCTGCGGCGGCAATTGGGCAACCTGGAGCGGATCGCCGGCGCCGAGGTGGAACTGAGCCCGACCCGCGCCTGACCCGGGGATCGCCCGACCCGTCAGCGTTTGCGAAGAAATGCTCGTCCTGTGCATTTCTTGCGTCGCAAGTCCGGTACCTGCCCGGACTTGCTCCCGCGGATCAAGCACTGGCGTGCTCGATCCGCGTCCGGCCATCCCTGGCCGGGCCGAGCGCTTGAAAAATTCACCAGCGCTCAGGGCAGCCGGGCATCCGGGGTCGGCAGCCGCATGCGCCACTCGCCGCGCCGGCCGCGGTAGACCCAGCCCCGCACCTCGATCACCTGGCCCCGCCAGGCCGCGACCGCCTGCCGTCGCCAGTGGCCCTGGTGTTCCGGGTAGATCACGCCGCGGAAATTCCCCGCGAACTCGATCCACCAGGCGTCGGCGAACAGGACGCGCTCGACGCGGCCGCGCACCCGCTGATACCCGCCGGCGGCGATCCGCTCGCTGGGCACCGGCCCGACCGCCGCGGCGCTCCACAGGCCGACCCGGGCCGCCCGCGCCGCCTGCTCCGCAGCCCGCAGGCAGGCGGCCAGGGCGAGGTTGGGCGGCAGGGCGACGTGATAGGCGAGGCCGCGACGGACCAGCTCGCGCTCGACGCTGCGCCCTTCGACCTCGAGGTGCGCCAGCCAGCGGCCGTGGCGATCGCGGGGCTCGACACCCGGGTGCAGCCGCACCCTGGCGGCGGGTGCGGCCGCGGGGTCGCCCCCACCCAGCAGTTCCGCCAGGAACTCCCGCGCGGCTCGGGCCAGCGGTTGATCCGGCTTTCCGTCCCGCCCCAGTTCGGGCGCGTTGACCCCGATCAGGCGAATCCGGCGGCGGTCGGCGAGGATCAGGGTATCGCCATCGACCACCCGCGATACCGCCACGGCGCTGCCGGGACCGGGGAGCAGACAGGGATCCGCGGCGGCCGGGAGCGGCCATGCCAGCGCCAACAAAAACGCGCCCGGGATCAGGATCCCGGGCGCGTCGCGGCGGAGCACCGGACGTTACATCCGCATCAGGACTTGGCGGCCAGCGCGCCAAACCGCCGGTTGAACCGGTCGATCCGACCGCCGGTATCGGCGACCTTCTGCTTCCCGGTGAAGAAGGGGTGGCAGGCCGAACAGACGTCGAGGTGAATGCTCTCCTGGAGGGTGGAACCCACTTCGACGACATTGCCGCAACTGCAGGTGGCGGTCAGTCTGCCGTAGGGGGGATGGATCTCTGCTTTCATGGCTGGCCTCGTGGACGTGACTTGCGCGCCGCCACCCGGTCATTTAACTTGCCGTGCCGGGCACCGCGCGCCCCGTGCCTGCGGGAGCGCGCATACTAGCAGAAAGCCGTTTCCGTTCAAGGCGCATGTCCCTACCCGAAAGTTACCAGGTCGCGGTGCCCTCGCCGCTGCGGCGGCTGTTCGATTACCTGCCGCCCCCGGATCACCGGCGCGCGCTCGCCCCGGGCACCCGGGTCAGGGTGCCGTTCGGCAGCCGCCGCCTGGTCGGGGTGGTGGTCGGCCGCGGCGCCTGCGATGCCGGCCAGGGGCGGGCCCTGCGGGCGATCGAGCAAGTGCTCGACGAGGAGCCCCTGCTGCCCGGCGAACTGCTCGAACTGGTGCGCTGGGCGGCCGACTACTACCACCATCCGGTGGGCGAGGCGGTGCTGTCGGTCCTGCCGGCCCTGGTCCGCCGCGGGGAATCTCCACCCCCGCCGCGGCACGGGTGGTGGCGGCTCAGCGATCGCGGTCGCGGGCTGGCGGATACCGCGTTCGCCCGCGCGCCGCGCCGCCGGGAGCTGGTGCACCTGCTGCGCGCGCGGCCGCGAACGGCGGCCGAACTGCGCGCGGCGGGGATTTCCGCCGCCGTGATCCGCGCCCTGGCCGCGGAGGAGCTCATCCAGCCCTGCGCCGGGGATCCGGGCAGCCCGGCCGATGTCGATCAACTGCTGGCCGAACCGCCGCCGGCGCCGCACGACGACCAGCGGCGGGCGCTGGCGGAGCTGGAACTCCACCGCTACCAGACCTATCTCCTCTACGGCGATACCGGTACCGGCAAGACCGAGGTCTATCTCCGCGCCATCGAACGGGTGCTGCGCCTGGGCCGGCAGGCCCTGGTGCTGGTGCCGGAAATCGCGCTCACCCCCCAGACCCTGGCGCGCTTCGAGTCCCGCTTCACCTGCCCGGTGGCGGTGCTGCACTCCGGGCTCGGCGAGGCGGACCGGGCGCGCACCTGGGCGGCCGCCCGGGCGGGCCGCGTGGGGGTTCTGATCGGCACCCGTTCGGCGGTGTTCACGCCGTTGCAGCGGCTCGGCATCGTCATCGTCGACGAGGAGCACGACCTGTCCTACAAGCAGCAGGACGGGTTTCGCTATTCGGCCCGGGACGTGGCGGTGATGCGCGCCCGGCGCGCGGGAATCCCCCTGCTGCTGGGCTCGGCGACCCCCTCGCTGGAAAGTCTCGACAACGCCCGGCGGGGGCGGTATCGGATGCTGCGCCTGACCCAGCGCCCCGGCGCCGGGGCGCCGCGCTGGGAGCTGATCGATCTGCGCCGGGCCGGACTGCGCGAGGGGCTCTCGGCGCAGGCGCTGGAGGCCATCGGATCGACCCTGGCCGCCGGCCGCCAGGTGCTGGTGTTTCTCAACCGCCGGGGCTACGCGACCGCCCTGCTGTGCCACGACTGCGCCTGGATCGGCGGCTGCCCGCACTGCGACACCCGCCTCACGGTCCATCTGGGCGCCGCGCGCCTGATCTGCCACCACTGCGGCTACCGGCGCGGGATCCCGCAACAGTGCCCGGATTGCGGCGGCACCCAGTTGCAGTCGTCGGGCCAGGGCACCGAGAAAGCCGAGCTCGGGCTGCGCGAGCTTTTCCCGGACACGGCGGTGATCCGGATCGACAGCGATGCCACCGCCAGCCGGCGCCGGCTGGAAGACAAGCTGGCCGCGGTGCACAGCGGCCGGCCCTGCATCCTGGTGGGCACCCAGATGCTGGCCAAGGGCCACCACTTCCCCGGGGTCGCGCTGGTGGTGGTCCTCAACGCCGACGACGGCCTGATGAGCCCGGATTTCCGCGCTCCCGAGCGGCTCGGCCAGTTGCTCACCCAGGTGGCGGGCCGCACCGGGCGCGGCGAGCACCCGGGCCGGGTGTTGCTGCAGAGCCACTTCTGCGACCACCCGCTGCTGACCACTCTGGTCCGCGAGGGCTACGGGACCTTCGCCGCGCGCCTGCTCGACGAGCGCGCGGCGCTGGGCATGCCGCCCCGGGGCGCGCTGGCGCTGGTGCGCGCCGAGGCCGAAGTCGCCCAGCGTGCGCTGGAGCTGCTGTGCGCCGCGCGGGGGATCGCGGAGTCCCTGAGTGCCGAGGTGCGGCCGCTCGGCCCCCTGCCCGCTCCCCTGGAGAGGCGGGGCGGGCGCTTCCGCTACCTGCTGTCGCTGGGCGCCGCCCGCCGCGGCGAGCTGCAGCCGGTCCTCGCCGAGCTGGCGTTGCGGCTGGAATCCCTGCCCGAGGCGCGGCGGGTGCGCTGGAGCATCGATGCCGACCCCCAGGAGATGCTGTGACCGGGGGCGCCCGGCGAACGGTCAGCGGCGTTGCTTTCGGTAGTGCGCAGCGGCCCGCCGCTTCTTGGCGATCTGGCGCGGCGTCAGCTCGTTCCTGCGCCCGGCGAACGGGTTGTCGGTCGACTTCAGCTCGATGCGCACCGGCGTCCCCGGCAGCTCCAGGGCGCGGCGAAAGGCCTTTTCCAGATAGCGCACATAGGGGTTGGGCAAGGCCGCCACCTGGCCGCCGTGGATCACCACCAGCGGCGGATTGCGCCCGCCGAGGTGCGCGAACCTGGGCTTGATGCGCCGGCCGTGCGCGAGCGGCGGCGGATGGGCCGCGACCGCGGCGTGCAGAATGCGGGTCAGGCGCGCAGTGCCGTACTGGTCGGTCGCCGCCCGATGGGCCCGCTGCACCGCCGGATAGAGGTCGCCGACCCCGCTGCCGTGCAGCGCCGAAATGAAATGGACCTCGACGAAGTCGGCGAAACGCAGGCGCCGCTCCAGCTCGCGCCGGACCCATTCCCGCCGCTCGGGCGCCAGCCCGTCCCACTTGTTGACCGCCAGCACCGTGGCGCGCCCGGCCTCCAGACAATAGCCGAGCAGGTGCAGATCCTGGTCCACCAAACCCTCTCTGGCATCGGTGAGGAGGATGGTCACCTGGGCATCGTCGATGGCCTTGAGGGTTTTGACGATGGAGAACTTTTCCACCGCGAGGTCGATGTGCCGGCGGCGCCGCACCCCGGCGGTGTCGATCAGGGTGTAGCGGATGCCGTCGCGCTCATAGTCGATATAGATGCTGTCCCGGGTGGTGCCGGGCTGGTCGAAGACCACCACCCGCTCCTCGCCGAGCAGCCGGTTGACCAGCGTGGACTTGCCGACATTGGGGCGCCCCACCACCGCGACCCGGATACCCTGCTCCCCATCCGCGGCGGTCTCCGGAATTTGCGGCGGCGCCGCGGGCAGCGCCGCCAGCACCGCGGCGAGCAGCGCCCGCACGCCGCGCCCGCCGGTGGCGGTGATCGGAAACACCGGCGCAAACCCGAGCCGGTGGAACTCGCCCACCGCGATGTCGGCGTTGGTCCCGTCGATCTTGTTGACGACCAGGTACACCGGGGCGCTGCCCTGGCGCAGGCGGGCGGCCAGCGCCTCGTCGGTGGCGGTGAGGCCCTCGCGGCAGTCGACCAGCAGCAGGACCGCGTCCGCCTCCGCCATCGCCCGATAGGACTGCGCCGCCATGGCGCTGTCGATACCGTCCTCCCGGCCGGTGATGCCGCCGGTGTCGATGACCACGAACCGGCGCTCCTCGAAGCGCGCCTCGCCGTAACGCCGGTCTCGGGTCAGGCCCGGAAAATCGGCGACCAGCGCCTCCCGCGATTTGGTCAGGCGGTTGAAGAGCGTCGATTTGCCGACATTGGGACGTCCGACCAGGGCGATGACGGGCAACATGGCGGTGGCGGTGCCGGCGGCAGGGGGCCGACATTCTACCCGTTACTTGCCGCTGTCGGCCCCGGTCTCTCCCGACACCGAGCCACTCACCCCGAAGGCGCTGAGATCGCCGCTGTTGTCCTGCACGAAGATGCGCTCGCCGTCGGTCGCCAGCGGCACGCTGACGCCATCGCCATCGACCTTCCGGCGCCCCACGAAACTGCCATCCACCGCCGACAGCAGGTGCAGATAGCCCTCGCCGTCGGCCACCGCGACCAGATCGCCGATCGCCAGCGGCGCGGTGGGCACCCGCCGGCGCAACGCCGGATTGGACCACAGCTCCTGGCCGCCGGTGGCGCGCAGGGCGATCACGCGATCCTCGGTATCGACCAGGTACAACTGGTTCCTGCCGACCGCGGGAGCACGCGAACTGGACATGTCCCGGGCCCAGAGTTCGCGGCCGCTGCCGCGCGTATAGGCCCCCACCCGGCCCTGATAGCTCACCGCGTAGACGATGTCGCCGTCGAGCGCGGGGGTGCTGACATCCACCATGCGCTCCAGCTCGGTGCGCCCCGCCGGCATGGCGACCCGCGCCTCCCAGCGCGGCGTTCCGGTGTCCGCATCCAGCGCCGCCAGCTTGCCGTTGGCGAAGGCCACCAGCACCAGGTCATCGACGATCAGCGGGGTCGCAGTGCCGCGCAGGGTCAGCACCGGCAGATCCATCTCGAACAGCCAGCGCCGGCTGCCGTCGGCCGCCGCCAGCCCGTAGACCTTGGCGTCCTGGGTCTGCACCACCACCAGATCGCCGCTCGCCGCGGCCGGCGCGAGGATTTCGCTCGACAGGCTGGCCCGCCAGGCCTCCTCGCCGTTCTCCGCATGCAGCGCCACCAGATCCCCGGCCGCGGTCCCGACCAGCACCAGGCCGGCGCCCGCCCCCACCCCGCCGGTCAATCCGATGTCGAGATCCGCGCGCCAGCGGCGGTCGCCCTCGGCGGCATCCACGGCGACCACGCGGCCCTCGCGGCTTGCGGCATAGACCGTTCCCGCGTCCACCGCCGGCCGCAGGGCGGCCTCGAAGGCCTCCTGCTCGTCACCGATGCCGACCGACCACAGCCGCTCGATCTCCACCCGCTGTTCGATGTCTTCGAGCTCGGCGGGCTCATCGTCCGCCTCGGTCGATTCCCGATCCCCGGCAGCGCTCTCCTGCCCGGCCTCGGCGGCCTCGCCTTCCGGAGCCTCGTCCTCCCAGAACCTGAGGCTGCCGCAGCCCGATACCAGCAGGGCGATGCCCAATGCGAGCAGCGCCCGCCTCACGATGCGTCCCCGGGGGTGGCCGCCGGCTGCACCTGATCGAGCTTGATCCGCAACAGCTCGGCGAGCATGCCGGTGCCGCGCGCGGCATCCACCGCGGCCTGATAGGCCTCGCGGGCGGCATCCAGATCGCCGCGCAGGCGGTGGATGTCGCCGCGCGCCTCGGCAAACTCGGCCGCGATCGCCGCCGGCACTTCCACGGCCGCGAGCTGGAGGGCCTCGTCGTAGCGCTCCTGGGCAGTGCGCACCCGCACCAGCCGCAGCCGCGCCAGCAGCGCCAGATCGGGG
Organism: Pseudomonadota bacterium; assembly: GCA_049325095.1. GTDB lineage: Bacteria > Pseudomonadota > Gammaproteobacteria > Pseudomonadales > Porticoccaceae > JAGPUQ01. The sequence goes on along the minus strand of JBMOPO010000037.1, from coordinate 56,845 downwards.
TCGGCGCCGTCGGCCATGACCGATTGCAATTCCGCGGCCGCCGCCTCGAGATCCTCCCGCGCCACCGCGAGCCGGGCCAGCATCAGCCCCGCCAGAGCGCCGTACTGGGTGTCGCCGTACTCGGCCTTGAGCTGCTCCGCCCGCGCGGTGGCCGTAGCCAGGCGATCCGCCGCCAGTTGTTCGACGGGCGCGCCGGCGATCGCCGCCTGCATCTCCTCGTAGACCAGCGCGGCGGCCTGGGCCCGGCTCTCGCGGGCCTGCTGCCACTGCTGCCATCCAAACCAGCTGCCGACCCCGAGTACCAATGCCAGGGCGATGGCGGCGCCGTACTGTTTCCACCAGCGCCGCAGCGCCTCGATCTGTTCCTGGTCGGAGTAATGTTCTGCCATGTGAAACCCGCAGTAGGTGGTTATCCGCGCGCCGCGGGCGCGGCGCGTCCGCAGGCGGCGCCCAGCAGCGCCGCCGCCTCATCCAGCGCCAACTGCCGCTGCGGCAGATCCTGGCGCAGATACTTGAGGGTGATGGTCCCGGCGGCCAGTTCGTCCTCACCCAGGATCAGCGCGAATGCGGCGCCGCTGCGATCGGCGCGCTTGAGCTGGCTCTTGAGGCTGCCGCCGCCGCAATGGCACTGCAGCCGCAGCGCGGGGACCGCGTCGCGCAGCCGCTCGGCGAGGGCCAGCGCGGCGCTGGCGACCGCTTCCGCGGCGACCAGGTAGGCATCGGGTTGCCCCGCGTCGATGGGCGGCTGGCGCTCGGCCGCCTGGAGCAGCAACAGCAGCCGTTCGAGACCGATGCCGAACCCGATCGCCGGGGTGGGCCGGTCGCCCAGCTGCTCGACCAGGCCGTCGAAGCGCCCGCCGGCACAGGCGGTGGCCTGGGCGCCCAGGCGATCGCTGGTCCACTCGAACACGGTCTTGCCGTAGTAATCGAGGCCCCGCACCAGGCGCGGGTTGATCCGGTAGCGGATGCCGGCGGTATCGAGGCGGGCGCACAACTCCGCGAAATGCCGCTGCGACTCGGCATCGAAGTAGTCCGCCAGCGCCGGCGCACCCGCAAGCACCTCCCGCGTGCTCTCGACCTTGCTGTCGAGGATCCGCAGCGGGTTGGTCTCCAGGCGCCGCCGGCTGTCGGGATCCAGGGCCTCCAGGTGCCGCGCCAGATAGGCCACCAGGGCCTCGCGGTAGGCGGCGCGCGACGCGCCGCTGCCCAGCGAATTGAGTTCCAGTTGGAGCAGGTCGCGAATGCCGAGCCGCCGCCACAGGCGATCGGTCATGGCGAGCATCTCGGCATCGATGTCGGGCCCAGGGAGGCCGAACACCTCGGCGCCGAACTGATGGAACTGGCGCAGCCGGCCCTTCTGCGGGCGTTCGTGGCGGAACATGGGCCCCCGGTACCAGAGCCGCTGCACCGGTTCGCGCAACAGGCCGTGCTGGGCGGCGGCGCGGACACAGCCCGCGGTGCCCTCGGGCCGCAGCGTGACGCTGTCGCCGTTGCGATCGACGAAGGTGTACATCTCCTTTTCGACGATGTCGGTGACCTCGCCGATGGAGCGCCGGAAGAGCTCGGTGTGCTCCAGCAGCGGCAGGCGGATTTCCCGGTAGCCATAGGCGGTCAGGAGTTCCGCCAGCTCGGCTTCGAGAAATCGCCAGGCGGGGGTCTCGCCGGGCAAGATGTCGTTCATCCCCCGCAGGGACTGGATAGCTAGCAAGGGCGATACCTGGGTTCAGCCGCGCGCGATGATGGCGGGGTCGGCCGCGGCGCGCGCGCGGATTGTAGCGCGAATGTGCTGTTCGAGCTGATCGACGAGATCGGCCTTGTCGAGCTTGCCCTCGACCTTGCCGTGCCGGTAGAGGAGGTGCCGGGGCGTGCCTCCGGTGAGTCCCAGATCGGCCACCCGGGCCTCGCCCGGGCCGTTGACGATGCAGCCGATCACCGCCACGTCGAGGGGCTCGGTGATGTCGGCGAGCCGCTCTTCGAGGGCATTGACCGTGGCGATCACGTCGAAATTCTGTCGCGAACAGCTCGGACAGGCGATCAGATTGATGCCGCGCGAGCGCAACCGCAGCGCCTTGAGCAGGTCCCAACCGACCCGCACCTCCTCCACCGGATCGGCGGCCAGCGAGATACGCAGGGTATCGCCGATGCCCTCCAGCAGCAGCGCGCCCAGGCCGATCGCCGACTTCACCGTCCCGGACCTGGGGCCGCCGGCTTCGGTGATCCCCAGATGCAGGGGACTGTCGATCTGGCCGGCGATCAGGCGATAGGCGGCCATCGCCATGAACAGGTCGGATGCCTTGAGGCTGACCTTGAATTCGTGAAAGTCCAGTTGGTCCAGGATCTCGATGTGGCGCAACGCGGACTCCACCAGGGCCTCGGGCGTCGGCTCGCCGTATTTCAGTTGCAGATCCTTTTCCAGGGAGCCCGCGTTGACCCCGATCCGGATCGGCACGCCCAGATCGCGCGCCTTTTCGACCACCGCCCGCACCCGCTCCCGGCGGCCGATGTTGCCGGGATTGATGCGCAGACAGTCCACGCCGAGCTCCAGCACCCGCAGGGCGATCCGGTAGTCGAAGTGGATGTCGGCCACCAGGGGTACGGATACCTGCCTGCGAATGGCGCCGAAGGCCTCGGCGGCCGCGAGCGAAGGCACCGAGACGCGCACGATGTCCGCGCCCGCCGCCGCGATCGCGCGCACCTGGGCGACCGTGGCCGCCACGTCGGTGGTCTCGGTGTTGGTCATGCTCTGCACCGAGATCGGCGCACCGCCCCCGACCGCCACCTGGCCCACCATGATCCGCCGGGAATGCCGCCGGCGGATGCCGGATTCCTGCTGCATCGCCTCTACCTCGACCAAGCCATCATGACACCGGCCACCAGCGCCGCCAGCGCGGCCAGCGCGCCGATCCCCAACAGCAACGGCCGGCGGCGGCCGGCGATCATCGGCGGGTCCGGAGCGCCGCGATGGGCCCGGAGCTGCATTTCGAAATCGTCCATCAAAGGCTCCGGATCGAGCCCGAGCAGGCCGCCGCAGAGGCGGAGATAGCCCCGCACATAGACGGCGGCCGGCAGCCGCGCATAGTCGTCCGCCTCCAGCGCAACCAGCGAGCGCAGCGGGATGCGCGTCGCGGCGGCCACCTCTTCGAGCGTCAGCCCGCGCTCGGTACGCGCCTTGCGCAACGCCACTCCGGGCAGCGGCAGGCGCGCTGCGGACTCATCACTGCCGGCCACGGCGCTCGACCCATTGCTGGTACTCCAGGGTCTCCGGCGCGTAGGGAAACAGCTTGCGCAGCGCCAGCCCCTTGCTGGCCAGGGCGTCGGTATCGCCGAAGGCGGCCTCGACCCGTACCTCCAGCCACAGGCTGCGGGCGGACGGCTTGGCGCGCTTGCCATGGGCGGCGAGATACTGCTTGGCCAGCGGGTAATCCGCGCGCTTGAAGTGGTATTCGGCGAGTTCCAGATAGGGCGCACCCATGGCGGGGTCGAGGGCGATCGCCCGCTCCCAGGCCTCGCGCGCCTCCTCCGCCCTGCCCAGGCGAGCGGCCACCACTCCGAGACTCAGGAATACCTGCGGGCGGAGACTGTAGTTGACGTCCCCGGCCGCGGCCCGAAACTGCTCGAGGGCCTCCGGGTAGCGCTCCATGGACGCCAGGAAAACGCCGTAATTGTTGCGCGCCGGCGTAAAGTTGCGGTCGTAGCGCAGGGCCTTGCGGAAATGATCCTCGGCCCGCTCCGGATCCCGCTCCAGCTGATAGAGCAGCGCCATGCCGTTGTGGGCGGCCGGCGAGCGCTGATCGATCTCCAGCGCGCGCAGCAGGTTCAGTCGCGCCTGCTCGCGATTGCGCTGGCCGATGTAGCCCATGCCCACCTGCACGTAGTTGGCCAGCGCGTCCTGGCGCTTCTCATCTCTGCTCTTTTCTTCCGGACTGCTGGTGGTCAGGGTGCTGCTGGTGGTCTTGGTGGTCGTGGTACACCCCAGCGCCGCCGCCATCACGGCCGCCAGGAGCCATATCCTGCCACGCTGTCTAGTCACCGATCACCCTCAGGATGCGTTCTTCGTCCGCCATCCGCTGCCGCTGGCGGTCGCTGCGCCGCGTACGGTCGTTGACCGCCCCGGCCAGTTGCCCGCAGGCCGCCGCGATCTCGTCGCCGCGGGTCGCGCGGACGGTGACAGTGTACCCCTCGGCGGCGAGGATATCCCTGAACCGGTCGAGGGTCGCCGCACCCACCGGGCGATAGCCGGTACCGGGAAAGGGGTTGAAGGGGATCAGGTTGATCTTGCAAGGGGTGTCGCGCAACAGCGCGGCCAGCTCCCGGGCCTGGTCGGGCGCATCGTTGACGCCGTCGATCAGGGTGTACTCGATGGTGATGCGCCGGCGGGTATCGGGGAGCCGGCGCAGATAGCCGCGCGCCGATTCCAGCAACCGGGCGATGGGGTACTTGCGGTTGAGCGGCACCAGCCGATCGCGCAGGGCGTCATTGGGCGCATGCAGGGAGATCGCCAGCGAGACATCGGTGACCTCGCCGAGCCGATCCAGCATGGGCACCACCCCCGCGGTGCTCAGCGTGACCCGGCGCTTGGACAGGCCGTAGGCGTTGTCGTCCAGCATCAGGTTGAGCGCCGCCACCACCGGGTCGAAGTTGAGCAGCGGCTCGCCCATGCCCATCATCACCGTGTTGGTGATCCGCCGCCCCGCCCCGCCGCCGAAGCTGCCCAGCGCCCGCCGGGCGATCCACAGTTGGCCGATGATCTCGGCGGAGGTCAGATCGCGATTGAACCCCTGCTTGCCGGTGGCGCAGAAGCTGCAATCCAGGGCGCAGCCGATCTGGGAGGAAATGCACAGCGTGCCCCGGTCCCGCTCGGGGATGTAGACGGTTTCCACGCAGTCGCCGCCGTCAACCCGCACCAGCCACTTGCAGGTACCGTCCGCGGCCTCGTGCTGACTCACCACTTCCGGCGGCCGCACCTCGGCGACCGCGGTCAGCCGGTCGCGCAGCGCCCGCCCCAGGTCGGTCATCGCCTGGAAATCGGTCACCCCGCGCTGGTGGATCCACTTCAACACCTGGCCGGCGCGAAACCGGCGCTCACCCAGGGCTTCGAAAAAGTCGCCGAGTTGCGCGGAGGTCTGGCCGAGCAGGTTGATTTTGCTCATGAGGTCACCGCAAATGCTGTCGCAGCGAACCCGCCCGCTGCCGGCGGAGGTCCGGGAGGTCGGCACCGGCTACCGCGCACCGGCACCACTCGCGGGGGCTTCCCGCCCGCCGATGTTGGCCGCCGCCGCAACCGCGGTCAACGGGCGTGGAGTTCGCTCCCATTGAAGAAGTAGGCGATCTCCCGCTCGGCCGCGGCCCGCGAGTCCGATCCGTGCACCGCGTTGGCGTCGATGGATTCGGCGAAATCGGCGCGGATGGTGCCGGGCGCCGCCTCCCGGGGGTTGGTGGCGCCCATCAATTCCCGGTTGAGCGCGATGGCGTTTTCGCCCTCCAGCACCTGCACGATCACCGGCCCGGAGGTCATGAAGGCCACCAGGTCGCCGAAAAAGGGCCGCTCCCGGTGCTCGGCGTAGAACCCCTCGGCCTGCTCGCGGGACAGGCAGAGCATGCGGCAGCCGACCACCCGCAAGCCCGCCTTCTCGAACCGGGCGATGATTTCGCCAATCAGATTGCGGGCCACGGCGTCCGGCTTGATGATGGACAGGGTGCGCTCAATGGGCATGACATCGGACTCCGGCGTGCGGGGCATACCCGGGGGAACACCCGCCAGTTGCGAAAGGGCGCAGATTCTACTCTCCGCGGGCGGGGGGAGACAAGGAAAACCCGGGGCTCAGCGTCGGTGAAGCCATGCGCGTCCTGTGCACTGCTTCCGTCGCAAGCTTGAAAAATTCACCAGCTCAGGCGGCGGCCGTGGCGGCGAGCAGCGCGCCGAACCGCTCCACCGGAACCGGCATGCTGTAGAGCGCGCCCTGATAGCTGTCGCACCCGATCTGCCGCAACAGTTCCAGGGCCGCGGCATCCTCCACACCCTCGGCGGTCACCTTGAGCCCGTACTGCCGGGATACCCCGAGAATCGCCTCGACGATGCCCCGCGCGTCGGGGTCCCGATGGACGTTGCGAATGAACTCCCGGTCGATCTTGAGCCAGTCGAAGGGCAGTCTGCGCAGGGCGCTCATCGACGAATACCCGACGCCGAAATCGTCCACCGCAAACCGCCCGCCCATGGCCTTGACCGCGTGCATCTTGGCAACCGCGGCCTCGACGTCCTCCATGGCCAGGGTCTCGGTGATCTCGAACGCGAGCAGTCCCGGATCAATATCGTAACTGCGCAGGCTGTGCTCGATGACTTCGAGCAGCCTCTGGTCCTGGAACTGGCGCCGGCTGACGTTGATGTGCAACTGCATGTCGGCGCGCCACACACCGGCGTCGAGAAAGCCGCGCAGATGCTCGCAGGCGGTGCGGATCACCCAGTGACCGACGTCGACGATGAGGCCGGATTTCTCCAGCAGCGGAATGAATTCGGCCGGCATGCTGGTCACCCGGTCGCTGTTGATCCAGCGCAGCAACACCTCTCCGCCGATCAGATGGTCGTGCGCCACCGTCATGATCGGCTGCACGTAGAGGACGAACTCCTGGTTGTCGACGGCCTTGCGCAGCCGGGTGTTGAGCGCCACCTGCCGCTGGGCCTTGGCGGCGATGGCGCGATCGAAGAAGGCGCAGCCGTTGCGGCCCTTGCGCTTGGCTTCGTACATGGCCGTATCGGCGTACTGGAGCGCGCGTTCCGGCTCCAGCGTGGCGTCGTTGAGCAGCGAAATCCCGACGCTCGCGGTCAGGGCGAACTCGGCGCCATCGAGAAAAATCGGCGTCGCCACCAGCTCCCGCAACACCTCGGCGAGCGCCCGGGCGCGCACCGCGGCCTCGGTGAGGGTCTCGCCGAGCCCGGGGACGAACAGCGCGAATTCGTCGCCGGCCAGGCGGGCGAGAAAGGCGCCCGCCGGCGCGCCGGCCGCGCTCATCTGCCGGTGCAGCGACTGGGCCACCCGCGCCAGTACCCGGTCGCCCAGCTCGTGCCCCCAGGAGTCGTTGATGTCCTTGAAGTGGTCCAGATCGATCAGCATCAGCGCAGCGCAGCCCGCCGCGGCGCCCGGCCCGCTCCAGGTCGCCCGCAGATGGTCGAGCATCGCCTGCCGGGTCGGGAGCCGGGTGAGCTCGTCGCGGTACACCCCGCGCCGCCGCTCCACCGCGCCGCCCAGCTTGCGGAGCACCGAGCTGCGCGACGGCGCCCGCCGCGGGTCGGCGGCGCCCGACTCCGCGGCCTCGGCGCCGAACTGCGGATAGATGGCGACCACCAGCTCCCCGCTCCGCTGGCCCGCGCCGACTCCGAGCTGGACGAGAAACCGCCGCCGGTCATCCGCGGCGCGCAGCTCCCAGGATACCTGGGGGGCGCCCTCGCTCAGGGCATCGCGGATCCGCTCCGTGAGCGACGCCAGGGCGACCGAATCCTCCGGCGCCAGGGTTTCCAAATCGTGGCCGAGCACCTGGTCGCGCTCGCACCCCAGCAGTTCGAGCGCCGCCGGGTTGACCTCGACACAGACGCCGTAGGCGAAGAAGAGCACCCCGAAGGGTGCGGTTTCGACCACCCGCCGGTGCAGGTCGATCCGGGGATCGGTCACCGGCGGTCCCCCCGCGCGCGGCGGCGCAGTCGCCCCCAGACCCTGAGCCATCGACCGGAGTCACGCATCTGCGCAACCATCATCCTGAAGTATGCCGAGTATAGCGGACCCGGCGGACACAGCGCCCGCGGAGGCGGGGCGCAGCACCGGCCGGGATCCGGCGGTGAGAGCTGGTGAATTTTTCAAGCTCGAAGCCCGGCCAGGGAAGGCCGGTCGCAAATCAAGCACGCCAGTGCTTGATTTACGGGAGCGAGTCCGGGCCTGTACCGACTCGCGACAAAGCAATCCAAAGGACGTGCATTGCTTCACGACTCCGAGTGCCGAGTGCCGCGGCGACCCGCACGGCCGCTCACGCCGGCCCGTCGCTCCCCTCCGCCCAGGGAATGCGGTCGCTCGGCGGCAGCGGCCGGCCGCCGCGCAATCCGCCGACCACCCGGTGCACCGCCGCGGCCGCGGCGTCGATCTCGGCCGGCGTCGTGTAGCGGCCGAAACTGAACCTCAGGGTCGCATGGGCGAGCGCGTCGGGCAGGCCCAGGGCGCGCAGCACATGGGAGGGCTCCAGGCTGGCGGAAGTGCAGGCGGAGCCGGTGGAGACCGCGACGTCCTTCAGCCCCAGCAGCAGCGCCTCGCCCTCGACGCCGCCGAAACTCAGGCTGAGGATGCCGGGCACGCGGCGGCTGCGCGAGCCGTTCAGATAGACCTGCGGGAGATCGGCGAGCGCCGCGCGAAAGCGGCGGCGCAGCGCTTCGAGCCGCTGCACCTCGGCCTCGAGTTCGGCGCTGGCCAGACGCAGGGCCTCGCCCATGCCCACGATCTGGTGGGTCGCCAGGGTCCCGGAGCGCAGGCCGCGCTCGTGGCCGCCGCCGTGCATCTGGGCCTCGAGCCGCACCCCGGCGCCGCGCCGCACGTACAGTGCGCCGATGCCCTTGGGCCCGTAGGCCTTGTGCGCCGACAGCGACAGCAGGTCCACCGGCAGTCGCGCCAGATCGAGACCGATCTTGCCCGGGCTCTGCGCCGCATCGACGTGGCAGATCACGCCGCGCGCGCGGCACAGGGCGCCGATCGCCGCGATGTCGTTGACGCTGCCCAGCTCGTTGTTGACGTGCATGATCGACACCAGGCAGGTGTCCGGACGCAGCGCCTCCGCCACCGCCTGCGGCCGGATCAGGCCGCCGGGATCGGGATCCAGCCAGGTCACCTCGAAGCCCTGGGTCTCCAGGTAGCGGCAGGTGTCCAGCACCGCCTTGTGTTCGACCCGCGAGGTGACCAGGTGCCGGCCGCGCTCCCGCAGTCCGCCGGCGGCCCCCTTGAGGGCGAGGTTGTCCGCTTCGGTGGCGCCCGAGGTCCAGACGATCTCGCGGGGGTCGGCGTTGAGCGCCTCGGCCACCTGGGCGCGGGCCTCCTCGACCGCCGCCTCGGCCTGCCAGCCATAGCGATGGGTCCGCGAAGCCGGGTTGCCGAACACGCCGTCCCGGGTCAGAAACCCGGCCATGCGCTCGGCCACCCGCGGATCGACCGGGGTGGTGGCCGCGTAATCGAAATACAGCGGCAGGCCGGTCACGGCCGACGCCTCGCCGCGCCCGCCGCCGCGGGACTGCGGAGCGCTCAAGGCCCGCGGCTCCCGGGCGGTCCGCCGGCCACCCGGTCCGGCGCCGCATCCGCGCGCCCGGCGGCATCGGTTTGCGCCCGCCAGACGAAGTTCTGCATGGCGGTGAGCACTCCGCGCAGTATCGACAGCTCCATCCGGTCCGGGCGAATCCGCGCCAGCAGCCGGCGCAGCCGCGCCATCGTCTGCCGGGGATTGTCCGGATCGTGGAACCCGATCTGGGTCAACACCTGTTCCAGATGCTCGAAATAGCACTCGATGTCCGCGGCCCGGGCCGGGGGCACGTCCCAGCGCCGGGATGCCGGGTGCACCGCGTCGCCCAGGGCCGCCATCCGCAGCTCATAGGTCAGCACCTGCACCGCGGCCGCCAGGTTGAGCGAGCTGTACTCCGGATTGGCCGGGATATGGACGTGGAAGCCGCACTGGGCGAGTTCCTCGTTGGTGAGCCCCCGATCCTCGCGCCCGAACACCAGCGCCACCTCGTGCTGGGCGGACTCGGCCCAGACGCGCTGGCCGCATTCGCGGGGATCCAGCACCGGCCAGGGAATCCGCCGCTCGCGGGCGCTGGTGCCGACCACCAGGCCGCAGTCGGCGATCGCCTCGGCGAGGCGCTCGACCACCACCACCCGCGCGAGGACGTCGGCCGCCCCCGCCGCCCGCCACAGGGCCCGCGGCGCGGGAAATTCGCGCGGTGCGACCAGGTACAGGCGATCGAGCCCCATGTTCTTCATGGCCCGGGCGGCGGCGCCGATATTGCCGGGATGGCTGGTGTTGACCAGCACCACGCGCACTCTTGCCAAGCTGCCGGCCATCTCGCACCCACTCGCCATCGCCAAGCCCAGTGTACCAAACCCGCTCCGCCCCGCCGGGCGCGGGGGGCTCTGCTAGAATGCGCCCCCGCCCTCGGTCCGGAGCCCGCAATGGAACCCATGCTCGCCATTGCCCTGCGCGCCGCGCGCGCGGCCGGCGACCTGATCCAGCGCGCCAGCGGCCGGCTGGACCGCGTCCGCATCGACACCAAGGGCCGGCACGATTTCGTCACCGAGGTGGACCGGGCCTCGGAGCAGCTGATCATCGAGCACCTGCGCCGCGCCTATCCCGATCACAGCTTTCTCGGCGAGGAATCGGGCTCCCTGGTGGGCCGCGACCCCGACAGCCTGTGGATCATCGATCCCCTCGACGGCACCACCAACTTCATCTACGGCATCCCCCACTACGCGGTCTCCATCGGCTTTCGCCAGCGCGGGCGGCTGCTGCACGGCGTCATCTACGATCCCGCCAAGGGCGAGGAATTCACCGCCAGCCGCGGCCACGGCGCCTTTCTCAACGGCCGCCGTATCCGGGTCACCGGCAGAACCAATCCCGCCGGGGCCCTGTACGCCACCGGCATCCCGTTCAGCGGCTATCCACTGGCCGAGATGGCCTCCTACCTGGCCTGCCTGAGCGAACTGGCCGCCGACTCGGCCGGCATCCGCCGCCTCGGCGTGGCCTCGCTGGACCTCGCCTATGTCGCGGCCGGGCGCTGCGACGTCTTCTGGGAGATGTACCTCAAGCCCTGGGACATCGCCGCCGGGGTGCTGATGGTGCGCGAGGCGGGCGGCCTGGTGAGCGACTTCCAGGGCGGCGACGGCTATCTGGACTCCGGCCATGTGCTGGGCGCCACGCCGCGGCTGTTCAAGAGCGCGCTGCAGATCGTCGGCCGGCATTTGGGCCACCTGCGCTGACCGCACCGCGCTCCGGCGGCCAAGCCCGGCGCGGGCGGCCTGTCACCATTCGGTCAAGGAGCGGCTCTATGCTGGGTCCGCCCTCCAAGGTCCGCCCATGGGATCCGCATGCTGGATGTCGAACATTTCGTACAGGCGCGCTACCCCCAACTGCTGGTCACGCGCCCGCTGCTGGCCAAGCCACTGCTCACCGCGCTCCGCCTGCTGTTCCACGAAAAGGAAATCCGCCAGTTCGGCGCCAACTACCCCCATCTCCAGGGCTTCGACTTCGTCGAGCAGGTGCTCGAATACTTCGATTTCTCCTACCGCCTGCGGGATCGCGAGCGGCACCACATCCCCGCCCGCGGCCGCCTGGTCATCGCCGCCAACCACCCGATCGGGTCCCTCGACGGCCTGGCCTTGCTCAAGCTGGTCCGCGAGATTCGTCCCGACGTCAAGGTGGTCGCCAATGACCTGCTGACCGCCATCGAACCCCTGCGCCCCCTGCTGCTGCCGGTGGACAACATGGGCGGCCGGACGCCCCGCCAGAACCTGCGTGCGCTCCGGGAATTTCTGGAAGCCGAGGGCGCCCTGATCATCTTCCCGGCCGGCGAGGTTTCCCGATTCGGCGCCAAGGGCATCCGCGACGGGCGCTGGCGGACCGGCTTCCTGCGCGTCGCCGCCAGTGCCCGGGCGCCGATCCTGCCGGTGTTCATTGACGGCCGCAATTCGACTTTCTTCTACGCGCTGTCCTTTCTGGCGCGGCCGCTGTCCACCCTGTGGCTGGTCCGCGAGATGTTCAAGCAGGCCAAGCGCTGTGTGGACGTGCGCATCGGCCAACCGGTCAGCCACCGCTGCTATCGGCACATCGAACTGCCCGCCGAGGCCAAGGCCAAACTGTTTCGCCGCCACCTGTACCGCATCGGCAACGACCGCCCGGGGCTGTTTCCGGGCCAGACCGCCATCGCCCGGCCGGAGAACCGCCGGGATCTGCGCAGCGAGATCCGCGACTGCCAACTGCTGGGTGAAACGGCCGACCGCAAGCAGATCTTCCTCTACCGGTACCGCGCCGACTCGGCGGTGATGCGCGAGGTGGGGCGGCTGCGGGAACTGGCCTTTCGCGCGGTCGAGGAGGGCTCGGGCCAGCGCCGCGACCTCGACCGCTTCGATCCCCACTACGAGCACCTGTTGCTGTGGGACGAACAGGAGTGGGAGATCGCCGGCGCCTACCGCATCTGTCCGGCCGGGACCGGACTGCCGCTCTACAGCCGCACCCTGTTCGAGTTCACCCCCGGGATGAACCCCTATCTGGCGCAGGGCCTGGAGCTGGGCCGCAGCTTCGTGCAGCCCGGCTACTGGGGCAAGCGCAGCCTGGACTACCTCTGGCACGGCATCGGCGCCTATCTGCGCGACCACCCGCAATACCGCTATCTGTTCGGCCCGGTGAGCCTGAGCGGCGCCTATCCGCGCGCCGCGCTGGAGCTGATCGCGCACTTCTACCAGCGCCACTTCCCGGCCTGGCAATCGCTGGCGGTGCCCCGCAATCCCTTCGAGATCAGCGCCGAGCGGCGCGCCGAGCTCGACGCCAGCTATCCGGGCAACAGCTATCGGGAGGAGTTTCAGCGCCTCAAGCGCGAGCTGGGCGAGCACCAACTCAGCGTGCCCACCCTGTACAAGCAGTACGCCGAACTCTGCGATGTCGGCGGCGTACAATTCGCGGCCTTCAACATCGACCCCGCCTTCGGCCACTGCGTGGACGGGCTGGTGATCGTCGATCTGGCGCGGCTGAAAAGCTCCAGGCGCGAACGCTACCTGGGCTGAGCGGGGGCCCGTGTACAATGGGTCCCGCGAGCCGGCGGGACCCCCATGAGCGATCCAGACAGCACGGATTTCGGATTCCAGCGCGTCCCGCGCGCCGAGAAGGCCCGGCGCGTGGGCCGGGTGTTCGACTCGGTCGCCTCCCGTTACGACCTGATGAACGACCTGATGTCGGCCGGCCTGCACCGCCTCTGGAAGCGGGTGGCGCTGACCATGGCCGCGGTGCGGCCCGGACAGAGGGTCCTGGATCTGGCCGGCGGGACCGGCGATCTGACCGCGGGGCTCGCCGCCCGGGTCGGCCCCCGGGGCCGGGTGGTCCTGGCCGACATCAACGCCGCCATGCTGGGGGTGGGCCGCGACCGCCTGCTCGATGCCGGGCTGGCCGCGAATGTCGCCTGGGTGCAGGCCGACGCCGAACGCCTGCCGTTCCCGGACGATTGCTTCGACCGGGTCACCATCGCCTTCGGGCTGCGCAACGTCACCGACAAGACACTGGCCCTCGCCGCCATGTACCGGGTGCTCAAGCCGGGCGGCCGGCTGCTGGTGCTGGAATTCTCGCAGCCCACCAACCCGGTGTTGGCCCGGCTGTACGACCAGTATTCGTTTCAGGTCCTGCCACGCCTGGGCCGCCTGGTGGCCGGAGATGCGGACAGCTACCGCTATCTCGCCGAATCGATCCGCCTGCATCCCGACCAGGAGCGATTGCGGGAGATGCTGGCCGCGGCCGGGTTCGCCGCCTGCCACTACCACAACCTGACCGGCGGCATCGTGGCCCTGCACCTCGGCGACAAGCCCTGGCGATGATCCGGGCCCTGATCTGCGCCCGCCTGGAAGGCCTGCTCAATGGCGCGCTCGAGCGCGCCCCCGCGACCCGCCGGCGGCTCCGGGAACTGGGCGAACTGCGCATCGCCATCGAGTGCAGCGCGCCGCCCTGGTCGTGCACCGCGATCCTCGGCGGGCCGGACGTCCGCCTGCTGCCGGAGGCCGCGGCGGCGGCCGACCTGCGCCTGCGCGGCAGCCTGCCCGCGCTGCTGGCCTGGTACTGCGCCGACCCCGAACACCACCACCCTGGCGTGACCCTGAGCGGCGACCCGGCGCGCCTGGCCCTGCTGCGCGGGATCTTGCGCGACCTCGACTGGGACTGGGAATCCGCGCTGGCCGCCCGCGCCGGCGAACTCCCGGCCGAGCTGGCGGGGCGGTTGGCGCGCAGCGCCGCCGCGGCCGCCCGCGACCTGCTCACCCGCGCGGCGGCGCTGGGCGCGCGCCCGGGCGGCAGCACCCGGAAGCCGGGATGAAACGGCCGCTGCGGGCCCTGTACATCGTCCGGGTATTGCTGCGCTACCGGCTCGACACCCTGGCCGCGGGGCTGCGGCTGCCCTGGGCGCTGCGCCTGCCGCTGGCGCTGGCCGGCCTGCTGCCCGCCCCCGAGCGCCCCCGCGGCGAGCGCCTGCGCCGGGCGCTGGAGACGCTGGGCCCGGTATTCATCAAGTTCGGCCAGGCGCTGTCGACCCGGCCGGACCTGATCCCCGCCGACCTCTGCGCCGAACTGAAAAAGCTGCAGGACGCGGTGCCGCCGTTCCCCGGCGACGCCTTCGCCGCGCTGGTGGAGGGGGCGCTGGGACACCCGATCGACGAGCTGTTCTCGGGCTTCGACCGCGAGCCGCTGGCCTCGGCCTCGGTCGCCCAGGTCCACGCCGCGGTGCTGCCCGACGGCCGCGAGGTGGTCGTCAAGGCGATCCGCCCCGGGATCCGCGCCCTGATCGAGCTCGACTGCGCCCTGCTGCTGGCCTTTGCGCGCACCCTCGACCGCTACAGCGCGGAAGCCCGGCGGCTGCGCCCGATCGAAGTCGCCCAGGACTACCGCACCACCATCCTCGATGAGCTGGACCTGCAGCGCGAGGCGGCCAATACCGCCATTCTGCGGCGCAACTTCGCCGGCTCGCCGCTGTTGCACGTGCCGCAGGTGCACTGGCCGCTGACCAATTCCCAGGTGCTGGTGATGGACCGCATCCGGGCGATCCCGGTGACCGAGGTGGATCGACTGCGGCGCGCCGGGGTCGATTTCCGGGTGCTCGCCGAACGCGGCGTGGAGATCTTCTTCACCCAGGTGTTCCGCCACAACTTCTTCCACGCCGACATGCATCCGGGCAACATCTTCGTCGATGCCCGAGACCCCCGGCAGCCGCGCTACGTGGCCATCGACTGCGCGGTGATCGGGAGCCTCACGGAGCGCGACCAGTACTATCTGGCGCGCAACCTGCTGGCCATCTTCCGCCGCGATTATCGCCAGGTCGCGGAACTGCATCTGCTGTCGGGCTGGGTGCCCGAAGGCACCTCGGTGGTCGCCCTGGAAAGCGCCGTGCGGACCGTCTGCGAGCCGCGCTTTCAGCGGCCGCTGAAGGACATCTCCCTCGCCCACCTGCTGGTCGATCTGTTCCTGGTCGCACGGCGCTTCGACGCCGAAATCCAGCCCTCCCTGGTACTGCTGCAGAAGACCCTGCTCAACATCGAGGGCCTGGGGCGCCAGCTCTACCCGGAGCTCGATCTCTGGCAGACCGGCCACCCCTTTCTGGAACACTGGCTGCGGGAGCGGTTCCGGCCCGCCCGCCTGTGGCACGGCCTGCAACGCCATGGCCCGGAGTGGCTGGAACGCCTGCCCGAACTGCCGCAGCTCGCCTACCGGGCCCTGGCGCGGATCGAACAGCTCGAACCCGCTGCCGCGGGCCGGCGCCGCGCCGGTGCCGCCCCGGCCCGCGGCGGTTCGGTGCTGGCGGCCTTTTGCCTCGGCGCCG
>JBMOPO010000037.1:0-41252 GCA_049325095.1 Pseudomonadota bacterium | reverse complement strand
GGCCTGGTGGCCGCCGGCCGGGGGCTGCCGGTCGGCGCCGCCCTGGCGGCCGGCGCCTTGCTCGCCGCCGCCGGCCTGCTGCTGTCGCTGCGCGGGCGAAGCTGGGATAATGGCCGCGACACGCGCCGCAGCCCATGACCAAAACCCAGCTTTCGCCCGCCATCCTCGATACCGTCGCCTGGAACGGCGACGGGCTGGTGCCGGCCATCGCCCAGGATGCCGCCAGCGGCGCCGTGCTGATGCTGGCCTGGATGAACCGCGAGGCGCTGGAACTGACCCTGGCGGAGCGGCGCGCGGTCTACTGGTCGCGGTCGCGCCAGCGGCTGTGGCGCAAGGGCGAGGAATCCGGGCACGTGCAGCATCTGGTCGAGATCCGCCTCGACTGCGACGGCGACGCCCTGTTGCTGCGCGTCGCGCAGGCCGGCGGGATCGCCTGCCACACGGGCCGGCCCAGTTGCTTCTTCCGGCGCGCCGCCGATGACGGCTGGCGGCCCGAGAGCCCGGCGCCGGGAGCGCCCTGATGGACGACGTCCTGACGCAACTCTCGCGGGTGCTCGAAGAGCGCCGCCGGGCCGACCCCGAGGCCTCCTATGTGGCCCAGTTGCACGCCCGGGGGCTCAACAAAATTCTCGAGAAACTGGGCGAAGAGTGCACCGAGACGCTGCTCGCCGCCAAGGATGCCGAGCGCGACGGCGATACCCGGCCGGTGGTCGCGGAGACCGCCGATCTCTGGTTTCACTCGCTGGTAATGCTCTCGCACCTCGGCGAGAATGCCGGCGCCGTATTGGCCGAATTGGCGCGCCGATTCGGCATTTCCGGGCTGGACGAAAAGGCCGGCCGCAATCAATGACCGGAGGCGAACATGGGGCTGGGCGGCATCAGCATCTGGCAACTGCTCATCATCCTGGTGATCGTGATGCTCATCTTCGGCACCAAGCGGCTGAAGAACCTGGGCAGCGATCTGGGTGGCGCCATCCGCGGCTTCCGCAACGCCATGGGCGATGACAAGGACAAGGGCGGGGCCGACGCCACCGGGCAGATCGAAACCAAAACCCAGACCGGCGAGGCCAACCCCGAAGCCGAGCACACCGCCGACCGCAAGGGCCCCTGATTCGCGGGGACGACCTCCGCCGGAGCGCCAGCTTGTCCGACATCGGCTTTTCCGAACTGCTGCTGCTGGTCACCGTCGCGCTGATCGTGATCGGCCCCAAGCGGTTGCCGGAGGCGGCCCGCTTCCTCGGCTACTGGGTCGGCAAGCTGCGCCGCGGCCTGCACAATGCCCGCCGCGACATGGAGCGGGAGCTGGGGCTCGACGACATCCGCCGCGAGGTCCACAACCAGTTGCTGCTGGAACAGCTGGAGGCTGAGCGCCAACAGGTCGCCGAGTCGCTCCGGCGGGCCCAGTCCACGCCGGCGGCGCCGGCGCCCGCCCCCCGGGAGTCGCCCGAGGAGATCGAATTCGTCGACGACGACGGCGCCGCGTCACCGCGCCAACCCGCCGACCCCCCACCCCGCCCATGAGCGATATCCCGGAACCGGAAACCAGCCTGGTCGAGCACCTGATCGAGCTGCGCGACCGGCTGTTGCGCTGCCTGCTGATCATCGCCCTGCTGTTCGGCGCTCTGTTCCCGTTCGCCAACCGAATCTACGACTATGTGTCGGAACCGCTGCGGGTCTATCTGCCGGAGGGTTCCAGCATGATCGCCACCGATGTGGCGGCGCCCTTCCTGGCGCCCTTCAAGCTCACCTTCTTCGTGGCGCTGCTGGCGGCCGTGCCCTTCGTGCTGTATCAGGTCTGGGCCTTCGTGGCCCCGGGCCTGTACCGGCGGGAGCGGCACATCGTGCTGCCGCTGTTCGCCTCCAGCGTCGCGCTGTTCTACGGCGGCATGGCGTTTGCCTACTATCTGGTGTTTCCGCTGATCTTCGGCTTCTTCACCAGCGCGGGCCCGGAGCACGTCGCGGTGATGACCGACATCAGCCGCTACCTGGATTTCGTGCTGAAGCTGTTCTTCGCCTTCGGCTTCAGCTTCGAGATCCCGGTGGCGATCGTGATCCTGAGCCTCACCGGCACCGTCGATCCGCTGCAACTGGCCGCCAAGCGGCCCTACGTGATCGTCGGCTGCTTCACCGTCGGCATGCTGCTCACCCCGCCCGACGTGTTCTCGCAGACGCTGCTCGCGGTGCCCATGTGGTTGCTGTTCGAGCTGGGCATCCTGTTCGGCAAGCTCGTGTATCGCCGCGAACCGCCGCCCGAAGAAGCCCCCGCCACCGGCGACCGCTGAAGCGCCCGCTTCAACCGATCGCTCCGGCCGCGCGCAATGCGGCGATCTCGGCGTCGGAGCAGCCCACGGCCTTCAGTACCTCCTCGGTATGCTCGCCGAGTCCCGGCGCCGGGCGGCGCACCGGGCAGGGCTCGCCGGCGAAAATCGCCGCCGGCCGCGCCTGCCGCTGGCGCCCGCCGCGGGGATGGTCGTATTCGATCAGCGCGCCGGAGTGCCGCACCCGGGGATCGGTGATCACTTCGTCGAGGGTGTTGACCCTGCCGCAGGGCACGCCTTCGCGGTCCATGCGTTCGACCACCTCGGCACTGGTCAGGCGGGCGGCCCGCTCCTCGAATACCTCGAGCAGCTCGCCATAGTTGCTGAACCGCTCGTAGATGGAGGCGAAGCGCGGTTCGTCGAGCAACCGCGGCAGTTCCAGCGCGCGGCAGGCGCCCTTGAACTCCTCGTCGCCGACCACGATCGCGGTGACATAGCCGTCGGCGGTCTTGAGGACCCGGTAGAACTCGGCGAGCAGCGGCTTGCGCTGGAAGTCGTCGCCCACGAAACCGTGGTTCCAGAATGCGTCCGGCCACAGGAATTGCAGGCTGGCATCGAGCATCGACAGCTCGACATGATGCCCGCCGATGCGGCCCATGGCGCGGGCGAACAGCGCCGAGGAGATCGCCTGGGCCGCGGTCAGGGCGGCGATCTTGTCACTGGCGATGGTCTTGACCAGCTCCGGCCGCCCGCCGTGGCCCTGCACCGCGGCGAACCCGGAGGTGACCTGGATGACCGGATCGTAGACCCGCTGGTGGGCGGCCGGGCCGTCGGGACCGAAGCCGGAGATGGACACATAGATGAGTTCCGGATTCACCCGGTGCAGATCGCCATAACCGTAGCCGCACCGGTCCAGCGCCCCGGGCCGGGAGTTCTGCACGAACACATCCGCGGTCCTGATCAACTCGTAGAGCACCGGGCGCAGGCGCTCGCTCTTGAGGTCGACCGCCATCGACCGCTTGTTGCGGTTCATGCTCGAGTTGTAGCCGGTGACTCCGCCCCGCACCCCGCCCACGTGGCGCGAGGGATCGCCCAGGCCGATGGTCTCCAGGCGGATCACGTCGGCGCCCTGGTCGGCCAGGATGCCGGTCGCGAACGGACCCGAGGCATTGGTGGTGATTTCGACGATGCGTACGCCCTGCAATGGCTGCATATGCCGGCCCCCCATGACCGGTGGTTGTGGTAGCCGCCAGAAAATCGACCCGGGAGCCTCCCGCTGCGGCGCCGGTGAGGCCCGATTCAGAGTGCGCCCATCATGCGCGCCGTCAGCCAGGCGGCGCCGCTGATCGATCCGATCACCAGCCAGATCACCAGCAGCAGCCGCAGCGGCCGGAACGGCTGCCGCTCGACTTGGTGGATCGGCGAATTCAGGTATTCCCGCACCCGGGCGAGATCGTCCTCGGAAAGCTGCGGCCGCTGTTTCATCCCAGGTCGCGCCTCATTCCAGCAGGAAGGATTCGGCGGGCAGGTCCATCAAGGTCCGCGCACCGTTCTGCATCCCGGCCACCAGCGCCCGGGTGCGGGGCAGCACTTTCTGAAAATAGAAGGCCGCGGTCTGCAGCTTGGCGCGGTAGAAGGCCGCTTCGCCGGTGCCCGCCGCCAGCGCCCGCTGCGCCACCCGGGCCGCCCGCGCCCACAGGTAGGCCAGGCTGACGTAGCCGGCGTACATGAGATAGTCGAAGGCCGCCGCACCCATCTCGTCGGGATCCTGCGCGGCGCGGGCGCCGATGTCGCGGGTGAGCCCCTCCCATTCGGCGATCAGCTCGCCCAGGGGCCGGGTGAATTCCGCCATCCCGGCTTCGGTGGAGCAGTCCCGGCCGAATGCCGCGATCTGTTGCAGCCAAGGGGCGAGCAGCGCGCCCCGGCTGGCCAGCACCTTGCGCCCCAGCAGGTCGATCGCCTGGATGCCGTTGGTGCCTTCATAGATCATGCCGATGCGAGCATCGCGCAGGTTCTGCTCCATGCCCGACTCGCGGATATAGCCATGGCCGCCGAACACCTGGATGCCCAGACTGGCGGCCTCGAAACCCACTTCGGTGCAAAAGCCCTTGGCGATCGGCGTCAGCAGCGCGAGCAGGTCCCCGGCGGCGCGGCGCTCCTCCTCCGTGGGCGCCAGATAGGCGCGATCGACCTCGTAGGCGAGCGCCTGGATCAGCAGCCGCGTGCCCTCGGCGAAGGCCTTGATGGTGAGCAACATGCGCCGCACGTCGGGGTGCACGATGATGGGATCGGCCGGCCCGTCGGGATTGACCGGCCCGGTGGCGGCGCGCATCTGGAGGCGCTCGCGGGCGTAGCGCACCGCGCCCTGCAGGGCCAGTTCGGCGTGGGCCACACCCTGCACCGCGGTGCCGATGCGGGCGATGTTCATGAAGGTGAACATGGCATTGAGCCCGCGGTTGGGCTCGCCGAGCAGGAAGCCCCTGGCGTTCTCGAAATGAAGCACCGCGGTGGCGTTGCCGTGGATGCCCATCTTGTGTTCGATGGCGCCGCAGGACACCCCGTTGGACGCCCCGGCGTTGCCGTCGGCATCCGGCAGCCGCTTGGGCACCAGGAACAGCGAGATGCCCTTGGTGCCCGGCGGCGCATCCGGCAGCCGGGCCAGCACGATGTGCAGGATGTTGTCGACCAGATCGTGCTCGCCCGAGGAGATGAAGATCTTGGTGCCGTTGATCCGGTAGCTGCCGTCGGCCGCGGGCTCGGCCTTGGTGCGCAGGATGCCCAGGTCGGTTCCGGCGTGGGCCTCGGTCAGGCACATGGTGGCGGTCCATTCGCCGGAGATCAGCTTGGGCAGGTACTGGCGCTTGACGGCGTCGTCGCCGTGGGCGGTGATCGTCAGCCGGCCGCCCTTGGCGAGAAAGGGGTACATGCTCCAGGCCCAGTTGGCGGTGCCCACGAACTCGTTGAGCACGCTCTCCAGGGACGGCGGCAGCCCCTGTCCGCCGTATTCCACCGGCCCGGTCAGCGCCGGCCAGCCCCCCTCCCGATACCTGGCGTACGCCTCCCGGAAGCCCGCCGGCGTGCGCACCCCCGCGGGGCTCCAGGTGCAGCCCTCTTCGTCGCCGCTGCGCCACAGCGGCGCCAGCACCTCCTCGCACAGCCGGGCGACCGCCTGGTAGATGTCGCCGGCGAATTCGGCGGTCAGCTCCCCGCAGCCGGGCAGGCGCTGCCACAGCGAGGGGAAATCCAGCACCTCCTCGCGCACGAATTTCATGTCCCGCACGGGAACCCGATATTGCGGCATGACCTCCCCCGTCGATTCGATCCGGACCGCATCCGGTCCTGGTGGTTGCCAGGCGCCCGCCCCCGGCTTCCCGAAGGGCGTGGCGCCGGACTCCATTATGGCCGCAGGCGCGGCCCGCTTCGACCCCTGCTCAGGGGACCGGGATCAGCTCCCGCCAGGCGGCCGCCAGGGCGTCGAGCAGCCCGTCCACCTGCTGCGGCTCGTGGGCCGCGCACAGCGCAATCCGCAGCCGCGCGGTCCCTGGCGGGACCGTGGGCGGGCGAATGCCGCCGACCAGATAACCCGCCGCGCGCAGCCGCGCGGCGAGCGCCACCGCCAGGGCCGAATCCCCGACCGGCACCGGCTGGATCGGGGTGGCGGACGGCAGCAGGGGGAGTTCCCGTGCGCGGGCGCCGGCGCGGAACCGGGCGATCAGCTCCTGCAACCGCTCGCGGCGCCAGCCCTGGGTTTGCGCCAGGCGCAGGCTGACCAGGGTGGCGGCCGCCACCGCCGGCGGCAGCGCCGTGGTGTAGATGTAGGTGCGGGCGAACTGGATCAGGGTCTCGATCAAGGCCTCGCTGCCGGCCACGAAGGCGCCGAAGGTGCCGAACGCCTTGCCCAGGGTGCCGACCAGGATGGGCACCTGGTCCAGGCCCAGCCCCAGGGCTTCCACCGCGCCGCCGCCCCGTGCGCCGAGCACCCCGAACCCGTGGGCGTCGTCGACCATCAGCCAGGCGCCGTGGCGGTCGGCCAGGGCCGCCAACTCCGCCAGGGGCGCCAGATCGCCGTCCATGCTGAACACGCCGTCGGTGACCACCAGCCGCCGCCCCGAACCGGCGCCGGCCAGCAGCGCTTCCAGGGCGGCCGGATCGGCGTGCGGGTAGCGCTCGAAGCGCGCCCGGCAGAGAAAGCCGCCGTCGAGCAGCGAAGCGTGGTTGAGCCGGTCCTGCACCACCAGGTCGCCGTCCCGGGCGAGCGCGTTGATGACCCCCATATTGGCCATGTAGCCGGTGGAGAACAGCAGCGCCCTGGGCCGCCCGGTGAATTCCGCGAGCGCTTCCTCGAGCGCCTGGTGGGCGCCGCTGTGCCCGCTGATCAGGTGCGAGGCGCCGCCGCCCACGCCCCAGCGCCGCGCGCCCTCGATGAGCGCCGCCACCACCTCGGGGTCCGCCGCCAGGCCGAGATAGTCGTTGCTGGAGAAATTGACGCACGCCTGCCCGCCGATGCGGATCGCGGCGCCCTGGGCGGTCTCCAGGGTCAGCCGCTGGCGATGGAGCTGGCGGGCGCGGCGCTCGGCCAGGGCGGCCTCGAGCTCCGGATCCGGATTGGTCACCCGCCGGGCACCGCCGCGTCGTACCAGAGCCGCGCTGCGCCGCGCTGCGGCACGCGACCGGCTGCTTCGGATTCCGGCGCAGGCTCGGGCTGGATCCCCAGCCGGTGGAACAGCCGGCGGTCGCGGTCGGCCTCCGGGTTGGGGGTGGTGAGCAGCCGCTCGCCGTAGAAGATGGAATTGGCGCCGGCGAAAAAGGCCAGCGCCTGGGTCTGTTCGTTCATGTCCTCGCGCCCCGCCGAGAGGCGCACATGGGAGGCCGGCATCAGGATCCGCGCCACCGCGATGGTGCGCACGAAATCGAACGGGTCCAGCGGCTCGGCATCCGCGAGCGGAGTGCCGGCCACCCGCACCAGTTGGTTGATGGGCACCGACTCCGGGTGTTCGGGCAAATTGGCCAGCTGCACCAGCAGGCCGGCGCGGTCGGCGAGATCCTCGCCCATGCCCAGGATTCCCCCGCAGCACACTTTCATGCCGGCCGCGCGGACGCGGGCCAGGGTCTCGAGCCGCTCCTGGTAGGTGCGGGTGGTGATGATCGCGCCGTAGAACTCCGGCGAGGTATCCAGGTTGTGGTTGTAGTAGTCGAGACCCGCCGCGGCCAGGGCGCGCGCCTGGTGATCCTCCAGCATGCCCAGGGTCATGCAGGTCTCCAGCCCCAGGGCCTTGACCTCGCGCACCATGGCCAGCACCCGGGGCAGATCGCGGTCGTGGGGCGAGCGCCAGGCGGCGCCCATGCAGAAGCGGGTCGCCCCCTGCTCCCGGGCGCGGCGCGCCTGGGCGATCACCTGTTCCAGTTCGAGCAGTTTTTCGCGCTCCAGTCCGGTATCGTAGCGGGCGCTCTGCGGGCAGTACTTGCAGTCCTCCGGGCAGGCGCCGGTCTTGATCGACAGCAGGGTGCTGACCTGCACCGCATTGGGGTCGAACCGCTCGCGATGCACCTGCTGGGCCCGGAACAGCAGGTCGTTGAAGGGCAGCGCGAACAGCGCCAGGACCTCGGCCCGGGTCCAGTCGTGGCGGATCGGTGTCATGATCATCGACATCTGCGCGGCGCGCCGGGCGCGGGAATCGCCGATCATATCCCCGGCGCCTCCACTGTCAACCAGGGACGGATTTCAAGTTGACCACCACTGCGACGACCTGGCTGCACCGCTGCGGCTTCGCCCTCTTTCCCGGCGTCTGCCTGCTCTGCGGGCGGGCGAGCGGCCGCGCCCTCGACCTCTGCGCCGCCTGCGACGCCGCCCTGCCCAGGATCGCCAGCGCCTGCCGGCGCTGCGCGCTGCCCCTGCCGGTACCCGGCATCTGTGGCCGCTGTCAGCGACGCCCGCCGCCGTTCGAGGCGAGCCTGGCCCCCTGCCATCACGCCCCGCCGGTGGACGGGATGATCCAGCGCCTCAAGTACGGCGGAGACCTGGCCCAGGCCGCGCCCCTGGCGGCGCTGATCGCGGCCCGGGCAAGGCTGCGCAACACCCCCCTCCCCGAGGCCCTGGTGCCGGTACCCCTGCACTGGCGGCGCCAGGTGGCGCGGGGGTTCAACCAGGCGCTGGAGCTGGCCCTGCCGCTCGGCCGCACCCTGGGGATTCCGGTGCGCGACCGGCTGGTGCGGCGGCTGCGCGCCACACCACCCCAGGTCGGGCTCTCCCGCGCGCAGCGGCACCGCAACCTGACCCGCGCCTTTGCCGTTGCCGCCGCCAGCGAAGCCCTGCCCCGCCACCTGGCGCTGGTCGACGACGTCATCACCACGGGCAGCACCGTCGAGGCGGTGGCCGGCTGCCTGCGGCGGGCAGGGGTCGAGCGCATCGAGATCTGGGCGGTGAGCCGCGCCGGGTTGGCAAACTGATCGCGGCCCCCGGATAATGGGTCATGGCCCAGCGCAACCCCGAATACCTCGCCAGCGACGCCCGGGAGAACCCCTGCAACGTCTCCCTGTGGGAGACCGTGGTCGCCGAGGTGCGCGAGCAGGTGGCGGCCGAGCCGCTGCTCGCCAGCTTCCTCCACAGCACCATCCTCAACCACCGGGATCTGGCCGCGGCGCTGAGCTTCCACCTCGCCAACAAGCTCGCCAGCGACGTCACCCCGGCGCTCCTGCTGCGGGAAATTTTCGACGACGCCTTCGCCCGCCAGCCGGAGATCATCGACAGCGCGCGCAGCGACATCATCGCCACCTACGAGCGCGACTCGGCGTGCCGGGATTTCTCCACCCCGCTGCTGTACTTCAAGGGCTTTCACGCCCTCACCACCCACCGGGTGGCACACCGGCTGTGGCAAACCGGCCACCGCAACTTCGCCCTGGTGCTGCAGAACCGCGTTTCGGTGGCCTTCGGGGTGGACATCCACCCCGCCGCACGCATCGGCCGGGGCATCATGATCGATCACGCCACCGGCGTGGTGATCGGCGAGACCGCGGTGGTCGAGGACGGGGTGTCGATGATGCAGTCGGTGACCCTCGGCGGCACCGGCAAGGAGACCGGCGACCGCCACCCCAAGATCCGCCGCGGCGTGCTGATCGGCCCCGGCGCCAAGATCCTTGGCAACATCGAGGTCGGCGAAGGCGCCAAGATCATCGCCGCCAGCGTGGTCCTGCAGCCGGTGCCGGCCCACGCGGTGGCCGCCGGGGTGCCCGCCCGGGTGGTGGGCCGGGTCACCGAGGAGCCCGCCCGCAAGATGGACCACAGCCTGGAGGGTTGCAGCGGGTTGTAAGATCGCCCGCTACTCCTCGGCGAAGGCCAGCACCTCGCGGATGTGCCGGGCGTCCAGGAGCGCCATCAGCAGGCGATCGATGCCCAGCGCGACCCCGGCACAGGGCGGCAGGCCGGCCCGCAGCGCGGCCAGCAGGCGCGCATCCGGCGCGCGCAGGGGGCGCCCCAGCGCCCGGCGCTGGTCGAGATCGCGGGCGAAGCGCCGGCGCTGCTCCCCGGCATCGGTCAGCTCCCAGTAGCCGTTGCCCAGTTCGATGCGGTCGAGGAACACCTCGAAGCGCCGCGCCACCGCACCCCTTCCCGGCTCGTCGGCGATCCGCGCCAGCGCCGCCTGACAGGCGGGGTAGCGGGTGACGAACACCACCCCGGCGGGCAATTCGGGCTGTACGGCCAGGCTGAACAGCAGGTCGAGGCAGGTGGCGCGGAGCTGGTCGGCCCATTGGGACGGCGGCTGGCCGGCCGCCGCGGCGGCGCGCGCGCGCAGTTCGTCAGCGGTGGCGGCGTGCGGGTCCAGGCCGGTGGTTGCGGCAAAGCAGGCGCCGTAGTCCAGGCGCCGATGGGCATCTCCCGCGCCCAGCCCGGCGAGCAGTTCCGCCACCTCCCCGATCAGCCGGTCATCGTCCCAGCCGGGGCGATACCACTCCAGCAGGGTGAATTCGGGATGGTGCAGGCGGCCGCGCTCGCCGGCGCGAAACGCCTTGCCCAGGTAATACACCGCATGCGGGTGGACCGCCAGCCAGCGCTTGAGGAAGTATTCCGGGGAGCTCTGCAGGTACCAGGGCGGCCTGCCGGCGACCTCCAGGTTGTCGATGTGCGGGTCGGTGACCCCGGCCCGCCCCAGCAGCGGGACTTCGAGTTCCAACACCCCGCGGGCCGCGAAGAAGGCGCGGACGGCGGCGAGCAGCCGGGCGCGGTGCGCCATCGCCTCCAGGCCCGCGGTCGGCCGCCAGTCGCTCACCGCCGCACCTTTGCCAACCGCCGCGCGGGGCGGCGGCGATCAATCCCGGGCCCGGCCCAGGTATTCGCCGGTACGGGTGTCGACCCGCACCACGTCGCCGACATTGAGAAACAGCGGCACCTTGACCACCGCGCCGGTGCTGAGCCGCGCCGGCTTGGTGCCGCCGGTGGCGGTATCGCCGCGAATGCCGGGATCGGTCTCGACGATCTCCAGCTCGACGTGATTCGGCGGGGTGACCGCGAGCGGATGGCCGTTGTACAGGGTCACCACGCAGAGGTCCTGTTCGCGCAGCCACTGGGTGGCTTCGCCGACCGTCGCGGCGTCCGCCTGGTGCTGCTCGAAGGTGTCCGGCTGCATGAAATGCCAGTGCTCGCCGTCGGAGTAGAGGTACTGCATCTCGACATCGACCACGTCGGCGCCTTCCAGGGAGTCGCCGGACTTGAAGGTCCGTTCCCAGACCCGCCCGCTGCGCAGGTTGCGCAGCCGCACCCGGTTGAACGCCTGGCCCTTGCCGGGCTTGACGAATTCGTTTTCGAGGATGGCGCAGGGATCGCCGTCCAGCATCACCTTCAGGCCGGAGCGAAATTCGCTGGTAGAATAAGACGCCATTCCTTTCCTTCCGTTTTCGAGGTCGCGTGCGAGGGCCGCCATGATACAGCAGGGCAGCGCGGCGCGGCAGGCGTGCGACTGGCAGACGGAGCTCGCCCGGGCGATCCGCGACCCCCTCGAACTGGCGCAACTGCTCGATCTCGATCCCGCCGCCCTGGGCATGGCTCCCGCCGCCGCGGCGCAGTTCCCGCTGCGGGTGCCGCGCCCCTACCTGGCGCGCATGCGCCGCGGCGATCCCGCCGACCCGCTGCTGCTGCAGGTCCTGCCCGGGATCCGGGAACTGGCCGATGCGCCGGGCTATGTGGCGGATCCGCTGCGCGAGCGCGAGGCCAACCCGGTCCCCGGGCTGATCCACAAGTACCACGGCCGGGTGTTGCTGCTCGCCAGCCCGGCCTGCGCGGTGCACTGCCGCTACTGCTTTCGCCGCCATTTCGACTATGCCGCCAACACCCCGGGCCGCCGCCAGTGGCAGCCGGCGCTCGACTACATCCGCCGCCAGCCGTCGATCGCCGAGGTGATCTACAGCGGCGGCGATCCGCTGGCGGCGGGCGACGGGCTGCTGGCCTGGCTGACCGCGCAGGTGGCCGCCATTCCCCACGTCCGGCGGCTGCGCATCCATACCCGGCTGCCGGTGGTCATCCCCGCCCGGGTCGACGCCCGGTTGCTCGCCTGGCTGGGGGACACCGGGTTGCAATGTTCGGTGGTGCTGCACATCAACCACGCCAACGAGATCGATGCCGAGGTCGCCGCCGCCGTCGGCCGGCTGCGGGGCACCGGCGCCCTGCTGCTCAATCAGTCGGTGCTGTTGCAGGGCATCAACGACAGTGTCGACCGACTGGCCGCATTGAGCGAAGGGCTGTTTTCGATCGGCGTACTGCCCTACTATCTCCACCTGTTGGATCGGGTCCAGGGCGCCGCGCATTTTGCGGTGACCAGAGTTCAGGCGGTCGCCTTGCATCGCGCGCTGCTGGCGAGGCTGCCGGGTTATCTGGCCCCCCGCCTGGTGGAGGAGCTGCCCGCGCTGCCGTACAAGGCGCCCGTCGGCGCCACCGCCAGCACCCTGGACCCCTAGCGCCGGAGAGCCACCTCGCTGATGGAAAAGCGATTGCGACCGCCCGGGGAGGGCCTGGAATCCATCCAAGCCGTCCTCGCGCGCCTGGCACCAAGCCGCACCCCCGCGCCGGAAGGTCTGCCGGAGCCGGTCCCCCATTGGGACTCGCTGGCCCTGCTGACCCCGGCGGCACGGGTCGCACAATTGCGCCGCTATCTGCGCGGCAGCCTGCCGCTGGCCGCCAGCCCGCGCAGCAACCGGGAGCGGATCCTCGAACCCCTGCCCCAGGTGTTCGCGACCGCCACGGAACTGCTCGACCAGCCCGTCTCCGGCGATCCCCGCCAGGCCGCGGCGCTGCCCATCGGCCTGCTCGGTGCGCTGTACGACCTCGTGTTGAGTGCCATCCGCCACTGCTGTCAGCGGGAATCCGACCCGTCCCTGCTCGCGGTCTACCTCGAGGCCGCGCTGTGCACGGTCTCGCAACTGCTGCGCTGCTACTGGCTGTGCCGGCTCGCGGTTCCCGAACGCTGCTGGAATGAGCTGCACGCCCTCTACCAACTGGCCTGCGCGAGCGGAATCGACAATCCCCAGACCGGCGGCGGCCCGGGCGCCGGGCAGACCGTCCGGCTCGCCTATCTGCAGCCGTTGCTGATGGGCAGTCTCGGTCCGACCCGCTACCGGGGCGCCGAAATCAAGCAGATCGCCGCCTTTGTGGAGCGCCACGCGCACCGGGCGCGGCTGAACGCGGAGGACGGCCTGCTGCTGGTCGATCCCAACTCCTCGCGGCCACCGGGCTACTGTGGCCAGGTGGAACGCGACGGCTGTTGGCGGCTGTGCGTGCGCGGCCTGGTCCAGGCGCTGGATGAAGAATCCGCCGGGGCGCCGCAGCTGGTGCCGCGCCTGGCCCGGGATCTGGGCCGCTCCTGGACCCGCCGCCGGATGCGCGGCGAGCTGCATCGCCGCACCGACCAATGGGTGGAACTGGCGATCGGCCTCGAAGCCGCGCACCGGCTGCTGACCGGGTGGGGCGACGACGACAGCTTTACCGATCATCTGGCGCCCAGCGAGCCGGGAGCGGCCCTGCCGGCGGGGCGGCGGCTGCACGCCCGCTGTATCGATCGGAGCGCGGCCGGCGCCCGGTTCCGCGTGCAGGGCACGGCCGACCGGATCTCTCCCGGCGCCCTGATCGCCGCCATCGCGGACGGGGAGGCCCGCCTGGGCGTGGTCCGCTGGACCCAGCTCACGCCCGAGTTCGACACCACGGCCGGGGTCCAGTGGCTGCCGGCGGATGCCGCGCCCAGCGCCGTGCGGCGGCTGGACAGCCCGCAACCGATGCCTTTTCTGCGCGCCTTCCTGTTGCCCGCCGCCGGGGCCGGACATCCCGAACTAGTGGTCCCCGCCGGCATGTTCCGACCCGCAGATCGCCTGGAAACCCTGACCGCGACGGCGAGTTCGGTGCTGTCGCTGACCGCGGCGGTGGATCTGACTTTCCACATCACCCGCTTCGCCGCCCGCCCCTGGCCGAGCCCCGGCGGCGACTGATACTGCGGCCAAAAGCCGGCGGCCTGACGGCGCGCACCGCGCAAGCTTTTTCAACCCTCGGCGAAACGCTTAGAATGGCCCCGGCCAACGCCACCAACGCGAGCGCGAATAGTGAATCCAGCCGAGCACTTCGGTGCCTGTAGCCACGTCCGGGCCGGGCGCGGAACCATTGTGGGAACCGGGTCTTGAAGGTACTGACCACCTGCTCAGAGCAGATCGATTCGCTCGCCAGCCTGCTGCGCGATGCCTTCCAGCCGGTGGCGCTATGCCACCTAGATACCGGGGAAATCGTCCCCGACCAGCGCGACGCCGAGCTGCTGCTGGCAGGTTATGACACCGAGGGCGATCGCGCCCTGGCCAAGAAGCTCCTCAGCCAGGTCCGCAACCTGTCGCTCGACATGGCGGTGATCCTGCTGCAAACGCAGCCCGACCAGGATCGCATCGCCGAGGGGTTGCGCATCGGCGCGGCGGACGTGGTGGCGTTCGGCGCGGATCAGCATCTGCTGCACGTGATCCGCCGCTGCCGCCGGGAGCGCGAGCAGCGCCGGCAATGCGAGTTCTGGCGCGCCCGACACGCCGTATCGGAGCGGCGCTGCGAACGGTTGATGGACAGCTCCCGGGATGCCATCGCCCTGATCTCCGACGGCATCCACATCTACGTCAATGACGCCTACGCCCGCATGCTGGAACAAACGCCGGACGACCTGTTGTTCGCCCCGCTGGTGGATTTTCTTGAGCCCGACGTGCAGGCCGAAATCAAACCCCTGTTGAGCCCCCTGTCCGCCACCGAACCCCTGCCGGCGGAACGCCGCGCGATCCGCTTCCGGCGGGGCGGCAGCCAGGTCAATGTCGAAGTGCAGATCAGCCAGGTCGATTTCCAGGGCGAGCCGGCGCTGCAATGGTGCGTCCCGGATACCGCCGTCGGCAGCGCGGCCACTGCCGCGCATGCCGCGCTCGACGAACCGCGGGCCGCCAACCCGGAGGTCACCGAAGCGCAGCAGGTCAACCTCCGGCGGATGACGGACCTGGTGACCAGGGCCATGCAGGAGGCGGTCGACACCCAGCGCCCCTGGCTGCTCTATTACGTGCGGGTCGACGAGTTCGACCGCCTCCAGGGCGACGCCGGCCTGCATGCCGCCGAGCAGGCAATGGTCGCCGCCTGGAGGTTCCTGCGCCGACACCTGGGCCCGGAGTTGCCGCTGGGCCGGATTCGCGACAACGCCTTTCTGTTCCTGACCTCGCACCACACGCCGGCCGATGCCCGCCAGATGGCGGAAAACCTGTGCCGGCAATTGGATCAGGAGACCGTCGATCTGGGCGCGCAAAGCGTCAATCTGCATTTCAGCGTGGGCATCGCCGCAATCGACAACGACCACGAGCAGGCCGCCAACTGGATCGACCGCTGCCTGAAGGCGGTGCGCGCCCTGGATACGGAAGGCAGCGCCGGGGTCAGCACCCCGGTGCGCCTCTTCGAGGACCTCTACCCCACCAGCCTCGCCAGCCTCAACGAAGAAAACAACATCAAGCAGTTCGTCCGGCAGATGCTGGAACAGCGCATGCTGGGGCTCAGCTTCCAGCCCATCGTGGCGCTGCGGGAGCAGGCCTACGAGGATTACGAGGTCTTTACCCGCCAGACCATCGCCGAGCTGCCGGCCGGCATCCCCCAGGACCTGTTCAAGCGCGCGTTTCGCACCCCGGTCGCCGGAGACCTCGACCGGTGGGCTATCCTGGAGGCGTTCCGGGTGCTCAGGGCCCGGCTCGAACCACACCCGCGCACCCGTCTGTTCATCAAGATCAGCGCGCCGTCGCTGCGCGATCCGGGATTCCCCGACTGGCTGCGCATGTCCTTTCAGGCCGCGCGCCTCGATCCCCGCAACGTGATCTTTCAGGTGGAGGAAAAGGACGTCAGCCTGGCCATCAACGCCACCCGCGCGCTGGCCGAGCAGCTCGCCGCGCTGAAGGTCGGCTTCGGCCTCACCCACTACGGCCTGTCCAATCCGCCGGGCCGCATCTTCTCGGACGTGAAATTCGAGTTCGCCAAGCCGGATCAGTCCCTGGTGCTGCGCGCCACCACCAGCACCGAGGGCGTGGACCAGCTCAGCGGTTGCATCACCGCCGCCAAGGAGGCGGGCGTGAGCGTGATCGTGCCCTTCGTCGAGGACGCCTCCATCATTCCGCTGCTGTGGAAGCTCGGCGTCGACCACATCCAGGGCTACTACATCCAGAGCCCGGGGGAACACCTCGACTACGAGTTCAGCCTGGCGGGATGAAGCGGGCGTCGCGGTCGCTGATGCCCATCAGATAGAGAATGCCGTCCAGCCCCAACTGGGAGATCGCCTGCTGGGCGCTGGCCCGCACCAGGGGCTTGGCGCGAAAGGCGATGCCCAGCCCGGCCGCCGCGAGCATCAGCAGGTCATTGGCGCCGTCGCCGACCGCGATGGTCTGCTCCAGGCTGATGCCTTCGCGCGCGGCCAGTTCGCGCAGCAGTTGCGCCTTGCGCGCGGCGTCGACGATCGGGCCGCGCGCCTCTCCGGTGACGACGCCCCCGACGATCTCCAGTTCGTTGGCGAACAGGTAGTCGATGCCCAGGCGCTCCTGGATGCGGCGGCCGATGCAGGTGAAGCCGCCGGACAGGATCGCGGTCTTGTAACCCAGCTTTTTGAGGGTGGCGATCAGCCGTTCGGCGCCCTCGGTCAGGGTGAGGCCGAGGTAGACTTCGTCCAGCACCGCCTCGGGCAGCCCCTTGAGCAGCGCCACCCGGGCTCGGAAGCTGCTCTGGAAATCCAGTTCGCCGCGCATCGCCCGTTCGGTGATGGCGGCGACTTGCTCGCCGACCCCGGCCCGCCGGGCCAGCTCGTCGATGACCTCGTTCTCGATCAGGGTGCTGTCCATGTCGAAGGCCACCAGCCGGCGATGGCGGCGGAAAATGCTGTCTTCCTGGTAGGCGATGTCGATGTCGAGCTCCGCCGCGAGTTCGAGCAGGGAGGCGCGCAGGCTGCCCAGATCCGGGGTTTCGCCGCGCACCGAAAATTCCACGCAGGCGTTGGACTTCTGCCCATCCGCCTGCAGCGGCACCCGGCCGGACAGCCGGGCGATCTTGTCGATGTTGAGGCCGTGCGCGGCGATGATCCCGGTGACCCGGGCGATGTGCGCGGCGCGGATCGTGCGGCCGAGCAGGGTGACGATGTGGCGCGGCTTGCCCTGCTGGCCGACCCAATGCTCGTAGGCCGCGGCGGTGACGGGTTCGAAGCGCACCTCCAGGCCCAGCGCGCGCAGCGCGGCCCGCAGCTCCTCCATCGCCGGGCCGACCTCCTGGCGCCGCGGCACCCCGGCCAGCAGGCCCAGGTTGAGGGTGTCGTGGATCACCGCCTGGCCGATGTCGAGGATGGTGGCGCCGTGCTCGGCCAGCACCTGGGACACCGAGCGGGTGATCCCGGGCCGATCCGGCCCGGACACGTTGACCAGCAGGATTTCGGTCATGGGCGACTACCGGCGCCGCGCCGAGCGGCCGCGCGGCGAATCAGCGCGGCTGCATGCGGATGGCGCCATCGAGGCGGATGGTCTCGCCGTTGAGGTAGCCGTTCTCGGCGATGTGCACCGCCAGCGCCGCATATTCGGCGGGTTCGCCGAGCCGCGGGGGGTTGGGCACGCTGGCGGCGAGCGACGCCCTGACCTTTTCCGGCATCGCCATCAGCAGCGGCGTGGCCATGATGCCGGGGGCGATGGTGTTGACGCGGATGCCGAGCGCGGCGAGATCCCTGGCCATGGGCAGGGTCATGCCGACCACGCCGCCCTTGCTCGCCGAATAGGCGCACTGCCCCACCTGGCCCTCGTAGGCGGCCACCGAGGCGGTGTGGATGATCACCCCGCGCTCGCCGTTTTCGAGCTCGTTCCCAGCCATCGCCGCCGCCGCGCAGCGCGCCACATTGAAGCTGCCGGTGAGGTTGATGGCGATGATCCGGGTGAAATCGTCGAGCGGCATGGGCCGGTTGTCGCGATCGAGGATCTTTTTCGCGGGCCCGATGCCGGCGCAGTTGACCAGCACGTGCAGGGCGCCGAAGTGTTCCACCACCTTGTCCACCGCGGCTTCCACCGCTGCCGCGGAGGCCACGTCCACGGCCTCGAACAGGGCGCGCCCGGCGCCCAGGGCGGAAACCACCTCGGCGCCGGCGGCGGCGTTGAGATCGAAAATCGCCACCCGCGCGCCGCGCGCTGCGAACGCCTCCACCGCGGCCCGGCCGAGCCCGGAAGCGCCTCCGGTAACCAATGCCACCTTGCCTTGCAGATTCATGACGGACTCCTCTGATGGAAGGGAAGCGATGCCGCGCTAGCGCCGGTTCAGGCCCGGCGCTTCGATCACGGCCGCGCGCGTCTCGAAGCTCCGGATCCCGCCGCCGACGGTCATCGGATGGGCAGCGACCAACCGGATGTGGCGGCACGCCTTGCAGTGGGCGATCCGGTCGAACCGTGCGCCCATCGTCTGCCGGATCGGCGGCTCCCGGGCGGTGCCGCAACCATAGCCGTGCGCCTGCATGCGCCTCACCCGGTCGGAACCACGGAATGTGGGGCCGGTATTGTCGGGAAAACCCCGGGGCCCGGCAACCGCGGCGGGCGTGGGTCGCGCCACCGATGCCTGACCTCGGCCGCACCGGAGGGCTGGATCCCGGGCGCAAACCGACGTACCTTGGCTCGGGCGGCGCGCCCGCCGCTGGCCGCCGCGCCGGCCGTCCCGAACCCGGCCGCCGCCGCACCGGGCCGCGCTCCCCAGTGCATATCCAGGTTGCGAACACCGCCCGCCATGGCCAAAGAGTTCATCGACGCCGAAACCCTGCTCGCCGAGAGCTTTCGGCTGGCCGCCCGGATCCACGCCAGCGGCTACCGCCCGGATCTGCTGCTCGGGGTCTGGCGCGGCGGCGCGCCCATCGCCATCGCGGTGCACGAGTATCTGCAGTTTCGCGGCCACGGCTGCGAGCACCTGCCGGTGCGGGTGAGCTCCTATACCGGGATCGGCGTCCAGTCCGAGCGGATCGACATCCACGGCCTGCCCTGGCTCCTGGAGCAGGTGGCCGCCTGCCGGCGCCTGCTGATCGTCGACGACGTGCTCGACACCGGGCGCAGCCTCGCGGCGCTGCTGGCCGCCCTCGCGGCGGCGCCGGGGGAACGGGAGCTGCGCACCGCCTGCCCCTGGTACAAGCCCGGCCGCAACCGCTGCGGCCGGATTCCCGACTACTACCTCCACGAGACCGACAACTGGCTCGTATTCCCCCACGAACTGGCCGGACTGGACGACACCGAACTCCGCGCCGGCAAGGGCCGGCTGGCCGATTTGCTGCTCGACGATCCCGCCGGGCCCTGAATCCGGGCTCAGGCGCTGGCCACCGTGGCCACCCCCTCCGGCAGCGGCTCGGCATGCAGCACGCCCTCGGCGTGCAGCGCCTCCACCTCGGCGGCGGTGAGACCGGCGAAGCGGGTGAAGATCTCCCGGTTGTGTTCGCCCAGGTAGGGCGCCTGCAGATCCAGGGGTTCGGGGAACTCGGAAAAGCGCAGCGGAATGCCGGGGATCTGCAACTCGCCGTAGCCCCGGTCGTGGATGGTGCGCACCACCTGGCGTTCGATCAGGTGCGGGTGCTGCATGGCCTCGGGCACGCTGAGCACCGGCGCCACCGGGACATGCATGTCCTGGAGGATGCGCAGCGCCTCGTCGCGGTCGTAGTCGCGCAGCCAGTCCTCGATGATCGCCACGATTTCCAGGCGCCGCTCGACCCGCTTGAGGTTGGTGTCGTAATTGGGGTTGTCGACCAGGTCGTGGCGGCCCATGGCCTTGCACAGCGGCTGCCACTGGCGCGCCATCACCACCATGAACAGGTAGCCGTCGCGGCACCGGAACAGCCCCAGGGGCGCGGCCGCGTAGTGGTGGTGCCCGGAGCGGCGCGGCTGGATCTTGCCCTTGCTCCCGGAATAGGCCTGCACATTGATCTCGTGGCTGTGGAAATAGGCGTCGAGCAGGGAGATGTCGATGTACTGGCCGCGGCCGGTCTTGTGGCGGTGGAGCAGTGCGGCGTTGATCGCCGCCAGGGCGTGCACCCCGGCGCTGACGTCGCCGATCCCGAGCATGGGGAAGTACGGCGGCTGGTCGGGTTCGCCGATCATGTCCATCACCCCGGACACCGCCATGGCGATGTAATCGAACCCGGGCAGCTCGGCCAGCGGCCCGGTCTGCCCAAACGCCGAGATGGAGCACATGATCAGCTCCGGCTTGATGGCACGGACCGTTTCCCAGCCCAGGCCCAGCCGCGCGATGGCGCCGGGCGAGAAGTTCTCCAGCAGCACGTCGCAGGACTTGACCAGCTCCCTGACCAGCGCGAGGCCCCGGGGATTGCGGAGATCGACGCAGACGCTTTTCTTGCCGCGGTTCTGCTGGATGTAGTAGCCGCTGCGCCCGGCGCGGCGGTGGGGCAGCAGGTGGGTGGGGTCGCCGGCGGGGGCGAGCTCGACCTTGATGACCTCGGCGCCCATTTCCGCCAGCAGGCGGGTGGTGGTGGGGCCGGCCAGAAACTGGGTGAAATCCAGGATCCGGTAGCCCTCCATGATGTGCTGTTGCATGGTGACTCTCCTCGACTGCGATGCTGTGGCCGCCCCGCGACTCACACGGGTTTGGCGAACAATACCTTGCGCCGCTCCCAGTCGCGCACCTGCTCGGGCGGACACAGCAGCAGGCGCTTGAGGATCTCCGCGTTGTGCTCGCCGAGCAGCGGCGCCTGGATGTCCTCGTCCACCTCGTACTTGGAAAAGCGCAGCGGCATGCCGGGAATCTGGAATTTGCCCAGCAGCCGATCCTCGATGGTGCGCACGGTGCGGCGCTCGATCAGGTGGGGATGGGCCATGGCCTCGGGCACCGACAGGATGGGCGCGCAGGGAATCCGTGCCGTTTCCAGGATGGCCAGCGCCGCGGCATCCGAGGGCAGCGACTGCAGCCAGTCCTCGATGAGCGCGATCATGGCCTCGCGGTGGGCCATGCGGGCGTCGTTGTCGCGGAATCTGGGATCCTCGATCAGGTCCTCGCGGCCCATGGCCCGGCACAGCATCGGCCACTGGTGCAGCAGCGCCAGGATCATCAGGTCCCCTTCCTTGGCCTTGAAGATCCCGCTCGGCCCCACCGCGTAATGGTGGGACCCGCTGCGGTGGGGCTCGATCCGGCCGCCGCTCGCCGACCAGGCCTGCACGCTGACCTCGTGGTAGTGGAAATAGCTGTCCAGCAGCGAGATGTCCAGCCACTGGCCGCCGGCCCCGTTGCGCTCGCGATCGAGCAATGCGTAGGCCACCGCGGTGAGCGCGTGGACGCCGGTGCCCACGTCGCCGAAGGCCAGCATGGGCATCGCGGGGGCGCGGTCGGGCTCGCCGATCAGATCGGTGACCGCGGCATAGGCCTGGGCGATGTAATCGAAACCCGGATGGCTCGCCAGCGGCCCCTCCTGCCCAAACGCCGAGATCGAGCACATGATGATGTCCGGGTTGATCTCCCGCACCACCTCCCAGCCCAGCCCCAGCCGGCCGATCACGCCGGGCGCGAAGTTCTCGATGAATACATCGCAGTGCTTGAGCAGGCGCTTGATGAGGTCCAGCCCTTCCGGGTGTTTCGGATCCAGGCACAGGCTTTTCTTGCCGCGGTTCTGCTGGATGAAGTAGCCGCTGCGGCCGTCGCGGCAGTAGGGGAAATTGCGCACCGGCTCGCCGTGCGGGCCGATCTCCAGCTTGATCACCTCGGCGCCGAGCTGGACCATCAGATTGGTCGCCGCCGGGCCGGCCAGGTACTGGGTGAAATCCAGCACCCGGTAGCCGTCGAGTACGTGTCTTGGGGTCATGGGATGGTTTCTCTGTACAAAGCTCAGCGTCTCTGAAGAAATCCACGTCCTGTGCATTTCTTCCGTCGCAAGTCCGGTACACGCCCGGACTTGCTCGCGCGAATCAGTCGCTTACGCGCTTGATTCGCGTCTGGCCGTCCCTGGCCGGGCTGAGCGCTTGAAAAATTCACAAGCTCTCAGCGCTCGCCGCGGACCAGGACACCGGCCGCGGTCAATTCGGCGATCTCCCCCTCGCCCACCCCGAGCCCGGCCAGGACTTCGGCATTGTGTTCGCCCAGCAGGGGAGCCTCCAGATCGGTGATCTCTGGGTAGCCGGAAAAGCGCAGCGGCATGCCCGGGATGTCGAATTCCCCGATGAAGGGATCGCGCACCCGGCGCACGGTGCGCCGCTGCCGGAAGTGCGGGTGGGCGATGGTCTCGGCCACCGTCAGCACCGGGGCGCAGGGGATGCGCGCCTCCTGGAGCCGCGCCAGCACGGCGGCGTCGTCCCCCTGCGCCTGCAGCCAACCCTCGATCAGCGCCACCACCTCGTCGCGCCGCGCGCAGCGGGCGTCGTTGGTGGCGAAATCGGGATGGTCGATGAGATCCTCGCGGCCCATCACCCGGCACAGCGGCGCCCAGAAATGCAGGGAGCCCATGAGCATGAAATAGCGCTCGCTGCCCTTGAAGGCGCCCAGCGGGCAGACCGCGAAATGATGCGCACCGGAGCGCCTGGGCACCAGGGCGCCGCCGCTCGCGCTCACCGCGTGGACGTTGATCTCGTGGCAGTGGTAGTAGCAGTCGAGCAGGGAGATGTCGAGCCACTGGCCGCGCCCGGTGCGGGTGCGATCGAGCAGGGCCGCGTTGATCGCCGCCACCGCGTGCACGCCGGTGTTGACGTCGCCGAGCGACAGCAGCGGCAGCGCCGGCGGCCCGTTTTCCTGGCCGATCAGATCGCTCACCCCGGCGTAGGCCTGGGCGACGATGTCGATCCCCTGGAGTTCGGACAGCGGCCCCTCCTGGCCGAAGCCGGAGATGGAGCACATCACCAGGCGCGGATTGAGCGCCTGCACCCGCTCCCAGCCGAACCCGAGCCGGGCGATCGCGCCGGGCGAGAAGTTTTCCAGCAGGACGTCGGCGGTCTCCACCAGGCGCTCCAGCAGCCGGCGCCCGCGCGGATCGTCCACCCGCAGGCAGAGGCTCTTCTTGCCGCGGTTCTGCTGGACGTAATAGCAGCTGCGCCCGTCCCGCCTGTAGGGCAGCAGCCGGGTGGGATCGCCGCCCGGCGCGATCTCCACCTTGATCACCTCGGCGCCCATTTCCACCAGCAGCCGGCTGGCGCTGGGCCCGGCCAGATATTGGGTGAAATCCAGCACCCGGTAGCCGTCGAGTACGTGCCTGGGTCGCATGCTCCACCCCCTGGTTTTGGTTGTGTCCGGCGGCGCCGGTCAGTGCGCCGCGCTGACCAGCACCCCCGCGCCCTCCAGTTCCGCCACCTGTCCGGCGGCGTAGCCGAGCAGGCCGGTGAGAATCTCGCCGTTGTGCTCGCCGAGCAGGGGCGCGCGCAACTCGGGCAGCTCCGGGTGCGCGGAAAAGCGCAGCGGCATGCCGGGGATATCGAACTCGCCCAGTATCGGATCGGAGATGCGGCGCACCGTGCCGCGCGCGCGATGGTGCGGATGCGCGATCGCCTGGGGCACGGTGAGGATGGGCGCCACCGGCACCCGCACCGCCTGCAGCGCCTCGATCGCCGCGGCATCGCTCGGAAAACCCTGCAGCCACTGCTCGATGATGGCGATCAGCTCGCGCTGGTTGGCGACCCGCAGCTCATTGGTCTTGAACCGCTCATCCGCAATCAGATCCTCTCGCCCCATGGCCTTGCACAGCACCGGCCACTGGTGGAGCAGCGCCAGGATCATGATGTAGCCCTCCGGCCCGCGGAAGATCCCGGTCGGCGCCACCGCGTAGTGGTGGGAACCGGCGCGGCGCGGCACGATCTTGCCGCCACTCGCCGACCAGGCCTGGACGTTGACCTCGTGGTGGTGGAAGTAGCAGTCCAGCAGGGAGATGTCCAGGTGCTGGCCGACCCCGGTGCGGTGGACGTCGAGCAGCGCAAAGCCGAGCGCGCAGGCCGCGTGCACCCCGGTGGTGACGTCGCCGATGGCCAGCATCGGCAGGCTGGGCGGCCGGTCGGGCTCGCCGATCACCGAGGTCACCCCGGCGTAGGCCTGGGCGATGTAGTCGAAGCCGGACAGGTGGCTGAGCGGGCCGCTCTGGCCGAAGGCCGAGATCGAGCACATCACCAGCCTGGGGTTGATCGCGCGCACCTGCTCCCAACCGAAGCCGAGCCGGCCGATCACGCCCGGGGCGTAGTTCTCGATCAGCACGTCGCAGCGCCCGATCAGATCTCTCACCACGGCCTGGGCGCGCGCATCCTTGAGGTCGAGGCACAGGCTCTTCTTGCCGCGGTTCTGCTGGATGTAATAGGCGCTGCGTTTCTGTCTGCGGTAGGGGAAGGCGCGGCTCGGATCCCCGTAGGGCGCCATTTCCACCTTGATGATCTCGGCGCCCATTTCCGCCATCAGCCGGGTGGCACTGGGCCCGGCCAGGTACTGGGTGAAATCGAGGATCCGGTACCCCGCGAGGATCGGCTTGCCGGCCATGCCGTCGCCCTCCCCAGCTTCAGGCCGAGGCCGGCAGCGGTTCGCTGGCCAGCACCCCGGCCTGCGCCAGGTCGGCGATCTCGGCATCCGCATAGCCGACCGACCGCAAGACCTCGGCATTGTGCTCGCCCAGAAAGGGCGCCTGCAGCGGCAGATGCCGCGGGTATTGCGAAAAACGCAGCGGCACGCCGGGAATCTTGAGGTTGCCGAAGGCGCGATCGCTGATGGTGCGCACCGTCTGGCGTTCGTTGTGATGGGGGTGCGCCATGGCCTCGGGCACGCTCAGCACCGGCGCCACCGGGACATGGTTCTCCTCCAGGATGCGCACCGCCTCCTCGTCGCTCGCGGTGGTCTGCAGCCAGGCCTCGATGGCCTCGATCAACAGCTGCTTGTGCTTGACCCGGCCGGCGTTGTCGGCGAAGCGCGGATCGGTCAGCCACTGGGTGCGGCCGATGACCTTCAACAGGTTTTCCCACTGCCCGCCGATGGCGATGATCACCAGCCACTTCTCCTTGCCCTTGAACAGGCCCAGGGGCGCGACCGCGAAGTGATGGGCCCCCGAGCGGTGCGGCACCAGCGCGCCGTTGGTGCCGTCGTACGCCTGGACATTGATCTCGTGGCAGTGGAACAGGCAGTCGAGCAGGCTGATGTCCAGGTATTGCCCGCCGCCGCCCATGGCGCGGTGGAACAGCGCCGCGGCGATGGCGCCGTAGGCGTGGGCGCCGGTGGAGACATCCCCCATGCCCAGGCCGGGGAAATAGGGCGAGCCGTTTTCCTCGCCGATCATGTCGATCACCCCGGCATAGGCCTGGGCGATGTAGTCGAAGCCGGGGCGGTTGGCGAGCGGCCCACTCTGGCCGAAGGCCGAGATCGAGCACATGATCAAGTCGGGATTGATGGCGCTGAGGCGCGCATAGTCGATGTTGAGGCGTTGCATCACCCCCGGGGTGAAGTTCTCCACCACCACGTCGACGTCCCTTACCAGCTTGTGCACGATCTCCTGGGCGCGCGGGTCGCGCAGATTCAGACAGATGGATTTCTTGCCGCGGTTCTGCTGGATGTAGTAGCCGCTGCGGCCGTTCTTCAGCGCCGGCATCTGGCGCACCAGGTCGCCGGCCGGCGCCGCTTCCACCTTGATCACCTCGGCGCCGGTTTCGGCCATCAACCGGGTGCAGCTCGGCCCCGCCAGCACATGGGTGAAGTCGAGCACGCGAACCCCTTCCAGCACATGCTTTCTGGTCATGATTCCCCCCGCAGGGCCGGCCGCTCCGGCCGGCCGATGTTATGGAATGATCGTCAAACGGCTGTCTCGCATGCTAAGCCCAACCACCGGGGACGGCAATTCGCCGCCGCCGGGCGCTGGAAACGGCCCCGACCGGGGCGCGGAAAGCGGTCGCCGCCCGGCCCGGCGGCGACCGCTGCTCTGCATCCGGTCAGGATCTGCGCCGCCGCGCGCGCGACTTGGGCGCGCCGAAATAGCTGCGCGGATTCTTGACCATCAGGGTATCGATGGTCTCCTCCGGCACTCCGGCCTTGCGCATCGCCGGCAGGATGTTGCGCGAAATGTGCGTCTTGTTCCAATTCGGCGAGGCGGCCATCATGCCGTGCAGCACTCCGGTGTCCAGACCGCGCCAGCACTCCAGCGAATCGTGGGACAGCATGATGC
This sequence comes from Pseudomonadota bacterium, assembly GCA_049325095.1. GTDB lineage: Bacteria > Pseudomonadota > Gammaproteobacteria > Pseudomonadales > Porticoccaceae > JAGPUQ01. The sequence continues at coordinate 15,358 of JBMOPO010000037.1, read as the reverse complement.
GGTCGTAGCCCACGGCGAGCAGGCCCAGCAGCGACGCCAGCCGCAGCTTGTCCGAAGCGATCGACTCGATGCCGAACCGGTCGAAGCCGAGCCAGGCGCCGCGCTCGAGAATGTCGAAGTAATAGCGCATGTCGCCCACCCCGCAGGCGTGGCCGATCAGCACCTTGTTGAAGTCGACCTTCTCCTCGTCGAAGACATCCAGGATCTCGCGGCCGTAGGGATCGAACTCGTCGTTGTGGCACAGGATCGGCGCCCCGGTCGCCTTGCTGGCGCGCGCCGCGGCGCGCAGGCACTTGACCTCGGTGTCCTTGATGCCCTGGCCGGGCGGAGTCACGCCGTGGATACCGCCGCAGGCGGTCTTGATGATGCCGGCCTTGATGCCCGTCTTGCCAATGCCCTCCTCGATCTCCTTCACATAGACCTCGGCGATGGCGTCCACCTCCATCAGCCGGAAGTGCTGCGGAATGCCCAGGGCATCGTTGTACAGGCCGGTCGCCACCACGATGTGGACCCCGGACTTGTCCGACATTTCTGCGGCAAATTCCGGGTCGCGGCCGAGTTCCATCGGGCAGGGATCGACCATGCTCCGAATGCCCAGTTCGCGCATCTCCTTCAGCTTCCCGGCGACACGCGCGCCCTCCTTCCGGCGGTCGAAATCCCGGTGGTCCATCTCCCAGCCGGGCCAGCCGATGGTGAGGTGTTCGTGAATCAGCGTGGTGCCCAGATCTTCCACTTCGATCGGCCCCAGAACGGAATTGATCGCCATGTCGGTTCCCCTGTTCGTGATCGTTATCGTGAGTGCCTTGCCGGTGCGGCCCCCGCCGGTGGCGGCTGCGGGCAGCCGGCCGATGGTGCCCCAGATGATCGCCCGCCGCCAGCGGGTAGCCGGACGGGTGCCTGCCCGGCGGCCGTTCACTACACTCGGCCGTCTACAACCCAGAGGCGCCACCCATGAGAAACCCGGAACTCGTCCTGGTGCAGGACGCCGCGCGCGTCCGCACCCTCACCCTCAACCGCCCCGCGGCGCTCAACGCCTTCAACGACGCCCTCTACGATGCCGCCGGCGACGCCCTGCGCGACGCGGCGGCAGACCCTGCCGTCGCCGTGGTCATCATTACCGGCGCCGGGCGCGCCTTCACCGCCGGCCAGGACCTCGGCGAGATGGCCGACCCGCCGCGCCACAGCGACGGCGAGCCGCACGGCTTCGCCTATTTCCTGGATGTCCTCTGTGAATTCCCCAAACCCCTGATCGCCGCGGTCAACGGCCTCGGCGTGGGCATCGGCCTGACCCTGCTGCCGCACTGCGACTTCGTGCTGATCAGCGAGGCCGCCCGCCTGCGCGCACCCTTCGCCACCCTGGGCGTGACCGTGGAGGCCGGCAACTCCCTGCTGCTGCCGGAGCGCATCGGCTGGACCAACGCCGCGCATCTGCTCTACACCGCCGAATGGCTCGACGCCGACGCCTGCGTGGCCCTGGGTCTGGCCTGGAAGAAGGTGCCGGCCGACGAACTCCTCACCGCCGCGCACGCCCTGGCCCGGCCGATCGCGGCCATGCCGATCAGCTCCCTGGTGCACACCCGGCAACTGCTGCTCGCCCCGCGCCGGGAGGCGCTGCGGGCGGCGCGGGCGCGGGAGACCGCCGCCTTCGCCGAACTGGTCGGCGCGCCGGCCAATCGAGAGGCTATTCAGGCCTTTCGGGAGAAGCGCCCGCCGGATTTCACCAACCTGCCCGGTAGCTGCGACGCATAGACCAAGCTGCCTCCCGGCGGCGGACCGACGCCGGCCGCCGGCGCAGAGGCCGGGAGTGGCGGCCGGTCGCGCAGGACCGCCAGGCTGGCGGGTACGGTGATGGGAGCGCCGCCCGCCGCATGCTGTTGTCAACCTCCCGGTACATCCTGGTCCTGCTGCAGCAGGATGTCGCGTATCTCGCCGGGGCTCCCCGCCAACGCGGATCGCCAGTGGCCGAATCCGCCGTGCGCGTTCACGGCCTGGCACCATTCGTCCAGATAGCGCCGCTTCACCCGGTCCTGCTCCGTGTCCCGGCCCTTGGTTTCCAGGACCAGGAACTCTCCCCCATCCAGGCGCACCAGGAAGTCCGGCCGGTACTTGCGCACCACGCCGCGATAGACGTACAGGATCTCGAACCCCAGGTGATCGTTCTTGACCCAGGCGCGCACGGCCTCGCTGTCGTCGAGCGCGAAGGCATCCGACGCCTCCCAGGTGCTGTCGTGGACACAGACGTTGATGTGCGACCGCCTGGTCCGCTCGCAGGGCTTGCCCGTGTACCAGGTGCGCATGTCGCCGGTGGAGCGGATCGGATGGTCGCGGTCGAACACCGGGATCAGGCGCTCGGTGTTCTCCTGGCGCACCGCCTCCCAGACGTGCTGCACCACCCGCGACATGTTGAGCGTGATGATCAACCTTCGCCGCAGTTCGTCCTGATAGAACAGCGGTGGCTTGATGGTGAGGCGATCCGAGGCGATGAACTGCTCGACGATCCGCACCAGTTGCGCCAGGAGCACCTCGCGGCTGCCCTGCCAGGTGTGCTGCATCTGATCGAAGACGTCGCGCGCGGTCTCGAAGATGATGCGCTGGGTGCGGAACTCGCGCGCGAGGCGTTCCAGCTCGATCCGGTTGATCCTGGTCACGTCGGGCTTGCCTTCCAGAATCGGGGCGAGCTCCGCCACCTGGGCGGTCTGCGCCGCATCCAGCGCAAGCGGTTGCGCCTGGTTCCAATCCAGCACCAACCTGGGCTGGAAGACGCGATCGATGCGCACCACGTTGGGCCAGCGGATCTCGAACCCGGCCTTGGCCGGGTCCGGCTCGACCGCCGTCTTGGGCGTCGGGGGCGGTGGCGGGCCGTTTTCACCGCCTTCGTGCGGCAGGAAGGTGAAGGGCACGCCGAAGATGTTGACGTATTCCGGTTGAAACAGTTCGAGCTCTTGGCCTGTGATCGGGTCAATCGACGTGGTTACTTCGTACGACGTACGCCGCAGCCCGCGCCCGACCACCTGCTCGCACAGGAGCTGCGACGAGAACGCCCGCAGGCCCATGATGTGCGTCACCGTCTTGGCGTCCCAGCCTTCGGAGAGCATGCCCACCGAGATCACCTTCCGGATGCGCTCGCCCGGCTGGCCCGCCCTGCCCACGGTGTCCACGGTCCGGCGCAACAGCTCGGCCTGCTCGGCTTTGGTCAGCTTGCGCTCGGCCGGCCCGTTGTCGTCTGCCGGGTCGCCGTTCTCATCCGCCACCTCCAACGGCCCGGCGGCCTCTTCCCTGGCCTCGGCCTGGTCCAGCACCTTCGAATCGATGTGCAGCACCCGCTCGGGGTCGCACAGCTCCTCGATGTGGATGCGCCGGGTATCGAAGGCGTGCTTGACCCGCGCCGCCGTCTCGGTGCGGTTGCACACCGTGATCATCACCGGCGGGGTCGGCAGCCCCGCATCCCGCCAGGCCTTCCACGCCTCGCGCCAGTCGTAGCCGAGCAGGTAGTAGGCGTTGAGCACCAGATCGGGCAGCGGTTCCTCGGGCTGCGCTTTCCGGTTCAGGTCGTCCTTGACTTCCGGGTCGTTGTAGATGTGGTAGAGGCGCGACCTGTACGTCGTCGCGTCGGGCACCGCGTCGTCGCGCACCACCACGCGCGGTGTCTTCACCAGGCCCGATTCGATGGCGTCGTTCAAGCCGCAGTCGCTGACGATCCAGCCGAACAGGGCCTCCCCGCTGCTCTGCTTGCCGGAGGGAGTGAAGGGCGTCGCCGAGAAGTCGTAGCAGCGCAGGATGCCGCGCGAGCGGTGCAGGCGGTCCAGCCCGCCGATCCACACGGTGGCCTCCTCGGCGCTGTCCTTGAGGTCGCGCGAGCGCAGGTACTTGCCCTCGGCCTCCCAGTTGACCCGCCAGGCGTGGTGCGCCTCGTCGTTGATGACCAGCAGATTGCGCGCGTTCGCCATCTCGCCCAGCACGTCGCGGGTGTAGGCCTCGTCGCTCTTGGCGCCGCGCTTGTCCACGCTGCGCCGCTTCCTGATCTGCGCCTCGCTGTCCCAGGCCAGCGCGTGCCAGTTGCGCACCAGCACCCTGCCCTGGCGCAACTGATCCAGCAGCGCCGAGGGCACGATGTCGAAGGCCTCGTAGTAGTTGTCGTGCGCGGCCGGCTGGAGCACCGCCAGGCGGCTCTTCACGGTCAGCCCCGGCGCGACCACCAGCACGTTCTTCGAGAACCGGGCGTCCTGCGGCGCGGCCACCTTGTTGAGCACCTGCCAGGCGACGGTCATCGCCATGACGATGGTCTTGCCCGATCCGGTCGCCATCTTGCAGCACTGGCGCAGGAAGGCCCCGCCGTCGCCGGGAATCTCGATGCCCACCCGCTCGGCCGCCGGCGCCTCGGTCAGCCAGATCAGCGTCTCGACTGCCTCCAACTGGCAGAAGAAGAAGCGCCGCGCCTCGAAGCCTTCCGGGTCGCGCCAGTGATCGAGCAGCCGCTTGGTGATGGCGGACGCGCCCGGATAGCCGGCCTCGCGCCAGGCCTTGACGCGCGGGCGGATCTGGTTGACCAGCGGAATCTCGACGAAGATGCCCGGGTCGTCGAACGCTCTGGAGTCACCGGAAGCCACCACGTAGCCTGCCGGCCGACGGCCCTCGACCCGATCGAAGGTGCGCGTCTCGCGCTCGTAGCGCCAGTGCCGCGCCGGCTCCTCGTAGGGCGAGTTGATGATGAGCCGGTCGATGGTGGTCTCGCCCATCAGCCGGCCCCGCGCGGCTTCGCAAGACTCGCCACAGCCACGATGGCGTCGAGCGCTTCCCCGATCTCCGGGTCGATCGCGTTTGCCGGCACGAAAGCCGCCAGTGCGTGGTAATCGGTCTTGCTCATCAGGTCCGGCAAGTCGAGCGATTTGTAGAATTGCTTGAACAGCGGATCGAGAAAATCGTCGCTTGCCTTGATGTCCGTGCTCCACGGATCCTTGCCCAGCGTCCGTAACGCACCCTCGACCTGCCGGATCACCTCCTCCATGGCCTTGTGCCACGCCGCGCCGAAGAGTTCCCCTTGCTGTCTGCGCCCCTGATCCTCGGCAAAGCGGAGCAGCGTCTCCGGCTGACACAGATAGTTCTCCAGCTCGCGCCGCGTCCACATCCGTTGCGCGAGCTTGGGATCGTCCGGCAGGTTCGCCTCCAGCCGGTCGTAAATGGCGACTCCGGTGAGGTCGTTCTTGGCCTCGCGCAGGGCGTGAAAATGCTCCTGCGCTTTGCGCGGCTGGTTGGCGACGTAGTGCACGAACGGCCGGTCGAGATACTGCCGCGCCGGGTGATCCAACACGATCGAGAAGGCGCGCAGCATGGCGAGATCGGTCGAGCCTTCCAGATACAGCACCCAGCCCGCTTCTTCGGCGAGATAGTAATGCTCGAACCCGATGTCGCGCAGCGCCTTGAGCACCTGGCTGCCCCGGTCGTCGATGCGGTGCGGCTGGCCGATGAAGGCGATCACCATGTCGCGGTCGGCGGCCTCGTTGAGGATGACCTCCGAATGACTGGCGGCGATGATCTGGCTTCCCGTCTCGGCCGCCTGATCGGTGAGCACCTGGTAAATCTGTCGCTGGCGCAGGATCTCCAGGTGCGCGTCGGGCTCGTCGAGCAGCAGCACCGCACCCGGATTCACCGCCATGTGCGCGAGCAGGAGCAGCGTTTGCTGCTGGCCGCGCCCGCTCGCAGACAGATCGAGTGTGATCCCCTCGCGCGTGCGGTAGTCCATGAGAACCTCGCCCCGCTCCTTGATGTAGCGCGGTTCATTGAGTCGCGCGCCGAACAGCGCTTCGATCCGCTCGGCGATACGCTGCCACTTCCCGTCGCCGCGCTCCGATTGGAGCACCTGCCAGCACAGGTTGCGCAGCACCTCCGCCGTGCGCCCCTCGCCGAGCCGCACGTTGATCGTGCCCAACTCCAGCCGGTCTTCGCGAGGGGACAGGCCGGACATCGGCGGCAGGTACGCCAGGCGAAGCTCCGCGAGATGCGATGGCACTTCCAGTCGCTGGCCATCGGTGGCGCGTGGCGGCCGGCAGTAGAAGGATTCTTCGTTGGCGTAATCGAACTCCAGCCCACACGCCCAGGTTTTCCCCTGGTCCACACCCTCGACGGTGATCTCGATCAGCACGTTCTGCGTGCGGGTCTTGCCTTCCGTGCGCTGACCCTCGCGGACGTGCAGATCGCGCCAGAGCAGATTGGCCACGGGCACCGGCACGGCGATCAGGTCGCGCCGATTGATGGTCACGCCCGGCCGTTTCTCGGGCACCGCGCCGCCGCCGCGCTTTTCCAGCCAGCGCTTGGTCCCCACATCCCACAAGGCCAGCGCCTGGAGGGCGGATGTCTTGCCCGCGTTGTTCGGGCCGATGAATACGACACGCTCGCCGAGTTCGATCTCGACGTTTTTGAACAGCTTGAAATTGCGGATGGTGAGCCTGGTCAGCATGGCATCACTCCAGCCCTACGACCTTCAGGCTCTCGATGCCCCGGTCGTCCACGATCTTGACGGCGATGCGCTTGTGTTCGCCCGCATCGAAGGGCAGCGACACCGTGCCGCGGTAGGCCTCGATCAGGTCTTCGTCGATCTCGGCCTTCAGATTCTTCGCCAACCGCGCCCAGCCGTCCTTCGCTCCCGCCATCGGGAAGAACACCTGGCGCGGGTACAGGCTGCGCCCGTCGTAGTCGGTGTCGAGCAGCCACACGGCGATGTGGTCCTCGCCACCCGATTCGATGCCGCCGGTCTTGGTGTTGTAGTAGTCGAAGCCGTGCACCGACACACGCAGCTTGCCCCGGTCCGGCCCTTCCGTGACGCGCTCCACCCGCACGTCCGGCTGGCCGATGAGCCAGAACGATTCATTGCTGGCGCGCTTCTTCTTGAGGTCGTCGGTGAGCAGATCGGCGTTCATCTGCGCCTTGAGCAGCGTCACGCCCGGCCAGTTGGTCTCGTCGATGTCCTTGGCGGCTTCCGGGTCGAACTGGAAGGCGGCGAAGACGATGATCTTCGGTTTCGGCACCAGGGTCTGCGCCTCCTCGAGGGCCTGGGCCACCTGGCGCTGTTCCAGCGGCGCATGCTCCGGGCCGAAGGAAACGACGATCCGCTGCGCCACTGAGGCCGCGCCGACCTCGCGCACACCATCGGCGCCCGCATCGTTGGGCCGCGACTCGCCGTCGGCGTGCAGCCAGCGGCAGCCGGGCAGCGGCTCCAGCCGCGCGAAGCGGATCTGCTGGCCGGCCTTGCCGCGGATGCCGGCGCGCAGCAGCTCGTCGCGCCATTCGGCCTGGCGCAGGGTCTCGCCGGAGCGGGCGATGGAAGCATCCGCCGGTGGGGGCGGGCCTTCGAGCAGATCGTCCACCGATTTCACCGCCGGGGCCGGCACCGCCTCCACCGTGAAGGGGCCGCTGACGCGGGTCTTCTTGCGGTCCACGAAGGGCTGGTCGTAGAGCGTCTCCTGCGGCGCGTGGCGGGCGATGGCCGCGTCGATCTGCTCGCGGGTCATGCCCTCCCGGATGTCCGGGTTGTTGGCGATGGACTTGAGCGTCACGTGCGGCACGGTCTTGTACTTGAAGCCGCTGCCCACGCCTTCGCTCGGATGCGCCAGCTCGTAGTAGTCGAACACGGCGGTCATCAGCCGCTGTCTGGCGAGCGTCAGCGCCACGCGCGAGGTATCGCACGTGATCCATCGGCGGCCCCACTGCTCGGCGACATGGGCCGTGGTGCCGCTGCCGCAGGTGGGGTCGAAGACCAGATCGCCTGGGTCGGTGGTCATCAGCACGCAGCGCTGAACTATCAGGGAAACCGTCTGTACGACGTAGACTTTTTTGTCACCGAAGCCGCTCACGTTGGTATCCATCCAGAAGTTCGGCAGCGGCGAGACTGGAAAATCGTCGAAGTAGCGGATATATCCGAGCGTATTGCCGCTGCCAACCAGCCGACCGGAAGTCGCGAGCCGGTTGAGCCCTTCGGATGTGGTACTCCAACCCCGATTGCCCTCAGGTCGGTAGTCTTTTCCCTCAAAGCGGAACGGCGGAGGAACTTCTTTCCCTCGCGTCTGCGAGGACGTGCTGCTGTGACGATATATTCGGGCACCTTCGGGCACGAGCGACGGATTACGAAACTCATCACGTGTCATATCTCGCCGTGTCCCATCAGCGAGTTCGACATAGCGATAGTTTCCCGAGCCTCCCTCGCCTGCTAACTTGCGTCGATAGAGCGGACGATACCGAACTTTCCCCATGTCCTTGGCATACCAGAGAACATAGTCGCAAACACTGGCGATCACTTTCGTTCGGGCCATTGGACTGCTAGCACCGCTCGTTTTCGCAACCGTAAGGATGGAACAACAGTTCGCTGCCCCGAACACCTCATCCATCAACTCCCGAACGTGATGGACATTCTCATCGCTGATCTGCACGAAGATGCTGCCGCTCTCGGCCAGCAGCTCCCGCGCCAACAGCAGCCGGTCGCGCAGGTAAGTCAGGTAGGAGTGGATGCCCAGCTCCCAGGTGTCGCGGAAGGCGCGGATCTGCTCGGGCTCGGCGGTCAGGTCCTCGTCCCTGCCGTCCTTCACGTCGCGCTGGTTGACGAAGGGCTGGAAGTTGGAGCCGTAGCGGATGCCGTAGGGCGGATCGAGGTAGACCATCTGCACCTTGCCGGCCAGCCCCTCCTTCTCCAGCAGCGAGTTCATCACCAGCAGGCTGTCGCCGGCGATCAGCCGGTTGCTCCAGCCGTGGGCGTGCTTGTAGAACTCCACCGCCTGGCGCAGCGGCTCTTGGCGTTCCGCCTCGAACAGCGAGCCCTGCACGGGGCCGTCGCCGTTGCGGCGCTTCACCGCCTCGATGATGGTGCGCGGGTCGATGCGCTCGTGCACGTGCAGCGAGACGGTCGGCACCTCGAAGGCGGTGTGCTCCGCCTTGCCGGCCCACTGAAGCTGCGGATCCAGGTGCGGATCGTAGGCGTAGGTCCGCTTCGCCCCCGCGTCCGGGTCGGTATCCGGGGTCACCAGCCCGACCGGCGGGTTGTTGATGCGCTGCTTGTCCCTGTGCTGGTAGGACTCGATCGGTCGCTTGGTCATGGTCGTCTTCTTTCGGTCCATCGGGTTCCGCCGGTCGGGTTCGTCACGGGCTGGTCCGGGAGGCTCGGCGGCTTCGCGCCGCCGCGAGGCCAGTGCGGCTGGCGCGCACATCGCGGCAACGAGTCGCGCGGGCCGCGATCGGGATCCGCCCCGCCGGGGACCTGCGCGCTCCGCTCGTCAGGGTTTACGGAGCGGGACCGCGGCCGCCATTCCAACACAAAACCGCGGTGGCGACAGCCCCGGACCGACCCCGCCCGCGGGCCGGAATTTTTGGGCTACCCTGCGCGGGTGCCCAACGAGGAACCCTTCATGAGCAGGCTCTACGGCGAACGCCACCGCGAACTCCAGCAACGCTTCGAGACCCGCCAGCTCGCCGACCGCATCGAGCAGGCGGTCGTCAGCGACCGGCTCTCCGAACAGACCCAGGCGTTCATCGCCGGGCGCGACATGTTCTTCCTCGCCACCGTCGACCACCAGGGCCGGCCCACGGTGTCCTACAAGGGCGGCGATCCGGGCTTTCTGCGGGTGCTCGACGAGCGCCACCTCGCCTTCCCCAGCTACGACGGCAACGGCATGTACCTGTCACTGGGCAACATCGCCGGCAACCCCCAGGTCGGCCTGCTGCTGATCGATTTCGAAACCCCGCTGCGGGTGCGCATCCAGGGCAGCGCCTCGGTGCATGCCGACGACCCCCTGCTCGCCACCTATCCGGAGGCCGAGCTGATCGTGCGCGTCGCCGTCGCCCAGACCTGGATCAACTGCCCGCGCTACATCCACCGCTACCGCAAGGAAGCCCCCGCGCCCCATGTGCCGCGCAGCGGCTGCGATACCCCTTACGCCGAATGGAAGCGCATCGACCTGCTGCAGGACGCCCTGCCGCCCAGGGACGCCGGCCGCGCGGCCGCGGCGGGCGGCACCCTGACCATGGAGGAATGGGCCGCCCGGGTGGCCCGCGGCGAGGGGTGAACGCCGGCCCGCCGTGCCGCTGCGGTCAGCGTTTGTGAAGAAATGCACATCCTGTGCATTGCTTCCGTCGCAAGTCCGGTACACGCCCGGACTTGCTCGCGCGGATCCAGCACTCGCGTGCTCGATCCACGACCGGCCATCCCTGGCCGGGCTGAGCGCTTGAAAAATTCACAAGCTCTCAGGCCAGTTCCAGCCCGGGCAGGTCCCCGGCCTGGCGAAAGGCCTCGAGCCGGGCGAAGTACAGGTTCGCGCCCATCATGCCGCCGTAGGGCTGGTTGTGCCGGGCCCTGGGGTCGTGCTGGCCCTCCAGGTTGTAGTAGCCGGGCGTGCAGGAGGCGCCCCCCATGGGGCCGCGGGCCTCGGTGCCATAGACCTCGGCGGACCAGGCCTGCTCGGCCGCCTCGGCGGCGTCCACGCGGGTGATGTCGTGATCCTCGAAATGCCTCACCAGGTGGGCGATGTGCTTGGCGCCCTCGTCGAGGCCGTCGGGGTAGTTGGCGGTAAAGGACGCCTGGCCGTTGCCGATGATGAAGCAGTTGGGAAAGCCGCGGGTATGGATGCCGAACAGCGTCCGCATGCCCTGCCGCCATTTGTCCTCGAGGCTCTGCCCGTCGACGCCGATCAGGTCGTAGCCGGCGCGGCGGGTGTAGTCGGTGCCCACCTCGAAACCGGTGGCGAAGATCAGGCAGTCGACCTCGTATTCGACACCCTCGACCACCACGCCGCGCTCGGTGATGCGCTCGACGCCCTGGCCCTTGGTATCCACCAGCTTGACGTTGGGGCGGTTGAAGGTGGGCAGGTAGCGGTCGTCCAGACAGGGCCGCTTGCACATGAAGGCGTACCAGGGCTTGAGCGCCTCGGCGGTTTCCCTGTCCTGGACGATTTCGTCGATCCGGCGGCGGACGTTCTCCATTTTCTCGAAGTTGGCCATCTCGAAGATTTCCAGCACTTTTTCCCGGGGCACGTCCTTGCCCGCCTCGCGCATGCGGCGCCGGTAGATCTTGCCCATCTCGACCCAGGCGTCGTCGAACTGGTCGAGCTGATCGATCTCGCCGCGGCGCCCGCCGCGGCCGGTGAGGATGGCGGTGAAGTCCTTCTGGCGCTGCTTCTGCCAGCCGGGTTGCAGGCTGGCCGCCCACTCCATGTCGGTGGGGTGGTCGTTGCGAGGATCGACCCCGGAGGGCGTGCGCTGGAACACATAGAGCTGTTTGGCCCATTCGCCCAGGTGGGACACGCACTGCACCGCGGTGGCGCCGGTGCCGATGATGCCCACCCGCTTGTCGCGCAGCCCGGTGAGGTTGCCGCGGGCATCGCCGCCGGTGTAGTGGTAGTCCCAGCGGCTGGTGTGGAAGGTATGGCCCTTGAAGCGGTCGATGCCGGGAATCCCAGGCAGCTTGGGCTTGTTCAGCGGCCCGTTGACCATCACCACGAAGCGTGCCCGGATGCGGTCATCGCGGTCGGTGTGGATGATCCAGCGGCGCGCGGGCTCGTCCCAGACCATCCGCTTGACCTCGGTCTGCAGGCAGGCGTTGTCGTAGAGCCGGTAATGCTCGGCGATGCGCCGGCAGTGGGCGAGGATCTCCGGGGCATCGCAGTACTTGCGCGGCGGCATGTAGCCGAGCTCTTCGAGCAGCGGCAGATAGGTGTAGGCCTCGATATCGCAGGCCGCACCCGGGTAGCGGTTCCAGTACCAGGTGCCGCCGAAGTCGGCGCCCTTCTCGATCATGCGGATATCCTCGATCCCGGCCTCGCGCATCCGCGCCCCGGCGAGCAGGCCGCCGAGCCCGCCGCCGATGATCGCCACCTCGACCTGATCGGTCAGCGGCTCGCGCACCAGGGGCGTATCCACATAGGGGTCGTCGAGGAAATAGGAAAATTCGCCCTTGATCTCCCGGTACTGCTCGTTGCCGTCCGGGCGCAGGCGCTTTTCCCGCTCTTCGGCATATTTGCGGCGGAGAAATTCCGGGTCGAAAGTCTCCCGGGCTGCGGAACTGCTCATGGTTCGATCTCCTGTCGGGTAATGGAATAGGCTTGTCGTTGTGTAATCACCGCCGCCGGCGCTCGACCCGAAGTCGGTTCGGAGTTCGTGAGGCAATGCACGTCCCGCGCATTGGCCTGCATCGCAGGTCCGGTACCGGCCCGGGAACCCGAAAATTCACCAGCGCCCTGCGGTCGGCCGCCGCCGCGCGCCGGGCCCGGCGCGGGCTGCCGCGTTCACTGCAGGGCGCGGCCCTGGCGCCTGTGGGTGAGCACCTTGCAGAACTCCATCAGCCGGTCGTAGTTGTAGGGCACCTCGGCCAGGGTCTGCGGATCCCAGGCGCTGCGGCTGGAGCGCTGCAGAATGTTGCCGCCGTAGACGTGCAGCCCGGACATGGGCTGCTCGGCCGGCGTCTCGATGGCATGGATGGCATCGGCGCGCAGCGAGAAGATGCCGGTCTCCGGGGTCAGCACGACTTCGCGCTCGATCTCCAGACCGCCGTCCGGCGTGCGCCGGTACAGGGTGTTCTTCTCCTCGCCGTCGAGGATGCCGATCATCACCCACATCAGGTGGTTGTGAATCGGACTGATGAAATTGGCCGGGGTGAAAACCCGCAGTACGGTGAGATTCTCGTCGGCGTACAGGGGGGCGACGTCCTTGGGCGGCGCGGCCTCGGCGAGCGCCTGGCGCACCGCTTCGCGGTCGGCGAAGGCGGCCTCCATCAGCCGGCGGACTTGGCCCTGGGGATCGTCGGACTGGACCGCGCGCTTGCAGTCCTCGATAAACGCTTGCACATCAAACATGGGGGTTCTCCCGCCCGGCGCCCCTCCCCGCGGCCCGGGTGCCGGGTCGGGAGGGACGGCCGAGCCGTCCTGGACGTGGGCCGGCGCTGTCGTTGGTGTCATGCCGGCTTGCTGTGGGCGGCCGGAACTCCGGCCACCTGCCCCAAGGCTAAGAAAAAGTATCCGGAATTGCCAGCGCGCCGCATCCGCCACCCGACCGGTTGCGCCCCGGCGGCGGCCGCCGTCTTCGCCCGATCGAAACCGGCCCAAGTGTCTTTACAGACCTGAGCTCCATCATCTGCGGCTGCCGGATCCAGGGTGCCGCCCCACGGCCCGGCGACAAGTGGCCGGTGTGGCCCGTCCGGCTCATTGCCTGGTAGTTGAGACAGGGGGCCGGTACCCCTTCTCCGCGCCACGCCGATCGGCAGCAGGCGGATCAACCTGGCGGGGAAATCGCGCGTAGCAGCGGGCAGTTCCGGTCAATCTCTGCGTCAACACCTGTCCGCAACCAATTGAGGCGACCCGCAACGGACCTCCCACGGCGCCCATGCCGGCCCGTCAAGGAAGGGCTTCCTGCACTATTGAGATTGCGTATTGCGCTATCCGCAGGAAAAGTCCGGCGTTCATCAGTAAAATAATTTTAGCATTTCAGATAATATTTCAAGCTTATTGCCAGTACCCACTATGTGGCCCAAAATAGCTATTGTTATCGGAAATCATCACCCATACAGCCAGTATCCTGTCGCCATGGCCAGAAAAACTGCACCACTGCCACATCAACACCAGGTCTTGCTCCATCGGCTGGGCGAACGCCTGCGCCTGCTGCGCATGCGGCAGCGGCTTTCGGCCAAACAGATGGCCGCAGCCGCCGGCATGTCGGTGATGACCTTGCGCAGCCTCGAGCGCGGCGGTTCGGGAGTCACCATGGGCGCCTATCTGGCGGTGCTGGGAGTGCTCGGCATCGAGCGCGATGTCGAAGCGCTGGCGGCCGCCGCCTTCACCGGTGCCGACCTCGCGGCAGCGGGCAGCCCCAGTCCGGGCCCGGACGCCGGGGGGGCGGCCGAGCCGGCCGCGGTCACCACCGGCGCGGCCCCGGGCACTGCGGCGCCACCATCGACGGGCACTGCAGCAGCGGTAACCGCGGGCGGCGCCACCGCCCAAGCACCGGTGGCAGGCCCGGCCCCAACCGCAGCCGCGGATGTCTCTCCCCAGGAAGCATTCGAATGGCTCGATGCGCCGGCCCTGGACCTGCAACGCCTGATCCGCCCGCCGTCCGCGGATTCCGCGCCAGAACCCGCCCGCGGTCCCGCCGCAGACCTGTTCGGCGCCCCGGCTGCCGAGCCGCGCGCCGACGGCCCGCGCGAGGAGCCCGCCCGTTGACACCCGCAACGGGCTGCCCGACGCTTGCCGTCGGCTTGACCCCGGGCGAGCGCGCATGAGGATCGTACTGCTGTTGATCGCGGTGCTGGTGCCCTCCTACCTGCTGATGTGCCAACGACAGACGGGAGAGGATGCCGGCGCCCCCGGCGAGGTGATCTACCAGCGGCCGTTGGAGCAGGCCCGCGGGGTCGAGCAGCAGTTGCGCGATGATCTGAACCGGCGCGGCGCGGACATCCAACGGCAGGCCGAGGGCGTCCCGGACCCAGAGGGAGGCTGAGGGGTGCCGACGCCCCGTCGGCGGCCAGGCGGCCGGCCCGGCCGCGCTCGCCCGACCCGGGCTTGCGCGGCGGTGGCAGACCCGGCTAGCCTGATGGGCGGGCGGTCGTCGGCGCCGGGCTGACCGAAGCGGGCCGGCGCCGCGAACCGTATCGCGGCAGGATGCCGCGGAGGATGGATCCCGACATGGAGGTGCAACGCGCATGGACCAGCGCAGCGGTGGTTTTACCCTTCCCGAGATGTTGTTGGCGCTGACTCTGCTCAGCCTGTTGTTGGCGCTGGCGGCGCCGCCGTTGGGCGATCTGGTGGCCCGCAATCGCACGCAGAGCGCCGCCCACAGCCTGATGACCTCCCTGTTCCTGGCGCGCACCGAGGCGGTCAAGCGCAATCGGCGCACGACCCTTTGCAAGTCTGCCGACGGCCTCGCCTGTACCGCGGATGGCGACTGGTCCCAGGGCTGGCTGGTATTCGTCGATCCCGCCGGATTCGGGGTGCTGGATGCCGGCGAGCCGCTGCTCCACACCCAGGGTCCGCTGCGTGGCGGTGTCACCCTGCGCAACGCCAACGCGGCGAACTGGTATGCCTATCGCCCGGACGGGTCGGCGGCGAGCTCGGGCGGGCTGGTGACCGGGACCTTCCGCATCTGTCCCCGCGATGGCGATGGCCAGCTCGCCTATCGGGTGATCACCAACATCACCGGCCGCCCCCGGTTGGCGGCGGGCATCGGCGCCCTGAGCTGTCCCTGAGAGAGGGCGGAATTGGTCTGGTGCATGTCAATGATCGCCCTAATGGAGCCACCCATGATCGGGTTAATGGGGCCACCTGCACAGGGCATTTGAGGGGGCTCGAACGGGGTCAAGGATTGCCGGGTTTCGGGGTTTTCGCAAGCGCTGATT
>JBMOPO010000036.1:69560-82793 GCA_049325095.1 Pseudomonadota bacterium | reverse complement strand
CCCGAAAGAGGCCGAAAATGGCCTCCGATGGCGCTCAACCGCTCGTTTTCCGCTCAAATTTCTGATGCTTCGAGCCAATTTCATCAATCCGGACCTCGACACGCCGGCCTGTGCAGAGGTTCCCTAGCAGGAGGTCCGTGGTAAAATCAATTGAATATGAAGCTGCTGTGGGAAGCACTTTTCCGCATGCACCTTCCGGTTAACTGACTCAGGTCTGCCATGGCCCGTACCGCTTCGATCAACGTTGCTCAGTGGTGGCGCTTCCAATAGGAAGCGGCACGTCGTTGCGGCCTTGAGCTGCACCTTTGCCGCCGTATCGGTGGGCAAGGTCAGGCAGATGGCTCTCCGGCACGGCGGCTCCAAGATCAAAGGAGATTGCCCGATGCCTTTAGATCTCCTCAACATCAATGGTGTCGTGTGCGCCGCGTCTTGGTGGCGTTTGGCCTCGTGCGTCTCCCAACTTGGCGTTGGCGCCCTGGCTCCCCGCTGTCTCGTCAGCCACCCCGCGTGGTTGCATCAACGCGACGCGGTGTTGCTTCCTGTGCGGGCTGCCGCTGGTTGGGGCGGTATTTTCGGCGCTTGTTCCGCTGGAATCTGGTGCCAATGTGTATAACGATGTGAGTAATATGCGCCGTATAGATGAGAATTTAGCTTATAAACCAATAGGTTGCATGTAATATGTTACTCATGATCGACAACTACGACTCCTTCACCTACAACCTGGTGCAGTACCTGGGCGAGCTGGGCGCCGAGGTGCGGGTCGAGCGCAACGACGCCCTGACGCTGGCCGACATCGAAGCCCTGGCCCCGGAGCGCATCGTGATCTCGCCCGGCCCCTGCACCCCCAACGAGGCCGGCATCTCGGTGCCGCTGATCCAGGCCTTCGCCGGCCGCATCCCGCTGCTCGGGGTCTGCCTGGGCCACCAGAGCATCGGCCAGGCCTTCGGCGGCCGGGTGGTGCGCGCCCGCGAAGTGATGCACGGCAAGACCTCGCTGATTCACCACGGCGGCGCGGGCGTGTTCCACGACCTGCCGAGCCCCTTCGAGGCGACCCGCTACCATTCCCTGGTGGTGGAGCAGGCCACCCTGCCAGACTGCCTGGAAATCACCGCCTGGACCCTCACCGGGAACGGCGCACCGGACGAGATCATGGGCCTGCGCCACCGCGAGCTGGACGTGCAGGGGGTGCAGTTCCATCCCGAGTCCATTCTCACCCGCCACGGCCACGACCTGCTGCGCAACTTCCTGGAGGGCCGGCGGTGACCCTGCGCGAGGCCATCGGTCGGCTGGTCGAGGGCAGCAGCCTGGCGCGCGCCGAGATGCGCGCCGCCATGCGCGAGCTGATGGGCGGCACCGCCACCCCGGCCCAGATCGCCGGCTTCCTGGTGGCGCTGCGCATGAAGGGCGAGACCCTCGACGAGATCACCGGCGCGGTCGAGGTGATGCGCGAACTCTGCACCCCGGTGGCGATCGGCGGCGAGCACCTGGTCGATATCGTCGGTACCGGCGGCGACGGCGCCGGGCTGTTCAACGTCTCCACCGCCGCCGCCCTGGTGGTGGCGGTCTGCGGCGGCCGGGTGGTGAAACACGGCAACCGCGGCGTGAGCAGCGGCAGCGGCAGCGCCGACCTGCTGGAGGCCGCCGGCGTGCGCCTCGACCTGACCCCGGCGCAGAGCGCGCGCTGCGTCGCCGAACTCGGCATCGGCTTTCTGTTCGCCCCCGCCCATCACGGCGCCATGCGCCACGCCGTCGGCCCGCGCCGCGAGCTGGGCGTGCGCACCCTGTTCAACCTGCTGGGCCCCATGACCAACCCCGCCGGCGTGCGCCGCCAGTTGATCGGCGTCTATGATCCCGCCCTGTGCCGCCCGGTGGCCGAGGTGCTGGCCCGGCTGGGCAGCGAGCGGGTGCTGGTGGTGCACAGCGACGACGGCCTCGACGAGATCAGCCTGGCGGCACCGACGTTGGTGGTCGAGCTGAACGCCGGGCAGATCCGAGAGTACCGGATCGCGCCCGAGGATTTCGGCATCGCCCGCCAGGATCTCGCCGGGCTGGCGGTGGCTGATGCCCGGGCGTCCCTGGCGCTGATCCGCGACGCCCTGGGCAGGCGCGCCACCGCGGCGGGCGCCAAGGCCGCCGACCTCGTCGCCCTCAACGCCGGCGCCGCGCTCCATGCCGCAGGCCTCGCCCGGGATATCGGCGAGGGCGTGCAACTGGCCGAGGACGCCATCGCCAGCGAACTGGCGCTCGCGCGCCTCGACGAGCTGGCCGCCTTCACCCAGTGTCTGGCAGAAACCTGATGGCCGGTCCGGAAACCCCCACCATCCTGCGCCGGATCCTCGCCCGCAAGGCCGAGGAGATCGCCGAGCGCCAGCGCCATACCCCGCTCGCCAGGTTGCGCGAACGGGCCGCGGCGGCCCCGCCGGTGCGCGGCTTTTACCGCGCCCTGGCCGAGCGCGTCGCCGCCGGCCGCCCGGCGGTGATCGCGGAGATCAAGAAGGCCTCGCCCAGCAAGGGCGTGATCCGCCCCGACTTCGATCCGGTGGCGATCGCCCGCAGCTATGAACGGGGCGGCGCCACCTGTCTCTCGGTGCTCACCGACGTCGACTTCTTCCAGGGCGCCGACGCCTATCTGGTGCAGGCCAGGGCCGCCACCGCGCTGCCGGTGTTGCGCAAGGACTTCACCATCGACCCCTACCAGATCCACGAGGCGCGCGCGCTGGGCGCCGACTGCGTGCTGCTGATCGTCGCCGCGCTCTCGCCCGCGCAACTGGCCGACCTCCACGGCCTCGCGCTGGAGCTCGGCCTCGACGTGCTGGTCGAGGTCCACAACGCCCGCGAGCTGGACGCCGCACTCGCCCTCGACAACCCCATGGTCGGCATCAACAACCGCAATCTGCACAGCTTCCATACCTCCCTGGAAACCACCTTCAGCCTGCTGCCGCGCATCGGCGACGAGCGCCTGGTGGTCACCGAAAGCGGCATCCAGCGCGTCGACGACGTGCTCGCCATGCGCGGCCACGGCGTGCACGCCTTCCTGGTGGGCGAGGCCTTCATGCGCGCCGCCGATCCCGGCGCCCAACTGCGGACACTGTTCGACTGATTGTGCGCGGTGGCGACGCCCCCGGTTCAGGAACAACAGATCCGCGGCTTGCTGCCGGCGGCGGCAGCCGGCCCGGCCCTCAGCCGGCGAATTCCACCGGGTCGCCGACCGCGATCTCGCCGTCGCCGATCACTTCGCAGCAGGCGCCGCCGCGCCAGTCGGGCGTCAACGCCCGTTTGAGCCCCTCATGCTGCTCGTCCATGCGCCGGCAGGGGTCGGTCTCCCCGGTGATGCGCAGCAGCGCCTTGCCCACCCGCAGCGTACGGCCGATGGATTGCGGGCCGAGCGCGAGGCCGTCCACCAGCAGGTTGGCGCGCCTGGTGGTCCAGGGCAGTTCCACGCCCAGTTCGGCGCAGGCGGCCCGCCACCGCTCGGCGCAGAGTACGGTGACCTGCCGCGGGCCTCTCCTGCCGCGGAAATCGCCCTCGACGCCGCCCGCCCGGCTGAGGTAACCCGAGCGCAGCTCCCGCATCGGCTGGCGCGAGGCATCCCGGTAGGCGATACCCAGCAATCTGCCCACGGCGCTCCCCCCTGTCGTCCCCTGCCCATTTCCGCCCGATGATAGCGGCGGGCGCGGCGCCGCGCTGCGAATTGTCGCGCTCCCCGCCCGCTGCTAGGATCGGCGCCGAACCCGCCCGACCCGGACCGGCACATGGCGATGACCCTCTACGGCGCTCCCCTGTCCCCCTTCGTGCGCAAGGTCGAGCTGTTCTTGCAGCTCAAGGGCATCGACTGCGCGCGCAATCCGGTGACGCCGTTCGCGCTGCCGGAAGGCTACGAGCGCATCAATCCGCTCAAGCGCATCCCGGCGCTGGAAGTCGACGGCCGCTATCTGGCGGATTCGGCGGTGATCTGTCGATTCCTGGAGGATCTCTACCCCGACCCGGAGCTGATCGCGACCGATCCCTGGCTCAAGGCCCGGATCGGCTGGCTGGAGAAGTTCGCCGACTACGAACTGGCGCCGGCGATCACCGCCACCGCGTTCCGGCATCGGGTGCTGTTGAAGTCCATGGGCACGGCCTACGACGAGGCCGCGGTCGCCGCCGCGCTGGCGGAGCGAGCCCCGCCGCTGTACCAGTATCTCGACCAGGAGATCGGCACTCGCGTGTTCCTGGTCGGCGACCGCCTCAGCCTGGCCGACATCGCGATCGTCAGCCAATTCATGAATGCCGCCTTCGGCGGCGAAGCGCCGGATGCGCAGCGCTGGCCGCGGCTGGCGCGCTATCTGGCCCGCCATTTCGACAGCGCGCCCTTCGCCGAGGTGTTCGCCAGCCATCGCCAGTTGGTCGACAGGATGTTGGCGAGAGCCCGTTGAGGCGGCGCCGGATCCGCCGCCCTGCCGACACGCTTGCCGAACCGGCTGTCACGACACGGTCACCGCCCCGTTACCGGGATGACACATTGCCGCCCTAACCTGCTGGCCATGAGTCGAGTCCGTCTGTCTTTCCCCAGCGTCCTTCACCTCATCCAGCAAGGCGATATCTCCACCTTCAATTGGTGCATGCGGCGCAAGCGCCGCGAGTTGTTCACCAATGCCGGTCGCCTGGTCTCGAAAACCGCCGACGGTCCCTGGTACCCGCTGCTGCCGCTGGCCATCTGGCCCTGGGATGCGGGACTCGCGCAGCAACTGCTCCTGGTGCTGGCGCTGGGATTTGCGGTGGAGCGACCGCTCTATACCCTGCTCAAGCGGGGCCTGCGGCGCAACCGTCCGGCGCAGGCGCTGCCCGGGTTCAACAGTTTCGTGGCGCCCGCCGACCAATTCAGTTTTCCCTCCGGGCACACCAGCGGCGCCTTCCTGGTGGCGACCGCGGCCAGCGGCCTGGACCCCGAGTTCGCGCTGATCCTGTTTCCCTGGGCGGGGCTGGTGGGGCTGTCGCGGGTCTTTCTCGGCGTGCACTTTCCCACCGACATCGCCGCGGGCGCACTGATGGGTACGAGTCTGGCCATGGCCGCACTGGAAGTGATGGGTTGATGCGCATCCTCTACGGGGTGCAAAGCACCGGCAATGGCCACATCACCCGCGCCCGCGCCATGGCCAAGGCCCTGGCGGATCAAGGGCTCGCCGTGGACTATCTGTTCTCGGGACGCCCGGCGGACCAGTTCTTCGACATGGAGATCTTCGGCAGCTACCGGCTGTGCGAAGGCTTCACGCTGGCGATCGAGAATGGCCGGCTGAGCGCACTGGGTACGATGCGCCGGGCGGCGCCGCGCCGGTTCCTGCGCCAGGTCCGCGAGCTGGACCTGGAACCCTACGATCTGGTGGTGACCGATTTCGAGCCGGTCACCGCCTGGGCGGCGCGCCTGCGCGGTAAACCCACGATCGGCATCGGCCACCAGTACGCCTTCCATTACCCGATACCACGGCCCCGCGGCCACTACCATCAGCGCCTGCTGATGCGCTGGATGGCGCCTGCGCAGATCATGCTGGGGTTGCATTGGCACCACTTCGACGCCCCGCTGCTGCCGCCCATCGCGCCGATCGCAGAGCCCGCCGCCGACCGCGATCCCGGGCTGATTATCGTGTATCTGCCGTTCGAGGCGCCGGCCACCATCCAGGCATTGGCGACCGCCTTTCCCGATTCCCGGTTCGCGGTGTACCACCCGGATGCGAACCCCGGCCTTGCCTCTCCGCCGCACATCCGCTGGCACCGTCCCAACCGGCCCGGGTTCCTGGCCGAACTGACCCGCTGCGGCGGCGTGATCTGCAACGCCGGTTTCGAACTGGCCAGCGAGGCGCTGCAACTGGGCGTGAAGCTTCTGGTCAAGCCGGTGCGCGGGCAGTCCGAGCAGCAGGCCAACGCCCTGGCCCTCGAGCGCCTGCGGCTGGGGCGCGCCACCACCCGGCTCGATCCCGCAGTGGTGCGGGAGTGGCTCGAAACCGGACCGGCGGTCAGAGTCCGCTTTCCGAACGTGGCGGCCGCCGTTGCGCGCTGGATCGCGGAGGGACACGACCCCGACATCCAGCCGCTGTCGGCGGCCCTGTGGCGCGCGACCCGCTTGCCGGCGACGGCACCATCCCTCGATCCGACGGTGGACCAGCTTGTCCAGGAGCCCTGAGGCGCCTGCACCCCAACTCCACCCGGGCGGGCAGCCGCCCCCCGCGCCGCCGACGGGTTTCAACGCCGTCTGGCTGTCGGATGTGCATCTGGGCAGCCGGGGTTGCCGCGCGGAATTCCTGCTCGACTTCCTCGCCAATGTGCGCTGTGACCGGCTCTACCTGCTCGGCGACATCGTCGACCTGTGGGCGCTGCGGCGCAGCTTCTACTGGCCGCGGGCCCACCAACAGGTGCTGCGCGAAATCATCGCCAAGGCCCAGGCCGGCACCCCGGTGATCTATGTTCCCGGCAATCACGATGGCCTGGCGCGGGAACTGGCCGACCACCACCTGCTGGATGTCGAGGTCCGGGCCGAGGCCGTCCACCAGACCGCCGACGGGCGGCGCCTCCTGCTGCTGCACGGCGACCAGTTCGACTCCGTGGTGCTCTGCTCGCGGCTCCACCGCTGGCTCGGCAACGCCGGCTACTGCCTGCTGTTGTGGCTCAACCAACTCGCCAACGCGCTGCGCCGCTGGGTGCATCTGCCGTACTGGTCACTGGCCTATTACATCAAGAACCGGGTGGGCAACGCCCGGGCCGCGATCGAGACCTTCGAGCGCGCCGCGGTTCACGAAGCGCGCCGGCGGGGCTTCGACGGCGTGATCTGCGGCCACATCCATCAGCCCGAGCTGCGCATGATCGACGGTCTGCTCTACTGCAACGACGGCGACTGGGTGGAAAGCTGCACGGCGCTGGTCGAGCACCGCGACGGCCGCCTGGAGTTGATCCACTGGGGCGACCTGCGCCAGCGCCTCAAGTGCGAGCGCACCGCGAGCAACGAAAACCGCTTCCAGCGGCTGCAACTGCCGCGGCTGTCCGCCCGGCGCGCGCACCGGGGAATGGCGCTGCGCTGAGCCGGCGCGGACGCCCCTGGCGAATTCCCTGCCGCGACTGCCCGGCGCACCACCGGTGCACGGCGCTGCGCTGCCCTCAGGCGGCGCGCTCGGGCCGGGCGCGATTTCGCCCCTCGGCCGGACGCTCCAGCTCGGGGTTGTCGCCCCGGCCGATGCCCATGTAGGCGAAGCCCAGCTCGGCGAGCTGGGCGGGATGGTAGAGATTGCGGCCATCGAAGATCACCGGCGCGCGGAGGGCGCTGCGCAGGACCTCGAAATCCGGCGCCCAGAAGCCCTTCCACTCGGTGCAGATCACCAGGGCATCGGCGCCCTTGACGGCCTCCTCCTTGGTGCCCGTCAGCGCTAGATCCTCGCGGTCTCCGTAGATGGCCCGGCATTGCTCCCTGGCGCGCGGGTCGAAGGCCTGCACCCTGGCGCCGCGCTGCCACAGCGCCTCCAGCAGCGCCCGGCTGGGCGCTTCGCGCATGTCGTCGGTGAGCGGCTTGAACGACAGGCCCCACACGGCGAAGGTGAGGCCGCGCAATTCGCCGCCGTAGTACGCCAGGATCTTGTCGGCGAGCCGCTGCTTCTGGCGTTCGTTCACTTCGCGCACCGCGCGCAGCAGTTGCGGGCGGTAGCCGGCCTGCAGTGCCGAGGCTTCCAGTGCCCGCATGTCCTTGGGGAAACAGGAGCCGCCGTAACCGCAGCCGGGGTAGATGAAGTGATAGCCGATGCGGGGGTCGGCGCCGATCCCCTGGCGGACCTGTTCGATATCGGCCCCCAGCTTCTCGGCGATGTTGGCGATTTCGTTGATGAAGCTGATCTTGGCGGCCAGCATGGCGTTGGCGGCGTACTTGGTCAGTTCCGCCGAGCGCACATCCATGACCATGATGCGCTCGCGGTTGCGGTTGAAGGGTGCGTAGAGGCCGCGCAGTTGCTTCTCCGCCCAGGGAGAATCGGTCCCGATCACGATCCGATCGGGCTTCATGAAGTCGGCGACCGCGGAGCCTTCCTTGAGAAATTCCGGGTTGGCGGCCACCTCGAACTCCAGGCTCGCCTGCCGTTCGGCGAGCGACCGCGCGATGCGCTCGCGCACCTCCTCGGCGGTGCCCACCGGAACCGTGGATTTGGTGACCACCAGGGCGCGCTGCTGCAGATGGCGGCCGATCATGGCGGCGGCGCTCAGTACGTGGCAGAGGTCCGCCGAGCCGTCCTCGCCGGGCGGCGTACCCACGGCGATGAAGATAACCTCCGCCTGGCGCAGCGCCACTTCCGGATCCCGTTCGAATTCGAGCATGCCGGCGCGGCGCGCCTGGCCGATGCCATCCTCCAGACCGGGCTCGAATACCGGGCAGATGCCCTGGCGCAGGCGCTCGATGCGCAGCACGTCGATGTCGAAGCAGGTGACCCGATGGCCGGCATTGGCCAGGCAGGCGGCCGTCACCAGGCCGACGTAACCGCTGCCCATCACGGTGATCTTCATGATCCTCTCCGCTGGAATTCGGGCCCAGTGTCGGCCACTTGTGTGACCGCCGTATTGCGCACGGCGGCGGTCGTCGCGGCCCGCGCCCATGGGTTACACGATGTCGATCAGTTCATCGTTTGCCGTGCTTCAAGCGGCGGTCGTCCGGATCCGCGCCCATGGGTTACACTGCGGGCCGGACTGCCAGGGCTTTCCCCATGATGCCAACCGCGCAATGCGTGCCAAGCGATCCCGGAATCGCGCCGGTGCCCGGCGCGGGTACCGTTCTTCCCACTGGCAGCTAACCCATGTCTGCACTGGACCGGCGGCTGCGGCTGCTGGCGCAGCCGGGCGCGATCGATACCCTGCGGGGCATCCTGCGCGGCATCGAAAAGGAGAGTCTGCGGGTCGATGCCGACGGCCACCTCTCGCAGCGGCCCCATCCCGCGGCGCTCGGCTCGGCGCTGACCCATCCCAGCATCACCACGGATTACTCCGAGGCGCTGCTCGAGTTCATCACCCCGCCCAGCACCTCGGTGGCCGAGACCCTGGCGACCCTGGATCAACTCCACAGGTTCGCGTACGGCGAGCTGGGGGACGAGCTGCTGTGGGTGAACAGCATGCCGTGCGTGCTGGGCCGGGACGAGGACATCCCGGTGGCGCGCTACGGCAGCTCCAACATAGGGCGCATGAAGACCCTCTACCGGGTCGGGCTGGGCCATCGCTATGGCCGGCTGATGCAGACCATCGCCGGCATCCACTACAACTGGTCGCTGCCCGATGCCTGCTGGGAGATACTGCACGGCGCGGAGGCCGGCCCGGAATCGCTGCAGGACTTCAAGACCGACCGCTATTTCGGGCTGATCCGCAATTTCCGCCGCTACCTCTGGTTGTTGCTGTATCTGTTCGGGGCTGCGCCGGCGGTCTGCCGCTCCTTCGTGCGCGGCCGCGAGCACCGCCTGGTGCCCTTCGGCGACGACGCCCACAGCCTGTTTGCGCCCCACGCCACCTCCTTGCGCATGGGGGACCTCGGCTATCAGAGCAAGGCCCAGCAGCAGCTCAACATCTGCTACAACGGCCTCGACACCTATCTCGAACGGCTGCACCGGGGCCTGACCACCCCCTATCCGCCCTATGAGGCGATCGGCCTGCGCGATGCCGACGGCAACTATCGCCAGCTCAGCACCGCACTCCTGCAGATCGAAAACGAGTTCTACAGCACCATCCGCCCCAAGCGGACCGCGGCCAGCGGAGAGGCGCCGCTGCACGCTCTGCGGGAGCGCGGTGTGCAGTACATCGAGGTGCGCTGCCTGGACCTGGATCCCTACCAACCCCTGGGTATCGACGCCGGGCAGATCCACCTGCTGGATGTCTTTCTGTTGTTCTGCCTGCTCGCCGAGAGCCCCCGGGCCAGTCCCCAGGAGTACGGCCTGCTGCGCGACAACCAGTATCGGGTCGTCTACCACGGCCGCGATCCGCAGCTCCAGCTGGAAATTCTCGGGCGCCGGCAGAGCCTGCGGCAATGGGCGCGCGACCTGTTCGCGGAAATGGCACCGGTGGCCGATCTGCTCGATGCCGCCCAGGACACCGATGTCCACGGCTGCGCGCTGCGCGCGCTGCACCCCCGCATCGACGAGCCCGCCGGCACCCCGGCGGCGCGCATTCTCGACGAGATGCGCATCACGGGGGGAACCTATTTTCAAACTGCCCTGGGCCATGCCGTTCGGCAGCGGGACCATTTCGCGGGCTTGGGCCTGGATGCCGATACGCTGTCTAGATACCGCGCCCAGGCCGCACAATCGCTGCGGGACCAGGCCGCCCTGGAAGCGGGCGACCGGCAAAGCTTCGAGGATTTCCTCGCCGCCTATTACGCGCAGTACGCGCTCCCCGCCGATGTCCGGCGGTGAGCGCCGTCACCTGGAGCCATGAACTATCTCGCCCACCTGCTGTTTTCCGGCGACGATCCCGAATGGCAGATCGGCGGACTGCTCGGCGATTTCGTCAAGGGCCCCCTGTGCGGCCGCTACCCGCCGGGCATCGAGGCCGGCATTCGCCGCCACCGCAGCATCGACGCCCTGTGTGCCGGGCTGCCCGCGACCCGGGAACTGGTGGCGACCTTCGCTTCCCCCTGGCGGCGCTACGCGGGGATTGCCATCGATGTGATGTTCGATCACCGGCTCGCCCTCGACTGGGGCCGCTACCACCCCCAGCCGCTCGCCGAGTTCTGCCGGTCCTTCTATCGGGCGCTCACCGCCCGCCGTGCGCTGTTGCCGGAGCGGGCCCGGGCATTCTGCGACCGGGCGCCCGGACAGCGACTGCTGGAGAGCTACCGCGACCCGGATCGCGCCCGCCTGGTCCTGGCCGGCATCGGCCGGCGCCTGGCCCGGCCGGTCCCCCTGGAGGCGATGTGGGATCTGCTGGCGGTGCGGCAGGCAGCGGTATCGGAAGCCTTCCCGCGGACCATGGCCGCGGTGGCCTGCAGCCTCGCGAGCGCTGAACCCTGAAAGCGGCCCGGCCGGGGCGGCTGGCGAGCCGCGCCTTGACGCCCGGCCAGCGCTTTGCAAGCATCGGCGCCCGCCAGCATGCGGAATCATTGATGCCATCGCCGCGCCAGACCCATTTCCTCGCCGCCGCATTCTGCGCGGCACTGATCGCGATCGCGCTCTACATGCAGCACGGGATGGGCCTGGAGCCCTGTTACCTGTGCATCGTCCAGCGCCTGTTCGTCATCGCCGTCGGCGCACTGCTGTTGATCGCGGCGCTGCACAACCCCGGGCCCATCGGCCAGCGGATCTACAGTGGGCTGGGCGCGTTGAGCGCCCTGCTGGGGGGAGGCTTCTCGACGCGGCAACTCTGGCTGCAGAGCCTGCCTGCGGATCAGGTGCCGGCCTGCGGGCCGCCGGCCGAATACCTGTTCGACGCCCTGCCGCTGGCCGATGCGCTCGGCCTGTTGCTGCGCGGGGACGGCAACTGTGCCGAGATCCAATGGGCCCTGCTGGGCATCAGCATCCCCGGCTGGACCCTGATGGCCTTTGCGGGGCTGTTTGCGGTCTGCGTCTGGCAATTGCTGCGCAGCCGCCGCGGCGACGTTTGACCAAGGCGGTGTGCCGCAACGGCCGGGTCCGGGCGAGCGCCCGGACCCGCATCGCTCACTGTGCCGGGTCGCCCGCCTTGTCGATCACCTTGATCAGCTCGACCTCGAACAGCAGCACCTGATTGGGCCCGATGGCTCCGCCGGAGCCGCCCGGCCCATAGGCCAGCTCGGCGGGGATGGCGAGTTCCCACTTGTCGCCCTCCTGCATCAACTGCAGGGCCTCCACCCATCCGGGAATGACCTGGCTGACGCCAAAGGTCTCGGTCTCCTTGCGCGCGTAGGAGCTGTCGAACTCGGTGCCATCGGTCAGCGTGCCGCGATAATGCACTTCCACCGTATCGTCCGCTGCCGGGGTCCTGCCGCTACCCTCCCGCAGCACCCGGTACTGGAGGCCGCTGGCAAGCACCTGCACGCCCTCGCGTTTGGCGTTTTCCGCCAGGTATTTCTGCCCCGCTTCGAGATTCGTCTGCGCCGCCTGCTGGCGCTCGGTCTCCGCCGCCGCCCGACGTTTTTCCTGATAGGCCTGCACCACGGCGTTGGCTTCTTCGTCGCTGAGCTGGGGTTTGTTGCCGGCCATGACGTCTTCCACGCCGCGCAGGAAGGCGGCGGAATCCAGCTCGAATTCGTCGGCTTTCATCTGCGAGCCGATGTTGACCCCCATGATGTAGCTGATCTTCTGGGCATCCGTGGCCAGGGTCTGATCGGCGCCCTGCGGTTCGGTGGGCTTGGGCCCGCACGCGGCCAGTGACAGTCCCGCGGCGGCCACCAGCGGCATCAACCATCGATTCATGGGGGTTTCCTGTGGGCTAGGGTGCGCCATGGTACCGCAAGCCGGGCCCCGCCGGCAGCCGCGGACAGACCATTGGCGGCTCAGCGCTGCGGGGTTCTGCGAAACAGCAGGTCGCGGACCCGGTGACCCAGGCGCTCACCGCGCCGCTCGAAGCGGGTCGGCGGCCGAAAGTCGGGGCGCGCGACGAAGGGATCGCCGAGATTGCGAAACCCCGGATCGGCCGCCAGGACCTCGAGCATCCGTTCTGCGTAGGGCTCCCAGTCGGTGGCCAGGTGCAGCAACCCGCCGGGCATCAGCTTGGCGCGCAGCCGCTCGATCAGCGCCGGCTGCACTAGGCGCCGCTTGTGGTGTTTCTTCTTTGGCCAGGGATCGGGGAAATAGATCTGCACCCGGGTCAGGCTGGCGTCCGGCACGCAGTCGTCGAGTACATCGAGCGCATCGGCCAGATAGATTCTCAGGTTGGTCAGGCGCAGGGCGGCGGCGGCCCGCGCCAGGCTGCCGGCGCCCGGCGGATGGACCTCGATGCCGACGAAGTCGGTGCCCGGATCGGCCGCCGCCATGGCCAGCAGCGAATCGCCCATCCCAAAGCCGATCTCCAGGACCACCGGCGCGGCGCGGCCGAACACCGCCGGCCAGGACACCCGGCCATCGGCCAGGCTCAGGCGATAGGTCGGCCAGTCCTCCTCCAGTCCGCGGCGCTGGGCCGGCGTCATCCGCCCGGTGCGCACCACATAGCTGCGGACCGGGCGCGGGTGCCGCTCCGGCAGCGGCGGCCGGGAAGATCCGGGGCCGGTCATCGGCGCGGCCCGGGCCAGCGGCCGAGCGCATGGGCGGCGAGCGCCGCCCAGCCCACGAGCAG
>JBMOPO010000036.1:0-69535 GCA_049325095.1 Pseudomonadota bacterium | reverse complement strand
AACCGCGCCCAGCCAGCCGCGGCCCGACCAGGCGAGCAGATAGAGGCTGCCGCAGAACAGGACCACGCCGATGCCGAACAGCCAGCCGGCGATGCCGACGGCCTTGGCCGCGGACGCCGGCGGTGTCAGTGCCAGGGCCAGCAGCGCCAGAGAATGAAACATCTGGTAGTCGACCGCGGTTCGCCACAGCGCGAGCGCCTGCGGCGTCAGGCTATCGCGCAGGCCGTGGGCGCCGAACGCTCCCAGGGCCACCGCGGTCAGGCCGCCGGTCGCCGCCCCCAACAGCATCCGCGGCCGCACGTCACGGCCCTCCCGGTGCGACCGGCATGCCCGCCGGAGCGGGCCGGCATAAAAAAGCCGCGCCCGGCGCGGCTTTCCGACCCGGGGCAGCGCCCGGCATCAGGCTTCCAGCTGGACGAGGCCGCGCACTTTCCGGATGGCGCTCTGTTCGAGTTGCCGAATGCGCTCTGCCGACACGGCATACTTGGCGGCCAGGTCGTGCAGGGTGACCTTGCCTTCGCCCATCCAGCGCTGCTGGAGGATATCGCGGCTGCGGGGATCGAGCGCGGCGACCGCGGCGCTCAGGCGCTGCTGGCTGTGCTCCTCCCAGTCCGCCGCTTCGACGATGACCGCCGGATCCGCGCCCTTGTCCTCCAGATACTGCACCGGAGCCAGGTACGGGGAGTCCTCGTCTTCGTCGGTGCCGAGATCGAAGGCCGCGTCGCAGGCGGCCAAGCGTTGCTCCATTTCCAGGACTTCACTGACCTCGACGCCGAGATCGGAAGCCACCGCCGCAGCCTCCTCGCGGTTGAACCAGCCGAGGCGCTTCTTGCTGCTGCGCAGGTTGAAAAACAGCTTGCGCTGCGCCTTGGTGGTGGCCACCTTGACGATGCGCCAGTTGCGCAGCACGTATTCGTGGATTTCGGCCTTGATCCAGTGCACCGCAAAGGAGATCAATCGGACCCCCTTGCTGGGATCGAAGCGCTTGACCGCCTTCATCAGTCCCACATTGCCTTCCTGGATGATGTCCGCCAGCGGCAGCCCATAGCCCGCGTAAGAGCGGGCGATGTGGACCACGAAGCGCAGATGGGACAGCACCAGGGTACGCGCGGCGTCCAGATCACCCTGGCTCTGGAGGCGCTCGGCCAGTTCCCGCTCCCGCTCGGCGGACAATACGGGAAAGGCGCTGACCGCATGGATGTAGGCGGCGAGATTGCCGCCGGGGATCAGTGGATTCGCAACTTGCAGACTCTGGCTCATTACACCCTCACTCCGGACTGCCTGGCGAATTCGGGGCAGGCATTTTAGCACTGCGCCATTGGATGGCAATCGCCGGGGCAAGTTCCCGATTGCGGAAGCCCCGTTGTAAATCAAGGCTCTATCGCCTTGATCTGGCGTCCAGCCGCGAATCTGGCTCCCAGGGCGCCGAGCGCGCCGCCGCCGCCCGCCAGGACCAGCAGGGCCATGCCATCCAGCGGCGCCAGCGACCACTGCGCCTGGTAGAGCGCGGCCAGCCGTTCGATGGGATGGTGCAGCCACCAGCGGGCGCCGGCCACCAGCAGCCAGGCCAGCACACCGCCGCCGCAGCCGTACCAGGATCCCAGATAGAGGAACGGGCGGCGCGCGAAGGCGTCGGTCGCGCCCACCAGCTTGAGTACCAATACCTCCTCGCGGTGGTTTTCTATCGCCAGGCGGATGGTGTTGCCGATGATCAACAGCACCCCCAGGGCCAGGGCGGCCGCCAGCGCCAGCGCCAACTGGCGCCCCAGCTCGGCGATGGCGCGCATCCGCGCCAGCCACCGGGTATCGAGTTGCAGGTCCGCGACGGGAGCCCAGGTGGCAACCTCCCGGGCGAGCTCGCCGAGCGCCCCGGGTTCGGGCGCGCCGCGCAACTCCACCAGCACCACCGGCGGCAGCGGATTGCGCTCCAGGAGGTCGAGCGCGTCCCCGAAACCCGAGTGCCGCTTGAACTCGGCAAGGCCCTGCTCGGGAGAGACATAGGTGGTCCCGGCCACCGCCTCGAGCCCGGCCAGCCGGGTGCGCAGTTCCGCCACCGCTTCCGCCGCAGCTTCGGGATCCAGGTAGAGCGTCATGCGATTCCCCGTGTCCAGACCGCCGGCCAGGCGTTGCGCGCTGGCCACCGCCAGGTACAGCGCGGTGGGGAGCGCGAGCGCGATGGCGATGACGAGCATGGTTGCCAGGGCCTGCACCGGCGCGGCGCAGAGCCGCGCCAGGCTCTGGGCGGCGACTTCCCGGTGTTGGGCGAAGCCGGCCAGCAGGCGATCCCGCCAGCGCAACTGGCGGGCGCTGGCCCCCTGCCGCGCCGGCCGAGGTGCCGCTCCGCCGCCGCGCGCGGGCGGGGCCGCGGGGCTACGGCCGCGCATCGCCCGGCTCCTGGACAAGGCGGCCGTTGTGCAGCATCAGCTGGCGTTTCCCCATGGCGGCGACCAGGCCGACGTCGTGGGTGGCAACCAGCACGGTGACGCCGAGGTCGCTGAATTCACTGAACAGCCGCATGATTTCGGCCGACAGCTGCGGATCCAGATTGCCCGTGGGTTCGTCGGCGAGCAGGATCCGCGGCGTGTGCACCACCGCCCGGGCGATGCCCACGCGCTGCTGTTCCCCACTGGAGAGCTGCAGCGGGCTGTCCGCGCCGCGCTCGAGCAGGCCCACCTTGTCGAGGGCCGCCCGCACCCGGCGGCCGACATCCCGCGCGCGATACCCCGACACCAGCAGGGGCAGGGCCACGTTGTCGTGGACGCTGCGATCCAGCAACAAATGGTGGTTCTGCAGCACCACGCCCAGGTTGCGTCGATAATGGGGTATCTGGCTGCGGTGCAGGCGCCCGAGGCTGCGCCCATTGATCAGCACCTGCCCCCGGGTGCTGCGCTCCAGCAGCAGGATCAGCCGCAACAGTGAACTCTTGCCGGCGCCGGAGTGCCCCGTCAGAAACGCGAATTCGCCGGCCTGCAGCTCGAAGCTGACCCCGGCCAGGGCGTCCTGGCCGCCGGGATAGCGCTTGTAGACCTGCTCGAACCGGATCATGCACCGGGTGCGGCCAGCAGGGCGTCGACGAACAGCTCGGCGTCGAACTCCTGGAGATCGCCCAGCCCTTCGCCGAGGCCCACGAAGCGAATCGGCACCCCAAACTCCCGGCACAGCGCGAAGATCACCCCGCCCCTGGCGGTGCCGTCGAGCTTGGTCAGCGCGATGCCGGTCACCGGCACCGAGGCGCTGAACTGGCGCATTTGGGCGACGGCGTTCTGGCCGGTGCCGGCGTCGAGCACCAGCAGGGTCTCGTGCGGGGCATCGGGATCCAGCTTGGCCATCACCCGGCGCACCTTGGCCAGTTCCGCCATCAGGTTGCTTTTGGTGTGCAGGCGGCCGGCGGTATCGGCGATCACCACGTCCACCCCCCGCGCCCGGGCCGACTGGATGGCATCGAAAATGACCGAGGCGCTGTCCGCGCCGGTGCCCTGGGCCACCACCGGAATCCGGTTGCGCTCGCCCCAGGCCTGGAGCTGCTCGACCGCCGCCGCGCGGAACGTATCCCCGGCGGCCAACATCACGCTCTTGCCCTGGGCCTGCAGGCGGTGCGCCAGCTTGCCGATGGTCGTGGTCTTGCCCGCCCCGTTGACCCCGATCACCAGAATCACCCGGGCCGTGCCGCCGTCCAGCGCCAGCGGCCGCTGACAGGGCTGGAGCAGTTCGATCAACAGCTCCCGCAGCTCCTCGCGCAACGCGCCGGCATCCTTCAGGTCGCGCCGCTTGACCCGGGCGGTCAGCTCCCCGATCAGCCCGGTGCAGACTTCGACTCCGACGTCGGCCAGCAGCAGCCGGGTTTCCAGTTCCTCGTAGAGCGCTTCGTCGATGGCCTTGCGGCCCAGCAGCAGGGCGCCCAACCCGGCGCCGGTGCGCGCCAGCGCGCGCCGGAACAACCCGCGCCGCGCCGGCTCCCGCCCCTCCGACGGGGCCAGGGCAGCGTCCGCGGGCGCGGCGCGCAGCGGGTCGGGAGCCGGCGGTGCAACGGGCGGCGCGGGAGCCGGCGCGGCGGGGATCGCCGGTTCGCTCCCGGGAATCGGCTGGGAAGGCGCGTCGAGGGCTTGTTTGTCGCGGCGCAGGAACCGCGACAAGAGGCCACCGCGGGCGGGGGCGTCCGGCACGGGTTTCTGGTCGCTGCTCATACTGGCCCGGCGATGGTTTGGACGGCCGTGTATCCTACCACCCGGTCCGCAGGTCCGGAGTCCCCCATGGCACGAAGCGGCCCGCGCGCTGCCGCGGCCGGGAACGTCCGCATCATCGGCGGCCGCTGGCGCGGTCGCCGCCTGCGGTTTCCGCAGCGCAGCGGTCTGAGGCCCACCGGCGACCGGTTGCGCGAGACCCTGTTCAATTGGCTGCAACCGCACTGGGCGGGGGCCAACTGCCTGGACCTGTTCGCCGGCTCCGGGGCCCTGGGTTTCGAGGCCGCCTCGCGGGGCGCGCGGCGGGCGACGCTGATCGAACGGGACCCGGAAGCCGTGCGCGCGCTGCGCGAAAACTGTACGGCGCTGCAGGCCGGCGCCGAGATCGAGATCATCGGCGCGGACAGCCTGGCATGGCTGGCCGAGCCCCGGGACTGGGACCCCTACGACGTCGCCTTCGTCGATCCCCCGTTCGCCGCCGAACAACTGGCTGCCACCCTGCAATTGCTGGAGGCCAGCCGCCGCCTGGCCGCCGGGGCCTGGATCTACGTCGAGACGGCCCGCGACCGGCCGCTGCCGGCGGTTCCGGCAGCCTGGGTACGGCATCGGGAGTTGGTTGCCGGTAACGTCCGTTGTCTGCTGTTTCGCCGCATTTGAGCCCTTGATCCGAATTGTTTACCATGCGCCACCGCCGCGGAGCCGCCCATGAAAACCGTCGTCTATCCCGGGACCTTCGATCCCATCACCAACGGTCACGTGGATTTGGTCGAGCGCGCCTGCCGGCTGTTCGATCGGGTCATCCTGGCCATCGCCACCAGCGAGCGGAAGGGGCCGTTGTTTTCCATCCGCGAACGCATCGAGCTGGCGAAGGCGACGCTCGCCCATCTCGACAATGTGGTGGTGCGCGGCTTCGACTATCTGCTGGTCAATTTCGTGCGCGACAGCGGCGCCTGCGGAGTGATCCGGGGACTGCGCGCGGTGTCGGACTTCGAGTACGAATTTCAGCTCGCCAACATGAACCGCGCGCTGGCCCCCGATATCGAGAGCATCTTTCTGACGCCCTCGGAAAAGCTGTCCTACATCTCTTCTTCCCTGGTGCGCGAGATCGCCAGCCTGCGCGGCGACATCTCCCCCTTCGTGCCCGGAGTGGTCTGCAACGCGCTGCGGGCCAAGTTCGCCTGACCGGACCCCTGCCTCAGCGCTGGCAGCGGGGGCAATAGACCGTGGCGCGCTGCGCGAGCCGGACTTCGCGCAATGGCGTGGCGCAGCCCGGACAGGCCAGGCCCGCCCGCCCGTACACGCGCAACTGCTGGCGGAAATAGCCGGGCCTGCCGTCGCCGCCGACGAAATCGCGCAGCGTGGTTCCGCCCAGGGTCACCGCCTCCGCCAGAACTTCTTTGGCCGCCGCGACCAGGGCCTGGTGGCGCTGCCGGGCGATGCGGCCGGCAGCGCGCGCCGGATGCACCCCGGCCAGATACAGGATCTCGTTGGCGTAGATGTTGCCGATACCGACCACGATGCGGCTGTCCATCAGGAAGCTCTTGATCGCGACCCGCCGCCCCCGCGCGCGCCGAAACAGATAATCCGCATCGAAGTCCGCCTCCAGCGGCTCGGGACCCAGTTCCCGCAGCAGCGGGTGCGCCAGGGGGTCGCCCTCGACCCACAGCAGTGCCCCGAAACGGCGCGGATCGGTGAACCGGAGCCGGACGCCGTCCTCCAGTGCCAGATCGAAGTGGTCGTGGCGGCCCGCGGGCGTACCCGGCGCCACCAGGCGCAGGCTGCCGGACATCCCCAGATGCAGCAGGAGGTGACCCCGGTCGAGGTGCAGGAGCAGGTATTTGCCGCGCCGGCGTCCGCCGCGCACGCGCTGCCCGGGGAGCCTGGCCGGCAGCTCGGCCGGCACCGGCCAGCGCAGCGCCGGCTGGCGCAGCTCCAGCGCCAGGATGCGCCGCCCCTGCACCCGGGGCAGGATGCCGCGCAGGGTGGTCTCGACTTCGGGCAGCTCAGGCATGCCGGTCCTGTGCTTGGGGGTGCGCGCTTTCCGGGCGTGGTCCAGACAAGAAAAAGCCCGGAGCAACCGGGCTTTTTGCGGTATCCACTCGAATTCCGGGCTACTTGATCTTGGCTTCCCGGTACGCCACGTGCTTGCGGACCACCGGATCGTATTTTTTGAGTTCGATCTTTTCCGGCTTGGTGCGCTTGTTCTTGGAGGTCGTGTAGTAATGCCCGGTGCCGGCGCTGGACACCAGCTTGATCAGTTCGCGATTGGACTTGGCCATGGCTGCCTCCTAGATTTTGGTGCCGCGCGAGCGCAGGTCGGCGAGCACGCGCTCGATGCCGAACCGGTCGATGATCCGCAACCCCTTGGTGGACACGCGGAGCTTCACGAAGCGGCGCTCCGCATCGACCCAGAAACGATGCGTATGGAGATTCGGCGCGAACCGGCGCTTGGTTTTGTTGTTGGCGTGGGAAACATTGTTGCCGACCATCGGTCGTTTCCCGGTCACCTGACACACTCTGGACATCGGATCGCCTCTCGGTCTGACCATATCCGGCAGCGCAAGCCGCCCGCAGCAAGCCGCGCTTTATACCAAAGGCCGACCCCCAGCGCAAACCCGACCCTGCCCGGGCCCGGTCCGTCGAGCGGGAGTTCGCCCCGACCTTCGCTACCCGGCGCGCCGCTACAGCAGGCCGCGTTCGGCCAGCGACACCACCTCGCCGGCCCCCACCACCAGATGGTCGAGCAGCCGCACATCGATCAAGGCGAGCGCCTCGCGCAGCCGCGCCGTGATGCGCTGGTCGTCGGCGCTGGGCTCGGCCACCCCGGAGGGGTGGTTGTGGGCCACGATCAGCGCCGCGGCATTGTGGTGGAGCGCGCGGCGCACCACCTCGCGCGGGTGCACGCTGGCGCCGTCTATGGTGCCCTGGAAGAGATCCTCGGTGGCGATCAGGCGATGTCGGGTGTCCAGAAATAGGGCCACGAAGACCTCCCGCCGCTGTCCGCCCAGGTGGGCCTGGAGATAGCGCGCGACGCTGGCCGGCGCGGTGAACGCCTCACCCCGTTCCAACCCTTCCTGGAGGTGGCGGCGGGCGAGCTCCAGGGCGGCCTGCAGTTGCACGTACTTGGCCGGCCCGATGCCCTTGGTGGCGCAGAACCGCGCTTGGTCGGCGGCCAGCAGCGCGGCCAGACCGCCAAATTCGCCGAGGATATCCCTGGCCAGGGCCACCGCGCTCTTGCCGGCGTGACCGGTGCGCAGGAAGATGGCCAGCAACTCGGCGTCCGACAGCGCGCGGGGCCCGCGCGCCAACAGCTTTTCCCGCGGCCGCTCCCCGGCCGGCCAGTGTCGAATCGCCATCTGGACCTCCTTGTCCGGTAAGATTTCCATTTTCCGACATCATACCGGCCCGGCGTATGGAAGGAAGGGTTGCGAGCCTCGCCAACAAGCGCCTGGTGCTGGGCGTCACCGGCGGCATCGCCGCCTACAAGAGCGCCCAGTTGCTGCGCCTCCTGCAACGGGCAGGGGCGGAGGTGCGGGTGGTGATGACCGCGGCGGGTGCCGAGTTCGTCACTCCGCTCACCTTCCAGGCGCTGTCCGGGCATCCGGTCCACCGCGATCTCCTGGATCCCGCCGCCGAGGCCGCGATGGGCCACATTGAGCTGGCGCGCTGGGCGGATGCCATCCTGGTCGCGCCGGCGAGCGCGGATTTCCTCGCCCGCCTGGTGCACGGCGAGGCCCCCGACCTCCTGACCGCGGTGTGCCTGGCCAGCCGCGGCCCGGTGGCGGTGGCGCCGGCGATGAATCAGGCCATGTGGTCCAAACCGGTCACCGCGGAGAACCTCCGGCGGCTGCGCGAGCAAGGCGTACAGGTATTCGGCCCCGGCTCGGGCCCTCAGGCCTGCGGTGACGTCGGCCCCGGCCGCATGGAGGAGCCCGAAGCGCTGGTGGCGCGGCTGGCGGAGCTGTTCGCCACCGGCGCGCTCGCCGGACGCAAGGTGGTGATCACTGCCGGCCCCACCCGCGAGGCCATCGATCCCGTCCGCTATCTGTCCAACTACAGTTCCGGGAAGATGGGCTATGCCCTGGCCGAAGCGGCCGCCGAGGCCGGCGCACACACGGTGCTGGTCAGCGGCCCGGTGGCGCTGGCCTGCCCGGAGCGCGTGCACCGCATCGATGTCGTCAGCGCGCGCGACATGTTGGACGCCTGCCTGCACGCGACCGTGGAAGCGGACCTGTTCATCGCGGCGGCGGCGGTGGCCGATTATCGGCCGCGGGCAGTGGCAGCCCAGAAGATCAAGAAATCTGCCGACCCCCTGACCCTCGAGCTGGAACCCAACCCCGACATCGTCGCCGCCGTGGCCGGCCTCGACAAGCGCCCTTTTGTGGTCGGATTCGCAGCAGAGACCGAGCATCTGCTCGAGAATGCCCGCGCCAAGCTGGTGCGCAAGCGGCTGGACCTGGTGATCGCCAACGATGTTTCCGTCGCCGGCATCGGGTTTGGCAGCGACGAGAATCAGGTGCTGCTGGTCTCGCCGCGCGGTACGCTTCGCCCGCCGCGCCTGCCCAAGGGGCAGCTCGCCCGCCTGCTGATCGAGCAGATCGCCCTGGCCATGGCCGAGGCGGAGGCGCCGGCGCATGGACCCGACCCCGAGGGACGCCTGGTTTGAACGACATCACCCGGCGCCTGGTCGCGCTGAGCCGACATCCCGCCTTCCTGGCCGCGCTGCTGATCGCCCTGGCGGGGCCGCCGGCCGCCGGACCCTGGCTTCACCGGCAACTGATCGCCGAACCCCAGGCCGAAGCGCTCGCCGCCGCCGCCCGCCAGGCGGCCGACGCGGCCGCCCAGTCCGTCGCCGCCGCCGTGGCGCGCCTGCGCCTGCGCCTTTCGGGATTCGCCGCCGGTGAGGTGGCGCGGGCCGGTCTGCACCCCGGCGGCGCGACGGCCGCGCAGGCGGGCTTGCAGGCGCTGTTCCCGGCCGCCCTGGAAGCCCGGGTGATCAACGGACCGGAGCAATTGCCGCCGACCGATTTCCTGGCCCAACAGCTGGCGCGCGAGGTGCTCGGCGGCTCGGCCTTCGAAGCCGCGGCGCTGAAGCTTGGCGATGGCGGTTGGGCCCTGTTGTTGGCGGTACCCATCACCCTGGAGGCAAGGCCGCGCGGCATCGCCCTGGTCCGGTTGCCGGCTGCCGTGCTGGCCGATGAAATCGGCTTCGAACCGGCGCAGGGCCGGCTCAGCATCCGCCAGGGCGGCGGCGATGAATCCCAGGTGTTCCTGCAACTCGGCCGGGGTGGTCGCTCGCCAGGCGCCAGCGCCCCGGTCGCCAATGTGCCGGGCTGGCAGGTCACTCTGACATTGTCGCCGCGAGCCGTCGCCGCCCATGCGCCGGCACGCGGGATGGAATGGCTGCTCGCCCTCGGCCCCTGGCTGTTGGGGCTGGCGCTGGTCGCCGCGGTCGGCCGGCGGCTGTGGCCGACCCTCGATCGGCGCCCGCCGGCGACCTCTGCGCCCGCGGATCCCGCACCGCCCCGCGCGCGCAGAGAACCGCTGGTGGTGGAGCGCGAGGCGGCATTGGAGCGCCCGCCCGCGGCGGAGCCACCGACCACGGCGGAGGCCGACCCCTGTCCCGCGGCGGTGTTTCGCGACTACGACATCCGCGGCGCCAGCGGCAGCCAGATCTCGCCCGCCTTTGCCGAGGCGCTCGGCCGGGCGTTCGGCAGCCTGGTGCGCGACCGGGAGGGGCGCCGGGTGGCCGTGGCCAGGGACGGCAGGAACAGCAGCCCGGCGCTCCACCAGGCGCTGATCGAGGGGTTGCTGGCCACCGGCTGTGACGTCGTCGACATTGGCCTGGCGCCCACCCCGGTGCTCTGCTTTGCCGCCGCACGGGTGGAGGCCGTGGATGCCACGGTCATGGTCACGGCCAGCCACAATCCGGCCGGCGACAACGGCTTCAAGATCACGCTCAAGGGCGCGCCGCTGCTGGGAAAAGACCTGCGACGCCTGCGCGATGCGATGCTGGCGCGTGCCTGGCGCGCGGATCAGGGCGGCCGCCTGACCACCCGGGAGGTTCGCGATCAGTACCTGCACGCCATTGCCGCCGAAGTGCCGTCGCGCAGCCGGCGCACCGTGGTCGTGGACTGCGGCAACGGCGCGGCCAGCGAGTTTGCGCCGCAACTGCTGGAAGCCCTGGGCTGCGACGTGGTGCCGCTCTACTGCGAGGTCGACGGCGCCTTCCCCCATCATCCGCCGGACCCGAGTCGCGCCGCCAACCTCCGCGACCTGCGCAAGGTGGTGGCTGCCACCGAAGCCGATCTGGGCGTCGCCCTGGATGGTGACGGCGACCGCCTGGTGGCGGTCAGCCGCAGCGGGCGCATCGTCTGGCCCGACGAACTCCTGATGATCTTTGCCCGCGACATTCTCTCCGCTCACCCCGGCGCGGACATCGTCTACGACGTCAAATCGAGCCGCCGGCTGGGCAACCTGATCAGCAGTTACGGTGGCCGGCCGGTGATGTGTCGCACCGGCCACTGCCACATCCGCAACAAGACGGCGGAGCTCGACGCCCCCTTGGGCGGGGAGTTCAGCGGCCATATCTTCTTTCGCGACCGCTGGCTGGGCTGTGACGACGCGCTCTACGCGGTGGCCCGGCTGCTCGAGATCCTGAACCTGCGGGAGCAGGATCTCGACGGGGTGCTGGCCACGCTGGAAGCCGGCGTGGCCAGCGAGGAAATCCGCCTGCCGGTGCCGGAGCAAGACAAGTTCGCGCTGATCGAACGCGCCCGGGCGGCGGCCAGGTTCGAGGATGCTAAGATGATCGACATCGATGGCCTGCGGGTCGAGTTTGCGGAGGGGTGGGGCCTGGTGCGCGCGTCCAATACCGAAGCGGCGATCACGCTGCGCTTCGAGGCCCGGGATCAGCCGCAACTGGAAGCCATTCGCGCCCGCTTCCAGGCGTTGCTGGACGAGGTGGCGCCCACCTGCAACCTGCGGATCTGATCCGCCTGCAACCGACCATGCCGGAATCCGTTCCATGCCGCTGACACCCGCCCGCTCGGGCGACATCGCCCGGGTGCTCACCGAAGCGCTGCCCTATATCCAGCGGTTCACCGGCAAGACCATGGTCGTGAAGTTCGGCGGCAACGCCATGGTCGATGAAGCCCTCAAGCGCAGCTTCGCGCGCGACATCGTGTTGATGCGGCTGGTGGGCATGAACCCGGTGGTGGTGCACGGCGGCGGCCCGCAGATCGGCAGCCTGCTGGGTCAACTGGGCATCGAATCGCGTTTCGTGGACGGCATGCGGGTCACCGACAGCGCCACCATGGACGTGGTGGAAATGGTTCTGGGCGCGGCGGTCAACAAGGAAATCGTCGGTCTGATCAACGATGCTGGCGGCCGGGCAGTGGGCATTACCGGCAAGGACGGCGGGTTGATCCAGGCCACCAAGCTGGTGGTGACGCGCAAGACCCCGGAAATGGAAGCGCCGGAGATCATCGATATCGGACACGTCGGCGAAGTCGCGGCGATCGACACCAGGGTCATCGATATGCTCACCGGGGGAGGCTTCATCCCGGTGATCGCGCCGATCGGTGCCGGGCCCGGCGGCGAATCCTACAACATCAATGCCGACCTGGTCGCCGGCAAGCTGGCCGAGGTGCTGCGCGCCGAAAAACTGATGTTGCTGACCAATGTCGCCGGGCTGCTCGACGCGGCGGGCGAGGTGCTGACCGGACTGGTTCCGGAACAGGTCGAGCAACTGATCGAGGCCGGCGTCATCCACGGCGGTATGCTGCCGAAGATCCGCTGTGCGCTGTCCGCGGTGGCCAACTCGGTGACCAGCGCGCACATCCTGGACGGCCGTGTCGAGCACGCCGTACTGCTGGAAATCTTCACCGACCAGGGGGTCGGCACCCTGATCTCGCGGCCGCGGCCCTGAGCCGGATGTCCAGGGTCAACCGCAATTCCGGCCGGCGCCGGGAAATCCTCGAAGCCTTCGCCAGGCTGCTGGAGGCCCAGCCGTTCGGCCGGGTGACCACCGCGGCCCTGGCGCGCGAGCTGGGGATTTCGGAAGCGGCGCTCTACCGCCACTTCCCCAGCAAGGCGCGGATGATCGAGGGGCTGATCGAGTTCATCGAGGACACCCTGTTTGGGCGCATCCGGGTGATTCTGCAGGAAACCCCGGGGGCGCGTGACCGCCTCCAGCAGATCGGCTCGCTGATCCTGGTGTTCGCCGAGCGCAATCCCGGCATGGTGCCGCTCTTGACCGGCGACGCCCTGGCCGGGGAAACCGACCGTCTGCGGCGGCGCATCGGCCAGCTCTACGAACGCCTGGAAACCCAGTTCCGACAGATCCTGCGGGAAGGGGAGGCACGCGAGCGGCTGGCGCCGGCGGCGCCCCCGGCCGCCATCGCCGGGCTGCTCGTCGCCCTGATCGAAGGCAAGCTGCAGCGCTTTGCGCGCTCGGATTTCGCCGACCGCCCTACCGAGCACTGGCCGGAGCAGTGGCGGCTGCTGGCTGCGGCGCTGCTGCTGCCTGGGGTTGCTCCGCCGCTCCCCGCA
The DNA here is from genome assembly GCA_049325095.1 of Pseudomonadota bacterium. GTDB lineage: Bacteria > Pseudomonadota > Gammaproteobacteria > Pseudomonadales > Porticoccaceae > JAGPUQ01. The sequence continues at coordinate 56,801 of JBMOPO010000036.1, read as the reverse complement.
ATTCCCTGAAACGGGCGATATAGGCGTCATAGTGGTCGGCCAGCTCCTGGCGCTGGAGCTGCCGCTCCTCGAGCTGGGCGCCGGCGGTCGCGGCCTGCCGTTCGACCTCTGCGAGTTCCTGCAGCAAGGCCTCCGGCACGGGCTTGCCGGAGCGCTGCAAATTGGCCGCGCGCTCCGCCACCGCCACGCGTTTTCGGGCCAGCTCCTCGAGCCGGCTCCGGGCAATGCCGACCTCCCGCTCGAGGTCCGCGATCCGCCGCGCCTTGACCGCTTCGATGTCGGCCACCGAGCTGTAACTGGTGAGCAGATAGCGATCGATCTTCTCCTGCTCGGCGATCGCTTTCGCCGCCGGCCCGGCCGGCCCGGCCGCGGTCTCCCGCGCGGTGTCGGTTCCGGCGGGCTCCACCTTCTCCAGCACCTCGCCGTCCGGGGACAGAATCTCATAGCCGCGGCCCGCGGCGCTGGCGGGCACCGTGTGGTCGATCACCAGCACGCCCTGGTCGTTGCGGTACCGATAGAGTTTGGCGGCCTCGGCCAGGGCAGGCTGCGGCCAGCAGAGCAACATGGCGATCACCGCACCGGCAATCGCGGATCCGAATTTTGCGCTCATCACCCATCCACTCCGTTCAAACGCCGTAGTCGCGCCGATACTGGCGCACCGCCTCGGCCTCGATTTTGGCACCGGCCTCAAGATATTCGATGATGTGCCCGATATCGACGATGCTGATCACAGGAACGCCCAGCTCCCGGGCCAGTTCCCCGGTGGCGGAGTCGGCGCCGCGGCCGCGCTCCCTGCGATCCAGGCCCAGCACCACCCCGGCCACCGCGGCGCCGGCGGCGGCCAGCCGCGCGCACGACTGGCGGATCGCGGTGCCCGCGGTGATCACGTCGTCGATGATCAGTGCCCGCCCCAACGGCGGGGCCCCCACCCAGATGCCGCCCTCCCCGTGCGCCTTGGCCTCTTTGCGATCGAAGCACCAGGGCAGGTTGCGCCCGTGCCGTTCGGCCAGGGCGATGGCAGTGGTCACTAGCAGCGGAATCCCCTTGTAGGCGGGACCGAACAGGAAGTCGAAATCGATCTTCGACGCGGTGATCGCGGCCGCATAGCACTGCCCCAGCAGTGCGATGCTGTGGCCGTCGGAGAAACGCCCGGCATTGAAAAAATAAGGGCTTATGCGCCCGGATTTCAGTTCGAAACGGCCAAACAGCAGGGCCTGCCGCGCCACTGCCAGTTCGATGAAGCGGCGCTGAAACTCCTGCATCGACACCCCCTTGTCACTGCCCCGCCGGGCACGCCGGGTGCGGCCCGGCGCGGCCGTCGGGTATGATACAGCCCGGCATCACCAGGGGCGATCATGCGGGTCATCAGCCTATCCTGCGACGGCATTTTCCAGGCCGCGGCGCGCGGCCTGTTCGAGTGGCTGGCCAATCAGGATGCAGAAATCATCTGTCTCCAGGATCTGCGCGCCCGTATTCCCGAGCTCGAGGAGCGGGCCGAATTTCAGCTCGAGGGTTTCACCGCCTACTATCTGGATTCTTCCGACCCGCATCGGGATGGCGTCGCGATCTACACCAGACACATCCCCAAGGCGCTCATCTACGGCTTCGGCATGAATACCGGGGAAGATACCGACGGCCGCTACCTGCAGGCCGATTTCGAATCGGTGAGCGTGGTTTCGTTGCTCGCCCCCCAGGGCCCGGACCAGGAGCGGCAGGAAGCCAAGAGCCGCTTTTTCAGCGCCCTGCAGGCCCATATGGAGAAGATCACCCGCAAGAGGCGCCGCTACATCTACTGCGGCGGCTGGGGCACCGTGGCCGCGGAGCGGGACGTCGAGAATGCCGCCCACCACCAAGACCAACCGGGATTTTTGCCCGAGGACACGCGCTGGTGGCGGCAGATTCAGGAGCAGGTCGGTTACGTGGACGCCTTTCGCCTCGGCAACACCGACAGCGACGAGTTCAGCTGGTGGCCCTCCGGGACTCTGGGCCGGGGGGACGGCTGGCGCACCGATACCCAACTGGTCTCCCGGGAGTTGGCGAGAACCGTGGAATATGCGGTCATCTACAAGGCCAAGGCGTTTTCCAGCCACGCGCCGGTGATCGTGGATTACGAGCTCGGCGACCTCTGACCGGCAGCCCGTCCGACCCGGGGCAGCCCTGCGCCGACCGCTACTGGGCCAGCGCCATCTGCTGGACCCGGATCAGGTCGGCGATACCCCGCCGGGCGAGTTGCAGCATGGCCTGGAGATCCTCCGCGGAGAACGGCGCCGCCTCGGCGGTGCCCTGCACCTCGACGAACTGTCCACCCGCGGTCATCACCACGTTGAGATCGGTTTGCGCGCTCGCATCCTCGGCGTAGTCGAGATCCAGTACCGGGGTGCCCCGATACAGGCCCACCGACACCGACGCGACCAGGTGGCGCAGCGGATCCGCTTCGAGCCGCTTGCGGCGCTGCAGATAGCGCAGGGCGTCGACCAGCGCCACACAGGCGCCGGTGATTGCCGCGGTGCGGGTGCCGCCGTCTGCCTGGATCACGTCGCAATCCACGGTGATGGTGTACTCGCCGAGCTTGCTCAGATCGAGCGCGGCGCGCAGCGACCGTCCGATCAGGCGCTGAATCTCCTGGGTGCGCCCGCCCTGGCCGCCGCGTGCCGCCTCGCGTCCCATGCGCTCGTTGGTGGAGCGGGGCAGCATCCCGTATTCCGCGGTCACCCAACCCTGACCCTTGCCGCGCAGGAACCGCGGCACCCCGGTTTCCACGCTGGCGGTGCAAATCACCCTGGTGTCGCCAAAGGAAACGAGCACCGAACCTTCGGCGTGCTTGGTGAACTCGCGCTGCAGTTTCACCGGTCGCAGCTGCTCCGGGCGACGGCCGCTGGGCCTGGTCATAGCGATCCTCCGGCGGATGGTCCGCCCCGCGAACCCGGCCACTGAAAAACGATGGGGCGCATTGTACTGGATCCCGCGGGGCGCCAGCCCTTTGCTAAGATGCCAATCCTGTGCTCCGGGATCCCAGCCCATGCCCCACAGCATGACCGCCTTCGCCCGCGCCAGTGTCGGGCTCCCGGACCTGACCCTCACCTGGGAGCTCCGCTCGGTCAATCACCGTTTTCTGGAGCCGCACTTCCGCGTGCCCGAGGGGTTTCGCGAATTGGAAATGCCGCTGCGCGAGCTGCTTCGCGCGCGCCTAGAACGCGGCAAGGTGGATGCCACGCTCAGCTTGTCGGAATGCGATCAGGCCTGTGCCATCACCATCGACGCCGATCGTCTGGACGCCTATCTCGCCGGGTGCGCGGAAATTTCCCGCCGCGTCCCCCACAGCGCGCCGCTCTCCCCGCTGGAACTGCTGCGCATGCCCGGCGTAATGCGCCAGCCGGCTCCCGACCTGGAGGCGCGGATGAATGCGGCGCGGGAGCTGTTCCACGCCGCGCTGGAATCCCTGCTCGAAACCCGTGCGCGCGAGGGCGGCCAACTCGCCCGCCTGCTCGCCGAGCGCCTCGACCGGCTCGACCGGCAGATCGACAGCGTCCGCGCCATGATGCCCGAGCTGCTGGCACACCAGCGGCGCAAGCTGCGCGAGCGGCTGGAGGAGCTGACCGCCCAGTTGGACAGCGAGCGCCTTGAACAGGAGCTCGCCTACCTGGCCCAGCGCGCCGACATCGACGAGGAAATGGATCGGATGGCGGCGCATGGTGCGGAATTTCGGCGCGTGCTCGCCGGCCCCGGGCCGGTCGGGCGGCGGCTGGACTTCCTCGCCCAGGAGCTCAACCGGGAGGCCAACACACTGGGCTCGAAATCCCTGGGCGCCGCCGTTGCCCAGGCGGCCGTCGAAATGAAGGTATTGATCGAACAGTTGCGCGAACAGGTACAGAATCTGGAATGAGCCCGCGATCGCGGGCGTCCAGGAGTATAGCTATGGTCGACAAGGGAACCCTGTTTACCGTCTCGGCGCCTTCCGGCGCCGGCAAGACCAGTCTGGTCGCGGCCCTGGTGCGGCGCCTGGCCAATGTGCAGGTTTCGGTTTCGTACACCACCCGGGCGATCCGGCCCGGTGAACGGGAGGGGGTCGACTACCATTTCACCACCGAAGCGGAATTCACCGCGATGGTCGAACGCGCCGAATTCCTCGAGCACGCCCGGGTATTCGGCAACCTCTACGGAACCTCGCAGCGGTGGGTCGAAGAGCGCCTCCGGCAGGGCGTCGATGTGATCCTCGAAATCGACTGGCAGGGCGCCGCCCAGGTCCACCGCCTGTGCCCCGACTGCGTGCGCATTTTCATTCTGCCGCCATCGCTGGCGTGTTTGACGAACCGCCTCACCGAGCGCCGTCAGGACGGCCCGGACGTCATCCGGCGGCGCCTCGCCCAGGCCCAGGAGGAAATCTCCCACTACGTGGAAGCCGACTACCTGATCATCAACGATGATTTCGACATGGCGCTCGAGGAGCTGACCGCGGTGGTCCGGGCGCAGCGGCTGCGGCTCGGTGCCCAACAGGAGCGATACGGGGATCTGCTCCGCGCCCTGCTGTCCTGAGCGGGGTTTTGCGCTACACTGACAGGCCCTGCAAGCGCAACCTGATCCCGGACTCATCGAGACTGTTCATGGCCCGAATCACCGTCGAAGACTGCTTGGATAAGGTGGGCAACCGCTTTGATCTGGTATTGATCGCCAGCAAGCGTGCCCGCCAGATCGCCACCGGCGGCAAAGCGCCGCTGGTGCCCTGGGAAAACGACAAGCCGACGGTGGTCGCCCTGCGCGAGATTGCCGCCGGGCTGGTGGACCGTTCCATTCTCGACGAGGTCGACGAGGTCGAGGACTTTCTCTCCCTGGACCTGTCGCGGGTGACGGAGCCCCCGCCCTATGTTTTCGAGGACGATGCACCCCTGGCCGGCGACGACTGACAGCGAACAGGCCTGCCAGGAGGCTGCCGGAGCGCTGGAGCGCAAGCTCGCCAGCTACCTGCCCCCGCACCAAGCCCGGCGGGTGATGCGCGCCTACGAATACGCGTACAACGGGCACCGGGGCCAGTTCCGGCACAGCGGCGAACCCTATATTTCCCATCCCCTGGCGGTCGCCACCATCCTCGCCGACATGCGCATGGACAGCGAGGGCCTGATGGCCGCGCTGCTCCACGACGTCATCGAAGACACCTCGACCACGCGCTTCCAGCTCACCCGCCGTTTCGGCCGCACCGTCTCGGCGCTGGTCGATGGGGTCAGCAAGCTCACCGAGATCGAGTTCTCCTCCCGAGCGGAGCAGCAGGCGGAGAATTTCCAGAAGATGGCGCTGGCGATGTCGCGGGATATCCGCGTGGTGCTGGTCAAGCTCGCCGACCGCCTGCACAACATGCGCACCCTCGGCGTACTGCCGCCGGAAAAGCGGCGCCGCATCGCCCGCGAGACCCTGGAGATCTACGCGCCCCTGGCCCAGCGCCTGGGCATGAACGACATGCGGGTGGAGTTCGAGGAGCGGGGGTTCGCGGCGCTCTACCCGCTGCGCCATCACCGCATCCGCGAGGCGCTGGCCCAGGCCCGCGGGCGCCGGATCGGCGTGGTCGCGGAAATCCAGCAGGCGATCGAAACCCGGCTGGCGCGGGAGGGCATCGCCGCGACGGTCGCCGGCCGCGAGAAGCACCTCTGGAGCATCTACCAGAAGATGAAGGTGAAGAAGCGTTCCTTCAAATCCCTGATGGACGTTTTCGCCTTCCGCATCGTGGTCGCATCGGTGGATGAGTGCTACCGCGTGCTGGGGGTCATTCACAACCTCTACAAGCCGGTCAGCGGGGAGTTCAAGGACTATATCGCCATCCCCAAGGCCAACGGCTATCAGTCCCTGCACACGGTACTGGTCGGCATGCACGGACTGCCCATCGAGGTGCAGATCCGGACCAGGGAGATGGATGATCTGGCCAACTACGGCATCGCCTCGCACTGGTTCTACAAGCGTGGTTCGGAGCAGATCGACAGCAGTCAGGGCCGCACCAACCGCTGGGTCAAGAGCCTGCTCGAGCTGCAGCGCCAGGCCGGCAACTCCCTGGAGTTCATCGAACACGTCAAGACCGACCTGTTCCCCGACGAAGTCTATGTATTTACGCCCAACGGCAAGATCATCGAGCTGCCGGCGGGGGCCACCCCGGTGGACTTCGCCTATGCGGTCCACACCCAGGTCGGGGATACCTGCGTGGCCTGCGAGATCAATGGCCAGTTGAGCCCGCTGTCGCAGGCCATCGAGAGCGGCCAACGGGTGCGGATCATCACCGCCCCGGGCGCCCAACCCAACCCCGCCTGGCTCAACTTCGTGGTCACCGCCAAGGCGCGCAGCGCGATCCGGCACTTCCTCAAGCATCAGCAGCACGACCAGTCGGTGGAACTGGGCAAGCGCCTGCTCGACCAGGCGCTGGGGCGGTTCGGAACCAGCTACAAACAGATTTGCAAATCCCAGATCAAGCACCTGCTCAAGGAAACCGGCGCGCCCAGCTTTGAAAGCGTGCTCCAGCAGATCGGCATGGGCGGCCGGGTCGCCTACGCGGTGGCCAATATCCTGGTGCCGGAGCAGCGCCGCGCGCAGGCCGAACCCAATCTGGATTCGCCCATCCTGATCGACAACCGCCAGCGCCTGGTGACCAGTTTCGCGCGCTGCTGCTATCCGTTGCCCGGCGATCCCATCCTCGGCCACATCAGCCCGGGGCGGGGTCTGGTCATCCATCGGGAATCCTGCAAGAACCTCACCGGCATCCGCGACAACCGCGAGAAGTGCATGCCGCTGCAGTGGTCGCCCGCGGTGAAGGGGGAGTTTCCCGTCGAACTCAAGCTGGTGGTGGTGTCCGAGCGCGGCATCATCGCCACCCTGGCGAGCCGGGTGTCGGAGCAGGAGGCGACCATCCTGCGCATCAACGTGGGCGATCGGGATACCCAGGCCAGCGTGGTCAACATGGTGATCGCGGCGCGCAGCCGCGTCCATCTGGCCAACATCATGCGCCGCATCCGCATCCTCAAGCAGGTGCGATCCGTACAACGCATCAAGAACTGAGGTGCCGTTTGGCCCAAAAAACCGTCATCCACACCGATCGCGCACCCGCCGCCATCGGCACCTACTCCCAGGCGGTGCGGAGCGGCGACACCGTCTACCTGTCCGGGCAGATCCCCCTCGACCCGGTCACCATGGAACTGGTCGAGGGCGAGGTCGAGCGCCAGATCGTGCAGGTGCTCGACAACCTCGCCGCGGTGTGTGCCGCGGCCGGCGGCTCGCTCGCCGATCTGGTCAAGCTCAACATCTACCTTGTGGATCTGGCCCACTTTCCGGTCGTCAACGAGGTCATGAAACGCCGCTTCGCCGAGCCCTACCCGGCGCGCGCGGTGATCGGGGTGGCGGGGCTGCCGCGCGGCGCACTGGTGGAAATGGACGCTATCATGGTGCGCTGACCCATCCGGAGATCGCCATGCAAATCGATATCATTTCCGACGTCGTCTGCCCCTGGTGCTATGTCGCCAAGCGGCAGCTCGAACGGGCCCTGGCGCAACGCCCGGCCCTGCGGCCGGAGATTCGCTGGTTCCCCTACCAGCTCCATCCGGAGGCGCCCGCCGAGGGCTATCCCTACCGGGAGACCATCGAGCGCAAGTACGGCCGCCAGATGATCGACCTGATGTTCGCCCGCATCACCGCGGCGGGCGCCGCCGTGGGGCTGGAGCTGCACCTCGACCGCATCGCCCGCGGCGCCAATACCCTCAACGCCCACCGGCTGATCGAGTGGGCGCGCCAGGCGGGCCTGGAGGACGCCATGGTGGAGGCCCTGTTCCGGGCCTACTTCTGCGAGGGCCGCGATGTCGGCGACCCCGAAACCCTGGCCGGCATCGCCGGCGAGGTGGGCCTCGACGCGGCCGACATCCGGACGCGGCTGGCCGGCCCTGACGCCCGCGAGACCATCCTCGAGCGGATCCGCTTTTCCCGTGACCAGGGCGTCACCGGCGTGCCTTTCTTCAGCTTCGACGGCAAACTCTCCCTGTCCGGCGCCCAGGGCGAGGAGACCTTCCTGCAGGTGCTCGACCGGGTCGCCGCGCGCGGCGAAACCGGCGCGCAGTGCACGCCGGAGGGCTGCCCATAGGCGTTACTCCGGCCTTTCGCGCCCGGAACACACGGCGGGGCGTCACCGTCCTCGCCGCGACAATCACAGGGGGTCGCCATGAAGTTCACCTGGTTCAACCTGATGCCCTGGCCGCATCTGCCGGACGATTTCCGCAAAAAGCACCGTTCGGTGTGGGTGGATATCGACGCCAGGCTCTACGATCCGGTCAAGGGCCACGACGTCTACAACGACTATCTCGACATGCTCGAATACGCTGATTCACTCGGCTACGACGGCCTCGGCGTCAACGAGCACCATCAGAACGCCTATGGGCTGATGCCCTCGCCCAACCTGATGGCCGCGGCCATCTCCCGGCGCGCCCTCAATGCCGCCATCGTGGTGCTGGGCAACTCGCTGTCCCTGTACAACCCGCCCATCCGGGTAGCCGAGGAGTTCGCCATGCTCGACGTGATCAGCGGCGGCCGCCTGGTGGCGGGCTTTCCGGTGGGCACCTCGATGGACACCAACTACTGCTACGGCGACATCCCGGCGCTGACCCGGGAGCGCTACCAGGAGGCCCACGACCTGATCATCAAGGCCTGGCGCGAGACCGAGCCCTTCGCCTGGAACGGGCGCTACACCAAGCTGCGCTACGTCAACACCTGGCCCAAGCCGATCCAGAAGCCGCCGCCCATCCACATCCCCGGCGGCGGCTCGGTCGAGACCTACGACTTCTGTCTCGACAATGTCTACTCCTATTCGTACCTGAGCTTTTCCGGCTACATCCGCGCCAAGGCGTTGCTGCAGGGCTACTGGGACCGGCTCACCGCGCGCAACGAACCCGACGAATCCCCCTACCGGGCCGGCTTTGCGCAGACCATCTGCGTGGCCGAGACCGACGCCGAGGCTGAGCGGCTCTACGCCCCGCACGTCAACTACTTCTTCAACCGCTGCCTGCACATCGCGCCCGGCTTTGCCGATGCCCCGGGATACCGCACCATCAAGACCATCAAATCCGGTGCCCTGTCGCAGTTCGCGCCCAACTTCGAGGAGGCCGCACACCTGTCCTGGGGCGACCTGGTGGAGGGCGGTTTTGTCATCGCCGGCAGCCCGGATACCGTACGCGAGCGCATGGAGGCGATGATCAAGGGGCTGCACGTGGGCAATGTGTTTTGCCTCATCCACGTCGGCGACATGCCCGTCGACAAGACCAGGTACTCGACCCGGCTGTTCGCCGAGAAGGTGATGCCGAAACTGCGCAACCTGTGGCCGGAGTACCAGGACGACGAGCGCTTCTGGTGCAAGCCCCTAGCCGCCCGCGCCACGCCGGGCCCCGTATCCCTGCGCAACGGAGGTGCCCGATGATCCGCCTCGAAACCCTCCGCGCCCCCAAGGTCGAGGTCCAGGTACTGACCGGCGGCGAGGGGCCGGACCTGCTGTTCCTGCACGGCGCCGGCGGCCTGGTGGCCGAAGACCCCTTCCTCAACGCCCTGGCCCGGCGCTTTCGGGTCCACGCCCCCCTGCTGCCCGGCTACGGGGACTCCGAGGAGTGCCATGAAATCCGCACCATGCTGGATTTCACCCTGCACACCCATGACGTGATGGGTCAGCTCGGCCTGGTCAAGCCGGTCTTGGTAGGCCACTCGATGGGCGGCATGATCGCCGCCGAGCTGGCCGCCGTGGCGCCCAACGACATCGATCGGCTGGCGCTGATTTGCCCGGCCGGGTTGTGGCTCGACGAATATCCCATGCCCGACATCTTCGCCATGGTGCCCCACGAGCTGCCCGCTGTGCTGTTCCACGACGTGGCGGCCGGCGCCGCCATGATGACCGCCGGCGCCGATTTTTCCGACCTCGACTTTCTGCAGCGCTTCCTGGTGCAGAACGCCCGCCAGCTGGGCATGGCCGGCAAGATCCTGTTTCCCATCCCCGACCGCGGGCTGTCCGAACGGCTGTACCGGATCAAGGCCCGAACCCTGCTGATCTGGGGCGCTTCCGACCGGCTCACCCCCATGCCTTATGCCGAAGCCTTCCGCGACGGCATCGCCGGCAGCGAGCTGGTGGTGATCCCCGAGGCCGGCCACATGGTGCCGCTGGAGCAGACCGCGCGGGTGGTCGAGGCCATCGGCCGGCTCATCTGAGTCCGGCTCCCGGGAGCGGGACCGCGGCGGCCGGGCCGGCGGTCCCCGGGCCCCTGGTCACCGAGCTGCGCGGCGTAGGCCCGCAGCTCGCCGCCCGCCTCGCCCGGATCGGCATCCACCGCCTCCAGGATCTGCTCTTCCACCTGCCGGTACGCTATCAGGACCGCACCCGGGTCACCCCCATCGCCGCGCTGCGCCCGCCGGTCGAGGCGGTCATCGAAGGCGAGATCCTGGCCGCCGACCTGGTCTTCGGCCGGCGGCGCAGCCTGATCTGCAAACTCGCCGACGGCTCCGGCCTGATCAGCCTGCGCTTCTTCCACTTCTCCGCGGCCCAGCAGCGCGCGCTGGCCCGCGGGGTGCGGCTGCGCTGCTACGGCGAGGCCCGTCTCGGTCCCGCCGGGCTCGAACTGGTACATCCCGAATACCGGTTCCTCGCCCCCGACCAGCCGCCGCACCTGGAGGCGAGCCTCACGCCCATCTACCCGGCCGGGGAGGGCATCACCCAGCCGCGCCTGCGGCAACTGGTGACCCAGGCGCTGGCGCTCACCGAGCGCGAACACCCCGAGCTGCTGCACGATTGGCTGCCGGCCGGATCCCTGCCGGAACTCCCCGCCCTGGGCGACGCCGTGCACTACCTGCACGCGCCCCCCGCCGAGGCGCCCCTAGCCGCGCTGTCCCGGGGCGAACATCCGGCGCAGCGGCGCCTGGCCTTCGAGGAACTGCTCGCCCATCACCTCAGCCTGCGCCGGTTGCGGGCCCGGACGCGGCGCCGGCGGGCGCCGGCCCTGGCCGCAGCTCCGGAACTGGAGCGCCGCTTCCTGGACCGGCTGCCGTTCGCGTTCACCCCGGCCCAGCGCCGGGTGTGCGGGGAAATCGCCGCCGACCTGGCCCGCCCCCAACCCATGCTGCGCCTGCTGCAGGGGGACGTCGGCTCCGGCAAGACCGCGGTCGCGGCCCACGCCATCGTGCAGGCCCTGGGCGCGGGTCACCAGGCCGCGCTGCTGGCGCCCACCGAAATCCTCGCCGAACAGCACCGCGCCACCCTCGCCGGCTGGCTGGAACCCCTGGGCGTGCGCATCGCCTGGCTGACTGGAAAGCTCAAGGGCCGGGCCCGGGCCGCTCAGCTCGCCGCCCTGGCGAGCGGCGAGGCCGGGCTCGCCATCGGCACCCACGCCCTGTTCCAGGACGATGTCCGCTACCGCAATCTGGGGCTCACCATCATCGACGAGCAACACCGGTTCGGGGTCCACCAGCGCCTCGCCCTGCGCGACAAGGGCAGCGGCGGGCTGACCCCGCACCAGTTGATCATGACCGCCACCCCCATTCCCCGTTCACTGGCGATGATCGGCTATGCCGACCTCGACTATTCGGTCATCGACGAACTGCCGCCGGGGCGGATCCCGGTCAACACCCTGACCGTCGCCGATAGCCGCCGCGCCGAGGTCATCACCCGCATCCACAACGCCTGCCGGGCCGGCCAGCAGGCCTATTGGGTGTGCACCCTGATCGAGGACTCCGAACAACTGCAGGCCCAGGCCGCGGAAACCACCGCCGCCGAACTGCGGCTGGCCCTGCCCGACCTGCGCATCGGCCTGATTCACGGGCGCCTGAAGCCCGCCCGGAAGGCCGAAGTGGTCGAGGCCTTCAAGGCCGGCCGGCTGGATCTGCTGGTGGCCACCACCGTCATCGAGGTGGGCGTGGACGTCCCCGCCGCCAATCTGATGGTGATCGAAAACCCCGAACGCCTCGGCCTCGCCCAGCTCCATCAGCTGCGCGGCCGGGTGGGTCGCGGCGGCGCCCGGAGCCACTGCGTGCTGCTCTACTCGAACCCGCTCTCGCCGGCGGCCCGCGAGCGGCTGCGCATCCTGCGCCAGACCAACGACGGCTTTCGCATCGCCGAACGCGACCTCGAACTGCGCGGACCGGGGGAAGTGCTGGGCACGCGCCAGACCGGCGAACTGCAACTGCGCATCGCCGACCCCGTGCGGGACGCCGACCTCCTGCCCCTGGTCCGGCGTGCCGCCGCGGCCCTCGCCGCCACCCGCCCCGACGCCGTAATCCCGCTGATCCGCCGCTGGCTCGGCCGCGCCGAACGCTATGGCGAGGTTTGAACGCCCCCGTTTGATCGCCGGACCCCGGCGGTCTGTCCGGGGAAGCGCCGATCGATCGACGACCTCGGCGATGAGCGAACGCGCCCGGCCGGGCCTGGACGGCACCCGTTGGTCCGCGGGCAACTGGCGTCCGGCAACAGCGCGGGCGGGGCAGGGGTCCCCGGCCGGTCAACCGACCGCCATCCCGAAAGCGGGCGGAGCCCGGCGCACCTCGGGCCGGGAGCCGGTTCCGAAACCGTCCATTGGCGCATTGCCCAGCGGTTAGACTGCGGCCATGAACGCCATCTCATCGCCCCTGCCGCTGGATCCGGAGCTGTGCCGCCGGGCCTATGCGGCGCGGGATCCGCGCTTCGACGGCCGGTTTTTCGTCGCGGTGATCACCACGGGAATCTTCTGTCGGCCGGTCTGCCCGGCGCCGCCGCCCAGGGCCGGCAATGCGCGCTACTTCGGGTCCGCCGAGGCGGCGATCGGCGCCGGCTTCCGGCCCTGCCGCCGCTGCCGCCCGGAAGCGGCGCCGGGCTCGCCCGCCTGGCAGGGGGTGCAGACCACCCTGCAGCGGGCCCTGCGGCTGATCGACGCCGGCGAATGGCGCGGCCAGCCGCTCGCCGAATTCGCCCGCCGCCTCGGCGTCAGCGAGCGCCATCTGCGCGCCCTGTTTCGGCGCCACCTCGGCATCGCGCCGCTCGCCTATGCCAACTTCCGCCGCGCGCTGCTGGCCCACCGGCTGCTGCGGGAAACCGCCCTGCCGGTGCCCGAAGTGGCGCTGCTGGCCGGCTTCGGCAGCGCCCGCCGCTGCGCGGCGGCCTGTGCCCGGGCGCTCGGCGCGACCCCGCGCGGGCTGCGGCGCGGGCGCGGGACGGCGGCGGATGGCCTGGGCCTGCTGCTGCACTACCGGCCGCCTTACCACTGGGCCGGCCTGCGCGACTTTCTGGCGGCGCGCGCGATCGCGGGGGTCGAGGCGGTGACCGAGACCTCCTACGGGCGGTCCTTCCGGGTTGCCGGGGTGCGCGGCGCCTTCGTCGCCGAGCATTGTCCGCAGCGGCACGGGTTCCGGGTGCGGCTGTGGTTCGAGCGGCCGGTGCCGATCGCCCCGGCGGTGGCGCGCATCCGCGCCCTGCTGGATCTCGACGCCGATCCGCACGCGGTCGCCGAGCGCCTGGGGCGCCACCCGCTGCTCGCCGGGATCGGCGCGCCGGGGCTGCGCCTGCCCGGGGTGTGGGAGCCGTTCGAGGCCGGGGTGCGCGCGGTGCTCGGCCAGCAGGTAGCGGTGGGCGTCGCCCGGGGTCTGGTCGCGGAACTGGTCGCCCGCTGCGGCGCGCCCTGGCAGCCTCCGGGCGGGGCGCCGGCGCTCGAGCGGCTGTTTCCGGAGCCCGCCGCGGTGCTGCGCGCCGACCTCCGGTTCCTGCCGATCCCAGGCCGGCGCCGCGCGGCGCTGCAGGGCCTGGCCCGCCGGCTGGTCGCCGGCGGCGGTGCCGATCCCGCCAGTTGGCAGGCGATCCCGGGCATCGGCCCCTGGACCCGCGCCTATGCCGCCCTGCGGCTCGGCCATCCGGATATCCTGCTGGAGGCCGATCTGGGGGTGCGCCGGGCGCTGCACGGACTGCGGCGGCGATCGCCGCAGGCGCCCCCGCTGACCGCGGACGATTGCCGGCCCTGGGGCAGCTACGCCACGCTGTTGCTGTGGCAATCGCCCGCATCCATCCTGGAGACGAACTGATGTTCTTCGACCTGCTGCCGAGCCCGCTCGGCGAACTCACCATCTGCGCCGACGCGCTGGGCATCACCGCGGTGGCCTTTCCCGGCGAGGTCGGGCGTAGCGCCGCGCCCAATCCCAACCCCCTGGTGCGCGCGGCGGTCGCCCAGCTCGAGGAGTACTTCGCCGGCCGGCGCACGGCCTTCGACCTGCCGCTGCATGCCGCCGGCACCCCGTTTCAGCAGCGGGTGTGGCAGGCGCTGTGCGCCGTGCCCTACGGCGAAACGGCTAGCTACGGCGAGATCGCCGCGGCGATCGGCAAGCCGCGCGCCGCGCGCGCGGTGGGGCTGGCCAACGGCCGCAACCCGGTCGCCATCCTGGTGCCCTGCCACCGCATCATCGGCGGCGACGGCGCGCTGACCGGTTACGGCGGCGGTCTCGAGCGCAAGCGCTGGCTGCTCGATCACGAGCGCCGCGCGCGGGCCCGCGAGCCGGCGTGATGTGAACCGCGGCGCCCGGTATCGAAGCCAAGGCGCCGGTCTGCCGGCTCAAAGGCCCAGTTCGGCCCAGAGGGCATCGACCCGCGCCTTGACCGCGGCATCCATGGCGATCGGGCGGCCCCACTCGCGGGTGGTCTCGCCGGGCCATTTGTTGGTGGCGTCGAAGCCCACCTTGGAGCCCAGCCCGGAAACCGGCGAGGCGAAATCCAGATAATCGATGGGGGTGTTCTCCACCAGCACCAGGTCGCGCGCCGGGTCCATGCGCGTGGACATGGCCCAGATCACGTCGCGCCAGTCGCGGGCATCGATGTCGTCGTCGGCGACCACCACGAACTTGGTGTACATGAACTGGCGCAGGAACGACCAGACCCCGAACATCACCCGCTTGGCGTGGCCGGGGTACTGTTTCTTCATGGTCACCACCGCGAAGCGGTAGGAGCAGCCCTCGGGCGGCAAGTAGAAATCGACGATCTCGGGAAACTGCTTCTTCAGCAGCGGCACCACCAGCTCGTTGAGGGCGGCTCCCAGCACCGCCGGCTCGTCGGGCGGGCGGCCGGTGTAGGTGCTGTGATAGATGGGGTCGGCGCGGTGGGTGATGCGGTCGATGGTGAACACCGGGAAGCGCTCGACCTCGTTGTAGTAGCCGGTGTGGTCGCCGAACGGGCCCTCGTCGGCCTCGTCGCCGGGCCGGATGTGGCCCTCCAGGACGATCTCGGCGCGCGCCGGCACCTGTAGGTCGCTGCCCAGGGCCGCGGCCACCTCGGTGCGCTCGCCGCGCAGCAGGCCGGCGAAGGCGTATTCGGAGAGGCGATCCGGCACCGGGGTGACCGCGCCCAGGATGGTGGCGGGGTCGGCGCCGAGGGCGACGGCGACGGGAAAGGGTTCCCCGGGCCGCGCCCGGCACCAGTCGCGGTAGTCGAGGGCGCCGCCGCGGTGGGCCAGCCAGCGCATGATGGCGCGGTTGCGGCCGATCACCTGCATCCGGTAGATGCCGAGGTTCTGGCGCGGCTGGTTCGGCCCCCGGGTGATCACCAGCGGCCAGGTGATCAGCGGCCCGGCGTCGCCCGGCCAGCAGGTCTGGATCGGCCAGGCGGCGAGATCCACCGCAGCGCCCTCCAGCACCACGTCCCGGCAGGGGGGGCGGGCGACGGTGCGCACCGGCATGTTCAGCACCGGGCGGAAGCGCTCGCGCTGGTCCCAGAGATCGCGCAGGCCCCTGGGCGGCTCCGGCTCTCGGAGAAAGGCCAGCAGCTCGCCGACTTCGCGCAGGTGTTCGGGCCCCTCGCCGCCCATCGCCAGCGCCACGCGCCCGGCGGTGCCGAACAGGTTGCCGAGCACCGGGATCGAGAAGCCCCTGGGGTTTTCAAACAGCAGCGCGGGGCCGCCGGTCTTCAGGGTGCGATCGCAGATCTCGGTGATCTCCAGCGCCGGGTCCACCGCCGCGGCGATGCGCTTGAGTTCACCGCGGCCTTCCAGGAAGCGAAGGAAGTCGCGCAGATCGCGATAGGCCATGGGTTCGGGACCGGTCCGCGGGGCAGGCAGTGTCGCGGCAGCGCCGGGGGGAATGCAAGGTGGCCCGGCGCGGCCGGCTCAGAGCGCGCGCAGGGCTGCGGCGGCTGCGGGGCTGAGATCCTCGCCGTGCTCGCGCAGGTGCGCGCGCAGGTGCTCGATCATCGCCGGCGTCCAGAACCTCTTGAGGTGGGCCGCGGTGGCCGCCACCCGATCCTCGGCGGTCAGCGCGGGCACATTGGCGGCGATCTGGTTGGCCATCTTCACCAGATGTTGCACGGAGGATTCCGACACGGTCACAGACTCCCTGAAATGCGTTGCGGGTGGGTGTAGATCATGTGCCGCCCCGGCCGGGCGAAGCCGATCAGCGTGAGCCGCGCGGCGGCCGCCAGTTCGGTGGCGAGCGCGGTCGGCGCCGACACCGCGGCGAGGATCGCGATGCCCTGGGTCGCCGCCTTGACGACCATCTCGTAGCTGGCGCGGCTGGAGATCAGCGCGAAGCCGGCCCGCCAGGGCTCCGCCTGCCGGCAGCGCGCGCCGATCAGCTTGTCGAGGGCGTTGTGGCGGCCGACATCCTCGCGGATCTCGAGGATGGCGCCGGCGGGATCGCACCAGGCGGCGCCGTGGGCCGCGCCGGTGGCGGCCTGCAGCGGCTGGCGATCGGCGAGCTCCCCGACCGCGCGCTCGATGGCGGCGGGGGAGATCCGCTGGTCGCTGTCCACGGGTGCGGGCCGGCGGATCGCCTGGGCGAGGGATTCCGCCCCGCACAGCCCGCAGCCGGTGCGGCCGGTGAGATTGCGCCGGGCGTGCCGCAGCGCCGCGAAGCGCTCGCCGGCGATGGTCATGGCCACCTCGATACCCCCGGGGCGCTCCACCAGTTCGAGGTCGTAGAGCTCGCGCGGGCTGTGGAGAATGCCCTCGCTGAGGCTGAAGCCCAGGGCGAACTCCTCCAGCCCGGTGGGGGTGACCATCATCACCACGTGCGAGATGCCGTTGTAGACCAGGGCTACCGGCAGCTCCTGGATCAGGGTATCGGCGATCTCGCGCACCGCGCCGGCGCGCCAGTCGCGGATGCCGGTGACCGGGCGCTCGGCGGCGGGCTCCGGCCGCCAGCGGCCGGGCTCAGCCGGCGTGGCTGGGGGCTTCATCCCGCTGCCGGGCGCGGCGCAGCAGGTCGCGCTGCTCGGCGTCGAAGGCGCGCTGGCGGCTCTGCCAGTTCGAGGGCGCCGTCACCTTGCTGACCTGAACCGCGGTCACCTTGTACTCCGGGCAGTTGGTGGCCCAGTCGGAATTGTCGGTGGTGACCACGTTGGCGCCGGAGAAAGGATGGTGGAAGGTGGTGTAGACCACCCCCGGCTGGACCCGCTCGGTGACGTGCGCGCGCAGCACCGTATCGCCCACCCGGCTCTGGATCCCCACCCAGTCGCCCTCACCGATGCCGCGCTCCTCGGCATCGTGGGGGTGGATCTCCAGAATATCCTCGGGATGCCAGGCGCTGTTGGCGGTGCGCCGCGTCTGGGCACCCACGTTGTACTGGCTGAGAATGCGGCCGGTGGTGAGCAGCAGCGGAAACCTGCGGTTGGCGCGCTCCTCGGTGGGCACGTACTCGGTGACCACGAACAGCCCCTTGCCGCGCACGAACTCGCGCTCGTGCATGGTCGGCGTGCCCTCCGGGGCCGCTGCGTTGCAGGGCCACTGGATGCTGCCCAGGCGGTCGAGCTTTTCGTAACTGACGCCGGCGAAGGTGGGCGTGAGGCGGGCGATCTCGTCCATGATCTCGCCGGGATGGCGGTAATTCATGTCCATGCCCAGCGCCCGGGCCAGGCCCTGGGTGACCTCCCAGTCGGCCAGGCCGGCCAGCGGCGGCATTGCCTGGCGGACCCGCGAGATGCGCCGCTCGGCGTTGGTGAAGGTGCCGTCCTTTTCCAGGAAGGAGGCTCCCGGCAGGAACACATGGGCGAACTTGGCGGTTTCGTTGAGGAACAGATCCTGGACGATCAGGCATTCCAGCGCCGACAGCGCCGCTTCCACGTGCAGGGTGTTGGGGTCCGACTGGGCGATGTCCTCGCCCTGGCAGTAGAGTCCCTTGAAGTCGCCGTCGATGGCGGCGTCGAACATGTTGGGGATGCGCAGGCCGGGCTCGCGGACCAGCGAGACCCCCCAGTCGGCTTCGAACGCGGCCCGGGTGGCCTCGTCCGAGATGTGCCGGTAGCCGGGCAGCTCGTGGGGGAAGGAGCCCATGTCGCAGGATCCCTGGACATTGTTCTGGCCGCGCAGGGGGTTGACGCCCACGCCCTCGCGGCCGAGGTTGCCGGTGGCCATGGCCAGGTTGGCGATGCCCATCACCGTGGTCGAGCCCTGGCTGTGTTCGGTGACCCCCAGGCCGTAGTAGATCGCGGCATTGGGGGCGCTGGCGTAGAGCCTTGCCGCGGCGCGCAGCTCGGCGGCCGGGATGCCGGTTTCGGCCTCGGTGGCCTCCGGCGAGTGGCGCGGGTCGCTGATGAAGGCGCGCCAGGCCTGGTAGGCCGCCTGGTCGCAGCGCGCGGCGATGAAGTCGCGGTCCTCCAGCCCCTCGGTGACCACCACGTGGGCCATGGCATTGATGAAGGCGACGTTGGTGCCGGGCCGCACCTGGAGGTGATGGGCGGCCCGGACGTGCGGCCCGTCCACCAGATCGATGCGGCGCGGGTCGACCACGATCAGTTTCGCGCCCTGGCGCAGGCGCCGCTTGAGCCGGGAGGCGAACACCGGGTGGGCGTCGGTGGGGTTGGCGCCCATCACCAGGATCACGTCGGCCTGGTCCACCGAGCTGAACGCCTGGGTGCCGGCGGATTCGCCCAGGGTGGTCTTGAGGCCGTAGCCGGTGGGCGAGTGGCAGACCCGGGCGCAGGTGTCGACATTGTTGTTGCCGAAGCCGGCGCGGACCAGCTTCTGCACCAGGTAGGTCTCCTCGTTGGTGCAGCGCGAGGAGGTGATGCCGCCGATGCTGTCGCGCCCGTATTGTTGCTGGATGGCGCGCAGCCGGGCGGCCGCGAAGGCGAAGGCCTCGTCCCAGGAGACGGCGCGCCAGGGCTGATCGATGCGTTCACGCACCATTGGGGTGGTGATGCGGTCGGCGTGGGTGGCGTAGCCGAAGGCGAAGCGGCCCTTGACGCAGGCGTGCCCCTCGTTGGCCCGGCCGTCCTTCCAGGGCCTCATGTTGACCACCGTGGTGCCGCGCAGCTCGGCCTTGAAGCCGCAGCCGACGCCGCAGTAGGCGCAGGTGGTGATCACGCTGTGTTCCGGCTGGCCGAGCTCGATCACCCGGTTTTCGATCAGGGTGGCGGTGGGACAGACGTTGACGCAGGCGCCGCAGGAGACGCATTCGGAATCCAGGAACGGCTGCTCCTGGCTGGCGCTGACCTTGGAGGCGAAGCCGCGGCCGGCGATGGTGAGGGCGAAGGTGCCCTGGATCTCCTCGCAGGCGCGCACGCAGCGCGAGCAGACGATGCACTTGGCCGGATCGAAGGTGAAGTAGGGGTTGGAGGTGTCTTTCTCCGCGTCCAGGTGGTTGGCGCCGGAATAACCGTAGCGCACCGCCCGCAGGCCGACTTCCCCGGCGGTGTCCTGCAGTTCACAGTTGCCGTTGGCGGCGCAGGTCAGGCAGTCGAGGGGGTGGTCGGAGATGTACAGCTCCATGATGTTGCGGCGCAGGCGGGCGACCGTGTCGGTCTGGGTGTGCACCACCATGCCCTCCTCCACCGGCGTGGTGCAGGAGGCCGGCAGGCCCTTGCGGCCGGCGATGGCGACCACGCACATGCGGCAGGACCCGAAGGGTTCCAGCGAATCCGTGGCGCACAGCCGGGGCACCTTGATGCCCAGTTCCGCGGCGGCGCGCAGCACCGAGGTGCCGGCCGGCACCGAGACCTCGCGCCCGTCGATGGTCAGGCTGACCTTGGTCCCGCTGCGGCTGGGCGGGGTGCCGAAATCGCGCTCGGCGTGGGCGGGTTCGTAGTACTGGAGCATGGTGGCCTCCCGGGGTTCAGACCCCGAAATCCTGCGGAAACTTGTCGAGTGCGCTGCGCACCGGCATGGGGGTGAGACCGCCCATGGCGCACAGGGATCCCAGTTCCATGGTCTCGCACAGCTCGCGCAGCAGAATCAGGTTCCGGTCGCGGTCGGTGCCGGCGCGGATGCGGTCGATGACCTCCACGCCGCGGACCGCGCCGATGCGGCAGGGGGTGCACTTGCCGCACGACTCGGCGGCGCAGAACTCCATGGCGAACCGCGCCTGTGCGGCCATGTCGACGCGATCGTCGAACACCACCACGCCGCCGTGGCCGAGCATGGCACCGCGGGCGGCAAAGGCCTCGTAGTCCAGCGGTGTGTCGAGCTCGTCCGCCGACAGATAGGCGCCCAGGGGCCCGCCCACCTGGACCGCGCGCAGCGGGCGCCCGGAGGCGGTGCCGCCGCCGAAGTCCTCGATCAGCTCGCGCAGGGTGCGGCCGAAGGGCAGCTCCACCAGGCCGCCGCGCCGGACGTTGCCGGCCAGTTGCAAGGGCAGGGTGCCCAGCGAGCGGCCGCAGCCGAGCCCCGCGTACCAGTCGGGCCCGCGGGCGAAGATTTCCGCCACGCTGGCCAGGGTGAGCACGTTGTTGATCACCGTGGGCTTGCCGAACAGGCCGCGGACCGCCGGCAGCGGCGGCTTGGCGCGCACCAGGCCGCGGCGGCCTTCCAGGCTTTCCAGCAGCGAGGTCTCCTCGCCGCAGATGTAGGCGCCGGCGCCGAGCCGCGCCTCGAGCTCGAAGGCGCGGCCGCTGCCGCACAGGTCCGGGCCCAGGAAGCCGGCCTCGCGGGCCAGGGCGATGGCGGCGCGCAGCACCGCGAAGGCGCGCGGGTACTCCGAGCGCACATAGACATAGCCCTGGGTCGCGCCCACCGCCAGGCCGGCGATGGCCATGCCCTCGATCAACTGGAAGGGGTCCGCCTCCATCAGCAGCCGGTCGGCGAAGGTGCCCGAGTCGCCCTCGTCGGCATTGCAGACGACGTATTTCCGATCCGCCGGGGTATCGAGCACCGTCTGCCACTTGATCCCGGTGGGGAAGGCGGCGCCGCCGCGGCCGCGCAGCCCCGCGGCCTTGATTGCATCGACCACCCCCTGGGGGCTCATCGCGAGCGCCTGGCGCAGCCCGATGAAGCCGCCGTGCGCCTGGTAATCGGCGAGGCTCAGGGGGTCGATCACCCCGGCGCGGGCGAAGTTGACCCGGGTCTGGCCGCGCAGATAGGGGATCTCCTCGGTGGGGCCGCGGGCCTTGGGGTGGTCGCCGCCGGTGGGGAATCCCCGGTCGAACAGCCCCGGGACGTCGCCCGGTGCGAGCGGGCCATAGGCCAGCCGCGCGCCGCCGGTTTCGACTTCCACCAGGGGTTCGAGCCAGAACAGGCCGCGCGAGCCGTTGCGCACCAATTGCAATTCGAGGCCGCGGGCCCGGGCCTCTCCGGCGATGGCGGCGGCGACTTGGTCGGCGCCCAAGGCGCAGGCGGTGGTGTCGCCGGGGACATGGACGCGAAGCGTCATCGGCCGCCCTCCAGGCTCGCCAGCAGGGCGTCGAAGGCCTGCGGCGTGACCCGCGCGTGCAGGCGGTCGTCGATCTGCAATGAGGGGCCGCAGGCACAGTTGCCCAGGCAGTAGACCGGCTCCAGGGTGAAGCGGCCGTCGGCGGTGGTGGCGCCGTAATCGATGCCCAGGCGGGCCTTGACATGGGCTTCGAGGTCGCGGCAGCCGACCGCCTGGCAGGCTTCCGCCCGGCACAGCTGGAGCACATGCTCGCCGGCGGGCGCGGTGCGGAAATGGGTGTAGAAACCGAGCACGCCCTGGACTTCGGCGCGCGACAGATGCAGGGCGCGGGCGATGGCCGGTACCGCCGCCGCGGGCACATGACCGAGCTCGTGCTGGATTTCGTGCAGCACCGGCAGCAGCGCTCCCGGCAGGTCGCCGAGCCGCTCGAGCACCGCCGCGACCCGGGAGTCCATCTCTTCAGAGCCCATCGGCACCCTCGTTTGCCATCGCGACGCAACGCCGTGAAATGTCGGGTTTTTGCGCCCCGAAGCGCTTGGTCGGGCAGCATTCGGGGCGGCTTCGGATGATAAACCATCCGCCCCGGCGAGTCTGCCGCGGCGCGGCCGGGGCGGATCGCCCCCGGACCGGTCTGGGTTATGCTGGGGATGTCCCCACCGACAGCCATCCGCTAACCACAGGACAGCACCATGTCGAGCAAGCCCAAAGTCTGGGTCGAGGTGGCCCTCAACGGCGCCTGGCCCCGTGCCCTGCAACCCAACATCCCGGTCACCGCCGCCGAGATCATCGCGGAAGGGGTCGCCTGCGTGGAAGCCGGCGCGGCCATCGTCCACGCCCATACCCTGGATCCCCGGACCGGCCGCCAGAACACCGACCCGGACAACTGCCAGGCGTTCATCGAAGGAATCCGGCAGCGGGTCGACGCCATCGTCTACCCCACCGCGGTGGCGCTGCCCATGCCCGAGGACCCCGAACTGCGCTGCGCCACCACCAATGAGTTGACTCGCCGCGGCGTCCTGGAATGGGGCGTACTGGATCCCGGCTCGTGCAATTTCTCGACCCGGGAGAGCGCGGCCAACCTGTTTGGCAGCGAGGGCGACGTCTATCTCAATCCCCCGGCGGCACTGCGGGGTTCGGCGGCGCTCGCCGCCCGCCACGGCTGGCGGCCCGCCTACGCCTGTTACGAACCCGGATTCATCCGCGAGGGCGCCAAGCTGCAGCGGGAGACGCCGGGGCTCAAGACCCCGGTGTACCGCTTCATGTTGACCGACGGCTTCACCTTCTGCTTCCCGCCGCGGGACTGGGCGGTGCAGGCCCTGGCCCGGCTGCTCGCCGAGGAGGCCCCCGGCGCACCCTGGATGGTGGCCGGCCTGCAGGTCGATCCGCTGCCCCTGCTCCCCGCCATCGTCGAGCTGGGCGGGCACGTCCGGGTGGGCCTGGAGGACGCGCCCTTCCACTGCCCGCGGCGCAACCTCGAGCTGGTGCGGGAGGCGGTGGCCGCGATTCGCGCGGTGGGCGCCGAGCCGGCCACCGCCGCCGAGGTCCGCGCCGCGCTGGAGGTCGCGGATCTCGCGGCAAACGTCTGAGCGCGAGGCTCAGTCCTCGCCGGTGACTCCGAGCAGGTGCAGCAGGCTGGTGAACAGGTTGTAGATAGACACGTACAGGGTCACGGTGGCCATGATGTAGTTGGTCTCGCCGCCGTGGATGATGCTGCTGGTCTGGAGCAGGATGAGGCCCACCATCAGCATCACGAACATGGCCGAGACCGCGAGCGCCAGGGCCGGCAGTTCGAAGAACAGGGCCGCCAGTCCGCACAGGAAGGCGACCAGGATGCCCGCCAGCAGAAAGCCGCCCAGGAAGCTGAAGTCGCGGCGGCTCCCGATCGCGTAGGCGGACAGTCCGATGAAGGTGATTCCGGTGATGGCCAGCGCATTGGCGACCAGTTGAGGTCCGCCCGGCAGCTGCAGATAGTGGCCGAGCAGCGGCCCCAGGGTCGCGCCCATGAAGCCGGTGAGCGCGAACACCCAGACCAGCCCGGCCGCGCTGTTGCGGAATCTGGTGGTCAGGAACAGCAGCAGGAAGTAGCCGCCGAGGGTGATCCAGGGCCCCAGGTAGGGCAGTTGCAGGGCGATGGCGGCGCCGGCGCTGGCGGCGCTGAACAGCAGGGTCAGCGCCAGCAGCAGGTAGGTGTTGCGCAGCACCCGGTTGGTGGCGAGCGCGGACTGCTGGCGTTCGATGCCGGTGGTCTTGATCGAATCGGTCATGGGTTCGTGCTCCTCTCGTGGTCGATTGCGGCGCCCCGGACCGGGCCGGACCCGGCGCGGCCCCGGGCGTTGGACCGCAGTGGGCGCTGACTGTCGCACATCGGCCGGCGGTCCGCACGCCCTCACAGCCGGCGGTGGTCCAGGGCCGGCATGTCGCCGCGCACCCGGGCCAGGCGCTCGGGGTCGAGGTCGGCGACGATGACGCCGTCGCCATCCTCCAGTTCCGCCAGCACTTCGCCCCAGGGATCGACGATGGCGCTGCCGCCCCAGGTGGGCCGCTTGGGGTGTCGCCGGTCGCCGATATTGGCGCCGATCAGGTAGCACTGGTTCTCCACCGCCCGGGCGCGCAGCAGGAGCAGCCAGTGGGCGGCGCCGGTGGTCGCCGTGAACGCCGACGGCACCGCGATCAGTTCGGCGCCGCGCGCCGCGTACCCGCGGTAGAGCTCGGGAAAGCGCAGGTCGTAGCAGACGCTGATGCCCAGCTTGCCGAACGGCGTGTGCACCACCACCGGGTCGGCGCCGGGGCGGAAGCTGTCCGATTCGCAGTAGCGGTGGCCGGTGGCCCGGACCACGACGTCGAACAGGTGGATCTTGTGGTAGCGCGCCACCTCTTCGCCTTGGTCGTCGTAGAGCAGGGCGGCGGCGTAGGGTTTCGGGTCGCGGTCGCCGCGCAGTCCGCTGGTCAGCGGCAGGGTGCCGCCGAGGATCCACACCCGGTGGCGGCGCGCGCATTCGGCGAGCAGCGCCCGCGCCGGTCCGCGCGCATCCTGTTCCGCCTCGGCCGCGGCCGCCAGTTGTTGCGCGGTGGCGCCGAAATAGGCGAAGTTTTCCGGCAGCACCACCAGGCCGGCGCCGCGGCCGGCGGCGGCGTCGATCAGCTCGGCGGCGCGCGCCAGCCGCTGGCGGAGGCTGCCGGTGCCGCGCAATTGGATGGCTGCTGCCCGCTGCATGATCGGTCGCTCCCCTTACTTTGTTCCGGTCTGGTCCCGGGTCGGATCGCTGAAGATACGCTCCACCTCGATGCGCGGCTCGTCCCAGGGGCCGGTCACCCGGTAGCCGAGGCTGGAAATCCGGTCCACCTGGCGGTCGAAGATCCGGCTGGTCAGGTAGACGCCGGCCGCGGCCGGCAGGCCGCCGGCCAGGGCGGCGATCCAGGGCAGGTTGGTACCCACCGGCAGGGTCGCCACCAGATGGGCGTCTATGGTCTCGGCGATCAGGTCGGCGCTGCCCTCCAGGCGCATCTTGCCTGCCGGCAGTTCGACCTTCACCGGTTTGGCGAAG
The DNA here is from genome assembly GCA_049325095.1 of Pseudomonadota bacterium. Lineage (GTDB taxonomy): Bacteria > Pseudomonadota > Gammaproteobacteria > Pseudomonadales > Porticoccaceae > JAGPUQ01. Next base: position 31,686 of record JBMOPO010000036.1, on the reverse strand, counting down.
TGCAGCGCGCCGGCCTCGAACGCCAGCCGGGTGTCGAGCTCGTCGAACGCCATGCCATCGGCGAACAAATCGGAAAAATCGAGCTGCAGGCGCCGCAGCCAAGTGTCGAAATTGACCAGGCCGATCAGTTTCATGACGGCATTGGAAGGGCCGCCGGTGGCGCGGCGGAAGGTTCCGTTGCGGACGTGGGCGGCGAGTTCGCCGTGCAGCTTGTGGGCGCGGACTTCCCAGGGCCGGCCCGCCCAGGACAGCTCCGCCACCAGCTGGGCCTGTTCGCTCTCGATGGCGCCGGGCAACTGCCAGGCGCGCAGCACCCCGGCCAGGTCGTCGCTCAGGATGGTCCCTGAGAAGCGGGTGCGGTGGTCCTCGCCCTGCCGCCGCCACTCCAGGGCCGGGCGATGTTCCCCCTCGCCGGCCCGCAGGCCGGTGATCTCCCCGCGGATCTCCTGGGCGCGCAGGCCGTCGGGCAGCCGCCGCAGCGAGAAGGCGAGCTGGCCCAGTTCGCGTTCGCCGACGCGCAGCCCGAGGGTGGAGAAGTCGAGTTCCGGCAGGCTGGCCGGATCCAGCGCCGCCAGGCGGTTGCCCGGCGCCAGGTCCGGCTTGGGCAGCACCAGGTGGTCGAGGTCGAGTTGCAGCGGTTGCCCGGCCGCCGCCGGCAGCCGCAGCCGCCCCGCCAGGGTTTCGCTGTCGGCGCGCAGGTCCCAGCCGTCGGCCCCGCGCGCGGCGGCGATGGATATCCCGTCGAGTTCGAGGCCGCCGCCGCGCAGGTGGTCGACGCGCAGTTCCAGATGCGGCGTGAGTTGCGCCAGGGCGGCACCGGCGCCGGCACCGGTGCCCGGCCACAGGCCCAGCCAGGCGTCGAGGTCCAGGGTTTCCAGGTGGCCGCGGATCTCCAGGCCGCTCCCGGGCAGCTGCGGGGCGGCGTCCCCGAGCGCGACGGCAATGGCCCGGGGCTGGCCGCCGGCCAGTTGCGCCCGCGCCCGCAGCCGATCGCCCAGGGCGGCATCGAGGTCGGTCCGCCGGTCGCCAAAGGCCAGCTCCAGGCGCAGCGGCAGGGGCTGGTCGGCGGGCTTGGCGAAGGGGGCGGGCAGCGCGGAAGTCAGTTGCAGCAGGTCCGAGGTCACCACCAGCCGCGGCGTCTCCCCGGGCCCGGGAATCCGGTATTGGGCGCGATAGGTGGCGGTGCCGGAGACGTGTTCGCCGAGCCAGCGGGGCCAGCCGGGGAGCTGTGCGGGGACCAGGTCCCCGGTCGAGACGATCTCGATGCCGCCCTGGGGATCGCCGCGCAGGGTGGCGGTCAGGTCCTGGCCCCAGAGCCGGGCTTGCAGGGCATCGGCGCGGAGCCCATCGGATTCCGAAAACTTCAGTTCGCCCCGGATGCGCTCGAACCGCAGGCCGCTGTCGCGGTGGCTGAGGCTGGCGTCGGCGAGCCGGGCATCGACCCGATAGCGTTCGCCGCGGTGGTCCTTGGACAGGGGGATGGCGAGATCTAGCCCCACCGATACCTCGCCGCCGGTCTGCCAGGAGTCGAGCGCCGCGACGCGCTCGCGCAGCGGGGAGGTGGTCAGCACCCCGAGCCCGCGATCGACCTGGGTGGCGGCCGTCGCGGTGACCGCCAGCAGCGGTTTGCCGGATTCCGGGGACGGGAAGCTGTGGAAGCGGAGGTCGCGCACCGGGATGCCGGCGATGGCGGCCCGTCGCGCCGAACCCGAGACCCGGATGTCGTCCACCGCGACCTGGGCGTCGACGCCGGTCAGTTCCGGCCACTGGGGATCGAAGCGGACGGTGGCGTCTGCGACCCGGGCATAGACCTGGATGGTGCGCTGCGCCCCCGCTTCTCTGGCGACCGTTCCGCGCCAGATGAAGGCGCCCTCCGGGATCGACATCTCGCCCAGTGCGGCGGCCAGCCATTCGGCCAGGGGCGGCTCCAGCACCTTGGGCAGGTATTGCCGGGCGTAGCCGGCGTGGGTGTCGCGGATGCCGGCACTCAGCCAGAGCTCCCCCTCGCCGCCGGCGCGCAGCGGCTGGTCGAGGCGAAAGGCCGCGGCGATGGTGCCGGCGCCGTCCGCGGCGGCGACCTCGATGCCGGTGCCGCTCAGCTCCAGTCGGGAGAGATCCTCCGCGAGGGCGAAATCCACCCGGCCCCGCACCTGGCCGACGCGCAGGAAATGGTCGTAGGCGGTGGGGAAGCGGAGTTCGGTGTCGCCGCTGCCGGCCAGGGTCAGGGTGGCGCGCCGGGCGGTGGCCGCCAGGTTTCCCGAAACACCCCGCACGGCGGGGCTGCGGCGCCAGGAGTCGACCGCCACCTGGTCGAGAACTGCCCGGGCCCCGGTCACCAGGTCGGGGTTGCCGAGATCGATTTCGACCCAGGGCTCGAGCAGCCTGCCGCTGGGGTTGAGCGCGGCGAGGGCCGCGGCGGCGCGCTCGGGCAGCACCCCGGCGGCCAGCGCCATGGCGTTGGCCGTGGCCAGATCCAGATGATCGGCGGCCAGGGTGAAGCGCGGTGGCCCGGGCGTCCCCAGCGGCTGCCGGAAGGCCAGGGTGAGGGGCTCGATGGGGTAGTCGCGCCAGGCGAAGGCGAGGTTCTGCAGGCACAGCCCCCAGTCCCGCCCCGGGGCGATCCAGCCGGTGATCTCGGCGCGCAGGTCGCGCAGGGGTTCGGTGGCCAGCTCGCCCTGCAGCGCGAGGCGCGGGGCGCCGGCCCGGCCGCGGAGTTCGGCGCGGCCGTCACCGGAGGCCTCCAGCCAGAGTTCGGCGTCGATGGGCACGTCGGTGGGCGCCAGCCGCTGGAGCCACTCCGGGGTCAGGCCGCGCAACAACACCCCCAGGGAGCCGGACAGGTCTAGGCGGGAGAAGCGCGCATGGGCGCGCCCGCGGCTGGCGGCCCAGTCGGCGATCGGGTCCGCCGCGCGCCACTCCGCCTCCAGGGTAGCGAGATCGCGGCCGGCCATGGCGATGCGCCCGCCGGCGCGATGGAAGCTGCCGCGGTTTTCCAGCAGCAGATCCCGGGCGCTGAGTACGGCCTGGTCCCCGGAACGGAATTGCAGCGTCAGTTGGGTGTCGGCGATCCGCGTCCGGCGACCGGCCAAGAGCACCGACAGCAGCCGTTGCACCGCGGCCCGGGCGCCCGGTTCGGTCTCGGCCCCGCCATTGAGCCGCCAGCCGGTGGCGGTCTCCGTGAGCCGGATGCGCAGCCGCTGCACCTCGAGGTCGGACCAGGCCGGCTGCCGGCCGAGCGCGCTGCGCAGCAGGTCCAGCTCGGCGGCGAAGCCCTCGATGGCGACGAACTCGGCGGCGCCCGGCGCCGGAGCGAAGCGCGCGGCGGCGAGGCGCAGGCGCGGCGCGAACCCGGTCCAGTCGCCGTCGATGCCGCGCACCTCGACCGCGGCGCCCAGCCGCCGGGACAGCATCCGGTCGATGCGGGGTTGCAGGTCGTCGAGCCGCGGCAGCAGTTCGCGGCCGGCGGCGACCAGCACCGCGTAGGCGATGACCGCCAGCGCGGCCAGCGTCCAGGTCCAGCGCAGCGCGGCGCGCAGGGCGCCGGTCATGGCCGGGGGCATGGCTCGGTGGCGACCGCCTTGGCAGCCGTCTGGGTCATGGGTAAGGCCTCGCTCGCCGATTGCCGGGCGCCCCGGAGTTGCCGGTCCGGCCGCCGGTACCCGGGCCGGCGCCGGTCAGAGCGGCACGATATCGAACTGCTCCTGGCTGTAGAGATTTTCCACCCGAAATTCGATCGGCCGCCCGATGCCGGCTTCCAGGTCGGCGACGTCGGCCGCATTCTCGGCCAGCAGGCGGTCGATCACGCTGTGCGCGGCCATCACCAGGATCTTGTCGCACTCGTAGGTGCGGGCTTCGCGAAGGATTTCGCGAAAGATCTCGAAGGTCACGGTCTCGGCGGATTTCAGGTAGCCCCGACCCTTGCAGACCCCGCAGGGCTCGCAGAGTTGCTGTTGCAGGCTCTCGCTGGTGCGCTTGCGGGTCAGCTCCACCAGGCCGAGCTGGGAGACGCCGGAGATGGTCAGCTTGGCGCGGTCCCCGGCCAGGGCATTCTCGAAGGCGCGCAGCACCTGGCGGCGATGCTCGGGATCCTGCATGTCGATGAAATCGACGATGATGATCCCCCCCAGGTTGCGCAGCCGGATCTGCCGGGCGATGGCGCCGGCGGCTTCGATGTTGGTCTTGAAGATGGTCTGTTCGAGGTTGTGGCGGCCGGTGTAGGAACCGGTGTTGACGTCGATGGTGGTCATCGCCTCGTTCTGGTCGAACACCAGGTAGCCGCCGGACTTGAGATCCACCCGGCGCTCCAGGGCGCGCGAGATTTCGTCCTCTACGCCATACAGCGAGAACAGCGGTCGCTCGCCGCGGTAGAGGTCGATCATGCCGTGGATGTCCGAGCTGAAGTACTCGGTGAACCGGTGCAGCAGCTCGAACACCTCCTCGGAGTCGACCCGGATGCGGTCGATGGCGCCCGGATCCAGATCGCGCAGGGTGCGCAGGGTCAGCGGCAAATCCTCATAGAGACGGCCGACCGCGTCGCTGGTGGCGATCTTGTCCTTGATGTAGGCCCACAGGCGGTGCAGGAAGGCGATCTCCGCGCTCATCTCCTCGCGGGTGATGCCCTCGGCCAGGGTGCGGATGATGTAGCCGCTGGGCTCCTCGACCGGTTCCTGGGTGGCGATGGCGGCGAGCAGTTCCTGGCGCAGGCGCTCGCGTTCGGTTTCGTCCTCGATGCGCTGCGAAACCCCGATATGGTCGGTCTTGGGCATGAACACCAGGTAGCGGGAGGAGACCGACAGAAAGGTCGTGAGGCGGGGCCCCTTGGTGCCGATGGGATCCTTGAGCACCTGCACCGCGAGCAGGTCGCCCTCGCGCAGCAGCTCGCGGATGTCGCGCTCGCCGCTGGCCCAGCGGTCGACGGTCTCCTCGCCGCGCGGGCGCAGGTCGTTGATGTGGATGAAGCCCGCCTTGTCGCGGCCGATGTCGATGAACGCGGCCTGCATGCCGGGCAGTACCCGCACCACCCGGCCCTTGTAGATGTTGCCCACCAGACCGCGCTTCTGGGCGCGCTCGATGCTGATTTCCTGGAGCACGCCGTTGTCGACCCGGGCCACCCGGGTTTCCGAGGGGGTGATGTTGATCAGTACCTCTGTGCTCATGCCTGGGTCAACCCGGTGGGGACGTCAAATTGCCGCAACAGTGTATAGGTTTCGGCCACCGGGAGCCCGATCACGCCCGAGCAACTGCCCTCGATGCGGGTGACGAACACGCCGCCGAGCCCCTGCAGGGCGTAGCCGCCGGCCTTGTCGGCCGGCTCTCCGCTGCGCCAGTAGGCGCGGCACTCGGCGGCCGACAGTTCGCGAAAGGTCACCGCCGTGGTCACCACCAGGACGGCTTCGCGCGCTCCCCGGACCAGGGCTATGGCGGTGCAGACCTCATGGGTCCGGCCGGACAGGTCCAGCAGCATGGCGACGGCCTCGGTTGCGGAGCCGGGCTTGCCCAGCAGCCGCCCGCCGCGGCCGATCACGGTGGTATCGGCACCCAGCACCGGCAGCCCGGTGCCGGTCGCCCGGGCGACCGCCTGCGCCTTGGCGCGCGCCAGGCGCGCCACATGGGCGGCGCCGCTCTCCCCGGGGTGCGGGGTTTCATCCAGATCGGCGGCAACCACCTGAAAACATACGCCCAGGGTGCGGAGCAATTCGGAACGGCGCGGCGAGGCCGAGGCCAGGATGAGGTCGACTTCCCGGGCGCCGCTGCCCCGCTGCCGGTTCCGGTTACCAGGCGCGGTCATGGAGTCTGCCCAGCAGCAGGACCAGTGGCGGCCACAGCAGCAGCACCCCCCACACCGAATGGAATTGCGCCAGGCGCAGGCTTTCGCCCTCGACCGCCAGCCCCACCGCGACCACGATCAGTTGATAGGCGAGGGCCAGCAGGCCGGCCAGCAACGCCTGATAGACCAGGGTGAAGTGCGGCACCCGGTGCTCCAGCAGTTGCGCGAGGTGGGCGGTGACACAAAACGCCAGGGCGTGCCGGCCGGCCTGGGCGCCGCTGGCCAGATCCCACAGCAGTCCGACCAGGAAGGCGAAGCCGAGGCCGCAGCCCGGGGGGCCGAACAGCACCCAGTAGAGGGTGACCAGGAGTACCAACGGCGGCGCGAAAAACTGCCAGTCCGAGCGGACCCCATCCAGGGTCAGGGCGAAGGCGACGAACAGGCTGAGCGCGATCCGCAGCATGGGCTCAGTCGCCGCCGGTCCCGCCGCCAGGTCCGGGGGCGCCCGCCGCCGGTGCCGCCTCCGGGAACACCAGGAGCAGATGCCGACTGCGATCCAGGCGCGCTTGGGGCGTCACCGAGACCTCCACGAAGGCCTGGCCGCGCTCCTGGGAGATGTCGCTCACCCGGCCCACGGCATAGCCCGGGGGAAAGCGCTCGCCGAGCCCGGAGGTCACCAGCAGATCGCCGTTTTTCACCTCCAGGGTGGGGTGGACATGGCGCAGTCGCAGCCGCCGGTAATCGCCGGTGCCCTCGGCGATGGCGCGCACCTCGGTGCCCGGCACCACCACGGGTACCGCGTGGCGCTCGTCGCTGATCAGCAGCACCTCGGCGCGCGCCTCCCAGACTGCGACGACCTGGCCCATGAGGCCGGTGGCATCGATCACCGGCTGTCCCGCAAACACGCCGTCCCGGCTGCCCCGGTCGATGCGGATCGCGTGGCGCATCGGGTCGGGCGAGACGCCGATCAGCTCGGCCATCAACAGGCGATGCTTGGCGCGCGCCCGGGCCTCGAGCAGGGCGCGCAGTTGGGCGTTCTCGGCGCTGAGTTCCGCCAGTTGTTGCAGTTGGCCCTGCAGGACCAGGATCTCGGCGCGCAACTGCCGGTTTTCCATGGCCAGATCGCCGGGCCCGGCAAGGTGGGCCCGGCCCCAGTCGGCGGCGCGGCCGGCGGCATTGCCGAACGACACCAGGCGGTGGGCGGCGCCCTCCGACCAGGCGCGCGCCGGGTCCAGCCAGGTGGTGTAGCGATCGATCAGCATCAGGGCGATGGCCAGCAGCACCAGCAGCAGCATGCGGGGCGCCGACATCTTCCTGGTAAAGATCCTCTGTGCCATCGGCAGCCGGCGCCGCACGCCCGGAGCGGGAGCTCCCGGCCGTGCCTCAGGTCATCAGGACATCGAGCCGGCGCTTGTCCATCATCTGCAGCGCCTTGCCCCCGCCCCGCGCGACACAGGTGAGCGGGTCCTCGGCGATGATCACCGGCAAGCCGGTCTCGTGGGTGATGAGCAGGTCGATATCGCGCAGCAGCGCGCCGCCGCCGGTCACCACGATGCCGGTTTCGGCGATGTCCGAGGCCAGTTCCGGGGGCGACTGCTCCAGGACCCGCTTGACCCCCTGGATGATGGCGGTCAAGGGCTCCTGCAGCGCCTCGAGGATCTCGTCGCTGTTGAGGGTGAAGCTCTTGGGCACCCCTTCGGCCAGGTTGCGGCCGCGCACGTCGATCTCGCGCACCTCCTTGCTCGGGTAGGCGCCGCCCACCTCTATCTTGATGCGCTCGGCGGTGGCGTCGCCGATCACGCTGCCGTACTTGCGGCGCACGAAATTGATGATCGCCTCGTCGAAGCGGTCGCCCCCGACCCGCACGGAATCGGAGAACACCACGCCGTTGAGCGACAGGATCGCGACCTCCGTGGTGCCGCCGCCGATATCCACCACCATGGAGCCGCAGGCTTCATGGACCGGCATGCCGGCGCCGATCGCCGCCGCCATCGGCTCCTCGATCAGGAACACCTCGCGCGCCCCGGCGCGCTCGGCGGATTCGCGGATGGCGCGCTTCTCGACCTCGGTGGCGACGCAGGGCACCGACACCAGCACCCGCGGGCTGGGCGGGATGAAGCTGTGCGAATGCACCTTCTTGATGAAGTACTGGAGCATCTTCTCGGTGACCTGGAAGTCGGCGATCACCCCGTCCTTGAGCGGGCGGATGGCGGTGATGTTGCCCGGGGTGCGGCCCAGCATCCGCTTGGCCTCGGTGCCGACCGCCTCGACCGATTTCTGGCCGTGGTGATGGCGGATCGCCACCACCGAGGGCTCGTTGAGCACGATGCCCTTGTTTTCGATATAGATCAGGGTATTGGCGGTTCCCAGATCGATCGACAGATCGTTCGAGAACAAGCCCCGCAAGCGTTTGATCATAAGGATAAAGTGATTCCTGGTCTCGTTCGGGTCCGGTGCCCTGGGGCGTGGCGATGGGCACCGCGGACGACCCGCCGGTGCGGCCGGGCGCCGCCCCCGGGATTCAGCGAGGCGGCCGTCCGTGGTACCCTTTCGCGGTTCCCGGAGCCCCTCCCGAAACAGGCCGAAACTATAGCATGGCGATCCAGCGGGCCGATATCGAAAAACTGTGCTTTCTGGCACGCATCGACCTCACCGAGGACACCGCGGCCGACACCGCGGCCGGCATCAACCGAGTGCTGGAACTGATCGATCAGTTGCGCGCGGCCGACACCGCGGGCGTCGCGCCCTTGGCGCATCCGCTCGATGCCACCCAACGGCTGCGCGAGGACCTGGTCGAGGAAGCGGTCGACCGCGAGGCGCTGCAGGCCATCGCACCGGCGGTGGAAGCCGGTCTCTATCTGGTTCCCAGAGTCATCGAATGAGGGCGCGGTCCCCCGGCCGGTTACGGCGGCGGGCGCCCGGCACGGACACAGTGGCATGCATGACCTGACCCTCGCCCAGCTATGTCGCGGCCTAGCGCGCCGCGAGTTTTCCAGCGTCGAGCTGACCCGCCATCTGCTGGCGCGGATCGCCGCGGCCAATCCGGTCTACAACGCGTTCATCACCCTCGACGAAGCCGGCGCCCTGGCCCGGGCCGCGGCCGCCGACGCCCGCCTCGCCGCCGGCGATGCGCCGGCGCTGTGCGGGGTGCCGATCGCCCACAAGGACATCTTCTGCACCCGCGGGCTGCGCACCAGTTGCGGCTCGCGCATGCTGGACAATTTCATCGCCCCCTACGACGCCACCGTGGTCGAGCGGCTGGCGGCGGCCGGCGCCGTGACCCTGGGCAAGACCAACATGGACGAGTTCGCCATGGGCTCCTCCAACGAGACCAGTTATTACGGTCCGGTGCGCAATCCCTGGGATCCCGGCTGCGTGCCCGGCGGTTCGTCGGGCGGTTCGGCCGCCGCGGTGGCCGCGCGCCTGGTGCCGGGCGCCACGGCCACCGACACCGGCGGCTCGATCCGCCAGCCGGCGGCGCTGTGCGGCATCACCGGCCTCAAGCCCACCTACGGGCGGGTGTCGCGCTGGGGTATGATCGCCTTCGCCTCCAGCCTCGATCAGGCCGGGCCCATGGCGCGCAGCGCCGAGGACGTGGCGCTCCTGTTGCAGGCCATGGCCGGCTTCGATCCGCGCGATTCCACCTGCCTCGACCGGCCGGCGCCGGACTACCGGGCTGCGCTCGAGCAGCCCCTGGAAGGCCTGCGCATCGGGGTGCCGGCGGAGTATTTCGATGCCGGCCTCCACCCGGGCACGGCCGCGGCGGTGCGCGCGGCACTGGCGGAACTGGAGCGCCAGGGCGCGCGCCTGGCCGACATCCGCCTGCCCCATTCCCAGCTCGCGGTGCCCGCCTACTATGTGATCGCGCCGGCCGAGGCCTCGGCCAACCTGGCGCGCTTCGACGGCGTGCGCTACGGCTACCGCTGCGCCAATCCGCGGGACCTGCGCGACCTGTTCATGCGCACCCGCGCCGAGGGCTTCGGCGCCGAGGTCAGGCGCCGCATCCTGGTCGGCACCTACTGCCTGTCGGCCGGCTATTACGACGCCTACTACGAGCAGGCGCAGCGGGTGCGGCGGCTGATCCGCCAGGACTTCCTCGACGCCTTCGCCGAGGTCGACCTGATCCTGGGCCCCACCTGCCCCAACCCGGCGTTCGCCCTGGGCGCCAAGGGCGGCGATCCGGTGGCCATGTACCTGGAGGATATCTACACCATCGCCGCCAATCTCGCCGGCCTGCCGGCGCTGTCGGTGCCCTGCGGCCTGGTGGACGGCAAACCGGTGGGCCTGCAGATCATCGGCAACCATTTCGATGAGGCGCGCATGCTCGCCGCCGCCCACCGCTTCCAGCAGGCGACCGACTGGCACCGGCGGGCGCCGCCGGCGCTCGCGGAGGCGGCGGCATGAACTGGGAGACCGTCATCGGCTTGGAGGTCCATCTCCAGCTCGCCACCCGCAGCAAGCTGTTCTCCGGCGCCGCCACCGCCTTCGGCGCCGCGCCCAACACCCAGGCCTGCGCCATCGACCTGGCGCTGCCCGGCACCCTGCCGGTGCTCAACCGCGCGGCGGTGGAGATGGCGATCCGCTTCGGCCTGGCGGTGCACGCCGAGATCAACCCGGTATCCGTGTTCGAGCGCAAGAACTACTTTTATCCGGACCTGCCCAAGGGCTACCAGATCACCCAGCTCGCGCGGCCCATCGTGGGCCCCGGCCACCTCGACATCGAGCTCGCCGACGGCAGCAGCAAGCGGGTGCGCATCCATCACGCCCACCTGGAGGAGGACGCCGGCAAGTCGCTGCACGAGGACTTCCACGGCCTCTCCGGCATCGACCTCAACCGCGCCGGCACGCCGCTGATCGAGATCGTCACCGAGCCGGACCTGCGCAGCGCCGCGGAGGCGGTGGCCTTCGCCCGCAAGCTGCACGCCCTGGTCACCGCGCTCGGCATCAGCGACGGCGACCTGTCCCAGGGCTCGATGCGCTTCGACGTCAACATCTCGGTGCGCCGCCCCGGCGCGCCCCTGGGCACCCGCACCGAGACCAAGAACCTCAACTCCTTCCGCTTCATGGAGCGCGCCATCCACAGGGAGGTGGCGCGCCAGATCGGCGTGCTCGAGGACGGCGGCCGCATCGTCCAGGAAACGCGCCTCTACGACGGCGAGACCGACACCGCCCGCGCCATGCGCAGCAAGGAAGAGGCCAACGACTACCGCTACTTCCCCTGTCCGGACCTGCTGCCGCTGCTGGTCGACGCCGCGCTGATCGAGCGCCTGCGCACCACCCAGCCGGAGCTGCCGGAGGCGCGCCGCGCCCGCTTCGCCGCCGAGTACGGCCTGTCCGCCTACGACGCCGGCCAGCTCGCCGCCGACACCGCCACCGCGCACTACTTCGAGGCCGCCGCCCGGGCCGCGGGCGATGCCAAGCTCGCCGCCAACTGGGTGATGGGCGAGCTCGCCGCGCGTCTCAACAGCGAGGAGCTCGGCATCGCCCGGTGCCCCGTGGATCCCGAGCGGCTCGGCGGCCTGCTGCGCCGCGTGCTCGACGGCACCATCTCCAACGCCATCGCCCGCCAGGTATTCGATGCGCTGTGGAACGGCGCCGCCGACGCCGACTCTGTGATCAAACAGCAGGGCCTGCGTCAGGTCTCGGACAGCGGCGCCATCGCCGCCCTGGTCGACCAGGTGATCGCGGCCAACGCCCGCCAGGTGGCCGAGTACCGGGCGGCCCCGGAAGCCAAGCGGCCCAGGATGCTCGGCTTCTTCGTCGGCCAGGTGATGAAGGCTTCGGGCGGCAAGGCCGATCCGCGCCAGGTCAACGAGCTGGTCGCGGCCCGGCTCGCCGGGGACGACTGAGGTGGCGACATGACATTGAAGAAAGACAAGCAGCAGGTGATCGGCGAGGTCTTCGACGCAGGCCGGCTGCGCGGGTTTCTCGAGGTCGCGCCGCCCGCCGGCGTCGATCCCGACTACCACATACTGGAGAAAGCCTACCGGGGCATGGGCGCCGAGAACTTCGCCACCTTTCTGGAGCTGTTCATCGCCGCCGGGCGCAATCCCCGGGCCCGCAACCCGGCCGGGCAGACGCTGGCCGAAGTGATCGCCGGCCACCGCCATGCCGGACCCTATCTGGCGGTCCTGGAAGGCTGCCGGCACTGAACCCGGCTCCGGTGAACCCATACTGAAGGAGGAATTCCCATGTCCGAGGTCGTGCGCTTCGCCCGCGAGGGTGAAATCGGTGTCATCACCGTCGCCAATCCGCCGGTCAACGCCCTCTCCCAGCCGGTGCGCGCCGGCCTCAAGGCGGCCGTCGAGGCGGGCCTCGCCGACCCCGGCGTCCAGGCCATGGTGCTGATCTGCGACGGCGCCACCTTCATCGCCGGCGCCGACATCCGCGAGTTCGGCAAGCCGCTCGCCGAGCCCAGCCTGGTGCCGGTGATCGACGCCATGGAGCGCGCCGCCAAGCCGATCGTCGCCGCCATCCACGGCACCGCGCTGGGCGGCGGCCTGGAAGTCGCGCTCGGCTGCCACTATCGGGTGGCGGTACCGGGCGCCCGCGTCGGCCTGCCCGAAGTGAACCTGGGCCTGCTGCCCGGCGCCGGCGGCACCCAGCGCCTGCCGCGCCTGGTGGGGGTCGAAAAGGCCCTGGAGCTGATGGTGCAGGGCAGCCATGTGCCGGCTGCCGAGGCATTGCGGCTCGGCATCCTCGACGAGCTGATCGAGGGCGATCTCAGGGCCGGCGCGCTGGCCTTCGCGCGCCGCGTGTTGGCCGAGAACCGCGGCGTCAAACGCGCCAGCGAGCTGCCGGTGGCGCCGGTGGCTGCGGATTTCTTCGCCAACTACGAAGCCGGCATCGCGCGCCGCATGCGCGGCTTCAAGGCGCCCTTCCACATCATCAAGGCGGTCGAGGCGGCGGCCACCCTGCCCTTTGCCGAGGGCATGCAGCGCGAGTCGGCGCTGTTCCAGGAGCTGATGAGCTCCAGCGAATCCCGCGCCCAGCGCCATGTGTTCTTCGCCGAGCGCGAGGTCGCCAGGGTGCCGGGCCTGCCCAGGGACACGCCCAGGCGCGAGATCCGCCAGGTGGCGGTGGTCGGTGCCGGCACCATGGGCGGCGGCATCGCCATGAACTTCGCCAATGCCGGCATCCCGGTGACTGTGCTGGAAATCAGCCGGGAGGCGCTGGATCGCGGCCTCGGCGTGGTGCGCAGGAACTACGAGGCCACGGCCAGCAAGGGGCGGCTCAGCACCGCCGAGGTCGAGCGGCGCATGGGCCTGATCCGCCCCACCACCGAGTACGCCGACCTCGCCGACGCCGACCTGGTGATCGAGGCGGTATTCGAGAACATGGAGGTCAAGAAGGAGGTATTTCGCAAGCTCGATGCGGTGTGCAAGCCGGGCGCCATCCTCGCCACCAACACCTCGACCCTGGACGTCGACGAGATCGCCAGCGTCACCGGCCGGCCCCAGGACGTGATCGGCATGCATTTCTTCAGCCCCGCCAATGTCATGCGGCTCCTGGAAAACGTGCGCGGCAAGGCGACCGCGGACGAGGTCATCGCCACGGTCATGGACCTGTCGCGGCGCATCGGCAAGATCGGCGTGCTGGTCGGCGTGTGCGACGGCTTCGTCGGCAACCGCATGCTGCACCAGCGCAACCGCGAGGCCATGTTCCTGGTCGAGGAGGGCGCGAAACCCGAGCAGGTCGACAGGGTGCTCTACGACTTCGGCTTCCCCATGGGCCCCTTCGCCATGTCCGACATGGCCGGCCTGGACGTCGGCTACCGGGTACGCGAGGAGCGGCGCAAGGCCGGCAAGGTCGAGCCGCGCGAGTCGCACTGGGTGGACCGGATCGTCGAGCTGGGCCGCCACGGCCAGAAGACCGGCGCCGGCATCTACCGCTACCAGGACGGCCGCACGCCGCTGCCCGACCCGGAAATCGAGCGACTCATCGAGCGCTGCGCCCGCGAGGCCGGCATCGAGCGCCGCGCCATCGGCGACCAGGAGATCCTCGAGCGCTGCCTCTACCCCATGGTGAACGAGGGCGCGAAGATTCTCGAAGAAGGCATCGCCGCGCGGCCGCTCGACATCGACATCATCTGGATCAACGGCTACGGCTTCCCCGCCTATCGCGGCGGCCCCATGTTCTGGGCCGACCAGATCGGGCTTAGGAACATCGTCGCCGCCTACCGCCGCTACGCCGAGCGGTTCGGCGCCCACTACTGGACGCCGGCGCCGCTGCTGGAGCGGCTCGCCAATGCCGGCAAGGGGTTTTACGATCGGTGAGCATCCGGTCGCCCGCCGGCGCCGGCTGCGGATTGTCGACAGGGAGCGACCCCGATGCGCGCGCACTACCTGCAGCACGTCCCCTTCGAAGGGCTCGGCAGCATCGCACCCTGGCTCGCCGGGCAGGGCTACCGCACCACCGCCACCCGGCTGTTCGAGGCCGCCGCTTTCCCGGATCCGCGGGACATCGACCTGCTGGTGATCCTGGGCGGTCCCATGAGTGTCAACGACGGCGGCGAGCTGCCCTGGCTCGCCGCCGAAAAGGCTTTCATCCGCGAGGTCATCGGCCTGGGTACGCCGGTGCTGGGCATCTGCCTGGGCGCCCAGCTCATCGCGGAAGTGCTCGGCGCACGGGTCTACCCGGGGCCTGCCCGGGAGATCGGCTGGTTTCCGGTGCATGGCGTCGCCAACGCGGAGGGCGCGGATTTCGTCCTTCCGCCGCAGGTCAGTGTTTTCCACTGGCACGGGGAAACCTTCGATCTGCCGCCCGGCGCGCGCCGGCTGGCGCGCAGCGCAGCCTGCGAGAACCAGGCCTTCCAGTGGGGCGTGCGGGTGATCGGGCTCCAGTTTCATCTCGAGACCACCCCGGAATCGGCGCGCGCCCTGGTCGCGCACTGCCGGCACGAGCTCAGTGCGGGCGCCTTCGTACAGGACGAGCAGCAGATCCTCGCCGCGCCCGCGGCCGGTTATACCGCCATCAACCGGCTGATGGCCGAGGTGCTGGCGTACCTGACCCGCGCATCATCGGATCGGCAGGCGCATGATCGACACCCGTCTGTGTGAGTTGCTGGGCATGGAACTGCCCATCCTGCAGGCTCCCATGGCCGGCGTGCAGGGCGGCGCCCTGGCGGCTGCGGTCAGCGAGGCCGGCGGCCTGCCCTGCGCGATGCTCGATGCCCGGAGCCGGGCGCGTGAGCTGGCCACGGGAGCAACAGCCGGCGGTGGCCACGGCGGCCCCGCGGGCGGGTCATGAGCATCCGCATCGTGCGGCTCGGGACGCCTCGGGTGCCCGGCGAGGGCCTGCGCATCGGCACGGTGCGCAGGCCCCCGCGCGGGGTGCCCAAGACCGAGTTCGCCCGCCGGGACTGGTATGACGTCTGGTTTCCGCTGCTCGCGCCGGATCCGGAGACCCTGAAACTCGGCCGGGCGGTCGGGACCGCGGCGCAGTGGCGGCAGTTCCGCGACCGCTATCGCGCCGCAATGCGGCGCCCGGAGGCCGCCCATGCGCTCGCACTGCTGGCCGCGCTGTCGCACCGCACCGACTTTTCGGTCGGCTGCTACTGTGAACGGGAGGATCGCTGCCACCGCGCGCTGCTGCGCGAGCTGTTGCGGGAGCGCGGCGCGGCGCTCGCCGATTGAGATGCCTCAGCCGGGACCCGGCCGCGCGCCGATGAACGCCAGCAGCCAGCGGCCCACCGCGGCTTCGTCCGTGGGCTGGGCGAGGGACTCCAGCGCGGCCCGCCAGGCGGCCTCGCCCAGGTGCTGGCGGCGGCGGGCCAGCAGTGCGCGCAGGTAGTCGCGGGTGAATTCCGGGTGGCCCTGGAAGCTCAGGATGTGGTCGCCGATGGCGAGCGCGGCATGGGGGCAGAAGTCGCTGCCGGCGAAGGTGACCGCCCCCGGCGGCGGCCGGGTCACCTGGTCCTGGTGGCTGTAGAGCAGGCGCAGGGTCGCTGGCGGCGGGGCGCCGAACCGCGCCGGCCAGTGCGCGGCATGGACCCGCTCGGCGCGGACCCCGAGGCCCCAGCCGCGGGCGGATCGCTCGGCGCGCCCGCCCAGGGTGTCGGCGATCAACTGGTGGCCGAAGCAGATGCCGATGAGGCGCGCGCCGCGGGCGTGGAAGTCGCGCAGCCAGGCGCGCAGCGGCGGCAGCCAGTCGAGATCGTCCTGGACGCCGGCCCGCGAGCCGGTGATCAGATAGGCGTCGCACTCCGCCGGGTCGCGCGGCAGTTCGCCCTGCTGCACCTGGTAGTAACGATAGCCAAGGTTGCCGCCGAGGCGGTCGAACCAGCGCGCGAACATCTGCCCGTAGGAGCCGAACCCGGCGGCCAGGTCCGGGTCCAGGATGTCGGTCTCGAGCAGGCCCAGGCGCTGCACGGGCGCTTGGTCTACCAGCGGTCCCAGACCGGTACGCAGCCGTCGGGCAGGGCGGGCTGGCTGCCCAGCTCGGCCCAGAACTGGTCGGGCTGGTGAAAGTCCGAGCCGGTGGAGGCGGCGAGCCCCGTCTCGGCGCAGAGTTTGGCCAGCAGGTGCGACTCGTGCGCCGGCTGGCGTCCGGATACCACTTCCAGGGCGGCGCCGCCGGCGGCGCGGAAGTCCGCCACCAGCTCCCGCAGCCGGGTGCGGGTCAGTTGGTATTTCTCCGGGTGGGCGATCACCGCGCTGCCGCCGGCCTCGCGGATCCAGGCGACCACCTGATCCAGGGCCGCCCATTCGCTGGTGACGTCGCCGATGCAGCCGCTGCCCAGGTGTTTGCGAAAGGCGTCGTCGGTGGAGCGCGCCTGGCCGCGGTCGACCAGCAGCTCGGCGATATGGGGGCGGCCGACGCTGAGGCGCGCGCCGAGTTCGATCACCGCGCCGGTGAGATCGCCGAGACCCTTGCGGGAGAGGCGTTCGGCGATCGCCAGCGCGCGCCGCAGGCGGGCGGCGCGCTGTACCGCCACGGCCTCGGCGATGGCGCCGCAGTGCGGGTCGATGTCGAGGCCGACCACGTGGATGGTCTGCCCCCGCCACTGGGCGGAGAGTTCGATGCCCGGCACCAGGCGCAGTCCGGCGGTGAGGTCCGGGCTCAGCTCGGCATAGGCGGCGACGCTGTCGTGATCGGTGATCGCCAGCACCTCGACGCCGCGCCCGCGGGCGCGGGCCACCAGCGCGGCGGGATCGAGCTTGCCGTCGGAGGCGGTGGAGTGGCAGTGCAGATCAACCAGCATCGATGCTTCGACCGCCGGGGTTGGATTTCATTGCGGCCGGCCGGCGCGGTGCCTCACAGTTGCAGGGCCTTGGTCTGCAGGTATTCCTCCAGGCCGTAGGGGCCGTGTTCCCGGCCGTGGCCGGACTGCTTGTAGCCGCCGAAGGGAGCCATCATGTTGAAGTCGCCGCCGTTGATGATCACCTGGCCGGCGCGGATCCGGCGCGCCACGGCGCGGGCGTGGGCCTCGTCTTTCGACCACACCCCGCCGGACAGGCCGTAGGGGGTGTCGTTGGCGATGCGCACGGCTTCGTCCTCGTCGTCGTAGGGGATGATGCTCAGCACCGGGCCGAAGATCTCCTCCTGGGCGATGGTCATCTTGGGGTCCACCTCGCCGAACACCGTGGGTTTGACGAAGTAGCCCCGGGGCAGGTTTTCCGGTTGTTCGGGGCCGCCGGTGAGCAGTTTCGCGCCCTCCTCGAGGCCCTTGCGGATATAGGTGCGCACCCGCTCCTGCTGGGTCTTGGAGATCAGCGGCCCGAGCTTGGCCTTGGGATCCGTGGCCGGCCCCAGGGTGAAGGATTCGGCGACCTCGCGCGCCTTTTCGGCGGCGCGTTGGTACAGGGAGCGGGGTACCAGCATGCGGGTGTGGGCGGCGCAGGTCTGACCGCTGTTGAAGTAGCAGTCGTTGACGGTGCCGCGCACCGCCTGGTCGAGGTCGGCGTCCTCCAGAATGAGGGATGCCGACTTGCCGCCGAGTTCCAGCGCGACCTTCTTGACCGTCTGCGCGGCCAGCTCGGCGACCCGCTTGCCGGCGCGGGTGGAGCCGGTGAAGGACACCATGTCCACCCGGGGATGGCTGGCGAGCGCCTCGCCCACCACCGGGCCCAGTCCGGTGATCAGGTTGAACACGCCGGGCGGGAAACCGGCGCGGTCCACTTCCTCGGCGAGGACGAAGGCGGTCAGCGGCGCCAGCTCGCTGGGCTTGACGATCACCGTGCAGCCGGCGGCGAGCGCCGGGCTGACCTTGGCCATGATCTGGTGCAGCGGGTAGTTCCAGGGGGTGATGGCGGCCACCACGCCGACCGGCTCCTTCACCACCAGGGAGTTGCCGATGCGTTCCTCGAACCGGTAATCGGCGAGGATGCGGATGAAGTTGTCGAGGCTGACCAGCGGCAGCCCGGCCTGAATGCGTTCGCTCAGGGCGAGCGGCATGCCGACCTCGCCGGCCATGATCTCGGCCAGCTCGCGGGTGCGGGCGGCGAGCCCCTCGCGCAGCTTGCGCAGCAGGGTGCGGCGCTCCTCGGGCGCGGTCAGCCCCCAGGACTCGAAGGCGCGGGCGGCGGCGTTCGCGGCGCGATCGGCGTCGGCCGCCGAGCCCGCCGGCACGCGGCCCATGACCTCTTCGGTGGAGGCGTCGATCACCTCCAGCGCGGTGCTGCCCTCCGGCACCACCCAGGTGCCATCGATATAGAACTTGTCGCGGACCTTCATGCGGGTCTCCCGGTGCGAAGTGGTCTGGCCCCGATCCTAGCGCTGCCCGCCGGCGCCGGCAAACCCGGGTCCAATCAACGGGTCGCCCCGGCCGCTCTCCAGCGGGCGATGCCGCCGTCGTCCAGCCCCAGCCACTCCTTCAATACCGCTTCGCTGTGCTCGCCCAGCAGCGGCGCCGGCGCGAAGCCGGCGGGGTCGCTGCGCGACAGTTTGATCGGATTGCCCGGGGCGAAGGTGCTGCCGCCCGCGGGATGGCGGACCTCGACCACCATCTCGCGGTGGCGGACCTGGGGGTCGGCCAGCGCCTGGCTGAAGCGGTTGACCGGCGCGCAGGGGATGCGCACGGCTTCGAGCTTCTCGAGCCAATGCGCAGTGGTGTCGGTGGCGAAGATCTCCGCCACCCGATCCTCGATCCATCGCTTGTGGGCCAGCCGCCCGGGCTGGCGGTCGAATTCCGGGCGGCGCAGGTCGTCGGCGCCGAGCACCTCGAGCAGGCTCTGCCAGAACTCGTCGAAGATCACCGCGATGACGATGGCGCCGTCGCGGGTGGCGAAACTGTTGTAGGGCACGTGCACGAAGTGGGAGTTGCCGATCGGCTCCGGATCCTCCCCGGACAGAAAGTACATGGTGGCCATGTAGCTCATCATGGCGATCTGGCCGTCGAGCATGGAGATGTCCAGATGCTGGCCGAGGCCGCTGCGCTCGCGCTCGTAGAGCGCGGTGAGGATGCCGGCCAGCCCGAACAGGCTGCCGCCCAGGTCGGCGATGGGCAGCCCGGAGCGCAGCGGGTGTCCGGCGTCGAAGCCGGTGATCGACATGTTGCCGCCGTAGGCCTGCACCACTTGGTCGAAGGCGGTGCGGTTGCGACCCGGCCCGGTCTCGCCGAAGCCGGTGATCGAGCAGGTGATGATGCGCGGGTTGATGGCGGCGAGGCGGTCGTGGTCGATGCCCAGCTTGGCGGTGACGCCGACGCTGAAGTTGTCGCAGACGATGTCGGCCTTGCGCGCCAGCTCGTAGAAGAGCTCGCGGCCGGCCGCGGTCTTGAGATCGACCACCAGGCTCTTCTTGTTGCGCGACAGGCAGAGAAAGTAGGCGCCCATGCCGGCGATCGAGTGCCGGGGATCGTCGGCCAGCAGGCGGCGGGTGCGCTCCCCCTCGGGCGGCTCGACCTTGACCACCTCGGCGCCCA
This sequence comes from Pseudomonadota bacterium, assembly GCA_049325095.1. Classification (GTDB taxonomy): domain Bacteria; phylum Pseudomonadota; class Gammaproteobacteria; order Pseudomonadales; family Porticoccaceae; genus JAGPUQ01. The sequence goes on along the minus strand of JBMOPO010000036.1, from coordinate 12,055 downwards.
GATCGGCCAGGGTCATGGTGGCGAAGGGCCCGGAGAGGATGTGGGTCAGGTCGAGGACGCGGATGCCCGCGAGGGGTCTGGCCATGGTGCCGGTCCGTTGCTGGAGGAGGCCGGCATTGTCGCACCAAGGGCGAGCGGCGAAAAACCGCCGCGGTTCAGCGCTGGTGAAGCTCGCTGCCGCGCCCGGCAGTTCTCGTTCCGGGGCTGCTCGCAATCCTCGGGTATTGCCATGCACTGCGATCGCTTCGCAGCCGCGGAATGGGCGCCTTCACTCGCGACGCCAATTTTACCGGCGCTCAGTTGTGCAGCAGCTCCGGCGGCGGCTGTTCGCATTTCAGCTCTTGGCCCAGCAGAGCGCCGATCGGCTCCAGCAGGAAGGCGTCGTCCTCGCAGGCGAAGCTGATCGAGGTGCCGGTCTTGCCGGCGCGCCCGGTGCGGCCGATGCGGTGGACATAGTCCTCCGGCTCTTCCGGCAATGTGTAGTTGATCACATGGCTGATGCCGTCGACGTGCAGGCCGCGGCCGGCGACGTCGGTGGCGACCAGCACTTTCAATCTGCCTTCCTTGAAGGCGTTGAGGGTGCGCACCCGCTGGTTCTGGGCGATCTCCCCGGACAGCAGCCCGGCCTCGATGCCGGCACCGCGCAGTTTCTCCTGCAGCCGCCGGCACTGGTCGCGGCGGTTGGCGAACACCAGGGCGCTCTCCACCTCGGGATCGCGCAGCAGGTTGCGCAACAGCGCAAATTTCTTGCGGGTCTCGACGATGAACACCCGCTGGTCGACCGAGGCCGCCGCGACCCGCTCGGGTTCGATCTCGACGAACACCGGGCGCAGGGTCCACTGCTCGGCGAGGCGGTGGACGTCGTCGGTGAAGGTGGCGGAGAACAGCAGCGTCTGGCGGTGCTCGGCCTTGTGGGGGGTGAGGCGGACGATGCGCCGCACCTGGGGAATGAACCCCATGTCGAGCATGCGGTCGGCCTCGTCGATCACCAGCACCTCGACCTGGTCGAGATGGACGTCGCGGCTGTTGCAGAAGTCCAGCAGCCGGCCCGGGGTGGCCACCAGGATGTCGCAGTGGCGCTGGTGGAGGCGCTGGCGCTGGCGGTCGTAGTCCATGCCGCCCACCAGGGTGTGGATCTCCAGGTCGGTGTACTTGCACAGCGCCTTGGCGTCCTCGGCGATCTGCATCACCAGCTCGCGGGTCGGGGCGATCACCAGGGCGCGGGCCTCGCCGGCGTAGCGCTCCTCCTCGACCATCGGGTGCTGGAGCAGGTCGGTGATGATGGTGATCAGGAAGGCGGCGGTCTTGCCGGTGCCGGTCTGCGCCTTGCCCACCAGGTCGTGGCCGCGCAGCGCGAACGGCAGCGAACGGGCCTGGATCGGCGAGCAGTACTGGAACCCCAGATCGGCGATGGCGTGCATCAGCGGCAGGGGCAGATCCAGGTCGTGGAAGCGGACCTTGTCGGGCTGGGGCGCTACCGGGAAGTCGTCCAGGCTCCAGGCGCCGGCGGGGGATTCCCGGGGCGGGTCGGCGCGGTTGCCGCGGCCGCGGCTGCGGGAGCGCCGGCGGCCGGCGGCGTCGGCCTCCCGGCCCGGCTGGGGAGCGTCTTGGGTATTGGAAATGGCGGGTACTCCGATGAAAGTCGTATTGCACGCGGAAAGAAAAACGGCGCCGATGGTAACACGGCGCCGCGACCCGAACGAACCGGCCCTCAGCGGGGAGCGAGCCCGGCGCGGCGCGCCAGCCAGTAGTCGATGCTGAAATAGCGGCCGCCGCCGGTGAAGAACAGGCTCAGCAACATGATGAAATAGGTGGCGGCGAATTCGATGCCGTTGTTGAGTACCACAAAGGTGCCCTTTTCGGTCAGCCACTGGTAGTTGCCGTGTTCGCGCAGCAGGTTGCGCGCGGCCTCCAGCCGCTTGCCCACCTCGACGCTGTTCTCCAGGCTGCGCTGGGCTGCCGGGATGCCCGCCATGGCCAGCACCTTGGCGGTGCTGGTGTCCGGATCCGCGGGCGCGATGGCGAACCAGCCGTGCTCCCAGTGCACCGCGCCGGCGGCCACCGCCATCGAGACCAGCAGCGGGACGGCCGCCCAGCGCACCGCGAAGCCGATCAGCAGCGCCAGGCCGCCGCCCAGCTCGGCGCCCGCCGCCAGGGCCACCATCAGTGCCGGGGCCGGCAGCCCCAGGCCCCACTCCGGATTGCCGAACCAGGCCACCATATCCTCCCAGGTGCGGAATTTGTGCAACCCCGCGGCGATCATCACCGGCGCCAGGTAGAGCCGCAGCAGCAGCGGCGGCAGGCCGTCGAGGTGGCGCAGCCGGCCGAACAGGCCCCGGTGGAACCGGATATAGGTCGAGCGCAGTGGGCTCATGGCAGTTTCTCCTGGAGGGACAGCGGTTGCACCGCCGGCGGGGCGCGATGGAGGGCGGGCGGGAACACGGGGTTCTGGGCCGCGGCCTTGGCGTAGTACTGGTCGAGCGGCTCGGACTGGCCCAGTTCGGTGACGATGCGCGCGTGGTGGCGGCGCAGGGCGCGCGGACTTTCGACGCCGCAACTGTGGGCGATCACCCCCACTTCCTTGCGCAGGTTCTCGACGTACTGGGCGACGCGGATCGCCTTGTCGGCGGGGTCGAGTCCCTTCTGCAGATCCGGGTCGTGGGTGGTGACCCCGGTGGGGCAGGTGTTGCGATTGCACTGCATCGCCTGGATGCAGCCCAGGGCGAACATGAAGCCGCGCGCCGAAACCACGAAGTCTGCGCCCACCGCCAGTGCCCAGGCGACGTCCACCGGCATGATCAGCTTGCCGGCGGCGATCACCCGGATGCGCTCGCGCAGGCCGTAGGCGGCGAGCCGGTCGAGCACCGCGGGCAGGCTTTCCCGGATCGACAGCCCGGCGTGATCCATCAGGCTCTGGGGCGCCGCGCCGCTGCCGCCGTCGCCGCTGTCGAGGGTGATGAAGTCGGGCGCCCAGCGCTCGGCGCCGCGGTCGAGCACGGTTTGGCACAACTGATCGAAAAAGTCGCCGCCGCCGACCACCAGCTTGAAGCCCACCGGCTTGCCGGTCACCGTGCGGATGTGTTCGATGCGGTCGAGCAACTGGCCGACATTGCGGATGTCGGGATGGCCATTGGGGCTGATCGAATCGCGGCCCGGCGGGATGCCGCGGATCCGGGCCACCTCCGCGGTGACCTTGATCCCGGGCAGGATGCCGCCCTTGCCGGGTTTGGCGCCCTGGCTCAGCTTGATTTCGAACATGCGCACCTGGTCGCGGGCGGCGATGGCGCGCAGCAGGTCGTCGCTCAGTTCGCCGCGGTTGTCGCGGACCCCGTACTTGGCGGTGCCGATCTGGAACACCAGATCGCAGCCGCCCTCCAGGTGGTAGGGCGCGAGCCCACCCTCGCCGGTATTGAGCCAGCAGCCGGCGCGCGCGGCCCCCCGCGACAGCGCCTGGAGCGCCACCCTGGAGATGGCGCCATAGCTCAGCGCCGAGATGTTGAAGAACGAGCCGGCGACGAAGGGCTTGGGGCAGTAGGGCCCGATGGTCAGCGGGCCGTCCGCCACTGCGTCCTCGGCCAGGGTGGGGAAGACGTCGGGCACGAACAGCACCGCGCCCGGAGCGGCCAGGTCCAGCGTGGAGCCGAAGGCCACCGTGCTGTCCTGGTTCTTGGCCGCCCGGTAGACCCAGGAGCGCTGGGTGCGGTTGAACGGCTTCTCTTCGCGGTCGAGGGCGTAGAAATACTGGCGGAAAAAGTAACCCAGACGCTCGAACAGGTAGCGGAAGCGGCCGATGATCGGATAGTTGCGCCGGATGGCGTGCTGGCGCTGGCGGACATCGACCAAGTACATCCACGTCAGGCCCAGCACGCCGATCACCAGCAGGGCGAGAATCCCCACCGCAAAGATCTGCAGGCCCAGAATCCAGAGCGACAGTCCGCCTTCGGTCATGTTTTCCTCGCTGATTCTCGTACCTTCGTCGTCGATATTGCGTGCCGCTTGGCCGGCAAGCGCTTGGCAGGGTCGGCCGCCGTGGCTATGATCGACCGATGCCAGCGCACCCGCCATCCGCCCCCAGTTCCGACACCCGCCGTTCCCGGCGGACCCGGCTGGTGGCGCTGGCCAGAGTCTACGACCACAACAGCCACGCCATGATCGGCTATCTGGGCGACATCGCCACCGGCGGCATGATGCTGCACGCCCATCGCCCGTTGCCGCCGCCCGGCAATCGGCTGGTCACCATTCACCTGCCCCATCCCGACAAGGGCCTGGTGGCGATCGACGCCGGGGTGCGCATCGCCTGGCAGCACACCACCGGGGCGCAGGGTGCCGAGAACCGGGTCGGCTGCGAGTTCGTCGCCCTGGATCCTGCCGACCGCCTGCTGTTGCTCCAGACCGCGCGCAGCTACGGGATTTCCTGAGCGGCGTTGCGCCGGCCCGCCCCCACCCCTTTCCAGCCGCGACTGCAAGCCCGGTTCGGGTCCCCCGGCGCTGTGGGTGGGGTCTTTGGGTCTGCGCTATAGTCGGTCGTACCGGCGAGTTCTGACTTACCTCACAACAACAAGGGTCCGCCCGGCCGCTGCGCCGCAGTCTGTCGATGCACGCCCGGGGTTTGCGACCCGCGACAGGGGAGTACCTCCATGGCCAGGTTCGACACCATCATCAAGAACGGCACCATTTTCGACGGCACCCGGATCCCCCGCTACCGGGGCGACATCGGCATCAAGGACGGCATCATCGCCAAGATCGGCCGCCTCGACGCCAAGGACGCGGAGCGGGTGATCGACGCCGGCGGCAAGCATGTCTGCCCGGGTTTCATCGATCTGCACACCCACTATGACGCGCAACTGTTCTGGGACCCCTATTGCACCCTGTCCGGCTGGCACGGCATCACCTCGGTGGTGATCGGCAACTGCGGCTTCGGCTTCGCCCCGGTGGCACCGGAGCTGCGCGAGCGCTCCATGCTGTCGATGACCCGGGTCGAGGCGATCCCCTTCGAGTCCATGAAGGCCGGCATGCCCTGGGACTGGGTCACCTTTCCGGAGTTTCTCGACAGCGTCGAGCGAACCCCCAAGGCGATCAACATCCTGCCCTATGTGCCGGTGGCGCCGCTGCTGATCTGGGTGATGGGCTTCGAGCGCGCCAAGGCCGGGGAGAAGCCGACGCCCGCGGAGGAGGCCGAACTGTGCCGCCTGCTGGAGGAGGCCATGGACGCCGGCGGCTGCGGCTGGTCCGCGCAGCGCCTCGCGCCCGGCTGTGGGGCGGACGTGCAGCGCGACTTCGACGGCTCTCCCATGCCCACGGATGTCATGCACGACGAAACCTGTCTGGCGCTGGCCAGGGTGCTCGCCAAGCGCAACGAGGGCTTCATCCAGATGACCATGTTGAGCGGTCGCGATCCCGACCACGATCGCGCGCACATGGAGCAGGTCGCGGAGGTCAGCGGCCGCCCGCTGCTCTACAACGTGGTCCAGGCGGTGGCCAGCGATCCCGAGGTGCACCGCAGCACCCTGCGCTGGCTGCGCGAGTGCCATGCGCGCGGCAACAAGGTCTACGGCCAGGGCCTGACCACCGACTCCGGCTTCACCTTCTCGCTCGACGAGTGGAATCTGTGGGACGACTCCGACGCCTGGCGCGAGGTCACCACCGGCAGCTTCGAGGAGCGCCTGGCGAAGATGGCCGATCCCGGCCGGCGCGCGGCGCTGCGCGCTAATCCGCCCGGCATCTCCGCCACCGGGCCGATTGAGGAAGTGGTCCTGGTGCGCACCCACTCGGACAAGTTCAACGAGTTCAAGGACCACAAGATGAGCCTGGTCGCGCAGAAGACCGGCAAGCATCCGGTCGATGCCCTGCTCGACATCGCCGTGGGCACCAACCTCAAGGCAGAGTTCTTCGCCACCCTGCCCAATGCCGGCAACCTGCAATACATGAAGGAGATCATCGACGATCCCTACGTGACCTTCGGGGTCTCCGACGGCGGCGCCCACACCAGGTTCCTCACCGCTGGGCGCTATCCCACCGAGGCGCTGGCCAAATACGTGCGCGAGCACCAGATGCTGTCCCTGGAGGAGGCGCATTGGCGGCTCTCGGCACTGCCGGCGGCACTGGCAGGGTTCAACAACCGCGGCCAGCTGCGGGTCGGGTCGCCGGCCGACATCGTGGTCTACGACTACGAAAAACTGGAGGCCCTGCCGGCCGAGATCACCCACGACATGCCCGGTGGCGAATGGCGCCGGGTCCAGCGCGCCAGGGGCTACGACTATGTGCTGGTCAACGGCCAGATCACCATCGATCACGACCGCGAGACCAACGCCTACTCGGGCCGGCTGCTGCGCCACGGCGACGGTTGAAGCCTCGCTCAAGCACCGCAGCGTCTGGAACCCGGCCGCAAGGCCGGGTTTTTCATTGCCCGCGCAGGATCCGGAGCTGTTCGCTCAGGATCTCCTCCGGCGAACCGCTTTCGAGCGTCAGCCGATCCACCAGGTGACCGTAGCGCGCCTTGATCCGTTGGGCGACCTGGCGCGGTTCTCCCACCACGGCGAAGGTTTCCAGCATTTCATCGCTGATCAGATCCGGCATCCGGTCCCAGCCATGGTTCTTCGATAGCTGATTGAGCTTGGGTTGCAGGTCCTGCCAGCCGTGGCATTCCAGTACCGGGCGATAGGCCGGCGTCGAGCCGTAGAAGGCGATCCGGTACTTCACCCGCCGTTTGGCCGCTTCGAACTCCGCCTCGGTCGCGCCGGTCACCACGAACGGCGGGAACGACACCTCGAAATCCTCGCGGCGCCGGCCGCGCTCGGCGCGCGTGGCGTGAATGCGCGGCAGGATTTGTTCCTCCAGATACTTCGGCGTACAAAAAGTGTGGATGAGGATGCCGTCGGCCTCCCTTGCCGCGGTGTCGATCATCAGTGGGCCCACCGCGGCCATCACCACTCGCGGCCGGCCGAAGCGGGTGTCATGGGGGGTGAAGTCCGGGGTCATCAGGGTGTGGCGATAGTATTGGCCGCGGAAATTCAGCGGCTTGCCCTCGTACCAGCAGTCCCAGATGGCGTGCAGGGCGCGGATGAATTCGGCCATCTGTCGCGCCGGGCCGTGCCAGGGCATGCCGAAGCGCTTGGTGATGTGCGCCTGGATCTGGGAGCCCAGGCCCAGGGTGAAGCGCCCGCGCGAGTAGAGGTTGAGGTCATGCGCGCTGTAGGCCATGGTCATGGGATTGCGCGCGAAGGCCACCGCGATGCCGGTGCGCAGTTCGACCCGCTCGGTCACCGCGGCGCCCAGGCCGACCGCCACGAAGGGGTCGTTGCGGATCTCCGCGGTCACCACGCCGTCGAAGCCCAGCCGCTCGAGGCGCCGGAAGCGCTCCTGGATGACCCCGATGTCGTCGAGGCGATCGTCGAAACTGAAACTGCTGTCGATTTTCATTTTTCGGTTTCCCCTGCCGTGTGTTGTAGCCCTCCGGCCGGCCGGCGGCCGCCGCTGACCCGCTCGCGGCCGGCCAGGTCGCGCCAGCTGCGCACCTCCTCCAGTGCCGCCGCGCACAGTGCCCGCACCGCCGCGCCCTGCTCGGCGCCGTGCTCGAGCAGCAGCCAGCCGCCCGGCAGCAGGTGGGCGGGGGCCGCGCCGGCGATGGCGCGCAGCGCGGCGAGACCGCGCTCCCCGGCGACCAGGGCCGCGCGCGGCTCGAAGCGCACATCGCCCCGGGTCAGGTGCGGGTCCCGGGGATCGACATAGGGCGGGTTGGCGACGATCAGGTGATAGCACCCCCGCTCGCCGGCCAGCCAGTCGCCCTGGCGAAAGCGGACATTGTCCAGCGCCAGTGCCGCGCGGTTGGATTCGGCCACCTGCAGGGCGGCGGCGGAGCGGTCGACGCCGGTGATCCGCCAGGCCGGCCGCTCGCTGGCCAGGGCCAGGGCGATGGCGCCGCTGCCGGTGCCGAGATCCAGCGCCCGCGCCCGCGGTTCCGCGACCAGGGCCAGCGCCAGCTCCACCAGGCGCTCGGTCTCCGGCCGGGGGATCAGGGTGGCGGGTGACACCCGCAGGGACAGGGACCAGAACTCCCGCGCGCCGAGCAGGTAGGCCATGGGCTCGCCGCTCTGCCGGCGCGCCAGCAGGGCCTCGAACCGCGCCAGGGCGGTCGAGGGCAGCTCGGTCTCCGGGCGCACGTACAGCGCGGTACGGGAGCAGCCGGCGGCGGCGCAGATCAGCAGCTCGAGGTCGAGGCGCGGGCTGGGGGAGGCGGCCGCCAATTCCCCGGCACGGCGCAGCAGGTCGCCGATACTGGCCATGACTCAGTCGGCCAGCGCCGCCAACTGTTCGGCGCGGAATTCGTTGCTCAGGGGTTCGAGCAGCGGGTCCAGTTCCCCAGCGAGGATGCTGTCGAGCTGATACAGGGTCAGGTTGATGCGGTGGTCGGTCACCCGGCCCTGCGGAAAATTGTAGGTCCGGATCCGCTCCGAGCGATCGCCGCTGCCGACCAGGCCGCGGCGCAACTGGGCCTGTTCGCGGGCCTGCCGTTCGCGCTCGGCGGCGAGCAGGCGCGCCTGCAGCAGGGCCATCGCCTTGGCGCGGTTCTTGTGCTGGGAGCGCTCGTCCTGACATTCGACCACGGTGCCGGTGGGCAGGTGGGTGATGCGCACCGCCGAGTCGGTGACATTGACGTGCTGGCCGCCGGCGCCGGAGGAGCGGAAGGTGTCGATGCGCAGCTGCGCGGGGTCGATGTGGATCGCATCCACCTCGGCGACCTCCGGCATCACCGCGACGGTGCAGGCCGAGGTATGGATGCGGCCCTGGGACTCGGTCGCCGGCACCCGCTGCACGCGGTGCGCGCCGGACTCGAAGCGGAGCCGCCCGTAGGCCCCGGGGCCGATCACCCGGGTGATGATCTCCCGGTAGCCGCCGTGCTCGCCGGGACGCTGGCTGATGACCTCCATCTGCCACCCGCGCGATTCGACGTAGCGGGCGTACATGCGGAACAGATCGCCGGCGAAGAGCGCCGCCTCGTCGCCGCCGGTACCGGCGCGAATTTCCAGGAAGAGGTTAGCGTCGTCACTGGGATCGCGCGGCAGCAACAACAGCTGCAGTTCGGCCTCCAGCCGTTGGCGCAGGACTTCGGCCTGCTGCAATTCCGCTTCCGCCAGGGCCCGCAGTTCGGGATCGGCATCGTCCAGCATGCCGGTGGCGGCGGCGATGTCGGCCACCGCTTTGCGGTGTCGCCGATAGGTGTCGGCCACCGACTCCAGTTCGGCATATTCCCTCGACAGCGCCCGAAAGCGCTGCGGATCGGCGAGCACCGCGGCGTCGCCGAGCAGGTGTCCCACTTCCTCGTGGCGTTCGGTGAGCTCCTCCAGGCGCCGGCGCAGCGAGGCCTTCACGAGGACTCCGGGCGATCGGGCTCGAACAGCTCGCGCAGCCAGCGCAGGGACTCCTGCCGGCCCTCCTCGCCGGCCCGCTTGAGCCCCGCGGTGGGATGATGGAGCAGCTTGTTGGTGAGGCTGTTGGCCAGTTGGCGCAGGACCGCTTCCGGCGGCTGGCCGCCCTCCAGGGCGCGCAGGGCCCTGTCCACCTCGGCGTCCCGCACCGCGGCGGCATGCCCCCGGTAGGCGCGGATCAGTCCGACGGCGTCGCGGGCCAGTTGCCGGCGCTGCCAGCGCGCGACTTCCAGTTCGATGATCTCCTCGGCGGCGCGCGCGGCCTCGGTGCGCGCCCGCCGGCCCTCCTGGATGACCTCGCGCAGATCGTCGACGGTGTACAGGTAGACGTCGTCGAGGCGCCCCACTTCCGGTTCGATGTCGCGGGGCACGGCGATGTCGACCATCAGCATCGGGCGCCGCCGCCGGCGCCGGAGGGCCGACTCCACCGCCCCCTTGCCCAGGATCGGCACCTGGCTCGCCGTGGCGGTGATGACCAGATCGGCGCGGTGCAGCTGTTCGGGCAGCTCGGCCAGCGGCAGCACCGTGCCGCCGTGGCGGGCGGCGAGCAGGGCGGCCCGGTCCGGGGTCCGGTTGGCGAAGATGAGTCCGGCCAGCTCGGCTTCCGCGAGGTGCCGGGCGACCAGCTCGATGGTGTCGCCGGCGCCAACCAGGATCGCGTGCAGGGGCTCCAGGCGGCCGAAGATCTGTCGCGCCAGGCTCACCGCGGTGTAGGCGACCGATACCGGATTGGCGCCGATGCCGGTTTCCGACCGGACCCGTTTGGCGGCGGCGAAGACGCTCTGGAAGGACTGTTCGAGCACCGTGCCCAGAACGCCGGCGGAGCGCGCCGCCAGATAGGCGGATTTCATCTGGCCGAGGATCTGGGGTTCGCCCAATACCAGGGAGTCGAGCCCGCTGGCGACCCGCATCATGTGGCGCAGCGCCGACTCGTCCCGATGCGCGTAGCAGCTGGCGACCAATTCGGTCGGCGACAGGCGGTGGGCGGCGGCGAGCCAGGCGCCGAAGCCGCTGAAGCTGGCCTCGCCGGCGGCATAGATTTCGGTGCGATTGCAGGTGGACAGGATCGCGATCTCATCGAGCGCCAGTTCCCGGCGCGCGCGCTGCAGGTGCTCCGCCAGGGTTTCGGACGCGAAGGCGACCCGCTCCCGCAGCGCCAGCGGTGCGGTGTCGTGACTGAGGCCAAACACCTGGATGGTCATCGGGCGGGAGCGGCCGGTGCGCCTCGCGCCGCCGGTCGCGGCGCGGGGCGAAACCATTGTCGCCGGGAGTCTGTCCAACGGGTTGTTGCTACAATGGCGCCGATCTGTGAGGACATCTTCCCGCCGTGGTTCGTGCGATTCGTCTGTTGGCCGGTCTCGGGGTCGGCTTGCTCGCCGCCTGCGCCCTGAACCCCACCGCACCCGCGGTCCGACAGGCAGGTCCCGGCGCTGAATCGGACGCGGCCGCCGAGCGGTCGGCCGCGGCGGGGGACGACCCCGTCGCGAATTATCCCGTCAGGGCCTTCCCGGCACAAACCCTCTATGCCCTGCTCGCCGCGGAGACCGCCGGCATTCGCGGCGATGTCCGCTTCGCGCTCGACCGGTATCGCGAGCAGGCCCACGCCACCGGCGACCCCGGCGTCATCGCCCGCGCGGCGCAGATCGCCGAGTATGCGGGCGACGGCGAGGCGCTGGCCGAACTGGGACTGCTGTGGGTGGCCGCCGAGCCGGACAATCAGCGGGGCAGGGAGTTGGCGGCCGTCGGGCTGGCCCGCCAGGGCCGCCTGCCGGAAGCCCTGCCCCACGCCGCCTGGCTGCTCGAACGGGGTTCCGGGCAAGTCATCCGCGAATTGACCGCCCGGGCCGCCAAACTGCCCCCGGCGCAGCGCCAGGAGTTGTTGAACGCCTTCGAGGAGCTCGGGGCCCGGTTTCCGGACGACCCCGACCTGCTGTTTGGTCGCGCATTGCTGCTGTGGCAGGCCGGCCAGGTGGACGCGGCGCGCGCCCTGGCCGCGCGGACCGTGGCGTTGCAGCCGGACAATCCCGCCGGCCAGCTGTTGTTCGCGCAACTGCTGGAGGAGGCCGGCCTGTCCGGCCAGGCCTTCGATCATCTCGAGCAGGTATTGCCCCGCTACCCCGACGATGCCAGCCTGAGCCGGAACTATGTGCGCATGCTGCTCGGCCGCCGCGACTTCGGGCAGGCGGCAGCGCGACTGGGCCCGCTGGTGGAGCGCCTCCCCGACCACGCGATGTTGCGCCTCGGCCTGGCGCTGGCCTACCGCGGCGACGGCCGTATCGCCGCTGCGCGGGAGCAGTTCGAACGCCTGACCGAGGACCCCGAACTCGGCAGCGATGCCCATTTCCAGTTGGGAGAACTGGCCGAGGCGGACGGGGATGTCGAGCGTGCCATCCAGCACTTCCGGCGGGTCGAGGGCGAGCGCTGGCTGGTGGCCACGGCGAAGTCGGCCCAACTGCTGACCGATGCCGGCAGGCTGGCCGAGGCGCGCGCCCATCTGCGGCGGCTGCGCGCCGAGCACAGGGAGCCGGCATCGGCCCTGTTCCAGATCGAGGCCGAGCTGCTGATGCGGCAGGGGCAGTATGAGGCGGCCCGGGAGCTGCTCGACGAGGGGCTGGCGGCGATACCCGGCA
>JBMOPO010000035.1:0-85812 GCA_049325095.1 Pseudomonadota bacterium | reverse complement strand
GGCGGCGGCCGAGCAGGCTGCAAGGGAAAAAGCCGCGGCCGAGCAGGCTGCAAGGGAAAAGGCGGCGGCCGAGCAGGCGGCGCGGGCCGCCGCCCAGGGAGAGCAGATGATTGCGACCTACGAGAGCTACATCCGCGATCGCATCTCCAACAACTGGAATCGCCCGCCCAGTGCGCGGCGGGACATGGAGGTGCAGCTGCGCATCCGGCTGGTGCCGACGGGGCAGGTCATGGGGGTTTCCGTGGTGCGCTCCAGCGGCGATCCCGCATTCGATCAATCGGCGGTCAATGCGGTGCAGCAGGCGGGGCGTTTCGAACGCCTCCAGGAACTGGCGCGCAAGGATCCGCTGCTGTTCGAGCGGACCTTCCGCACGCTCACTTTGACATTCCGGGCCGAGGACTTGAGATTGTGACCAAGCCAACCGCAAGAAAATTGCATTCCGCACTGTGCCGGTGGTGGGCCCTGCTGCTCGGCGTCGCCGTGCTCGGCGGCGGGTCGTCGCCGGCGAGCGCCGAACTGTCCATCCAGATCACGCGCGGCGCCGACAACCCGACCCGCATCGCGGTGGTGCCCATGACGCTGGGCGCCGGGGAACTGCCCGGGGACATCAGCTCGATTGTGTCGGCCGACCTGCAGCGCAGCGGGCTGTTCGATCCCATGGACCGCGTGAACATGCTGTCCTTTCCGCGGCGCATCAATGAAATCTACTACCGCGACTGGAAGATCGCCGACGTGCAGTACGTGGTGGTCGGAGATGTCCAGCGGCCGGCCGCCGGGCGCATCCGCGTCCAGTTCGCGCTGGCCCAGGTGGCCGGCGAGCGCCAGGTTCTCAACAGCGTCGTCGAAGGCAGCGATGCCGAACTGCGCGACATCGCCCACTACATCAGCGACAAGGTGTTCGAGGCCATCACCGGCGTGCGCGGCATTTTTTCCACCCGGATCGCCTATGTGACCGCGACCCGCGAGGGCGCCGGGCTGGCCTACCGGCTGCATGTCGCCGACGCCGACGGGGCCCGCGAGCGCCTCATGCTGAAATCCAAGCAGCCGATCCTGTCGCCGCGCTGGTCGCCGGACGGCCGGGAGCTGGTCTACGTCTCCTTCGAGACCGGGCGGCCGGCGATCTTCCGGCAACGGTTGTCCGATGCCCAGCGCCAGCAGGTCACCAACTTCAAGGGGCTCAACGGGGCGCCGGCCTGGTCGCCGGACGGCGGCCGGCTGGCGCTGGTGCTGTCCAAGGACGGCAACCCCGAGATCTATCTCTACACCTTCGCGAGCGGAGCCTTCACGCGGCTGACCAATCACTTTGCCATCGACACCGAGCCGACCTGGGCACCGGACGGCCGGTCGATCCTGTTCACCTCGGATCGGGGTGGTTCGCCACAGGTGTACCGCCTGTCCCTGGGCGGAGGCCAGCTCGAGCGGGTGACCTTCAACGGCAATTACAATGCCCGGCCCCAACTCGCGCCCGACGGCCGCACCCTGGTCCTGGTGCATCGCGGCGGGGGCGGCGGGTTCAGCATCGCCAGCCAGGATCTGGTCAACAACGATTTCCGCCTGTTGAGTCAATCGGCCCTGGACGAATCGCCCACCGTCGCACCCAACGGCGCCATGGTCATGTACACCACCAAGCAGGGCGCGCGCAGCGTACTGGCGGTGGTTTCGATCGACGCGGGCACCCGGTTCCTGCTGCCGGCGAGCGCCAGCGATGTGCGGGAGCCGGCCTGGTCGCCGTTTTTGCGCTGAGGGCAGGAAACCGTTAGCACGCCCAAGGCGAATCGGATACATTGTGCGCGGCACTGGTGCCATCCACTGCAAGGAGTTTTCCTGTTCATGAACGTCAAGCAATGCAAGCATCTGCTGTTGGTTGGACTCGTCTCCGTATTCTTGGCGGCCTGCTCCAGTACCTCTTCCGATGGGGACGCCCAGGGCGCCGGTGCGGGCATCGGCGATGCCACCGGGGGCGTGGCCACCGGCACCGTGGGTGATGGCGGCGTCGGCGGTGGCGACCTGGGGGCGTACAATCCGGGCGGCCTGGAGACCGTGTTCTACTTCGATTTCGACAAGGCGACGCTGCGCCCTGAATCCCGGGCGGCGCTGCAGCAGCACGCGGCCAATCTGACCAGCAATCCCAAGCGCATCCGTCTCGAAGGCCATGCCGACGAACGCGGTACCCGGGAATACAACATGGCCCTGGGCGAGCGGCGCGCCAATGCGGTGCGCGATTTTCTGACGCTCAACGGAGTCGACCCCGGGCTGATCGAAGTGATCAGTTACGGAGAGGAGGCGCCCGCCGCCTTCGGCAGCGATGAAGCATCCATGGCGCTGAATCGCCGGGTAGAGTTGAAGTAACCGTCCGGATGGCGGCGGGGGCAGGGCATTGAGTCGGGCGAACCGGGTTGCGGCGCTGCTGGCCGGCGCCCTGTGGGCGGTGGGGGGTGCCCCGGCGATGGGCGCCCCTGCTCCGGTGGACGACATCGCCGCGCGGCGAAGTCCGGAGGTCGCTGCGAGCGCCGCCAACTCCGGCCTGTCCGAGCTGTTCGCGCAATTGCAGGCCCTGCAGGAAGAGGTCCGCGAACTGCGCGGCAGGCTGGAGGAGCAGTCCCACCAGTTGGCCCGCCTCGAACAGCAGCAGAAGGACAACTACCTGGACCTGGACGGCCGGCTGTCGGCCCTCATGTCCGGCGGATTGACGGGGCCTGCAACCGCGCCGCCATCACCTCCGGCTCCAGCCGCCGCCGGCGAGCCCACTCCCGGGGCGACTTCCGCCGGCGGCGGGCCCGGCGCACCCGGGGCTCCGCCGCCTGGGGCCGCCGAGCCGGCCGGAGAGGTATCCGCTGCCGGGATCCCACCGGGGGCGGTTCCGGCCGCGGGGGACAAGGCGGCTTACGATCTGGCCTATGAGTTGCTCAAGCAGGGGCGGATGGACGAGGCCCTGGCCGGTTTCGACACCTTCGTCCGGGATTTTCCCGACAGCGGGCTGGTACCCAACGCGATCTACTGGACGGGGGAAATCTACCTGGTCAAGAACGACCAGCAGGCCGCCCTGGAGCGATTCTCGCGCGTCGTGGAGTCCCATCCCGAGCACCAGAAGGCGGCCGATGCGCACTACAAGCTCGGCACCCTGTATCTGCAGCGCAACGACAAGGCCAAGGCCCGCGCCCACCTGGAGCGGGCGGTGCTGGCCGGGGGCAGTGTGGCGGTGCTCGCCAAGCGCTATCTCGAAACCCATTTCTGAGGCTTTTGCCCGCCGGTCGGCCGTCGCTTGCGAGGCCCGGTTCACGGAAAGCGGGTACACTTTGCCGGCCCGACCGCATCGGCAGTATCTCGCGCATGCTCCGATCCCGATCCAGCCCCCATCGACCGGACCCGATGCCCATTCCGGCCCGAGGCCGTCCATGACCGCCGCGGCGCTGCGCATCACCGAGATCTTTCATTCCCTGCAGGGCGAGACCTCGACCACCGGCCTGCCCACGGTGTTCGTGCGCCTTACCGGCTGCCCGCTGCGCTGTGGCTACTGCGATACCGCCTACGCCTTCCACGGCGGCACCCTGATGCCGCTGGCCGAGGTGCTGGCGGCGGTGGCCGAGCACCAGCCCCGCCATGTCACCGTCACCGGCGGCGAGCCGCTGGCGCAGCGCGAGTGCCTGCCGCTGCTCGCTGCCCTGTGCGACCGCGGCTACCGGGTGTCCCTGGAGACCAGCGGAGCCCTGCCCATCGCCGAGGTCGATCCGCGGGTGCACGTCATCCTCGACATCAAGACGCCCGCATCCGGGGAGGTGTCGCGCAACCTGTGGGCGAACCTGGCCCGCATCAGCGCCAAGGACGAGCTCAAGTTCGTGATCTGCGACCGCGCCGACTACGACTGGGCGCGGCTCCAACTCGATCGGTACCGGCTCGCCGAGAGCGGCGCCGAGCTGCTGTTTTCGCCCTGTCACCGGCGGCTGGAGCCGCGCGCCCTCGCTGAATGGATCCTCGCCGACCGGCTGCCGGTGCGCATGCAGGTGCAGCTCCACAAGCTCCTCTGGGGCGATGTGCCGGGGCACTGAATGAGCGCCATCGAAGCGCGCCCCGCGGTGGTGCTGGTATCCGGGGGGCTGGATTCCGCAACCCTGCTCGCCCTCGCGCGCGCGCAGGGCTATGGGTGCCACGCGCTGAGTTTCGATTACGGGCAGCGGCACCGCGCCGAGCTGGCGGCGGCGGCGGTGGTCAGCCGGGCGCTCGGCGCGGTGCAGCACAAGGTGGTCAAGCTCGACTTGCGCGCCATCGGCGGTTCCGCCCTTACCGATGACCGCATCGAGGTGCCGACCCGGGAGAGCGCCGGGATTCCGGTCACTTATGTCCCGGCCCGCAATACCGTGTTTCTCGCCGTGGCGCTCGGCTGGGCCGAGGTCCTCGAGGCCCGGGACATCTTCATCGGCGTCAACGCGGTGGACTATTCCGGCTATCCCGACTGCCGGCCGGAATACATCCGCGCCTTCGCCGCCCTGGCGCAGCTCGCCACTAGGGCGGGGGTGGAAGGCGCCCCCCTGCACATCCACACGCCGCTGATCCACCTCAGCAAGGCCGAGATCATCACCCGGGGCCTGGCGCTGGGCGTGGATTACGCTGCCACCCTGTCCTGCTACGCGGCCGATGACGCTGGTCGCGCCTGCGGGCGCTGCGACAGCTGCCGGCTGCGGCGCGCCGGCTTCGCCGCCGCCGGGGTGCCGGATCCGACCCGCTACCAGCCCGGTCGGGAAGGTGATTCTTGACCTTTCGGGGCCGGTCAGTAAGATAGCGCGTCCCCCGCGCGGGCCGTTAGCTCAGCTGGTAGAGCAGTTGGCTTTTAACCAATTGGTCGCTGGTTCGAATCCAGCACGGCCCACCATAGATCCCCGGCGTTTTTCGCGTTTCGGCACCGCCCGGATGGTCGCGCCGCCCGGCGGGATGGCGCCGGCGCCGTGCTAGAATCGGGCGCCGCCCCGCCTCCCAATCATTCCATGGCTGATCAATCCCGCCTCGCCATCGCCGACGGCGCCCGATTTCGGGAAATCGTGATCGCGCACCTCGACCGCGTCGCCGAGCCCGCCCATGAGGCACCAGAGGAGCGCGCCGCGGACAGCGCCCGCATCCGGCGCCTGCTGGTCGAGAAGGAAGCGGTCATCGTCGCCCACTACTACACGGACGCGGCGATCCAGGCGCTCGCCGAGGAGACCGGCGGCATCGTCTCCGACTCGCTGGAGATGGCGCGCTTCGGCAAGCGGCATCCGGCCTCCACCCTGGTGGTGGCCGGAGTGCGTTTCATGGGCGAGACCGCCAAGATCCTCACCCCGGAGAAGACCGTGCTGATGCCGACCCTGGAGGCCACCTGCTCCCTGGACATCGGCTGCCCGGCCGACGAATTCGCCGCCTTTTGCGATCAGCATCCGGACCGCACCGTGGTGGTCTATGCCAACACCTCGGCGGCGGTCAAGGCGCGCGCCGACTGGGTGGTGACTTCCAGCATCGCCCTCGACGTGGTCGATCACCTGGACCGCCAGGGCCACAGAATCCTGTGGGCGCCGGACCAGCATCTGGGGCGTTACGTACAACACCAGACCGGCGCCGATATGCTGCTCTGGAACGGCAGTTGCGTGGTGCACGAGGAGTTCAAGCTGCGCGGGCTGCAGGACCTCAAGCGGCTGTACCCGGACGCCGCGGTGCTGGTGCACCCGGAGTCGCCGGCGGCAGTGATCGAAATGGCCGATGCGGTGGGTTCGACCTCGCAGTTGATCGCCGCGGCGCGCGATCTGCCCCATGCGCGCTGCATCGTCGCCACCGACCAGGGCATCTTCTACAAGATGCAGCAGGCGGCGCCCGACAAGGAGCTGATCATCGCGCCCACCGCCGGCCACGGCGCCACCTGCCGCAGCTGCGGCCACTGTCCCTGGATGGCGATGAACCATCTGCGCAACCTAGCCGACTCCCTGGAACAGGGCGCCAACGAGGTGCTGGTCGATCCCGAGCTGGGGCGCCGCGCCATGATCCCCCTGCAGCGCATGCTGGACTTCCGCGAGGCCCAGCTCTCCGGCGATTGAGCGGTGCGCTCAGTCGACGAATCGGACCTGTTCCCCCAGGGGAGCGCGCGGCACCCGGGTGCGGTTGGCGGGCACCGCGGTATCCTCGTAGCCGAAGGACAGCCCCATCAGGATGCCGATGTCGTCCGGGATGTCGAAGTGCGCGCGGATGATTTCCGGAAAGCGGCTCACGGCGGCCTGGGCGCAGGAGGCGATACCGTGCGCGGTCATGGCCAACATCAGGGTCTGGGCGTACATGCCCACGTCGAGCGCCACCGTCTCATGGAATCTGCGATCCATGCCGATGAAGGCGACGTGGGGCGCGTCGAAGAACTCGTAGTTGCGCAGCATGGCCCGGCGCCGCCCGGCACGGTCGTCGCGGGCGATGCCCATGTTGCCGTACAGCCGCACCGCGGTGTCGATCTGGCGCCGGCGCATGATGCCGGGAAATTCCTCGACGCGCTGGTAGTCGCTGGTCACCGGCCGGCCCGAGGTCACCGCCTCCAGGAGTTTCGCGCGGATCGCGCGGCAGGCCGCCCCGGAGGCCACCACCACCTGCCAGGGCTGCACATTGCAGTTGGACGGCGCCTGCTGGGCGAGTTCGAACACCTCGCGCAGCACCCGGGGCGGGACCGGGTCGGGCAGAAAGCCGCGCACCGAGCGGCGGCTGTGGACGATGCGCTCGAAGGCGGCGCGCTCGGCGGCGGAAAAGGCGGTGTTCTCCATGGAGGGCTCTCGGAACCGGCGTTGGGGTGGACGGCGCAGGCCTGATGCTACAATCGCGCGACCTGTTTCGCACCCATGTCCCGGAGGAACACGCGATGGCCGGTCTGTATTTCGAGGAGTTCAACGAAGGTCAGGTATTCGATCACGAGGTGCGCCGCACCGTGACCGAGTACGACAACATGCTGTTCAGCTGTCTGACCATGAACACCCAGCCGCTGCACATCGACGCCGAATTCTCCAAAAACAGCATCTACGGTCAACGCATCGTCAACAGCATGTTCACCCTGGCGCTGGTGGTCGGGGTCCAGGTCACCGAGCTCACCCTGGGCACCACCCTGGGCAATCTGGGCATGACCGACGTCGCCTTTCCGCGCCCGGTCTTTCACGGCGACACCATTCGCGCCCGCACCACGGTGCTCGAGAAGCGCATCAGCAAGTCCCGCAACGACTCGGGCATCGTCCATTTCCTCCACGAGGGCTTCAACCAGCGCGACGAACTGGTGGCGACCTGCAAGCGCACCGCGCTGATGAAGCTCAAGTCGGCCTGAGGGGGATTCGCCATGCGCTCCATGCTGTTTCTGCCCGCCGACAGCGAGAAGAAGATCGCCAAGGGCGAGGGCACCAATGCCGACGGCCTGATCCTCGACCTCGAGGATTCGGTGGCCGTGTCGCGCAAGAAGGAGGCGCGGCGGCTGGCGCGAGCCTATCTCGACGCGCGCCCGCCGGGCGGTCGCCGCAAGAAACTGCTGGTCCGCATCAATCCGCTCGACGGTCACATGACCCTCGACGATCTCGCCGCCGTGGCCGGCGGCGCGCCGGACTATGTGCTGCTGCCCAAGTACCGCACGCGCGAAGACGTCATCCGGCTCGACCATTACCTCAGTGCCCTGGAAGTCCGCGAGGGTGTGACTCCCGGCCACATCCGCATCCTGGTGATCGGCACCGAGACCGGTCAGGGCCTGCTCAACCTGGGCGGACTGGCCGGCGCCAGCCCGCGCCTGGCCTATGTCAGCTGGGGGGAATTCGATCTCTCCGCCGACGTCGGCGCCGAGACCCACCTGCTGCCGGACGGCAGCTGGGACGACCTGTTCCGCACCGCCCGCGCCCTGTGCCTGGCCGCCGCCGCGGCGGCCGGCATCGAGCCCTGCAACACGGTGTTCACCGACTATAAGGACGACGCCGGCCTGGAGCAGGCGGCCCTGGGGGCGCGCCGGGCGGGCTTCACCTGCATGATGGCGATCCACCCCAACCAGGTCGACACCATCAACCGGGTGTTCTCGGTCGGCGAACAGGAACTGGAGTGGGCGCGCCGGGTGGTGGCGGCCTTCGAGGCCAACCCGGATACCGGGGTGGTGGGTCTCGATGGCATCATGCTCGACAAACCCCATTACACCCAGGCCCAGCGGCTCATCGCCCGCGCCGCGGCTTACTGAGGGGATCTGCGGGCAACACGGAGGAGCGAATGGAAAGTCCGCTGAGAGCTGCCGACGGGCCCTTCCCGGTGGCCGTCGAGGCCGGCAAGACCTATTTCTGGTGCGCCTGCGGCCGCAGCGCCCAACAGCCCTTTTGCGACGGTTCCCACAAGGGCACCGGCCTGGCCCCGGTGCGCTATGAAGCCGGGGATGCCAGGACTGTCTATTTCTGCGGCTGCAAGGCGACCGCCAAGGCGCCGCTGTGCGATGGCAGCCACAAGGGGGGAGCCTAGCTGTTGCAAAAGCCCCTCCATGGGCTTTTGCAACTCGCTTCGCTGTGGCACCTGTCCGCGCTCGCTCAGAAAATCAACAGTTGCGCGGTTGATTTTCGATGCGGCGCCTCCCTGCGGCGCCGGGCAGGGCGTTTTTTGGCGCCCTGCCCGGGCACAGGCGTTGGCGCACGCGGCGGCTAGCGCAGTTTTTCCAGCTGCCGTTCGAGCTGTTCGATTTCCCGCTGCCGCTGGTCGATCATGGCGACCTGGCGGAAGTTCTGTGCCTGCAACCGGCGCGCATGATCGAGGTGTTTGCGCGCCTGGTCGAACACCCCGATCAGCGTGAAATATTCGGCGCGCGCGAGGTGCACCCCGGGGATGTCGCCCGCCAGCCCGCTGATCTCGGCCAGGTCGAACCAGATCTGGGGATCCGCCGGCCGGTCGGCGGCCAGTCCTTCGAGGACTTTTTCCGCCTCTCCGTAGCGGTGCGCGTCGGTCAGACTGGCGGCCAGGACCGCCCGCGCCGGGTAGTAGTCCGGCACCTCGTCGACCAGGCGGGTGGCCCGGTGAATGGCGGCTTCGGGGTTGCCGGCAGCCCGCTCGATGTCAATCAACGCCATCCGGTAGAGCCGGTTCCCCGGGTCCGCCTCCGCCAGTTCGGCGAGGTGCCTGCGCGCGCCCTCGTGGTCGCCCTGGGCGCTCAGTGCCAGGGCCAAGCCGTAGCGGGCGGCGACCCGGTCGAGCGCGCCGCCGGCCATGCGGTCGCGAAACTGGGCGGCGGCCTGTTCCGGGCGCTCGGCGGCGGCCAACTGGATCCGCGCGCGCATCAACTGGTAGTCGAGGCTGTCCGGATACTGGCGCGGCGGATATTTGGCCACCCGGGCGCGGACGTCCGCGACCCGGGACTCGGTCAGCGGGTGGCTGAGCAGGAACTCCGGCGGGCGCTGCCCGGTGTACCTGGTGGCGGCCAGCATGCGCTCGAACATTTCCGGCGCGCCCATGGGATCCATGCCCGCCCGGTACAGGGTGTCGATCCCGACCCGATCCGCCTCCTGTTCGTTCTGGCGGCTGTAGCGCAGGGATTCGTCGAGCATCGCCGCCTGGGAGGCGGTCATGGCCGCCATCCCGGCGTCGCCGCCGACCGTGGCGGCCAGCACCAGTCCGGTGAGCAGCCCGGCCAGGCCGACCACCGAGGAGCGGCGCTGGGCATCGAGCCGGCGCGCGAAGTGGCGCTGGCTCAGGTGCGCCAGTTCGTGGGTCAGCACCGAGGCCAGCTGGTGTTCGGTGCGCGCCTGTTCGAACAGGCCGGTGTGCACGCCGACCACTCCGCCGGGAACCGCGAAGGCGTTGATCGACGGATTCTCCACGATCACCAGTTGCAGGTTGCGATCCGGCAGTTCGCTGTGGGCGGCGAGCCGGGCGATCAGGGTTTCGAGATAGTGCTGGAGCTGCGGGTCCTG
Organism: Pseudomonadota bacterium; assembly: GCA_049325095.1. Classification (GTDB taxonomy): domain Bacteria; phylum Pseudomonadota; class Gammaproteobacteria; order Pseudomonadales; family Porticoccaceae; genus JAGPUQ01. Next base: position 75,907 of record JBMOPO010000035.1, on the reverse strand, counting down.
ATGGACGCGTACCTGGCGGCGGAAGGCCATCAGCCAGGCACGGCCCAACTCGTCCTCCTGCTGGGGCGAGATGGTGGCGGAGCTGCTGTCGCCCAGCGCGGGCAGCCGGATGTCGGCCGCGGCGGTCGGCCGGCCGCCGAGCGCGGTGAGCGCGCAGAGCACGGCGACGAGCCAGCGGGCACAGTAGAATGGGGTCTTCAAGTCGGTTGGGCTCTGGGGCGCACTGCGGCGGGTGGTCGGTGGCTGGGCGTAAGGCGCTGGTTGGACCCCTGGATGGTAGCACCGGTTCCCGGTTGCGGGGACGGGCATCGCTGCCGGCCCCGCGCCATTTCTCGATAAGGACAGCTCCATGTGGAAGGTGTTGGAGCGCTGGATTCACCGCTACCTGAGCAACGAGGAAGCGGTGCTGCTGGCGCTGATACTGCTGGCGGCGGTGGTCGCGATCGTGGTCCTCGGCGATCTGCTGGGCCCGCTTCTCGCGGCGCTGGTGTTCGCCTTCCTGCTGCAGGGTCCGGTCGCCCGGCTGGAGCGCTGGCGGGTCCCGCACCTGATCGCGGTGTGGCTGGTTTTTCTCGCCTTCCTGGGCGCGGTCCTGCTCGGCGCCTTCTTCCTGTTGCCGGTCACGGCGCAACAGTCGATCAACCTGCTGTCCGAGGTGCCGGGCATGGTGCGGGCCTGGCAGGAGCGGCTGTTGCAGTTGCCGCAGCACTACCCGCACCTGATCTCCGAGGAGCAACTGGCCGAACTGCTGCGCTACACCAGCCGCGAGATCACCCACATGGCGGAGGGCCTGCTGTCGTCTTCGGTGAGCTGGTTTCCCAATCTGGTCGGACTGCTGGTCTATGTGCTGCTGGTGCCGCTGCTGGTGTTCTTCCTGCTCAAGGACCGGGCCGAATTGCTGCACATGCTGTCGGACCTGCTGCCGGCGGAGCGGCCGGTGATGCGCCGCATCGCGCGCGAGATGAACGAGCAGATGGCCAATTACGTGCGCGGCAAGGTGGTGGAAATCGTCATCGTCGGTATCGTGACCTATGTGGTGTTCGCCCTGCTCGGGGTCAACTACGCCGCGCTGCTCGGCCTGCTGGTGGGGCTGTCGGTGGTGATCCCCTACCTGGGCGCAGCGGTGGTCACCGTGCCGGTGGTCTGGGTGGGGTACTTCCAGTGGGGCTGGGGCGGGGAATTTTTGACCCTGTGCGGTGCCTATCTGGTGATTCAATTTCTGGATGGCAACGTGCTGGTCCCGGTCCTGTTTTCCGAAGCGGTCAACCTGCATCCCATCGCGATCATTCTCGCGGTGCTGCTGTTCGGCGGCATCTGGGGGCTGTGGGGGGTGTTTTTCGCCATCCCCCTGGCCACCCTGGTGAAGGCGCTCTACAACGCCTGGCCGCGAGCCCAGGCGCCGGGCGTCCCGGCGCCGGCCGCGGGGGTCGGGGAATGAGGGCGGCGCGAACGGGTTTGGCGGCCTGGGTGGCCTGGTGGGCCCTGGTCCTGGCAGGGGTCGCGCTGGCCGCGCGGGGCGAGGCCGCCGGCGAGGACCTGTGGTGGCGGTCCGCGCCGGTCGCCGACGGGGGCGAGGTCGGGATCCTGCGCAGCCCCGCCGACGATCGCGGCTACCGCTACCTGCGGCTCGACAACGGGCTGCAGGTGGTGTTGATTGCCGATCCCGCCGCCGACAAGGCCGCGGCCGCGCTCAGCGTGGCGGTGGGCAGTTTCGACAATCCGGAGGATCGCCCCGGGCTGGCCCATTTTCTCGAACACATGCTGTTTCTGGGCACCGAGAAGTATCCCGAGCCGGGCGCCTACCAGGAGTTCATCAGCGCCCACGGGGGCAGCCACAATGCCTACACCAGCCTCGACCGGACGACCTTCTTCTTCGAGGTCGACGCGGCGTATCTGGAATCCGCTCTCGACCGTTTCGCCCAGTTTTTCATCGCCCCCAGGTTCGATGCCGAATATGTGGCGCGGGAGCGCGAGGCCGTGGATGCGGAGTACCGGCTCAAGTTGAAGGACGACGCGCGCCGGCAGGGCGATGTCCTCGCCGAGGTGATCAATCCGGCGCACCCGCTGGCGAAGTTTTCGGTGGGCAATCGGGAGACGCTCGCCGACCTGGAGGGGCGGCCGGTTCGCGACGAGCTGCTCGATTTCTACCGGCGACACTATTCGGCCGACCGGATGGCGCTCGCGGTATCCGGCAAGGCGGGCCTCGACGAGCTGGAGGCCATGGTTCGGGCCCGGTTTGCCGCGGTCGAGCGCCGGCCCCCGCCCGCCCCGCCGGGCATCGTGCCGCTGCTTGCAAAACCCGGCCCGCTGCTGGTCCAACTGGCGCCGGACCGCGAGCGGCGCGAACTGGCCCTGGTGTTCGAGCTCCCCCCGCAGGCGCCTCAGTGGGCGGTCAAGCCGGCGATCTTTCTGAGTCATTTGCTCGGCGACGAGAGCGAGCACAGCCTGCTGGCGGAGCTCAAGGAGCGGGGTTGGGCGGAGCGGCTCGAGGCCGGGCTCGCCTATGACACCGGGCGCGGCGCCGCGCTGGCCCTGTCCATCGGCCTGACGCCCGCCGGGGTGTCCGAGCACGCCGCGGTCCTGGACCTGACCTGGCAGTGGTTCCAGACCGTCCGCCAGCGGGGCCTGGAGGCCTGGCGCTACCGCGAGCTGGCGCAGATGCGCCAGGCGGACTTTCGCTTCCAGCCCAAGGCTCCGCCCGTCGACCAGGTCCTGCAGGTGGCCGAGTCGCTGCACGACTACCCGCCGGCGGAGGTACTGCGGGGTCCCTATGTGTTGCAGGGCTTCGACGCACAGCCCCTGGCGGCGGTGGCGGACCGGCTGCGCCCGGACCAGGCGCTGATCGCGGTCACCGCACCGGAGTTTACCGGCCTGGCGCGCCGGTCGCGCCATTATCAGGTCCCCTACCAAACGCGCGCGGTACCGGGCGCGCAGGTCGCGGCCTGGCGCGATCCGGCCGGCGCGCAGCACTCGCCGCTGCGCCTGCCGGGGCCCAATCCCTACCTTCCCGAACGGTTTCCGGTGTCGGCCCGGGGTGGCCCGGACTCGGCTCCGACCCTGCTGGCCGATGGCGAGGCGCTTCAACTGTGGCATTACCAGGACCAGCGCTTCGGCACCCCCAGGTCGGTGTTCAGCGCCCAGCTCCTGGTGCCCGCGGTGCGCGGCGAGCGGGGTGCCGCGCTGGCGGAGCTGTATCTGGCGCTGGTGCGCGAGCAGCTCGAGGCCGCACTGTATCCGGCGGAGCTCGCCGGCCTGGCATTCGACCTGCAGCGCTGGGACGGCGGGCTGGAGATTCACCTGGATGGCTATGCCGACAAACAGGAGCTGCTGCTGGATCGGGTGCTGGCGGCGCTGGCGGCGCCGCGTTGGGATGCCGGGCGCTTCGCCCGGGTCAAGGCCAGCCTGATCCGCGAGTGGCGCAACACGCGCCGGGAGTGGCCGGTCAGGCTGGCCATGATGGAGCTAGCGCCCCTGCTGAATGGCCGGCCGCGGCCACTGGCGATGGCGGCGGCGCTGGAGGCCGTCGACGGCGAGGCGTTGCGGCGCTTTTGCGCGGAGCTTTACCGGCGGGCATCGGTTCGGGTCTACACCGGCGGGGTGCTGGACGGCGACCAGGCCCGGCGGCTGGCCGGAATGATTGCGAAGCGGCTGGAGATCGGTGCGCCCGCCCCGGGATTCCTCCATGAAGTGACGCGGCTGCAGGCCGCCGAGCGGACCCCGTCGCGCGGCGTGGCCGCCGAGCAGGCCGACCAGGCGGTGCTGCTCTATCTGCAGGGCGGCGACGACAGTCTGGCCGAACGCGCCCGGGTCGCGGTATTGCAGAAATCCATCGAGGCGCCGTTCTACACCCGGCTGCGCACCGAGCTTCAGCTCGGCTATGTGGTCGGCAGCCAGATCATGCCGTTCAATCGGGTCCCGGGCATGATCCTGTACGTGCAGTCGCCGCGGGTCGCGGCCGCCGGCCTGAGCGAGGAGATCGACGCCTTTCTCGCCGGCCGCTGCGCGGCGATCGGAGCGCTGCAGCCGGCGGAGCTGGAGCGTCTCAAACGGGCGGTGCTGGCCGGCATCGAGGAGCAGCCGAAGAACCTGGCCGAGCAGGCCGACCGCCATCGCGAGAGCCTCGGGCTCCGCTATCGGGCGTTCGATTTCCGGCCCCGGTTGGCCGCGGCGGTGAAGGCGGTCGGCAGGGAGGACCTGGCGGACGCCTGCCGGCGCCTGTTCGGCGCGCGGCGCCGCGGCCTGTGGGTCGTCGCCGCCGATGCCGATACGGTCGCGGCGCTGCGGCGGGACGCATCGCCCTATGCCGAAGGCACCTATGCATATCCCTGGTGACGCCCCGGCGCGGATCCTCCGCCGGCGCCCGCCGCGTTGAAGGCTGCCGCCTTTTGGCCTAGTGTGCGCAGGGTGGCCGCACCGGCCCCGCGCCGGCTCCGGTCGAGGCGGGCGCCAGCTGCCCGGCCCGCCGCCGCAAGCCCGCGCCGGGTCGGGTTGCGAAACGGGCGCCCGGGCACCCCGGTAACCCCGTTGGCCCACAGGCTGCCGACAAGCCCCGGCGCGAATACGGGGTAGGAGCGGCCGGGAAGGCGAAGTTTGCCGGCAGCACATGCGCACTTTGCGACCATTGTGACGCCGCAGACGTGCCCCAGGTGGTTGTTCACCAGCCCGTCAAGGAACCCGCTGGACAGCAGTAGGCCCCGCTATGAATGAGCCCCAACGCCCCGACCCGGGCGACATCCGCACCGCCGACCTGGACGAGGATCCCGGCGAAACCCGCGAGTGGCTGGATTCCCTGGAAGCGGTCACTCGCTTCAGCGGCGCGGAGCGCGCCGGCTTTCTGCTGCGGCAGTTGATCGGGCGGGCCGCGGCCGAGGGCATCCCGCTGCCCGGCGGAATCATCACCCCGTTTCGCAATACCATCCCCGTGCACCGCGAAAAGCGCATGCCCGGCGACCTGTTCATGGAGCGGCGGATCCGCTCCCTGATCCGCTGGAACGCGCTGGCCATGGTGATGCGCGCCAACCAGCGCTACGAAGGCTTGGGCGGTCACATCGCCACCTTCTCGTCGGCGGCGACTCTCTACGATGTCGGCTTCAACTATTTTTTCCGTGCCCGGACCCCGGATCGCCTGGAGGATCTGGTCTACTTCCAGGGCCACAGTTCGCCGGGCATCTACGCGCGCTCCTACCTGGAGGGCCGCATCAGTGAGGAGCAGCTCGATCACTTTCGCCGCGAGGTCGACGGCAGGGGACTGTCGTCCTACCCCCATCCCTGGCTGATGCCGGATTACTGGCAGTTTCCCACGGTGTCCATGGGGCTCGGTGCCATCCAGGCCATCTATCAGGCCCATGTGATGCGCTATCTGTCGGCGCGGGAGCTGGTGCCGCGCGGCGACCGGCAGATCTGGGCGTTCATCGGCGATGGCGAGTGCGACGAGCCCGAGACCCTGGGCGCCATCGCGCTCGCCGGACGCGAGCAACTCGAGAACCTCACCTTCGTGGTGAACTGCAACCTGCAACGCCTCGACGGCCCGGTGCGCGGCAACGGCAAGATTATCCAGGAGCTGGAGGGCGTGTTCCGCGGCGCCGGCTGGCATGTCATCAAGGTGGTCTGGGGCCGGCTGTGGGATCCGCTGTTCGAGCGCGACACGTCCGGTCTGCTGCAGCGCCGCATGGACGAGGTCTGCGACGGCGAGTTGCAGAACTACAAGTTCAACGGCGGCGCCTACACCCGCGAGCACTTCTTCGGCAAGTACCCCGAGCTCGCCGCGCTGGTGGCCGACATGAGCGACGAGGAGATCATGTATCTCAACCGCGGCGGCCATGATCCCTACAAGGTCTACGCGGCCTATGCCGAGGCCGTGGAGACCAGGGATCGGCCGACGGTGATCCTGGCGATGACTGTCAAGGGCTATGGTCTCGGGAGCTCCGGGGAGGCGGCCAACGACACCCATTCGGTGAAGAAACTGCAGCTCGAGGACCTGAAGAAGTTTCGCGACCGCTTCGGGCTGCCCATCCCCGACGAGCAGCTCGCCGCAACGCCCTATTACCGGCCCCCCGAGGACAGCCCGGAGCTGGTCTACATGCGCCGGCGGCGCGAACAGCTCGGCGGCTATCTGCCGGCCCGGCACGCCGAGTTCGAGCCCCTCGAAGTTCCGGGACGCGACACCTTCGCGCGGCTTCTGGAAAGCACCGGGGAGCGCGCCATCTCCAGCACCATGGCCTTCGTGCGGCTGCTGCAGACCCTGGTGCGGGACCGGGACATCGGGCCCCGGGTGGTGCCCATAGTGCCCGACGAGGCGCGCACCTTCGGCATGGAGGGCATGTTTCGCCAGTTGGGCATCTATTCCTCCGCGGGGCAGCGCTATGTGCCCCACGACGCCGGCCAGATCCTCTACTACAAGGAGGACAAGCAGGGGCAGATCCTGGAGGAGGGGATCACCGAGGCCGGGGCCATGTCGGCCTGGATCGCCCTGGCCACCGCCTACAGCAATTACGCCTATCCGATGATTCCCTTCTACATCTTTTATTCGATGTTCGGGTTCCAGCGAGTGGGCGACCTCGCCTGGGCCGCCGGCGACGCCCAGGCGCGCGGGTTTCTGATCGGCGCGACCTCGGGCCGCACCACCCTCAACGGCGAGGGGCTCCAGCACCAGGATGGCCACAGCCATCTGCTCGCGGGGGTGATTCCCAATTGCCGGGCCTATGATCCCGCCTACAGCTATGAGCTCGCGGTGATCATCCAGGATGGCCTCCGGCGCATGTTCACCGAGCGCGAGAACTGCTTCTACTACATCACCACCATGAACGAGAACTACCCGCACCCGGGGCTCCCCGAGGGGGCCGAGGAGGGCATCGTGCGGGGCATCTACCGGCTGCACTCCGGTGCGCAGAAGGCCCGCCGGGTCCAGCTCCTGGGCGCCGGTGCCATCCTCAACGAGGTGCGCGCCGCGGCCCGCATCCTCGAAGCGGATTTCGAGGTCGGCGCCGATGTCTGGAGCGTCACCAGCGTGGGGGAACTGGCCCGCGATGGCCTGTCCGTCGAGCGCTGGAATCGCCTGCACCCGGCCGAGCCACCGCGGCAGTCCTGGCTGGCCGCCCAGTTGTCCGGCAGCGAGGGGCCGGTGGTGCTGGCCACGGATTACGTCAAGGCGCTGGGCGAGCAGTTGCGCGGGCAGATCTCCGGTGATTTCCAGGTGCTCGGCACCGACGGTTTCGGGCGCAGCGACACCCGCGAGCGGCTGCGCGACTTTTTCGAGGTGGGCCGCAACCACATCGCCTACGCCGCGCTCTACGGCCTGCATCGGCAGGGCGCGCTCGACGCCAGGCGGCTCCGGGGCGCGGCGCGCAAGCTGGGTATCGACCCCGACAAGCCCGAGCCCCTGCATGCCTGAGCCGGGGGCCGGCGAGACACATTCCGGAAGGAGCTGACGCCAGTGCACATCGAAACCGTGCGGGTGCCCGACCTCGGCGGCGCCGAGGAGGTGGAAGTGATCGAGCTCGCGGTCGCCGTGGGCGATACGGTGGAGGTCGATCAAACCCTGCTGGTGCTGGAGTCCGAGAAGGCCACCATGGAGCTGCCCTCGCCGGTGGCCGGCGTGGTCAGAAAGATCCTGGTCGCGGAGGGCGACAAGGTCGAGCGGGAGGGCGTCCCGCTGATGGAGATCGAGGTTTCCGCGGCGGCGCGGACCGGCCGGTCCGGGGACCCCGGCGCCCCGGCAGCCACGGAATCCGCGGCCGTGAAACCGGCGGCGGAGCCCGTTGCGCGGGACGGGACCGGCCAGTCGGCGGCGCAGCGCAGGAAGGCAGCGCCGGCGCGGGCCGAACCGGCCGTCGAGCGGGAACCCGGGTCGGGAGGGGAAGTGCCCGAGGTCCTCCCCGGGGCCCGGACGGCGGTGGCCGCGGGCGAGGCGACTGTGGCCGGCGAGGCTCCGCCGGAGCGTTCGGGCGCCGCGGTCTACGCCGGGCCCCAGGTGCGCAAGCTGGCCCGGGAGCTCGGCATCGAACTGGCGCAGGTTCCAGGCAGCGGGCCGCGGCGCCGGGTGCTCAAGGAGGACGTGCAGTCCTTCGTCCGCGCGCGCCTGCAAACGCCGGCCGCCGGTGCGGCGGGGGGGGCGGGCATCCCGCCGGTGCCGGCGGTGGATTACGCGCGCTTCGGGCCGGTGTCGGGCGGTGAGTTGAACCGCATCGGCCGGCTCACCGCCAGCAACATGCACCGCAACTGGCTGAACGTCCCCCACGTCACCCAGTTCGATGCCGCCGACATCACCGAACTGGAGGCGTTCCGCCGCGGCCGGGCGCGGGATGCCGAGGCGCGCGGGGTGAAGCTGACCCCAGTGCCCTTCATCCTCAAGGCCTGTGCGGCGGCCCTGCGCGACAACCCGGCGCTCAATCGCGCCCTGGGCAGCGATGGCGCGAGTTACGTGCAGCGCGAGTACTTCCACCTGGGCCTGGCGGTGGACACCGAGCGCGGGCTGCTGGTGCCGGTGATCCGCGACGTCGACCGCAAGGGCATCTGGGAGCTGGCGGCGGAAGTGGCCGCGCTGGCGGAGCGGGCCCGCGCCGGCAAGCTGCGCATCGACGAGATGCAGGGCGCCTGCTTCACCCTCTCCAGCCTGGGGGCGATCGGCGGCGAGGGCTTCACGCCGATCATCAACGCTCCCGAGGTCGCCATTCTGGGGGTGTCCCGCAGCGCCGTGCGGCCGGTCTGGAACGGCACCGAATTCGTGCCGCGGACACTGCTGCCGCTGTCGCTCTCCTACGATCACCGGCTGGTCAACGGCGCCGCCGGCGGTCGTTTCCTGACCCAGGTGGCGGCGCTGCTGGCGGATATCCGCGGGCTGCTGCTGTAACCGCCCGGGCGGCCCGGCCGCCGCATCGGTTCCGGCCGCCGGTTGCAGGGGTGGGGAGCGATCACCATAATTACCGCCCTTTCCTGATCCCAATCCGGGAGACGATCGCCCGTGAAACGACCGCAACCACAGGACTTTTTCAAGGACTGGAAGGCTCGCGAGGCCCTGGCCGAGGCGATGATTCCACTGATCGGCAAGCTCTACCGGGAAAACAACGTCTCGCTCTACATGTACGGCCGCAACATGGTCAACCGCTCGGTCACCGACCTGATGAAGGCGCACCGCTTCGTGCGCCAGATCGAGCAGAACGAGCTGTCCGAGTTCGAGACCTTTCCGATGATCCAGGCCCTGGCGGAAATGGACCTGGGACCCGCCCACGTCGATGTCGGCAAGCTCACCGTGGGTTACCAGGAACAGGGCAAGGGCCGCACCCCACGGGATTACCTCCAGGAGGTGATCGGCAACGACATCGGGGCGATGCGCAAGCCGCTGCCCCAACCCCAGGATGTGGTGCTCTACGGCTTTGGCCGGATCGGACGGCTGGTGGCGCGGATCCTCATCGAAAAGACCGGCGGCGGCGACGCCCTGCGGCTGCGGGCGATCGTGGTGCGCCGGGGCCGTGGTCCGGAGGACATCGAAAAGCGCGCCAGCCTGCTGCGCCGGGATTCGGTGCACGGCCCCTTCCGGGGTACCATCCGGGTCCTGGAGGACGAGAAAAAGCTGGTCTGCAACGGCAACGAAATCCACGTCATCGAGGCCGATTCGCCAGCGGAGGTGGACTACACCAGGTACGGCATCAGCAACGCCATCGTGGTCGACAACACCGGCGTCTGGCGCGATGCGGCGGGCTTGGGCAGGCACCTGGAGTGTCCCGGGGCCAGCAAGGTGATTCTCACCGCCCCCGGCAAGGGCGACATTCCCAACATCGTCTACGGCATCAACCACCACGAGATCAGGCCCGGGCAGCGCATTCTTTCCGCGGCGTCCTGCACCACCAATGCCATCGTGCCGGTGCTCCGGGCGATGCTGGACGAGTACGGGATCCGCACCGGACATGTGGAGACGGTGCACGCCTACACCAACGACCAGAATCTGATCGACAATTATCACGAGGGAGCGCGGCGCGGGCGCAGCGCGGCGCTCAACATGGTGATCACCGAGACCGGGGCTGCCAAGGCGGCGGCCAAGGCCCTCCCGGAGCTGGCCGGAAAGTTGACCGGAAATGCGATCCGGGTCCCGACGCCGAACGTCTCCCTGGCGATCCTCAACCTGCATCTCGGCCGCGCCACCACCGTCGCCGAACTCAACGAGTTCATGCGGCGCAAGGCGCTGTTTTCACCGCTCCAGCAGCAGATCGGCTACACCATCTCGAGCGAGGCCGTGTCCACCGATTTTGTGGGCGATCGCCACGCCTGCGTGTTCGACTCCCGGGCGACCATCGTCAACGGCGCGCATTGCGTGCTGTACTGCTGGTACGACAACGAGTTCGGCTACAGCTGCCAGGTGGTCCGCTGCCTGGAGGAGATGGCGGGGGTGCGCTGGGCGATGTACCCGCGCGCGGCGGGCTGACGGCCCGCTTTGTCTGCGGTGATCGGTACGCCTATACTCGGGGCCGCGCGCAGTCGCGCAAGATGCGCCGCGCCCGTTTGCCGAGTCGCCGAGGAGTTTCGCCCCGCGATCAAACCCACGCTCACCCGGCCCGTGCGGGGGTGTACCAGCCACTCTTTGAGCCAGAGTTTCGCATGATCAAGATCCGCCGAGGATTGGACCTGCCGATTGCCGGCAAGCCCGAGCAGGTGATTCACGATGGTCCGGCGGTGTCATCGGTCGCAGTGGTGGGCCGCGACCATGTCGGCCTGCGGCCCACCATGGCGGTCAAGGAGGGCGATGCGGTACGGCTGGGACAGTTGCTGTTTACCGATCGCCACAACGAGCACGCGCGCTTCACCGCACCGGCCGCCGGGGTCGTGCGCGCCGTCCATCGCGGCGATCGCCGGGTGTTGCAGTCCGTGGTCATCGACTTGGATGGCGATGCCGCGGAGGCTTTCGGCAGTTGGCCGGCGGATCGACTGGTGCAACTGCGGCGCGACCAGATCCAGGACCAGCTGGTGCAGTCGGGGCTGTGGACCGCGTTGCGCACCCGGCCCTATTCGAAGATTCCGCCAGTGGGGTCGCAGCCCCATTCGCTGTTCGTCACCGCCATCGATACCAATCCGCTGTGCGCCGATCCGGCGGTGGTGATTGCCGGCGCCGGGGCGGACTTCACCGCCGGCCTGCAATTGCTGCGGCAATTGCTGGACTGTCCGATCCACCTCTGCGTCGCGCCCGCGGCATCCGTCCCGGCGGTCGAGGGCGTCTCGCGCCACGAATTTTCCGGTCCCCACCCGGCCGGTCTGGTGGGAACCCATATCCACTTTGTCGATCCCGTCAGCGCCCGCAAGACGGTATGGCACATCGGCTATCAGGATGTGATCGCCATCGGGCGGCTGTTCGCCGCCGGCCGCCTGCCGGTGGAGCGGGTGGTGGCGCTGGGTGGACCCTGCGTGTCGCGGCCCAGGCTGCTGCGCACCCGTCTGGGAGCGAACCTCGCCGAGCTGACCGCCGGCAGCCTGACGCCCGGCGAGGTGCGGCTCGTGTCCGGCTCGGTGTTGAGCGGCCGGCGGGCCGTCGGGGAGCTCGGGTATCTGGGTCGTTACCACCTGCAGGTGACCGCCCTGGGCGAGGGTGCCGAGCGCCGTTTGCTGCGCTATCTCACTCCCGGCGGCGATGTGCATTCGGCGCTGCCGGTATTCGTGTCCCGCCTCAATCCCCGCAAGGTGTTCGCCATGAATTGCAGTACCAATGGCAGCGAGCGCGCCATGGTGCCGCTCGGCAACTACGAACAGGTGATGCCCCTGGATATCCTGCCGACCCAACTGCTGCGGGCGCTGGTGGTGGGCGATACCGAGACCGCCCAACAGCTGGGCTGCCTGGAACTCGACGAGGAGGATCTGGCCCTGTGCAGCTATGTGTGCGTCGGCAAGTACGAGTACGGGCCGATCCTGCGCGACAACCTCGCCCGCATCGAGAAGGAGGGTTGATCCGTGGCGCTGCGCCAGTTCCTCGACCGCCTGGCCCCTCATTTCCACGAGGGCGGGAAGTACGCGAAGTACTACGCGCTCTACGAGGCGGTGGACACCATTTTCTATTCGCCGGCCTCAGTCACCCGGTCGGCGCCCCATGTGCGCGACGGCATCGATCTCAAACGGGTGATGATCACCGTCTGGCTGGCCGCGTTCCCCGCCATGTTCTACGGCATGTACAACCTCGGCTTCCAGGCCAATACCGCCCTGGCGGCCGGCGGCGGTGAACTGCTCGGCTGGCGGGCGGTGCTGATCGACGCCTTCGCGGGCCATGATCCGCAGAGCCTGTGGGACTGCTTTTGGTACGGCGCGGTGTTCTTCGTGCCCATCTATCTGGTCACCTTCGTGGCGGGCGGTTTCTGGGAGGTCCTGTTCGCCACGGTGCGCGGCCATGAGATCAACGAGGGGTTCTTCGTCACCTCCATCCTGTTCGCGCTCACCTGTCCGCCGGCGATTCCGCTGTGGATGGTCGCCTTGGGCATCAGTTTCGGCGTGGTGATCGGCAAGGAGATCTTCGGCGGCACCGGCAAGAACTTCCTCAACCCGGCGCTGACCGGCCGGGCCTTCCTGTTTTTCGCCTATCCGGCGGCCATGTCGGGCGATGCGGTGTGGACCGCGGTGGACGGCTTCACCGGGGCCACCGCGCTGTCGGTGGCCGCTGCCGACGGCATGGCGGCGGTGCAGGCGCAACTGAGCTGGCTGGATGCGTTCATCGGGCGCGAGCAGGGCTCCATCGGCGAGGTTTCCACGCTGGCGATCGCCATCGGCGGAGCGCTGCTGCTGGTGACGCGGATCGCCTCCTGGCGCATCGTGCTGGGGGTGATGGCCGGCATGATGGCGCTGTCGACCCTGTTCAACCTGGTCGGCTCGGCGAGCAATCCCATGTTCGCGATGCCCTGGTACTGGCATCTGGTCCTGGGTGGCTTCGCCTTCGGGATGTTCTTCATGGCCACGGATCCGGTGTCGGCGGCCATGACCGAGACCGGCAAGTTCTGGTTCGGGGTGCTGGTCGGCGTGATGGTGGTGTTGATCCGGGTGGTCAACCCGGCCTTTCCCGAGGGGATGATGCTGGCGATCCTGTTTGCCAACCTGTTCGCGCCGCTGATCGACCACGCAGTGGTTCAGGCCAACATCAAGCGGAGGCTGGCCCGTGGCTGACAACGAGTCGATCGGCAAGACCCTGCTGGTCACCCTGGTCCTGTGCGTGGTGTGCGCCGTGGTGGTGGCGTCCGCCACCGTCCTGTTGCGGCCGCAGCAGGCGGCCAACCAGGCGCTGAACCGCAAGGAGAACATCCTCGCCGCGGCCGGACTGTTGCAGCCCGGGGTCAGTGTCGAGCGGCAGTTCGAGCGGGTCGAGACCCGCCTGGTGAATCTGGACAGCGGCGAGTTCAGCGATGCGCTGGACGCCGGGAGTTACGATCAGCGCAAGGCCAGCAGGGATCCGGCGCTGTCGAAGCAGGTCCCGCCGGAGCAGGACATCGCCAGGATCCAGCGCCGCGCCAGGTACGCGGAGGTGTATCTGGTCAAGGATGAGCAGGGCCGGCTCGACAAGCTGATCCTGCCGGTCAAGGGTTACGGCCTGTGGTCCACCCTCTACGGGTTCATCGCCCTGGAGGGGGATTTGAACACGGTGGCCGGAATCGGATTCTATGAACATGCCGAAACCCCGGGTCTCGGCGGCGAGGTCGACAATCCGCGCTGGAAGGCGCTCTGGTCGGGCAAGCAGGTGTATGGCGAGGGCGGGGAGGTAGCGCTGCGGGTGATCAAGGGGCGGGTCGACACCACAAGACCGGAAAGCGTCTACCAGGTCGATGGCCTGTCAGGAGCCACCTTGACCAGTCGCGGGGTGGACAACCTCATTCATTTCTGGCTTGGCGAGCAGGGTTTTGGCACCTTCCTCGCCCGGCTGCGTTCAGGGGAGGTCTGATCATGGCGGAACAGCTCAAGATCAAAGAGGTACTCACCAAGCCGATCGTCGACAACAACCCGATCGCGCTGCAGATCCTCGGGATCTGCTCGGCGCTGGCGGTCACCTCGCAGATGTCGGTGGCACTGGTCATGGCGATCGCGCTGACCCTGGTCACCGGGTTTTCCAACCTGTTCGTCTCGATGATCCGCCAGCACATTCCCAACAGCATCCGGATCATCGTGCAGATGACCATCATCGCGTCGCTGGTGATCGTGGTGGATCAGATCCTCAGGGCCTATGCCTACGAGATCAGCAAGCAACTGTCGGTATTCGTCGGGCTGATCATCACCAACTGCATCGTCATGGGACGCGCCGAGGCCTTTGCGATGAAGAATCCCCCGCTGGCCAGTTTCCTCGACGGCATCGGCAACGGCCTGGGTTACAGCGCCATGCTGATGGTGGTCTCCTTCCTCCGCGAGCTGTTCGGCTCGGGCTCCCTGTTCGGGTTCCAGGTACTGCCGGTGGTGACCGAGGGCGGCTGGTATGTGCCCAACGGGCTGCTGCTGATGCCGCCCAGCGCGTTCTTCATCATCGGCGGCATCATCTGGGCGCTGCGCAGCGTCAAGACCGAGCAGATGGAGGCGCCGGAGTACCGCCTGGCGCCCAATACCGCCGGGGGGATCGCCTGATGGAACACTATCTCGGATTGCTGGTGCGTTCGGTGTTCATCGAGAACATGGGGTTGGCGTTTTTCCTCGGCATGTGCACCCTGATCGCCATTTCCAAGAAGATGAGCGCCGCGGTGGGGCTCGGTATCGCGGTGACCCTGGTCATCGCCATCACCGTGCCGGTCAACAACCTGATCCTGCACTACCTGCTGGCCGAGGGCGCGCTGTCCTGGACCGGCATCGAGGCGCTCAGATCGGTGGACCTGAGCTTTCTGGGCCTGCTCAGCTACATTGGGGTGATCGCCGCCATCGTGCAGATCCTGGAGATGGTCCTGGATCGCTATGTGCCCGCGCTGTACAACACACTCGGGGTCTTTCTGCCGCTGATCACGGTGAACTGCGCCATCCTCGGCGCCTCCCTGTTCATGGTCGAGCGCAGCTACGACTTTGCCGAAAGCGCGGTCTACGGGCTCGGCGCAGGTCTCGGCTGGGCGCTGGCCATCGTGGCCATCGCCGGGGTTCGGGAAAAGCTCAAGTACAGCGACATGCCCGAGGGCCTGCGCGGCCTGGGCGGCGTGTTCATGATCGTGGGGCTGATCTCCCTCGGCTTCATGTCCTTTGGTGGCATCGATATCTGACGGCCGGGCGGGACTGACCAGCAATGACCATGGAAACCATGACCATCGTGCTCGGCGTCGGCATGTTCACCGCGATCGTGGTGGCGCTGGCACTGTTCATCCTGGTGGCGCGCTCACGGCTGGTCGCCGCCGGCGAGGTGGCCATCGAGATCAACGGCGAGAAGACCATCCGCGTGCCCGCCGGCGGCAAGCTGCTGCAGACGCTCGCGGCCAACAACCTGTTTCTGGCCTCGGCGTGCGGCGGTGGCGGCAGTTGCGCCCAATGCAAGTGCATCATCGCCGAGGGCGGCGGATCCATTCTGCCGACGGAACAGGCCCATTTCACGCCGCGCGAGGCCCGGGAGGGCTGGCGGCTGTCCTGCCAGGTGCCGGTCAAGCAGGACATGAAGATCAAGGTTCCCGAAGAGGTGTTCGGGGTCAAGCAGTGGGAGTGCGTGGTCGCCTCCAACCCCAATGTCGCCACCTTCATCAAGGAGCTGACCCTGACCCTGCCGGAAGGCGAGAACGTGGCCTTTCGCGCCGGCGGCTACGTGCAGCTCGAGGCGCCGCCCCACCATGTGCGCTTCCGGGATTTCGATATCGAACCCGAGTACCGGGGCGACTGGGAGCGCTTCAAATTCTTCGATTTGGAATCCAAGGTTGATGAACCCGTGATCCGGGCCTATTCGATGGCCAATTATCCGGATGAGAAAGGGATCCTCAAGTTCAATATCCGCATCGCCACGCCGCCGCCGCGCACCCAGGGCCTGCCCCCCGGCCAGATGTCCTCTTACGTCTTCAGCCTCAAGCCCGGCGACAGGATCCGCGTCTACGGACCCTTCGGCGAATTTTTCGCACAGGACACCGACAACGAGATGGTGTTCATCGGTGGCGGCGCGGGCATGGCGCCGATGCGCTCGCACATTTTCGATCAACTCAAACGCATCAAGACCAAGCGCAAGATCACGTTCTGGTATGGGGCCCGCAGCCTGCGCGAGCTCTTCTATCAGGACGAGTACGATGCCCTCGCCGCCGAGAACGACAATTTCAAGTGGTTCGTGGCGCTGTCCGATCCGCTTCCGGAAGACAACTGGACCGGCTACACGGGTTTCATTCACAACGTGCTCTACGAGAACTACCTCAAGGATCACGAGGCCCCCGAAGAGTGCGAGTACTACATGTGCGGCCCGCCGATGATGAATGCGGCGGTGATCGACATGCTGCACCGGCTGGGCGTCGAGGACGATCACATCTTCCTCGACGATTTCGGCGGCTGAGTTGTCGGGGCCGGGGCGCGAGCGGCGGGGAAGGACGCGGCTGCCCGCCGCGTTGTTGCTGGTCCTGCTGACCGCCTGCGCGCCGACTCCCCAGGAGCTCGCGTTTTCCGGCAATGCGCTGGGCACCAGCTACAGCGTCAAGGTGATCGACCGCCGCGGCGACCTGGCAGCGGCCGGCTTGCCCGAGCGGGTGCGCGAGGTGCTCGACGACCTCGACCGCAAGCTCAGCACCTACAAGCCGGATTCCGAGCTGAACCGGCTGAATCGCCAGCCGTTGGGCGTTCCGTTCGCGGCCTCGAAAGACCTCTACCAGGTGCTGGCGATCGCCCGGCGGATCTATCGGATGTCCGACGGCGCCTTCGACCCCACGGTGCGGCCGCTGGTCGACCTGTGGGGCTTCGGGCCGGTGGACACCGGCGACCGGGTGCCGGCGGACCCGGAGATCGCCGCGCTGCTGGAGCGCATCGGGTTTGACAGGATCGAACTGGGCTCCGGCGACCAGATCATTCGCCGGGGTGACGTCACCCTGGATCTCTCCGCGGTCGCCAAGGGCTTCATCGTCGACCGCCTGGCGGAGGAGCTGGTCGCTCTGGGGGCCTCCGACCTCATGGTCGAGGTGGGCGGTGAAATCCGGGTCCGCGGCCGCCGCGCCGACGGCGGATTGTGGCGCATCGCCGTCGAGGCGCCGCGCCCCGGCGGCGGAGCGGTGGAGCGCATCCTGGAACTCACCGATCTCGGCGTGGCGACCTCCGGGGATTACCGGAATTATTTCGAGCGCGACGGGGTGCGCTATTCGCATACCCTTGACCCCCAGAGCGGTCGCCCGGTCCAGCACCGGCTGGCATCGGTGACGGTGCTCGCGCCGACCAGCGCGGAGGCGGACGCGGTGGCCACGGCGCTGATGGTGATGGGCGAGGAGCGCGGGCTGGAGTTTGCCACCGCCCACGAACTTGCGGTATTGCTGCTGGTCAGGCAGGGTGATGGCTTCGTGGAGGTTGCCAGCCCGCGCATGGCGCCCTATCTGCAATGACCGCCGGGCGTGTCGCGGCGATCGACTGCGGGTTCCATGCCGGCGGCCGGGAGCGGATCGCCGCGGTTCCGCCAGCGGTTTCAGGCGCCGTCCGCCGCCATTTCGGCGGTTCACCGGATGGCCCGATCCAGGCTCGTTCCGAGGTGAAAGAGATGCTCGAAATTCTGTTGGCGATGCTGTTGGTGATCCTGTTGGTCGGCGCCATGGCCGTCGGCGTGCTCCTGGGGCGCAAGCCGATCTCCGGATCCTGCGGGGGCATGGCGGCGCTGGGCATGCAGCTCGAATGTGACATTTGCGGCGGCGACCGGAGCAAGTGTGCCCAGGAGACCCCGGCAGACATCGCCGGCGGAAAGGCCGGGTTGGCCTACGATGCCAGCCGGCCCGAGCATTGATGGCCCTATGGATCGAGCCCGGACGAGGGGCTCAGCGCCGGTGAATCTTGCTGCTGCGCCCGGTGGCTCGCGTTCCGGCGGTGCCCGCGATCCTCAGCCATTGCAATACACTGCGGTGGCTCCGCTGCGGCGGGATGCGGCCTGCCTGCACGCGCGCCGCAATCTTCACCAGCTCTCAGGGTTGCACCGGCGCGGGTCGCGCGGAGCCTTTCAGCACCGTGTGCAGCACCAGATCGCCCTCGAAATAGACCCGGTAGTTTTCGTAATCCCAGGAGGAGATCGGCGGGTCTCCGACCGCCGCCTGAACCTGCAGGGGCTCGCCGAAGCGGTGGCGCACCTGGGCCTGGGTCGCTCCCCGCCGAGGAGTTTCCAGCATCCGCTTCTCCATGGCCTGCGTTCCCACGGGAATCCGAATCACTTCCGCGCTGGCGGGGGTGATGGCGACGAGTGCCGCCAGGGCGGCGGTGCGCAGCGCTTTCATGGCGTGGGTTGCCCGGGCCGATCCGTCCATGTGTTGCGGGCGATTATAGAGGCCGTCGGCCGGGAAAGTATATTCCGGCCCCGCTCCGGGGAGAGCGCCCGGTGGGGGCACGGCCCGGGGCCGGCAAACCCGGCGGTGGCAGTTTGAGCCTGAGGTTCGCGGCCTTCGTGGGTTTCCGCTACGCGTCCCGCAGCCGCGGGCGGGGTTACCTTTCCTTTGTCTCGGGGTTCGCGCTGGTGGCCATGGCCCTGGGAGTGCTGGTGCTGATCCTGGTCCTGTCGGTGATGAACGGTTTCGAGCGCGAGATTCACCAGCGGATGCTCGAGGTGGTGCCCCATGCGTATCTGGCACCGCCCGGGGGGTTGCGCGACTGGCGGTCGCTGCGCGACGGCGCGCGGCTGCCCGCCGGGGCCTCGGCGGTGCCCTATGTGGAAGGCCAGGCGCTGATCGGGCTGCGCGGCTTCTCGGTGCCGGCGGTGGTGCATGGCCTCGAGGCGCAGGTCATCGGCGAGCGCCTGGCGCGCCATCTGGTGGCGGGCGAGCTCGCCGCCCCGGCGCCCGGCGAGTTCGGCATCCTGATCGGGAACCTGCTGGCCCGCGATCTGGGGGCGGTTCCGGGGGACCGCCTGGTGCTCACCCTGCCGGAGCTCTCGATCACGCCGGCGGGCGCCTTCCCGCGCCTCAAGCGGGTGACCCTGAGCGGTGTGTTCCGGGTCGGCGGCCAGTCGGATCAGGGGCTGGCGTTTCTCTACCTGGCGGATGCCCAGCGGCTGTTTCGCCGCGGCGACGCCGTCGATGGGCTGCGCTTCACGCTGGACGACCCCGCCGACCCCCGGCAATTGCGGGCGCTGGCGGAGGCCTTCCCGGGCCATCGGATCCGCTCTTGGCAGGATGACGCCGCCGACCTGCTGCGCGCGCTGCGCATGGAGAAGGCCGTGGTGGGGCTGCTGTTGTCGGTCATCGTCGCGGTGGCGGCCTTCAACGTGGTGGCGGCGCTGGTGCTGATGGTGAACGAAAAGCGCGCCGCCATCGGCGTGTTGCGCAGCTTCGGCGCGCGGCGGGCCACCATCGCCGCCATCTTCAACGTGCAGGGTTGCGTCTTGGGGCTCTCCGGGATCGGGTCGGGGGCGCTGCTGGGCGTGCTGCTCGCCGCCCGGCTGCCGGAGCTGGCAGCCGGGGTGGAAGACCTGACCGGCTGGCGGATGTTCGATCCGGACCTGTATTTCATCAACCGGCTGCCCGCCGACCTGCAGTGGGCCGATGTCCTGTGGGTCTGCCTGGGGGCCGCGGTGCTGACCCTGCTCGCCACCCTGTATCCGGCCTGGCGGGCGGCGCGGCTCGATCCGGTGGAGGCCATCCAGAGTGCACACTGAGACGCGCCTCGCGGCGGTGCTCTGTTGCCGGGGCGTGGACAAGAGCTATCGGCAGGGCGCCCAGGCGGTGCCGGTGTTGCGGCAGCTCGCGCTGGACGTGGGCCGCGGCGAAACGATCGGCATCATGGGCAGTTCCGGCTCCGGCAAGTCCACCCTGCTCAACCTGATCGGCGGCCTGGATCGCGCCGATGCGGGCAGCATCCGCCTGCTGGGGCGCGATCTGGCCGAACTTTCCGATCGCGAGCTGGCCGGCGCCCGCAACCGGCACCTCGGTTTCGTCTATCAGTTTCACCATCTGCTGGGTGAGTTCAGCGCCCTGGAAAATGCCGCCATGCCGCTGTTGATCGCCGGTTGCCGGCAGGGCGAGGCGCGTCGGCGCGCGGCCGGGATACTGGAGGCAGTGGGGCTCTCCCACCGCCTGGATCATCGACCCGGGGAGCTGTCGGGGGGTGAGCGCCAGCGGGTCGCCATCGCCCGGGCGCTGGCCAACCGTCCGGACTGCGTGCTGATGGACGAGCCCACCGGAAACCTGGACCGGCGCAGTGCCGAGCAGGTGGTGGCGTTGCTGCTCCGGTTGAATGCCGACATCGGCACCTCGTTCGTCGTGGTCTCCCACGACGAGCGCGTCGCCGGCCGCATGCAGCGCCTGCTGGTGCTGGAGGACGGTCGGTTGATCGAGGCCGGGCGATGAGTCCCGCCTATCCGCTGTGGATCGGCTGGCGGCTGTTCCGCGCCGGCAGCGGAAATCGCCTGGTGTCCTTCGTTTCCCTGCTGGCGGTGGCCGGACTGGTGCTGGGCGTGGCGCTGATGATCGTCGTACTCGCGGTGATGAACGGCTTCGATCGCGAGATGCGCGAGCGCATCCTCGGCCTGGTGCCCCACCTGCAATTGATGCGCAGCGGCGGCATCGGCGACTGGCGGGAGGTCGCGGAGCGGATCGTCGGGGATCCCCAGGTGGTGGCGGCGGAGCCCTTTGTCCGCCTCGCCGGGATGCTCAATCACCATGGGCGCTCGGCTCCGGTGGAATTATTGGGCGCCGCGCCTGGCAGCCGCTACGCCGCCCTGGCGCCGCTGCCGGACGGTGAGGGCCTGTTGGTATCCCAGCGGCTGGCCGAGCGCCTGGGCGCCGCCCCGGGCGCGACCTTGACCCTCTTCGTCCCGGCCGCCGGCGATGCGCTGCCGGTGGCGCGCGCGTTCCGGGTGGCCGGGGTGTTCGCCACCCATACCGTGCTCGACAACGCGCTGGTGATCGCCAGCCTGGCCGCGGCCGCGGATATCGCCGGCCTCGGCGGCCGCGTGCAGGGCTTGCAGGTCGAATTGCGCGATCCGCTGGCCGCACGCGACACCGGTTATCGGCTGCTGGGTCGGTTGCCGGCCGATTACCGGTTCATCGACTGGATCCAGACCCACGGCAACCTCTACCAGGCGATTCAGATGTCCCGCAAACTGGTCGGCATCCTGGTGTTTGCGGTCATCGCGATCGCGGTCTTCAACGTGGTGGCGCTGCTGGTGATGACGGTGGTGGAAAAGCGGCCGGCGATCGCGATCCTCAAGACCCAGGGGGCGACCCGCCGGGGCATTCTCGCGGTGTTCATGACCCAGGGCGCGCTGATCGGGCTGCTCGGCACCGCCCTGGGGTCGGCGCTGGGTATCGCCGGCGCGCTGTCGCTCGGCGAACTGGTGCGCGGGCTCGAACAGTTGTTCGACTTTCGGTTTCTCAGCCTGTCGGTCTACCCGATCGACTACCTGCCCGCGGATCTGCGGCTGGGCGACGTGCTGCTGGTCGGGTCTATTGGCCTGGGCCTGAACCTGCTCGCGGCGCTCTATCCGGCGTGGCGGGCGGCGGCGGTTCCGCCCGCGCAGGTGCTGCGCTACGAATAGCCGCCCGGGCGGCCTTGCGCTGCCGCCAGCGCGTCACCGCGTGCCAGCGCCATAGCCAGCGGATCACCAGATAGCCGAGCAGCCCACTGCCCAGCCCCATCACCAGACATCCGGTGAGCAGCGCCGGGAGCAGGTGAAGGCCCTGGCTGACGAGCCAGTCCCAACTGATATGGAATGGTTCGGCCTGGGCGTCCCGGCCCAGGAACAGCGCGCCGAGGCGGTAGCACAGCAGGGTCAAAGGCGGGATGGTCACCGGGTTGCTCACGAACACCAGGGCCATGGCGACGGGCAGATTGCAGCGCACGGCGAAGGCCAGCAGGGCCGCCACCGCGAGCTGTCCCGGGATCGGCAGGAAGGCGGTGAACAGGCCGACCAGAAAGGCCATGGACACCGCGCGCCGATTGAGGTGAAACAGGTCGGAGTCCTTGATCCCGAGTCCGATCCAGCGCAGCCGCGGGTTGCCCAGAATGTGGTGCATGTCCGGCAGGCTGCGCTTGAGAAAGCGTCGGGGCACGGCGATGATCCGCTGGAAAGACGGCAATTATCCCCGCTCCGGGTCGCCCCCGCCATGGGGGTCCGGTCGCGCGCCCCGGTCATTAATGGCAAAATCGCGCCCCGGTCCCGCGCTGCCCGCCGCATGCCCTCGCCGGGGCGAGCCGGCGGCGGCGGTCGTCGAGCGGCCGCGGCACAGGTCGAACAATGCAGGAGTTGGTCATGACCCACCCATCGCCCGGTGCGCAATTTCGTCGCGCCATCGTCGAGCACCGCCCGCTGCCGGTGGTCGGTGCCGTCAACGCCTATGCCGCCATGATGGCGGAGCGGCTGGGCCACCGGGCCATCTACCTGTCCGGCGCCGGGGTGGCCAACGCCTCCTACGGGCTGCCCGACCTGGGCATGACCTCGCTGGACAATGTGCTGGAGGACGTGCGCCGCATCACCGGCGCCAGCGCCCTGCCGCTGCTGGTGGACATCGACACCGGCTGGGGTGGCGCATTCAACATCGCGCGCACGGTCCGCGAGATGATCCGCGCCGGCGCCGCCGCGGTGCACATCGAGGACCAGGTCGCCCAGAAGCGCTGCGGGCATCGGCCCAACAAGGAGATCGTCTCCGCCGCGGAGATGGTCGATCGCATCAAGGCCGCGGTGGATGCGCGGACCGACCCCGGGTTCTTCATCATGGCCCGCACCGACGCCTTCGCCCAGGAGGGACTGGAGCGCGCCATCGAGCGATCCCTGGCCTGCATCGAGGCGGGCGCCGATGGGATCTTCGCCGAGGCGGTGACCGAGGAGGCGCACTATCGCGCCTTCGCCGCAGCCATCGACGTGCCATTGCTGGCCAATATCACCGAGTTCGGCCAGACCCCGCTCTACAACCGCAGGGAGCTGGGTGACTGGGGGGTCGATCTGGTGCTCTATCCCCTGTCGGCATTCCGCGCCATGAACCGCGCCGCCGAAACCGTCTACCGCAGCATCCTGGAGCGGGGCGATCAGCAGGAGGTGGTGGGTCTGATGCAGACCCGTGCGGAGCTTTATGATTATCTCGACTATCACGCCTACGAAGAGCGGCTGGATGCGCTGTTTGCGGCCGGCAGGGCCGATCCGCCCATCTGACCGGCAGCTTGCGCGGGGCCTGCACCGCGCGCGGCAGGGGATTTTTTGAGTACTACAGTGGTATGGGGAGACCGCTATGACGACCGCCAAAAAACTCGAGGGCGCGGGCCTGCGCGGCCAGATCGCCGGCAAGACCGCCCTGTCGACCGTGGGCAAGGAGGGCTCCGGGCTCACCTACCGGGGGTACGACATCAAGGATCTGGCCGAAAACTGCGTGTTCGAGGAGGTGGCCCATCTGATTCTCCGCGGGGAGCTCCCCAACCGCCGGCAACTGGATGCCTTCCGGGCCGATCTCAAGGGGCTGCGCGGTCTGCCGAAGGCGCTCAAGGAGGTGCTGGAGCGCATCCCGGTCACGGCCCATCCCATGGACGTGATGCGCACCGGCTGTTCGTTTCTCGGCAATCTGGAGCCCGAGACGGATTTCAGCCAGCAGCAGGAAGTCGCCGCGCGCATGCTGGCGGTGTTTCCCTCGATCATCTGCTACTGGTACCGCTTCAGCCATGACAACCTGCGCATCGACACGGAAACCGACGATGACTCCATCGGCGCCCACTTCCTGCACCTGCTGCGCGGCGGCCGGCCCAGCGAGCTGCACGAGCGGGTGATGAACGTGTCGCTCATCCTCTATGCCGAGCACGAGTTCAACGCCTCCACCTTCACCGCCCGGGTATGTGCCTCAACCCTGTCGGATCTGCATTCCTGCATCACCGGCGCGATCGGCAGCCTGCGCGGTCCCCTGCATGGCGGCGCCAACGAGGCGGCCATGGAGATGATCGAAAAGTGGCGGAGCCCGGACGAGGCCGAGCGCGAGATGCTCGGCATGCTCGAACGCAAGGAAAAGATCATGGGCTTCGGCCACGCCATCTATTCCGAATCCGATCCGCGCAACGCGATCATCAAGGGTTGGGCGGAGAAGCTGGCGGCGGACGTCGGCGACACCGTGCTCTACCCGGTGTCGGTGCGCTGCGAGGAGGTGATGTGGCGCGAGAAGAAACTGTTCTGCAATGCCGATTTCTTTCACGCCTCGGCCTACCACTTCATGGGCATCCCGACCAAGCTGTTCACGCCGATCTTCGTGATGTCCCGGCTCACCGGCTGGGCGGCGCACGTCATGGAGCAGCGGGCCGACAACCGCATCATCCGCCCCAGCGCGGAGTACATCGGCGAGGAGCTGCGCAAGGTCGTGCCCATCGACCGGCGCGGCTGAGGCCGGGTCCCGCGCCCATGCGTCCCGTGATCCCTTCCCCCCACCGACAGCGTCAGGGTCCATGAACCAGCAATTCCGCAAACGCCTTCCCGGAACCGGGCTCGACTACTTCGACGCCCGCGCGGCGGTGGAAGCGATCCGCCCCGGGGCCTGGGACCGACTGCCCTACACCGCGCGGGTGCATGCCGAAAACATCGTCCGCCGGGCCGATCCGGCGATCATCGACGACTGCCTGACCCAGATCATCGAGGTCAAACGCGAGCGCGACTTCCCCTGGTTCCCGGCCCGGGTGGTGTGCCACGACATCCTGGGCCAGACCGCGCTGGTCGATCTCGCCGGGTTGCGCGACGCCATCGCCGAGCGCGGCGGCGACCCGGCCCGGGTCAATCCGGTGGTGCCGGTGCAGTTGATCGTCGATCACTCGCTGGCGGTGGAATGCGCCGGGTTCGAGCCCGACGCGTTCGCCAGGAACCGCGCGATCGAGGACCGCCGCAACGAGGACCGCTTCCACTTCATCGAGTGGACCAGCAAGGCGTTCGACAATGTCGAGGTGATCCCCGCCGGCAACGGCATCATGCACCAGATCAACCTGGAGAAGATGTCGCCGGTGATCCAGGTCCAGGACGGCGTGGCCTTCCCCGATACCTGTGTCGGCACCGACAGCCACACGCCCCATGTCGATGCCCTGGGGGTGATCGCCATCGGCGTCGGCGGCCTCGAAGCCGAGAACGTCATGCTGGGCCGCGCCTCCTGGATGCGGCTGCCGGAGATCGTCGGCGTCGAGCTGACCGGCCGGCCGCAGCCGGGCATCACCGCCACCGACCTGGTGCTGGCGCTCACCGAGTTCCTGCGCCAGTCCCGGGTGGTCGGCGCCTACCTCGAATTCCACGGTCCGGGCGCCGCCGCGCTGTCCATCGGCGACCGCGCCACCATCTCCAACATGGCCCCGGAATACGGCGCCACCGCGGCCATGTTCGCCATCGACCGGCAGACGCTCGACTACCTGCGCCTGACCGGCCGCAGCGACGAACAGGTGAAGCTGGTCGAGATTTACGCCAAAGAGGCGGGGCTGTGGTCCGCCGCGCTGGAAAACGCCGTTTACGAGCGCACCCTGAAGTTCAACCTGTCCGCCGTGGTGCGCAATCTGGCCGGGCCCTCCAACCCCCACGCGCGGGTGCCCACCGCAGAACTCGCGGCGCGGGGCATCGCCGGCAACCTGGAGCTGGCCCGCCGGCAGGAGGCCCAGGGCCTGATGCCGGACGGTGCGGTGATCATCGCCGCCATCACCAGCTGCACCAATACCTCGAACCCGCGCAACGTGATCGCCGCTGGCCTGCTGGCGCGCAACGCCAATGCGCTCGGCCTCACCCGCAAGCCCTGGGTGAAGAGTTCGCTGGCACCCGGGTCCAAGACCGTGGCCCTCTATCTGGAGGAGGCCGGCCTCAAGCAGGAGCTGGAGAAGCTCGGCTTCGGCATCGTCGGGTTCGCCTGCACCACCTGCAACGGCATGTCCGGCGCGCTGGACCCGCGGATCCAGCAGGAGATCATCGATCGCGACCTCTACGCGGTGGCGGTGCTGTCGGGCAACCGCAACTTCGACGGCCGCATCCATCCCTACGCCAAGCAGGCCTTCCTGGCCTCGCCGCCGCTGGTGGTGGCCTATGCCATCGCCGGCACCATCCGCTTCGACATCGAGCGGGATGCCTTCGGCACCGACTCCAGCGGCCGGCCGATCCACCTGAAGGATCTGTGGCCGTCCGACGCCGAGATCGACGCCATGGTCGCGCGCTGCGTGAAGCCGGAGCAGTTCCGGCAGGTCTACATTCCGATGTTCGAGCTGCGGGACCGGGGCGGCGCGCGCGAGAAACCGCAGTACGACTGGCGCCCGATGTCGACCTACATCCGCCGCCCGCCCTACTGGGAGGGCGCGCTGGCCGGCGAGCGCAGGCTCAGCGGCATGCGCCCGCTGGCGGTGCTGGGCGACAACATCACCACCGATCATCTGTCGCCGTCGAATGCGATCCTGCCGGACTCGGCGGCGGGCGAGTACCTGAGGCAAATGGGCCTGCCGGAGGAGGACTACAACTCCTACGCCACCCATCGCGGCGACCACCTCACCGCGCAGCGGGCGACCTTCGCCAACCCCACGCTGCTCAACGAGATGGTGCGCAACCCCGACGGGACGGTGCGCCGGGGGTCGCTGGCGCGGGTCGAACCGGACGGCAGGGTGATGCGCATGTGGGAGGCGATCGAGACCTACATGAACCGCCGCCAGCCGCTGATCATCATCGCCGGCGCCGACTACGGCCAGGGCAGTTCGCGCGACTGGGCCGCCAAGGGCGTGCGCCTGGCCGGGGTCGAAGCCATCGCGGCCGAGGGTTTCGAGCGCATCCACCGCACCAACCTGATCGGCATGGGCGTGCTGCCGCTGGAGTTCAAGCCCGGGATCAACCGCAACACCCTGGGCATCGATGGCACCGAGACCTTCGACGTGGTCGGCGAACGCACCCCGCGCGCCACCCTGACCCTGGTGATCCACCGCAGGGACGGCGAGACCATCGAAGTGCCCGTCACCTGCCGGCTGGATACCGCCGAAGAGGTCTCGATCTACGCGGCGGGCGGCGTCCTGCAGCGCTTTGCCCAGGACTTTCTGGAGTCCAGTGAGGTGAAGTCCGCGTGACAGGCCGAACGGGTAAGAGTTCGCGCAGGTGCATTCGTCTGGCGGGGAGCGCCGGCGCATCCGCCGGCCATTGATCCAGTGACCGGGAGATCGAGCCATGCCGGGAACCATCCGCTTGCACCGAGTTCTCAGGGCGCCACCGGCGCGCGTGTACCAGGCCTTTGTCGATCCCGCCGCCCTGTGCAAATGGTTGCCGCCGCACGGTTTCGTGGGAACCATGCAGGCTTTCGATGCCCGGGTGGGCGGTGGCTACCGGATGTCGTTCACCAACTTCGGCACCGGCAGCCGCCATTCCTTCAGCGTCCAATACCTCGAACTCCGGCCGGGCGAGTTGATCCGACATGCCGACCGGTTCGATGATCCCGGCCTGCCGGGCGAAATGCTGGTCACTATCGCCCTGCGGGCCCTGGCCTGCGGTACCGACCTGCAGATCGTTCAGGAGGGCATCCCCGACGCGATCCCGGCCGAGTCCTGTTACCTGGGCTGGCAGGAATCACTGCGCCAGTTGGCCAACCTGGTAGAACCGGAAATTCCCGATGACCCCTAAGCCCCAGATCCGCATCCCCGCCACCTATATGCGCGGCGGCACCAGCAAGGGCGTGTTCTTCCGCCTCCAGGATCTGCCGGAATCCTGCCGGCAGCCGGGCCCGGCGCGGGACCGGCTGTTCCTGCGCGTGATCGGCAGCCCGGATCCCTACGGCAAGCACACCGACGGCATGGGCGGCGCCACCTCCAGCACCAGCAAGTGCGTGATCCTGGCGCGCAGCGAGCGCCCCGCTCACGACGTCGACTACCTCTATGGGCAGGTGGCCATCGACACCGCCTTCGTCGACTGGAGCGGCAACTGCGGCAATCTGTCCACCGCCGCCGGGGCCTTCGCCATCCACGCCGGTCTGGTGGCTCCCGAGCGCATTCCCCGGGACGGGATCTGCACCGTCCGCATCTGGCAGGCCAATATCGGCAAGACCATCATCGCGCGGGTGCCCATCACCGCGGGCCAGGTCCAGGAGACCGGCGATTTCGAACTGGATGGCGTGACCTTTCCGGCCGCCGAGATCGTGCTGGAGTTCGTCGATCCGGCCGATGAGGGCGACGGCGAGGGCGGCGGCGCCATGTTTCCCACCGGCAACCTGGTCGACGACCTCGAGGTGCCCGGCGTCGGCACCCTGCGGGCAACGCTGATCAACGCGGGCATCCCCACGGTGTTCATCAACGCCGCCGACATCGGCTGTACCGGCTGTGAACTGCAGGGCGACATCAATGGCGATGCCGAGGCCCTGGCCCGCTTCGAGCGGATCCGCGTCGCCGGTGCCCTGCGCATGGGGCTGATCCGGGATCCGGCGGAGGCCGCCATGCGCCAGCACACGCCCAAGGTCGCCTTCGTCGCCCCGCCCCGGGACTATGTGGCGTCGAGCGGCAGGCCCATCGCCGCCGGCGACATCGATCTGCTGGTCCGCGCCCTGTCGATGGGCAAGCTGCACCACGCCATGATGGGCACCGCGGCGGTGGCGATCGGCACCGCGGCCGCGATTCCCGGGACCCTGGTCAACCTCGCCGC
This sequence comes from Pseudomonadota bacterium, assembly GCA_049325095.1. GTDB lineage: Bacteria > Pseudomonadota > Gammaproteobacteria > Pseudomonadales > Porticoccaceae > JAGPUQ01. Next base: position 47,253 of record JBMOPO010000035.1, on the reverse strand, counting down.
CGGCGGCGGCGAGCGCCAGGCGGTGCGCTTCGGGCACCCCTCGGGCACCCTGCGGGTTGGCGCCGAGGCCCGCCAGATCGACGGCCAATGGACGGTGACTAGGGCGATCATGAGCCGCAGCGCCAGAATCCTGATGGAAGGCTGGGTACGGGTGCCGGCGGACGCCTTCTGAGCGCTTGTGAATTTTTCAAGCGCTCAGCCCGGCCAGGGATGGCCGGTCGCGGATCGAGCGCGCCAGTGCTCGATCCGCGCGAGCAAGTCCGGGCGTGCACCGGACTTGCGACAGAAGCAATGCACTGGACGTGCATTGCTTCACAAACTCTGAGGCGATCCCGGCGCCGGCCCGGCCGGATCCGTCGCCACGTTTCCCGGCCGGAGGTGCCCATGATCACTGCCGCCGATGTCAATCTGCGCCCGGACTATGACCCCGAGATCCAGGCCATCGCCGACTACGTCCGCGAGGGCCGGATCGATTCCGCCGAGGCCTGGGATACCGCCCGCCTCTGTCTGCTGGATTCGCTGGGCTGCGCCCTGCTGGCGTTGGGCTTCCCCGAGTGTGCGAAACATCTGGGGCCCCTGGTCCCGGGAACCCAGGTGCCCTGGGGCTCCCGAGTGCCCGGCACCTCTTTCTGCCTGGACCCGGTGAAGGCCGCCTGGGACATCGGCTGCTGTATCCGCTGGCTCGATTACAACGACACCTGGCTGGCCGCCGAATGGGGCCATCCGTCCGACAACCTGGGTGCCATCCTGGCGGTGGCCGATCACCTTTCCCAGCGCAATGTCGCCGCCGGCAGGCCCCCCCTGACCATGGCCCTAGTGCTGGAGATGATGATCAAGGCCCACGAGATCCAGGGCGTGATCGCGCTCGACAACAGCTTCAACCGGGTCGGGCTCGACCATGTGCTGCTGGTGCGGGTGGCGTCCACCGCGGTGGCCGCGGCATTGATGGGGGCGAGCCGCGAGCAGTTGCTGGCGGCCGTCTCCCACGCCTGGGTGGACGGCTCGGCGCTGCGCACCTACCGCCACGCGCCCAACACCGGCTCGCGCAAGTCCTGGGCGGCCGGCGATGCCAGCGCGCGCGGTGTCCGCCTGGCCGATATCGCCCTGCGCGGGGAGATGGGCATTCCCGGCGCGCTCAGCGCCCCCCAGTGGGGGTTTCATGACGTCTGTTTCAGCAGGACGGTGGCCGATCAGCGGCTCAAGCCCGAAGCCGAGCGCCGCCTGCGGCTGGCGCGGCCCTTCGCTTCCTACGTGATGGAAAACATCCTGTTCAAGGTGTCCTTTCCCGCCGAGTTCCACGCCCAGACCGCCGCCGAATGCGCCGTCCTGCTGCATCCCCGGGTGCGCGATCGGATCGGGGAGATCGAACGCGTCGTCATCGCGACCCAGGAATCGGCGATCCGCATCATCTCCAAGACCGGGCCGCTCGCCAACCCGGCCGATCGCGATCACTGCCTCCAGTACATGACCGCGGTTCCCCTGCTGTTCGGCGAACTGACCGCGGCGCATTACGAGGACGACTTCCATGCCGCGCATCCGGAGATCGACGCGCTGCGGGAGCGCATGGAGGTGGTCGAGGATCCGCGCTACAGCGCCGACTACCTGGACCCGGACAAGCGCGCCATTGCCAACGCTGTGCAGGTGTTCTTCCGCGACGGCTCCTCGACCGAAAAGGTCGAGATCGCCTATCCCCTCGGCCACCGCCGGCGGCGCGCCGAGGGCATCCCCGCGCTGCGGCGCAAGTTCGAGCGCAATCTGGCGAGCCGCTTTCCGGCGGCCCGCTGCGAGCGCATCTTGGCACTGTGTGCCGAGCCGCAGCGGCTGCTGCGGACGCCCGTGCACGAGTTCATGGAGCTGCTGGTCATTTAGCGGCCCGACCGGCTGCCCGGCCGGGCCGTCGACGGGGCGGCGAAAACCCGCCGGCCGGTGCGGCACCGGGCAGCGCCGGCGCCGGGCGCGCTCCGTCACCCGGGCAGATACAGCCCGCCGTTGACGTGCAGGGTCTGGCCGGTGACGTAGGACGACTCCTCCGCGCAGAAGAACGCCACGGCACCCGCGATCTCGTCGGGGCGGCCGGGGCGGCGCGCCGGTATCCGGGCGAGCATGTCATCGAACACCTGGTCGGGCAGTACGCCGCGCAGCCGTTCGTGCCAGATCATGCCGGGCGCGATGGTGTTCACGGTGATGCCGTATGGGGCGAGGTCGAGGGCGAGCGAGCGGGTGTAGCCGGTGATGCCGGCCTTGGCCGCCGCGTAGGGGGATTGCCCCTCGCCGGGGTGGTAGGCGTACATGGATGCGAAGTTGACGATGCGGCCGAAACCACGCTCGACCATGCCTTTGGAAAACGCCCGCGACAGGTAGAAGGTGCCGTGCAGATTGACCGCGATCACCCGGTGCCAGCTCTTGCTGTCGAGCAGCCAGGGCTTGTCGTTGCCCTGGATGCCCGCGTTGTTGATCAGATAGGCGACGTCTCTGCCCTCGGCGGCCAGTTGCGCGGCGAGTTCGTTGACGTGCTCTTCCTTGGTGACGTCGAGCGGGATGAAGCTGAACTGGTTGCGCTCCCGGTCGTCGAGCGCCGTGCACTGCCAGTCTTCCAGGTCCGCCGCGCGGCGATCGGTACCGATCACCGGAATCCCCGCGGCGATCAGGCGCTTGGTGATGGCGGTGCCGAGACCGCCGATGGCCCCGGTAACCAGGGCATATCCGCGATTCATGGGTGAACTCCTCGGTAGTGGGTAGGCCTGGTGCAGGCGTCGCCGGCGCCGCGGAACGCGACGCGCCGGACTGGCCGTTTTGACTCGCCTGCCGCTTGCCACCATGATAGCCGGACCCGTGGGCGGGGCGCACCGGCGGAGGGGAGCATGGCGCAGTTGTGGGGACAGGTCGCAGTGGTCACGGGCGCGGCGCGGGGCATCGGCCGGGCCATCGCCGAGCGCTACGCGGCCGAGGGGGCGACCCTGATCGCGGTGGACATCGACGAGCCGGCGGTCGAGGGCCTGGTTGCTGCAATCCGGGACGCCGGGGGCGAGGCCGAGGCGCGCATCGCCGACCTCGGCGAGGTCGAGACCATCGCGCCCCTGCTGCGCGATATCGCCCGGTGCCACGACTCGGTGGATATCCTGGTCAACAACGCGGCGGTCACCCGCGCCATCGATTTCTTTTCGGTGCGGCCCGAGGACTGGGACCTGATCCACAGGGTCAACGCCCGCGGACTCTTTTTCTGCATGCAGGCGGCCGCCGAGCTCATGCGCCAGGCCGGCGGCGGGCGCATCCTCAACATCGCGTCCATTGCCGGCAAGGGTTATCCGGCCACCTCCAACATCGCCTATGCCGGCTCCAAGGGTGCGGTGATCGCCATGACCCGGATCGCCGCCCACGCGCTGGGCCGCCACGGGATCAATGTCAATGCCATCTGCCCGGGCGTCACCCGCACCGATCTCTACTATCAGGTGGTGCGCGAACGCGCCGAGGCGAGCGGCCGGCTGGAGAGCGAAATCATCGAAGCCATGGATGCCAGCATCCCGGTGGGGCGCTCCAACGAGCCGGAGGACATCGCCGCGCTGGCGGTGTTTCTCGCCTCCGAGGAGGCGCGCAACGTCACCGGCCAGTCCTGGAACGTCGACGGGGGTTTGGTCTGGGATTGAAGCGGCCACCCGGTCGGTTCCGCGCAGCATTCGCTGAGGAGAACGAAAAATGAAAAACACATCGGCAGCCGCCGGCAGAGGGGCAAGGGGTTGGCGGGGATGGCTCGTGGTCGGGGTGCTGGGCGCCCTGGCGGCCGGGCAGCCGGCAGCAGCCGGACTGGAGGCCAGCGACCAGTCGGCGCGGCGCGCGCGGGGCCTGAGCGTATTGCAGGCGATCATCGGTGCCGAAAGCCCGGAGCAGGCCGCCGAACTGGCGGCGCGCCTGGAGCGCGAGAACGGCGCCTTGGGCTCCTTCGCCATCGACTTCGTGATGGGTGAAATCTGGAGTCGCGAGCAGCTCGGCCGCCGGGATCGCAACCTGGTGGTGCTGGCGATCCTCGGCGCAATCCACCAGACCAACCAGCTCGCCTACTATGTGCCGGCCGGCATCCACAACGGGCTGACGCCGGCGGAGATCCGCGAAATCTTCGTCCACCTGAGCGGGTATGCGGGGTTTCCCCGCGCACTGGACGCCATGGCCGCGACCAACCGGCTGCTCGCGGAACTGGGTCACCCGCCGCCCGCCGAGGGGCTTGCGCCGGCTGCGCGCCTGACCGGCGCAGAGCGCCGCGAGCGTTCGATCGAGGTGATGAAAAGGCTGTCCGGGCAGGAGTCGGCCGACGCCGGCGCGCTGCTCGAGGGCATCGCCGGCAAGCTCGGGCCGCTGGCCGGGGCCGGGGTCGATTTCGCGTTCGGGGAGATCTGGGCGCGGCCGGAGCTGTCGCGCCGCGATCGCAGCCTGCTGGTGGTCTCGGTGCTGGCCGCGCTGGGTCGGGCCGATGAACTGGATATCCATGTGCCGGCGGCGTTGCGCCACGGCGTGACCAGGACCGAGCTCGAGGAGATCATGCTGACCGTATTCGCCTACGCGGGAGCCCCGCTCGCCGTCGAGGGCATGCGCAAGGTGCTCGAGCACGGCGGCGGGGGCGGGGCATAGGACTGGCCGCTCGGGCTGCCGGCGGCAGATATTCGAGGTTTTCGATGCCGCGGGGCGCTGGCGTCCCCGGCTGGCGACGGAGGATGGAGGTCAAGAGATGGCGAAGAACGTGGCACTGCTCGACAGCGAGCAACTGGAGGCCAGTCTGCGGGCGTTGAACCAGACTGCCCTGGAACCCTGGACCATTGTCGACGGCAAGCTGCACCGGCGCTACAAGTTCGGCGATTTCGGCCCGGCGTTTGGCTTCATGGCCCAGGTGGCACTGGTCTGCGAGGCCATGAGCCACCACCCCAAATGGACCAATGTCTGGAATGTGGTGGAGATCGACCTGCTCACCCACCGCGCCAAGGGCATCACCAGCCTGGACTTCGAGTTGGCTGCGGCCATGGAGCGGATCGCGGCCGTCTATCTGAAAGCCTGACGGCGCGGCCGGGTCAGGCGCCCGCCGCCAGCCCGTGACAGAACAGGGCGGCCATCTCGTCCGCCACCTGGCGGGTGGTCATCTCGCCCTCCGGGTGATACCACTGGGTCATCCAGTTGATGGCGCCAAACAGTGTGAAGGCGGTGATCTTGACGTTGCAGCGGCGCATCGAGCCGTCGGCGATGCCGTCCTCGATCATCTGCCGCATGGCGGTGTCGAGGCGGATGTACAGCGGCTCGATTTCGGCGAGGTACTTGGCGGACAGGGGTTCCGGGCCCGGGCGGGCCAGGCAGCGGCCGAACTCGTCGTCGAACACCGAGATGAACAGATGGATGAATTCCGCCAGCTTCTCGATGCCGCTGCGCGGCGAGGCCAGGATGGCGTCGGTTCGGTCGAGCAGTTCCGTGATGGCGGTGTGCAGGCACTGGAAGAGGATGTCTTCCTTGTTCTCCACGTAGTAATACAGCGTGGGTTTGGTGACCCGCAACTCGTCGGCGAGATCGTTGAGCGAGGTTTCCCGAAAGCCCTTCTGATTGAACAGCCGGCCTGCGGTGCGCAGAATGGCGGCCCTTTTTAGTTCGTACTGCTCGTCTTTGCTCTGGATGGTTTTTCCCCAGCGAACCTTGGTCATCGTTTTTCCCGCGGCCGTTTCGTCCCGCAGTGTAGCGGATGGACCCGGCCCGGGCATGCAAAGGTCAAGGCATTTACCAATGGGTTTAGCGATTCGACCAGTGCGCTCCGCCAGTGCGTGGTCGCCCGCCGGCCGCGGTCGTGGGTCCGCGACCGCCCGCTATTTCGGATCCTGCAGCCCGGTCATCAGCAATTCGACCTTGAGGCGCGACTCGCGGTACTCGGCGTCCGCACTGGAGTCCGCGACGATGCCGCCGCCGCCCCAGCAGTGGAGTTCGCCGCGGTCGGCGAGCAGGGTGCGGATGGCGATATTGCTGCCCATGCGGCCGTTGGCCGACAGGTAGAAAATGCTGCCGCAGTAGAGTGCGCGGCCGACCGGTTCGAGCTCGGCGATGATCTCCATGGCGCGGCGCTTGGGCGCGCCGGTCACCGAGCCGCCGGGAAAGCAGTGGCGCAGCAGGTCCAGCGGCTGCTGGTCGGGGCGCAGGCGGCCGCGCACGGTGCTCACCAGATGGTGGACATTGGCGTAGCTCTCCAGCCGGAACAGCTCCGGCACCTCTATCGATCCGGGCGCGCAGCACTTGCCCAGATCGTTGCGCAACAGATCCACGATCATCAGGTTTTCCGCCCGGTCCTTGGCGCTGCGCCGCAGGGCAGCGGCCAGCGCGCGGTCCGCCGCCGGTGTGGCGCCGCGCGGGGCGGTGCCCTTGATCGGGCGGGTCTGCACCAGGTCGCCGTCTACCTGCAGGAACTGTTCCGGCGACAGGCAGAGCACCGCCCCCTCGGGCCAGCACAAAAAGGCGCTGTAAGGGGAGGGCAGCAGGCGGCGCAACCGCCGATAGGCCTGCCAGGGATCGCCGCGGTAGGGGGCGCGGAAATGCTGGGCATAGTTGACCTGATAGCAGTCCCCGGCGCGCAGATAGTCGAGGATGCGGGCAATGTCGGCGGTGAATCGGGCCTGGGGCGTGGTGGCCCGGAAGTCGCCGTCGAGCCGGAATCGGCCAGCCGCGGGGACTCCGGGCGCACGGCAGCGGGCGCGGATTTCGCGCCGCAGTTCAGCGGGGCACTCGGGGTGAAAGACCAGCAGGGTGCGCTGGGTCAGGTGGTCGACGAGCAGGGCCCAGAGGTAGCAGCCGACGCGCAGCACCGGCCAGGGGAGGACCTCCAGCGGTCCGGGCGGCAGGCCGAGCAACTCGGCGCCGGCCGGATAGGCCAGCCAGCCGATCAGGCCGCCGCAGAACGGGAGGTGGGCACTGCCCGGCGATCCCGGCACAGACCGCCGGGCGAGCAGTCCTCCGGCTTCGCGCAGGGCCGACAGCGCTTCCCCCGGGGCCGCGGTCAGCAGTCGTTCCGGCGCGGCGCTGAGCAGGTCCCAGCGGCCGCCGGCGCCGGGACGGCCGCTGTCGAGCCAGACCGGCGCCGGCAGATCGCGGATTGCCGCAAACAGCGCCTCGGCCGGTGGAGGGCGGGCGAGTTCCTCGATTTCCATGGGGCGCCCGGAAAAGCGGCAAGCCTAGCCCGGAAATCGCGCCGAGGGAATGGCTGTTCGCCCCGGGCGACGCCGGCGCCGATGCGGCTGCGCCGGCAGGGGTTCCGCGGGCCAATCCCCGCCCCGGGTGAGGCGCAGGTGACGCCCGCCGCGGTCAGGGCTAGACTCGACGGGAGCACTGTGGGTCGGAGACGACGGGAGTTTGCCATGAGCGGGGCGCAGGATCCGGTGCTCGAACCCCTGGATCGCACCCACCGGGTGTTCAATCAGACGCCGGCGCTCGAAGACTTCAATCTGTACGAGGGCGATGTCCCGTTGTGCGAGGGGGTGCGGCGGGAGGGCGCGGTCTGGGCCGAAGCCGAGCTGCGCGCCCATGGCGCCCGCTGCGGCAGTGCCGAAGTGATCGAGTGGGGCTTTCTCGCCAACCGCCACAAGCCCGAGCTGCTGACCCATGACCGCCAGGGCCACCGCATCGACCGGGTCCGCTACCACCCCGCCTACCATGAGTTGATGCGCCTCGGCCTGGAGGCCGGTTTGCACTGCCGGGTGTGGACCGAACCGCGCCCGGGCGCCCAGGTCGCGCGGGCCGCGGCCTGTTACCTGCAAGGCCAGGTCGAGGCCGGCCACTGCTGCCCGCTGACCATGACCTTCGCCGCCGTGCCGGTGCTGCGCGGGACGCCGGCGATCGCCGAGCACTGGCTGCCCGGTGTGCTGGTCCGCGGCTACGACCCGCGGGATTTGCCGGCGGCAGAGAAGCGCGCGCTGACCATCGGCATGGGCATGACCGAAAAGCAGGGCGGCTCGGATGTGCGCGCCAACACCACCAGCGCCCAGCCCCTGGACAGCGGCGGCAGCGGTGCGGCCTACTGCCTGGTGGGGCACAAGTGGTTCATGTCGGCGCCCATGTGCGACGCCTTCCTGATGCTGGCGCAGGCGCCGGGCGGGCTGTCCTGCTTTCTCGTGCCGCGCTGGCAGCCGGACGGCAGCCGCAACGGCATCCGCCTGCAACGCCTGAAGGACAAACTCGGCAATGTCGCCAACGCCTCTTCCGAGGTCGAGCTGCAGGGCGCGCTGGGCTGGATGCTGGGCGAGGAGGGCCGCGGCGTGGCCACCATCCTGGAGATGGTGGCCCTGACCCGGTTCGACTGCATCGTCAACTCCGCGGCCGCCCAGCGCCAGGCCGTGGCCCAGGCGGTGCATCATGCCGCGCATCGCAGCGCCTTCGGCGCGGCGCTGATCCACCAGCCGCTGATGCGCAATGTGCTGGCGGATCTGCAACTGGAGGTCGAGGGGTCGCTGGCGCTGGCGCTGCGCCTGGCGCGGGCCCTGGATCATCCGGACGACGAGGCCGAGCGGCTGCTGCTGCGCCTGGGGCTCCCGGTGGGCAAGTACTGGGTATGCAAGCGCACGCCGGGGCATGTCTACGAGGCGCTCGAGTGCCTGGGCGGCAACGGGGTGGTCGAGGAGTTCATCGCCGCGCGCCTGTACCGGGATGCGCCGATCAACGCCATCTGGGAGGGTTCGGGCAATATCCAGGCCCTCGACGTCCTGCGGGTGCTCGAGCGGGAACCCGCCGCGGTCGATGCCTGGTTCGCGGAGCTGGAGCTCACGGCCGGCGCCGAACCGCTGCTCGACGCGGCGGTCGCCGGCCTCAAGGCCGGACTGACGGCAGCGGATCGCGAATACCGGGCGCGGGCCCTGGTGGGACAACTGGCGCTGACGCTGCAGGCCAGCCTGCTGGTGCGCGCCGGCCAGGGTGCGGTGGCGGAGGCCTTCATCCGCGCCCGACTCGGCGGCGGCGGGCACCTCTACGGCGATTTGCCCGCCGGGGTGAATGTCAAGGTGCTCCTCGAGCGCGGCCGACCGCGCCCGGTCTGAGCCGGGTGCGGTCGGCCGCCGATCGCGCTATTTCCTGTCGAACACATAGTTGTCCATGCTGAACAGCCGGCTGTGCAGCCAGTGGATCGGGCCCAGGGTGGGCCGGATGGTGGGGCTGTCGCCGTGGCGGTCGAAGTAGTAGCTGTTGGATGTGGCGCAGTTGCCGGCCTTGAAGATGGTGTACTTGGCGCGCCGCTGGATCTTCTCGAAATCCCGGTCGCTGGCCGACTTCTTGACCTCGATGTAGTTGGCGTCGCGGCGCCGCGCGGCTTTCAGGCAGCGCACCAAGTGCTTGGACTGGGTGTCGATCATGCCGAACCAGGAGGCCGTGCAGACGCTGTAGGGACCGAACATCATGAAGAAGTTGGGGAAGTTCGGCACCGTGGCGCCCAGGAAGGCCTGGTAGCGGTTTTTTTCCCAGAACTCGCTGATGTCCAGCCCGTTCTTGCCCAGCAGCCGATAGGTGGGCACGCTGCCTTTCTGGAACACCTCGAAGCCGGTGGCGCAGATCAGGGTATCGATCTCGCGCACGGTGCCGTCCTGGGTGACGATGGCGTTCTCGGTGATGTGGTCGATGGGGTTGGTCACCAGGGAGACATTCTCGCGGTTGAACACCGGGTAGAACTTGCTGGTGAAGCTGGGCCGCTTGCAGCCGAAGTCGTAGGTGGGAGTCAGGGCCTTCTGGAGTTCGGGGTCTTTCACCTGATTGCGGATATGGTCGATGCAGATCTTCTCCAGCTTCTTGCCGGCGAAGGAGAAATACTTGTTGAACACCAGCAGGTTGATCATCACGATGTCGGTGAAGAAGATGGTCGCCTGGCGCGCCAGCCACTGCAGGCCCGGCACCTTGGCAAAGGCCCGCTGCAGGCGCGGGCTGAAGGGTATCTCCCGCTTGGGCAGCAGCCAGATCGCGGTGCGCTGGTACACATCCAGCGATTTCACCTGGCCGACGATCTCCGGGATGGCCTGGATGGCGGTGGCGCCGGTGCCGATGAAACCGACCCGCTTGCCGGTCAGATCGTAGCTGTGGTCCCAGCGCGAGGTGTGCATCACCTTGCCCTTGAAGTTTTCGATACCCTTGATGGCGGGCAGCTTGGGCAGCGTCAGGAAGCCGGTGGCGCTGACCAGATAGCGTGACTTGAACACCTCGCCACTCTTGGTGCGGGTGATCCAGAGGTTGCGGCTCTCGTCGTAGATGGCCTCCTGCACCTCCATGCCATAGCGCATGTGGGGCCGCACGCCGTACTTGGTGGCGCAGTGGTCCACATAGGCCTTCATTTCCGGCCCCGGCGCATAGAGGCTCGACCAGTAGGGGTTCTGCTCGAAGGAAAACGAATAGCTCAGCGACGGGATGTCCACCGCCAGCCCCGGGTAGGTGTTGTCGCGCCAGGTGCCGCCGATGTCGTTGGCCTTTTCGAGCACCACGAAGTCGCCGAAGCCCTCGCGGATCAGGCGGATGGCGGCGCCGATGCCCGACAGCCCGGAGCCGATGATGACGGTTTCGTAATCGATTTCCCGGGTGACCTGGGGCTCGGGATAGTCGAGTACATTGTCGAGTGCGGTTGCGGTCATTTTGATCCCCTGAAATTCTTTCCAATCAATTGGTTATAAGATACTGTTGATGTGCTTTGGAATATGGCCATCGCCGGCGGCGGCGATGGCCGGACCCGAATCGGGCGCCGAAAAGCGTCACCTGCCGAAAATGAAGTTGTGCTCCATGTCGGCCTGGACTTCGAGCGCCTTTTCGATGTAACGCTTGAACCCACCATTGTAAGTGCCGTCCTGGCGGCGGTTGAACTCGCCCTCGAAATTGTAGTACCCGGGCGTGCACTCCTTGTTGCGGTCGGTCTTGCCGCGGAAATTGATCACTTCCTGCACCCACCACTCTTCCATCTCCGGGGTGACGTCGATGGTCCGGTAGCCGTGCTCGCGGACGTACTTGATGCAGGCGGCGATATGGTCGCCCTGCACCTGGAGCACGTCGGTGATGTTGAACTGGAAGGACGCCTGGTAGCCGGCCATCACAAACAGGTTCGGGTAGTTGTGGGAGTGGATCCCGAGCAGGGTGCGGATGCCGTTCTCGGCGTACTTGTCATTCAGTTCGACGCCATTGTCGCCGATGATCCGGTTGTAGATCCCCGTCTTTTGCACCTCGAAGCCGGTGGCGTAGACGATCAGGTCCACCTCGTACACCTTGCCGTCGAACACCGGTCCCTTTTCGGTCACCTCGGTGACGCCCTTGCCGTGGGTATCGATCAGGTGCACGTTGGGCCGGTTGAAGGTGTCCAGGAACTCGTCGTGGAAGGTCGGCCGCTTGCACATGTACATGTACCAGGGTTTCAGGGACTCGGCGGTGGCCGGGTCCTTGACAACCTCTTCGATGCGCCTGTGAAGCCGCATCACATAGTCGATGTTGGCATTTTCCTGGCGGCGGATCTTTTCTTCGCGGCTGATGGTGGGATCCCGTGCCTTGTCGCTCAGGTGTGGATCGGAGTTCGCGATGGCGCGCTCGCGGCGGGCTTTCTGCCAGCCCGGCTTGAGGTTGCGCGCCCACTCGGGATCCGTCTCCCAGTCGTTGCGGATATCGATGCAGGAGGGCGTGCGCTGGAACACATAGAGCGCCTTGGCGGTCTTGGCCACCTCGGGAATGATCTGCACTGCGGTGGCCCCGGTGCCGATGATCGCCACCCGCTTGTCCGCAAGCTTCTCCAGGTCGGCGCCGGTGTAGTTGTAGTCCCAGCGCGAGCTGTGGAAGGAATGTCCCTTGAAGGAGGGAATGCCCTGGATTTTGGACAGCTTGGGCTTGGCCATGGGGCCGTTGGCGCAGATCACGAAGCGCGCCTTCATGTGGTCGCCGCGATCGGTCTTCACGTGCCACAGCTTCTCTTCGTTGTCCCAGACGGTGGAGGTCACCGTGGTCTGGAATACCGCCAGCTCGTAGAGGTTGTAATACCTGGCGATGCGCTGGCAGTGCTCGAAGATCTCCTGGGCCCGCGCATAGCGGCGCTTGGGTACGTAGTGCAGTTCGTCGAGCAGCGGCAGGTAGTCGTAGGAGGGCACGTCGCAGGCCGCGCCGGGGTAGCGGTTCCAGTACCAGGTGCCGCCGACGTCGGCGCCGCGCTCGACGATGCGGATGCTCTGGATCCCGTACTCGCGCAGCCGGGCGCTGGCCAGCAGGGCCGAAAATCCGCCCCCGGTGAACAGTACCTCCACGGTGTCGTGCAGGGTCGGGCGCGGCTTGAAGTCGCCGCCGTAGGGGTCTTCACCGAAGCGCGCCAGTTCACCCTCGAAATCGGAGGTGTACTGCTTGGTTCCCTCGGGGCGGTATTTCAGGCGCAGATCCCGCTCCTCGGCGAATTTGCGCTTGATTTCATCGTAGTAGGACTGGGGCTTGTCGCTGACGTAGTCCGGATCGAAGGCGCTCAGTCGGGCGACGTTCTGCTCGGTCTTGGGCTTGGTTTGTGCTTCTGCCATGGCGGATACCTCATAACGGAAAGGAAAGGTAGGAGTAATTCAGTGGCGTTTCAGCGCATTGTCGCTGGCCGGCACGCGGCGGGCACTGTGGCGGCATCCCGCGGCGGATGATAGATATTCCGCTGCATTATACGGGCGGGAGTAGACATTTTCCTAATGGGTAACCTGGCTGACCTGAGCGTAGTGACCGCCCGCGGACCGTTCAACAGCGGCGGGACTCGGCAAGGGCGGGCGCGGGTGGTGCGCCGCCACGCAAGCCGGCGGTGAGTTCCCGCAGCCGGGCCTCGTCCAGGGTCTCCCTGGCCAGCAGTTCGGCGGCCGCCCGTTCGAGGATGTCACGGTTGGCCTCGAGGACGGCAGTGGCCCTGGCAAATCCGGTCATGACGATATTGCGCACCGCGTCATCTATACAGCGTTGGGTGGCCTCGCTCACGGGATTGCCCGGTGCGCGGTCAAGGGTGTCGAGCAGGCGCGGTGGCCGAGCGTCGTAGACTACGTACCCCAGATCTTCGTCCATCCCGTAACGGGTGATCATGTCGCGAGCGATGTCGGTGGCCTTGGCCAGGTCGTCGGCGGCGCCGGTGGACAGCTCGCCGAAGATCAACTGCTCGGCGGCGCGCCCGGCGAGCAGTACGGCGATCTTGTTCTCCAGCTCGGCGCGGCTCATCAGGTAGCGATCCTCGGTGGGGCGCTGGATGGTATAGCCCAGGGCGCCGATGCCGCGCGGGATGATCGATACCTTGTGCACCGGGTCCGAGCCCGGCATCGCCAGGGCGACCAGGGCGTGACCCATTTCGTGGTGCGCCACCACTTCCCGCTCGCGCGGGTTGAGCATCCGGTTTTTTTTCTCCAGCCCGGCCACGATACGTTCGATGGCGGCGGTGAAATCGTCCAGGGTCACATCTCGGCCGCCGCGCCGGGTTGCGGCCAGTGCCGCCTCGTTGACCAGATTGGCCAGGTCGGCACCCGAAAAGCCGGTGGTCATGGCGGCGACCTGTTCCAGGTCCAGGTCGGGCGCCCGGGTGATCCGGCGCACGTGCACCTGGAGGATCTGCAGGCGGCCCAGCTTGTCGGGCCGATCGACCAGCACCTGGCGGTCGAAGCGGCCGGCGCGCAGCAGGGCGGGGTCGAGAATCTCCGGGCGGTTGGTGGCGGCCAGCAGGACCAGGCCGGAGGTGGGATCGAACCCGTCCATTTCGGTCAGCAGTTGATTGAGGGTCTGTTCGCGTTCGTCATGACCGCCGATCCCTCCGAAAGCGCCACGTGCCCGCCCCAGGGCGTCGAGTTCGTCGATGAAGATGATCGCCGGGGCGCGCCGCCGCGCCTGCTCGAACAGGTCGCGCACCCGGGCGGCGCCGACCCCGACGAACATCTCCACGAACTCGGAGCCGGAGATGGAAAAGAAGGGCACGCCGGCTTCCCCGGCCACTGCCCGGGCGAGCAGCGTCTTGCCGGTTCCGGGCGGGCCCACCAGCAGCACGCCCTTCGGGATGCGGGCGCCCAGCCGGCCATAGTCCGCTGGGTGCCGGAGAAAGCCCACCACCTCCTGGAGCTCCTGCTTGGCCTCGTCGACGCCGGCCACGTCGTCGAAGCTCACCCCGGTATTGGTTTCCACATAGATCTTGGCGCGGCTCTTGCCGACGTTCATGAAGCCGCCCATGCCCTGCTGGCGCTCGGCGAGGCGGCGGAACACGAACATCCAGATCGCCAGGATGATCAGCATCGGCACGATCCAGGACAACAGGTCGGTCAGGAAGGTGCTCTCGATCACCCGGGAATAGGGCACACCGTACTTGGCGAGCCGTGCCGCCAGCTCGGGTTCGACGCGGTTGGTGACCAGCGCGGTCTTGCCGTCGGCGCCTGGGGTCGCGAGCCGCCCGGTGAGGCTGGAGTTGGAGATGATCACTTCGGCGATGCGGCCATCTTCCAGGGCCCGCTCGAATTCGCTGTAGGGGACGAGCTCCAGCTGCCGGTTCTGCTGCCACCAGCTTTGCATGAGCAGCAACGCCAGCATCGCCAGCAGCCAGTAGGTCGTGTGCCAGCGCGTCTTTTGCTCCATGTCCGATTCCTCAGCTGCTGCCGGCTTGCAGGGTCACCGGGAGCTCGACTCGCGCGCCGTCGCGGATCAGGGTCAGGGTCACGCGCTCGCCGATCTCCAGATCGTCGAGGCGGCGCACCAGTTCCGTCACCGAAGTGACCGGTTGGCCGGCGATCGCGACGATGATGTCGCCGGGAACTATGCTGCCGTCGGGTCGCACGGTGACCCCGCGGAGCCCGGCCCGATCGGCCGCGCTGCCCGGCTGCACCGACAGTACCACCACGCCGCGCTCCCCGAAGGCGAGTTGCAGGCGGCGGTTCCAATCCTCGTCCACCTCGATGCCCAGGGTGGGGCGCTGATAGCTGCCGAACGCGATCAATTGCGGCACCACCCGGTTCAGCGTGTCGACCGGGACCGCGAAGCCGATGCCGGCGTTGGCGCCGCTGGGACTGTAGATGGCGGTGTTGATGCCGATCAGGCGGCCGGCGGAATCGAGCAGCGGCCCGCCGGAATTGCCCGGGTTGATCGCGGCGTCGGTCTGGATCAGGTGCTGCACCAGGCTGTCGCCCTGGCCCGGCAGCGAGCGGTCGAGGGCCGACACCACGCCGGTGGTCAGGGTCCAGTCGAGCCCGAAGGGATTGCCGATGGCGAATACCTTCTGGCCCACCCGCAGATCGGCGCTGGTGCCGATCGGCAGCGCGGCCGGCGGCCGGCGGTCCAGGTCGATGCGCAGCACCGCGAGGTCATGGGCCGGACTGGCGCCGACCAGCGCGGCGCGGTGATCGCTGCCGTCGGCGAGTCGCACCCAGGCCTCCGCGGCGCCGCTGATGACATGGTAGTTGGTCACCACGTGGCCGGCCTCGTCCCAGATGAATCCGGAACCCGTTCCGCGCGGCACCGAGAACACATTGCGGGTCCAGAAGTCCCGCACCCGCTGCCGGGTGGTGATGAAGGTGACCGAGTTGCGCGCCGTTTCGAACAGGCGGATGGTCGCCGCCTCCTCGGCCGAGAAGGCCTCGCGGGGGGTCACCGGCCGGGGTTGTGGCGGGGCGCTGCGGCCGGGAGAAGGATCGCCCAGAAAGCCGGCGCCAAGCAGTAACAAGGCCACCAGCAGTGCAGCCGGGAACAAGGAGCGGCGGGTCTCGGGGTCGAAAGCCATGGGGTTCAATCCGGGTCGAGGCCGGCGCGGCGCAGCCGCGCGCGCAGCCGTTCCACTTCTTCCAGCAGGTCGACGACCATGGCCGCCAGCGCCGGATCGGCCTCGAAGTCGCGCTCCAGGGCCCGGATGCGGCGCAGCCGCCGCAGCTGTGCGCCGCTGAACATCCAGCGCGCGGGGTCGGCGGCGGGCGGTTGGCCCAGCAGTTCGTCCCGGACCCGGGCGATCACCCAGTCGACCTGCACCCGGCAGGAGTTGGCGATTTCCTCCAGCGAGAGTACCGCATCTTCCAGCAACTGGGCCGCGAGTTTGTCGTTCACCGAGTTCAGCCTCCGGCAGTTTTCCGTGGATCGAAAGCCAGCTCCCGTGCCATGGCCTGGTACAGTTCGCGGGCGCGGGGGCTGTCGGCCGGCGGCAGCCGGATGTCCAGCACCAGGTAGAGGTCGCCGGGCGGCTGGCCCGGCAGGCCCCGGCCGCGCAGCCGCAGCCGGCGGCCGCCGCTGGAGCCGGCTGGCACCCGCACCTCCACGCTGCCGCCGTCGGGGAGATCGGTTTTGACGGTGGCGCCGAGCGCGGCCTCCCAGGGTGCCACCGGCAAGGTCGCATAGACGTCCCGCCCCTCGACCCGATAGCGGGGGTGGGGTTCGAAGTGTACCTCCAGGTAGAGGTCCCCGGGCGGGCCGCCGCCCATCCCCGGGGCGCCCTGCCCGGCGAGGCGGATGACCTGGCCTTCGCGCACGCCCTTGGGAATCCGTACGTTCAGGTTGTGCTCGGCCAGCACCACCCGGCCGTCCGGATCCTGGCGGGGCATGCGCAGGGTGATGGTGCGCGTGGCGCCGTGGTAACTCGCCTCCAGGTCGAGCAGGATCTTGGCGTGATGATCCTCGCCGCGGCTGCGAAAACCGCTTCCGGACCGGAACCCACGCCGGCGGCCGGCGCCCAGGTGACCGAACAGTTCGGCGAAGAAATCGCTGAAACCGGCGGCTTCCTCGCTGGAAAATCCGCTGCCGGTGAACTCGAAACCGGCATCCCAGTCCGGTGGCGGGTGGAATTCCTGGCCCGGCCGGTAGCCGCGGCCCAGTTGATCATAGGCAGCCCGCTTTTCGGGATCCGACAGCACCGCATAGGCCTCGTTGATTTCCTTCATCCGGGCTTCGGCATCTGCCTCCTTGGACACGTCCGGATGGTACTTGCGCGCCAGCTTGCGAAAGGCCTTCTTGATCTCCTCGGCGCCGGCGTCGCGGGATACGCCCAGAATCCGATAGTAGTCCTTGAATTCCATGCTGGCGGACCTCTGCATTGGCCATGGTGCTGCCCGGCCTGCGCCGGCCGTCGGACTGTAACCAATGGGGTCTGACTGCGGGAAGTCAAGTTCTTGAAATTTTTCCCGGCTACACAATATTCATCAATGTCCGGCGCCTGGTGCGCGCCGTGGGTATAACATCCGTGGAATGCTAAAAGGAGGGTAGATCCATGAGCTTTCCGTTTTTGTCCCGTGACCTGTTCGCCGAGCTGGAAAGACTGCAGCGCGAGTTGCTGCAGGGGTTCGAGGGCGGTCTCAACATTCGCGGCGCACGCGGCGGCTTTCCGGCCGTCAATGTCGGCAGTACCCCGCAATCGATCGAGATCTATGTCTATGCACCCGGCCTTGAACCGGCGAGCATCGACGTCGATCTGGAGCGCGGCACCCTGAGCATTTCGGGAGAGCGGAGGTCTTCGCTGCCGCAAGATGGCGAAAAGAGCGTGGTCCACATCGGCGAGCGGTTCGCCGGGCGGTTTCGCCGGGCAGTGACCCTGCCCGACGACATCGACCCGGACAGCGTCGCCGCTCAATACCGCGACGGCGTGCTGCATGTCTCGGTAAAACGCCGGGCGGAGGCACTGCCGCGGCGGATCGCCGTGCAGTGAATGCCGGCCAGTACAACCAGGAGGAAACAGCCATGAACGAAAACACCAGTGTCACCACCCGCAACGTCGGCGACGCACCGCGCGGCCGGGAGGCCGCGCTGCTGCCGCCGGTGGACGTGATCGAGGACCCGGCCGGGATCACCCTGTATGCCGACCTGCCGGGCGTCCCGCGCGACAAACTCGACCTGCAGATCGATGCCGACACCCTGACCATCGAAGGCGTCGCCCAGATCGAGCTGCCGGAGGGACTGGAGGCCAGGCACGCCGAGATCACGGTGCCGCGCTATCGACGCGTCTTCACCCTGTCGCGGGAACTCGATGTCGATAAGGTCAGCGCCGAGCTACAGCAGGGCGTGCTCAAGCTGAGGATTCCCAAGGCCGAGCACGCACAGCCGCGGAAAATCGAGGTACGGGGCTGACACGCCGGGCTCCGCACCGCGGAGCCCGGGTCTCGCGACCCGTCGAATGGAAGGGAGGTGGATCATGAAGTTCGATGACGTCAGGCAGGGGTTCAGCCACATCTGGGATTCGGTGGCCGACGGCTGGCATCGCCTGCGCGAGGGCACGGTCGGCGCACTCACCCGATTTCGCCCGGGGGAAAAGAGCGGGTTGCCGGCCAGGAGCGAGGTCGACGACGGCTTCTACTGGCCGTCGCAGAGCTGGTCGCTGCTCGGCGGCGACCTGTTCGAGGACGACCAGCGCCTGGTGGTGCGCCTCGAAATCCCCGGCATGGACAAGGCGGACTTCAACCTGGAGGTCCAGGATGACGTCCTGGTCGTGTCCGGGGAGAAGCGCTTCGAGAGTGAGAGCACCCAGGGTCGCTACCGGTTGCTGCAATGCGCCTACGGGAGCTTTCGCCGCGTAGTGCCGCTGCCGGTCCCGGTGCTGGCCGATGCGGCCAAGGCGGTCTATCGCAACGGGGTGTTGCGGGTCGAGCTGCCCAAGGCCGAGCGCAGCGCGCCCCGCCAGATCCCCATCGCGGTCGACTGAGCCTGTGAGTTTTTCAAGCTCAGCCCGGCCGGGGGTGGCTGGACGCGAATCAAGCGCGCAAGGGCTTGATTCGCGCGAGCAAGTCCGGGCCTGTACCGGACTTGCGACAGAAGAAATGCACAGGACGGGCATTTCTCCACAAACTCGCAGCGGCCGGCAGTGGACCGCGGATCAGGGCATGGCGGCGGGCGGTCGCGGCAGGGCGTGGAGCGGCGGCGGGCGACCGGCGCCGAACAGGGCGGCGAACTCGGGATACTGAAAGAGGCTGCTCGAAGAGCGGGGGTCGAGCAGCAGCACCGCCTGGCGGCCGCGCCGCTGGTCCAGCTCGATGAGCAGCGCGCCGGCCGGCGCCTCGAGGGTCGCCGGGCGCCATTCGGCCAGGCGCAGCGCGGTTCCCGGTGCAGTGGGGGCGAGGCGCGGACTCAGGGCGGCGAAGGTGCGGGGCCTGTCCAGCGCGGTGTGGGCGATGGCCTGGGCGCGCAACAGGGGCCGCAGCAGCTCCTGGCCGGCGGTGATCAGATACGCGGCGGGCGGTTCCACGACCTCGCCGAGCACCACCCGCCGGTGATCGGCGAAGCGATGTAGGACCAGCTCGCCGCTGTCGCGCCGGCGCAGGCCGATCTCGGCCCAGGGATGCCCGGGGTCGGCTTGGTAGCTGGCGTGCAGCGGCAGGGGCCCCGCGACGGGCGCCGCGGTCGCCGCCCGGATCGCCGCGCGCCGCTGCTCGATGGTGGCGAGGAAGCTCCGCAGACAATGCAGTTGCCGCGCCTCGCGCACCGCGATGTTGCGCCAGGTGGGATAGTCGCGCTCGCCGGAGTCGAGGCGGGTTTCCACCAGAAAGGAGATGCGGTTCTGCACCCCGGCGGTATTGCGGAAGTTGCGCAGGGAGAAACCGCCGTTGGTGATCGGCTGAGCGGTACTGGTGATCTCGCCGATGTAGCGGTTGGCGGCATGGCCGGCGGCGGTTGCCGCCGCCAGCAGTGCGGGGAGCAGCGCGCCGGCGCTCAGCGCGCGGGTCGGCGCCGGCACGCCGGGATGGTTGGCGATCTCGTACTGGATTTCGAAATCCGTGAGCCAACCTTCGCGCCCCAGCGACTTGCGCTTGAGTACGGCGGACTCGTGGCTGTCGAGCACCGCCTCGGGCTCGTAGCGCGCCAGCGCGTGGAGCAGCGCGCGGGTCTCCGGTGCCCGGGCGCGGACAAAATCGGTGTTGATGTTGACGCCGTTGGCATTGCTGCGCCGCCCCAGCTCGCGCCCGTCCGGATTGGCGTTGGGAATCAGGATGACGCGCTGGCTATCGAGCAGCGGGCGCAGGTCGCCCCAGATCAGTTCCCGGGCCAGTGCGAGGAACGCCTCGGCGCCGGCGGGTTCGCTGGCCCCGTGCTGGGAGCCGACCACCAGCACCCGCAGCGGATCCACTGCCGCCGGCGCCTGCAGGACCAAGGCTTCCAGGGGGCGGCCCTGGACCGAAAGCCCGAGGCGCTCGACCCGGGCCAGGGGACTGGCGGCGGCGAGGGCGGCGAGATCAGCGCTGATTTCCGCCGAACTGCTCATCCGGCGATAGCCATTGCGCACCAGCGGTGTCGGCCCGATCGCGGTTTCCGCCGCCGGTGGCGCGCCGACCGGCAGCAGCGCGGCCAGCAGGCACCACCGGATCAGGCTCGCAAACCAGGCGCGGCGGCGAATCGGGCCGGATGCTCCGGCGACGCGGGGAACCATGGCAGGGATCAGGATGCGGTGCCGGTATTATGCGAATGCGGCGACCATAACCACGCCGCGCGGCACCTGCAACCGGGGTGTCCGGATCCCGGTCGGTGCCGCGGCCCGCAGCCGGGAAATGCCCGGCCGGGGCCGACCTTTGCAGGGCTCGCCGCCGGCCCCCGCGCAGCGCGCCGCGCCGGCCGGCAATCCTGGGGTAGTTGCGGCTCAGCGTTGGTGAAGCAATGCACGTCCTGTGCATTGCTTCCGTCGCGAGTCCGGTACACGCCCGGACTTGCTCCCGCACCTCAAGCACTTGCGTGCTTGAGGTGCGACCGGCCATCCCTGGCCGGGCTTCGAGCTTGAAAAATTCACAAGCTCTCAGCTCAGGGCAAATCCCTCATAGCCCTGGGCGGCGATGGCGTCGGCCCGGGCCTTGTAATCCTGCTGGCCGCCGGCGTAGAGCATGAAGGTGCGCTTCTTGGTGGGGTCGTTGAGGTTGACACCCATGAACCAGGAGTCCGCCGTGGGAAACAGGGTGCGGGCGGCGGTCTCGTCCACCAGTTGAGTCCAGGCATCTTCCGCGGCCCGGGTCGGTTCGATGCGGTGCAGTCCCTGCTGTTGCATGTGGCGGAGCAGGTTCGTCAGCCACTCGACGTTCTGCTCGATGCAGCGCGGGATGTTGCAGAAGGTCGCGCCGTTGTGCGGGCCCACCAGGGTGAACAGGTTGGGAAAGCCGGCGGTCTGCATGCCCAGCAGGGTGCGGGGTCCATCGGCCCACTTGTCGACCAGTTTGCAGCCGTCTCTGCCGGTGATGTCGATGCGCTTGAGGGAGCCGGTGACGGCGTCGAAGCCGGTGGCGTAGATGATGATGTCGAGTTCGTACAACCGGTCGCTGCATTGCACGCCTTGTGGCACGATCGCCTCGATCGGCGTCTCCTGGAGGTTGACCAGCTTGACGTTGTCCTGGTTGTAGACCTCGTAGTAGTTGGTTTCCAGCGGCACCCGGCGGGTACCGAAGCCGTGATTCTTGGGAATCAGCGCCTCGGCGGTCCTGGGGTCCTTGACCCGCTGGCGGATCTTCCTGGCGATGAATTCGGTGATCAGGTCGTTGGCGGCGCGATCGGTCATGATGTCGCGGAAGTTGCCCAGCCAGATGCCGAAGCCGGGCTCGTTGTACTTTTTTTCCCAGAACGCCTCGCGCTCCTCCGGGGAGACCTCGAGTGCCGAGCGCGGGTCGAACTGGTGGTGGAAGGCGCCGAAGGTCTCGCTGCACTCCGCGAAGATCTTCCGGTAGTTGGCCTTGATCTCGGCCATCTCGGCCGCACTGAGGGGACCGTTCTTCAGCGGTGCACACCACTCCGGCGCGAGCTGGAACACGCACAGGGTATCGGCGGTCTTGGCGACTTCCTGGATCACCTGGACGCCGGTGGCGCCGGTGCCGATCACGCCCACCCGTTTGCCGCTGAAGTCGTTGCCCCGACCGCCGAAACCGCCCTTGGGATAACGGGCCGTGTGCGCCCAGTCGCCCTTGAAGCTGTCGATGCCGGGAATGCGCGGCAGGGTGTAGGCGTTGAGGGGGCCGGTCGCGGAGATGAGAAATTGGGCGCGGGCGGTACTGCCGTCCTCCAGCTCGACCTCCCACTGATTGTCGGCTTCCTGATAGGTGGCCCTGGTCACGCGGCTGTTGAATTGGATGTCCCTGCGCAGATCGAACTTGTCGGCGACGAAGTTCAGGTAGCGCTCGGTTTCCGGCTGCGGCGCGAAGCGCTCGGTCCAGTTCCATTCCTGCAGCACTTCGTCGGACCAGGAATAGCCATAGGTGTAGCTTTCCGAATCGAAGCGGCAGCCGGGATACTTGTTCCAGTACCAAGTGCCGCCCACGCCGTCGCCGGTCTCGTAGACCCTCACCGACATCCCCAACTCGCGCAGCCGATAGAGCTGGTACATGCCGGAAATGCCGGCGCCGATGATGATGGCATCGTACTGTTTGGACATGGATCTACCTCGCTGGACTCATAGCGGAGCGGCCGTTTTCGCCGCAGCCGCCGGCCGGGACATCCGGCCGGGGGCACTAGGGGTGAATATACGGCTGCGGCCGCAAGTCGAGTTGATCCAGCGCACCCGCGGGCGGGTTTTCAGCCGGCCTCGCCGGCGCCGCGGGCGCGCTGCGCCGCCAGCCGGCAGCCCTCGGCCGGGCGGAACAGTTCGCGCAGCAGGTAGTCGCGAAAGTCCTGGGGGTAGTCCTGCAGCGCCAGTGCCTGCGCCATGCAGTGCAGCCAGGCGTCGCGCTCCGCCGCGCCGATGGCCAGATGGGCGTGGGCGGAGGGAATATGGATGGGGCCGTACTTCTCGCGGTACAGCTTGGGGCCGCCCAGCCAGCCGCACAGGAACCGGTGCAGCTTGTCGGCGGCCGCGGTGAGGTCGGCCGGGTGCATGGCGCGGATGGTCGCCGCCTCGGGCAGGGTGTCCATGATCCGATAGAAGTCGTCGACCAGGCGGCGCAGCCCGGCGACGCCGCCGGCGGTGCGGAAGGAGGTGTCGCCGTCGCCATAGGCCGGCGCGAGTCGAGGTTCTTCCCGGGGAGTGGCGTCATCGTTCACGGCGGTTGCTCGGGCGGTCGTTGGTCGGGGCCGGAGATGGTAGAGCCAATCCGGGGTTGCCGGAAGCTGCGAACCCTGCGCCAGCGCAAGCCCGGGCGGAATCGGGGCACATCCCCTCACCGGATGACCGCATCCCGACCTGCCCCGAGCGGGGCCCGGGCGCGGTCGTCGGGGCGCGCAGCGGAACCAGGGCGGTCGGCGGCTGTCGATCGATGTCGCGATGGGGTCGAACCGGCCCCCGACAACGCCCGGGCCAGCGCCGGCAACGATTTGCAACAGTCGTCCGAAAGGAGTAATTTATCGATACTTTTCAAATAGTTAGAATTCTCTCCCCGGGCCGGCAGCGAGCGCCATGAAAGAACTTTCCCGCGGCCCGCAAGCCAAGCCCGCACCCAAGGTGTTCGGGGGCCGGTTTTCGCTGCTGCAGCAGTGGGTTGCAGCCACGGTACTGGCGGTGCTCCCGCTGTTTGTGGCAGTCGGCTATGCAACCCTGTCGATGCAACGTCAAAACGCCCGCCAGCACGGGTTGCTGGAGCGCGTGGAACTGGTCAAAGCCAGTAGCGCAGCCATGGCGGATGACGTCAAGGAAATGGTGCGCCTCTCCAGGCAATACGCCCTGTTGCAGGAGCCCGGCCTCCTGAATCTCTATCTGCAGAAAATCGAGTCGACGAAAACCGGCGTCGATGCACTCCGCCCGCTGCTGGCGGATCCGGACAGCCGCCAGACCATGGATGCCCTGCTCGAAACCGCGCGCGAGATCGGTGGCAGACTGCAGGGAGATCCCGACCTCGATCAGACGACTCTGTCGGCCGCGTTGCAGTTGCTCGTTGCGTTGCATGAAGAACTGACGACCCGGGCGGAGAACTACCGGCATCGCCTGCTCATGGAGGGCGAACGGGAATTCAACCGGATCGTGGACCAGCTTTTCCTGCTCACCGTGCTTGCGCTTCCGGGGACCCTGGCATTGATGATGATCGGGACCTACCGGGTGGCCCGTCCGCTGTGGCGGTTGAGCCAGGCGATCCGATTGCTGGCCGAGCAGGATTGGGAAAGTCCCATCGAAATCCATGGCCCTTCGGATCTGGCCCAACTGGGAAGGAATCTCGAATGGATGCGCAAGCAGGTCATTGCCAGCGATCGGCAAACGAAGACCTTCATTCGGCACGTCACCCACGAACTGAAGACGCCCATTGCCGCGATCATCGAGGCCGGCAGCCTGTTGGCTGACGAGATCCCCGGACCCCTGACCCCGAGACAGCGGGCGATCCTCGCGGTGCTGACGACCAATGCGCGAAATCTCGAGCACCTGATCGAGCAGTTGCTCAACTACAATGCCGTTTCCCACGGGATGATTGCCCAGTGGGAAGCAGTGGATATGCGTGCGCTGTGCGGGGCCACCCGTGACCGACTCGAAGTGTCCCGGCCGCACAAGGAAGTCAGTTGGATATTTCAGGGGCATCCGGCGAGCGTCCGTTCCGACCCCGTTCTGCTGGAGATGATCCTGAGGAATCTGTTGGGCAATGCGTTTCAATTCGTGCCGCACGGTGGACGCATAGAGGTGCAGTGGAGTGCCGGAAATCATGAATGGAAACTGGTGGTTTCCGACAACGGGCCCGGCATTGATCCGAAGGACCTGGCCAACATCTACAAGCCGTTCTTTTCCGGGTCCGGCGACCGGCGGGGAAAGGGGCCGAAAACCGGGATGGGTCTGTCGATCGTTCAGGAATGCGTTCATCTGCTCAATGGAAGAATCGAGACCTTTTCGGTACCCGGAGCCGGAACGAAATTCACGATGCACTTTCCCGTGGTGACGAGATGAGAAAGCATGGTGCCTGCCGGGGATCAATCGCGATGGTCCTTTGCCTGGCGATCCAGGGGTGTCAGCAGGGATCTCCGCTGCCGGATACCCGATCGAACGCAAACCACGCACAGGTGCAGACCCGCCCCGCCCGCGAGGACTGCACGACAACCGCACCGCCGGGAGTCGAACACTGGCTCGCCGAACGCGAACGATTGTGCCGCCTTTCGCCGGATGCACAGAAATCGGAGTTCAAGCGGCTCGATGGCAACGGCGATGCGGCGACCCGCCATGCCAGGATGGCAAAGATGATATTGGCCAGTTGTCAGCCCGCGCTGACGCCCGGTTTGCTGCGCCAGTCGCTCGGTGAGGCTTCGCGGATCGCGGATCTGTCCGCGGCGGAGCGCCGGTTGATCGACCTGATCCGGGCATTCGATGAAAGCAATCGCATCCTGGAAACCCGCAATCAACACCTGAAAAGCGAGCTGGAAAAAACCGTCGATGGAATACGAGAGATCGAAACGGACATCGGCGACATGAACCAAAGGCAGGTTGTGCCATGAACAATGCCACCGTACTCCTGGTGGACGATGATCCGGGGCTGCTCCAGTTGTTGGAGATCCGGCTCGAGTCCTTCGGTTACAAGACGCTGTCTGCGGCCTCCGGGGAAGAAGCACTGGAGCTGTTGGAGAACAATGCGGTTCAGGTGCTGATCACGGACTTGCGCATGGAGCCCATGGACGGGATCGAGCTGTTCGCCAGGGTTCGCGACCGGTGGCCCAGCGTTCCGGTCATCATGATCACCGCCCATGGCACCATTCGCGAGGCGGTGGACGCCACCGTCAAGGGGGTCTTCTCCTTTCTGACCAAGCCCGTGGATCCGGGCGAGCTGCAGTCCGTTCTGAAGAAGGCGGTCAGTCTGAATCCCGGTAGCCAGGTCGCCGCCTCGCCGGTCGACGGCCGCCTGATTACCCGATCCGCGCGCATGCTGGAATTGCTCGAACAGGCACGGCTTTACGCGGAAAGCGACGCGAATCTCCTGCTCACCGGGGAGAGCGGCACCGGCAAGGAATTGCTGGCCGAGTTCATTCATGCGCACAGTTCGCGCGCGGGGAATCCGTTCGTGGCGATCAACTGCAGTGCGATACCCAATGAACTGCTGGAATCCGAGCTGTTCGGACATGTCAGGGGCGCCTTTACCGGTGCCGATCGCAATCGCCAGGGATTGTTCGCAGCCGCCCATGGAGGCACTGTGCTGCTCGATGAGATCGGCGACATGCCCATCCAGCTTCAGGCCAAGCTGCTGCGGGTGTTGCAGGAAGGCAAGGTGCGCCCGCTGGGTGCCAGCGAGCATATCGATATCGATATTCGGGTGATCTCGGCGACCCATGTCGATCTCGAAAGCTCCATTGTCGAGCGGCGGTTCCGCGAGGACCTGTTTTACCGCATCAACGTCGTCGGGCTGCATATTCCGCCGCTGCGGGAGCGGCGCGAGGATATTCCGCTGCTCGCCGATTTCTTTCTGTCGGAAATCGCCAGGCGAACCAACAAGCCGGAAAAGAGGCTGTCCGCCCAGGCGCTGGGGGTGCTGTTGGGTTACGACTGGCCGGGCAACGTTCGCCAGTTGCAGAACGTGATCGAGCGGCTGTTCGCCCTCAGCCGGGGTCCAGTGATACCGGAGGATCTGGTGCAACAGGCGCTGCCGGTCGATACCCTGCCGAGGATTCGCTCACTGAGCGATGCCCGCAGGAACTTCGAGCGCCAGTATTTGATCCATCTGCTCTCCGTCACCAACGGCAACATGACCCAGGCAGCCGAACTGGCCGATCGCAACCGCTCCGATCTCCACAAGCTGGTCAGGCGCCATGCCATCAACCCCGCCGATTTCCGCAGCAGGGGCGCGGAGGGGAATTGAACCGACGCGCCGGGCGGGGCGCCGGCCCGGTGATGCGGGCCGGCGCCTCGATCGCCGCGCGCGGGGATCGTCAGAACCAGTAGGGCACGGACAGGGCGATGAACCCGGTCTGGCCGACCCCCACATTCTCTCCGGCGAAGGTGGTCGACACACCGCCCACCAGGGATACCGAATTGGAGAATCGGTAGCTGGTCATGAATTGCGCGTCATGCCGGTTGTAATCCGGAAACGCGGTCAGTACTTCCGAGCCGTCGTCGTCGTTCCCTACGCTCAGGGTATTCGCGGAGCGCAGAATGAAGGACCAGGACGAGTCGCCCGGAGCCCAGCCGATGAAGGCGTTGAAGAACGCCTCGTCTGCCGGCACCTCCCAGCGTTTGTTGTAGCCGGCCTCGCCGCTGTAGAAGATGCGGCCGCCGCCCAGGCTGTGGCGATTGCCGTAGGCCAGTGCGATTTCCCCGTCGTACTGGTCGCGCCCCAGGGCGACATTGGCATTCTCGTCCGGGCTGATGGGCACCTTGACCCCCAACTGGACCGCCAGCGAGGCTTCGTCCCGGCTCCACAGGCGCTGGCGGACGAAGAAATCGGATTCCGCCAGACCGGAATTGCTGTCGGTGGAGCCGTCGGCGTCCTCTATCCACACTTTTCGATACTTGGGCTGCATCCCCAGGGTGAACGAGTCGGTGACTCCGTATTCGATCAGCGGACTGAATTCCGTCATGGTGAATTCGTCCGGCCGATCCTCGCGGTCACCCTGGCCGTCGAACGACTCGTCCACGTAGGTATAGCTCGTGGGCAGGAGTATCAGCAGGCTGCCGTCGGGCCTGGTCCAGGGGGAACCCGCCGCCGGGTGCGGAAACAGGCCCGCGGCGAGCGCGATTGCGGCCGACGCCGAAGTGCGGGAAAGGATGGTGGCTTTCATCGGTGGTTGCTCCTTGGTGGTTTGTGTGGACTACCAGGGGGTAGCTGCGGTGGTGTCCAGACGTGAATCGAATGGCGAAAGGGTCACGTGCACGTCGGTCGCGCCGGCCGGCGGATTGGCCAGCCGGCTCTCGAAGGACGCCGAGGCCCCGGGCGGCAACTCGGGGGCGTCGGCACGGAATTCCCAGCGTTCGACGACGATTCCGCGGTCGGTCACCAATTGGGCGGTCAACGGGGGAATCCGGTGGCGGCGGTCCGAGGTGTTGATCACCACACCCTTGACGATCAACTGTCGGCCCTGGCCGGGAAGATCGCGTAGCTCGGGTTTGACGAGATGCACCTTCAGCAAGGCGCTGGCGATGGCCGACTGTTGCTCGGCACAGGTCCGGTAGCGGACCGGGCCGTCGGGGTAGCGGTCGACGCAGTGCCCGGCGGCATAGCTGCGCTGATCCACCGCCGGCCATCCGACGCCGAATCTGGTGGCGGTGCCCGCTGCCTGGAACTGCGTCCGCAGGGTATAGAGCCCCGGTGTCAGCGGCTGCTCGGGAATCGCCCGCACCACCTCCCCGTTCTTCGCATCCCTTTGCAGTCGCACCGGCACGCGCAGCTCGTCAAGGTCGGCATCGACCCATTGGTTGCCCGTCGCCGGAAGGATGTCGCCCTGGCGGGTGATTTCGCTGCGGACCCACCCGACCCGGTGCAGTCGAACGATGCGATCCAGGTCCGCGGCCGGTGCATCCAGCCGCGGATCGCGAATCAGAAAGGAAATGTCCGAGGTGAAATTGGAGCGGGATGTCCAGGTCTTCCGCTCCCAGTCCCGATCGCCGTCGAGGCGTTGCAGCCGGCCGTTCTCCACCGCGTACAGGCCGGGTTCCCGGGGGAGTCCGTCCCCCAGCCACGCGCAGCCGGACAGGGCCCCGATCAGGATCAGGGTCAACCACGCGCTCTGGGCCTTCACTGGACTTGCCATCGACTTGTTCTCCCCGTACCTGGTACCTGCTCTCCCCGTGCCTGGCGCGGCGCAAATCCGGGCCGCGAAAGGGCGTAGCCTTGTGCGTCATTCGCCACTTGGAATCGACCCGGCCTTGGCGCGGGAGGACGACTCGGTGCGACAATTGCCGCTCGACTGGTCCGCGCTGTCGTGGTCCTCCTGGTAGTCGTGATCCCTTCCCGACTTCGCTTCCGCCAGCGCGGAGGACCGGGCGCTGCATTCCCGTTCCCCAGTGGCTTGCGCTGTCGCCGCAGCCGAAGCCCTGGCGCTTGCCCGGGCCTCGGTCCGGAAACCCGGCTGGGTGCGTTCCGTTGCACTGACCACGCCGCCCGCCGGCGCCTCACTGGCGGTGACCGGCCGCAGCGCGGCGCCAATGGCCAGGATGATGAGCGCCGCTGCCGACAGCGCGATGGCGGATAGGGGTGATACTCGCTCGATCAGGTTCATTGCCTCGTCCTCGCGGTTCATGGCATCGATCTGGGGCTTGACTCGGGACCCGGGCGGAGCGCGGTCATCGGCGCCGCCGACCGACATTCGGGAACCGGGTGAGTGCTGCCGTGCGCTCACCCGGTTCCGGTTCGTCGCTGTGGGTTTCACCCCCAGGGTTCATTGGGTCGCTTGGGTGGTGCTTGCGTCGGGCTCGTATTCAATCCGCGCCCAGGCACCGGATTCCGCTTCGGCCCGGGCCGGAACCCCGGCGTCGGCCTCCGAACCGGTCGCCCCGGCGGAGGTTTCCGCCGCGGCCGTGGCCTGGGTTTCCGCAGTACCCTCCGCGTTCAGGCCGGACTCCGCCGATGCGCTGGCCTCGGCCTCGGCCTCGCCGCGCGCCTTGGCCAGGGACCGGCTCATGGCGCTCGCCGAGGTATTGCCGGGCGTGTGCATGGCCTTGGCCTGGGCGATGGAGTGTGCCAGCGCGTGGTTCCCGCCTCCGGCGTTGGCCAGGCTGTGGCTGCCGGCCATGGTCTTGGTCATGTGGGGGGTGTCGATGGTTTTGCTCCAGGCGGTGGAATGTGCGCGGACGAAGGCGGCGGCCGACTCGCTGGTGGCCTGAGCCCGACTGGCGGCCTCGGCGGCTGCCTGGGCGGCAGTTTCAGCCTGCGGCGTGCCCTCGAGGGCCGCAGCCTCCGCCGCAGCCTGGGCCGCCGCCCGGGCTTCCGCCGCCGCCTGGCCCGCCGTGCCGACGCTCGCTTCCGCCTCGGCCAGCGAGCTGGCCTGAGCGATGTTGCGCACCGCATCGGTAGCGATGACCGCGGAGTTGGCCGCTGCCTCCACCGCAGTGGATACCGCCGCGTTCACCGAGCCGTCGCTGGCGACCCCGAAGGCTGCGGCGGCCGCCGAGGAGGCGGCGGCAGCGGCCTGGCTGACACCGTTGGCGTCGCCGGCGCCGGCCTGGGCCATGGCGAGCGATTCGGCGACGGCCAGCCCCCCGTGCTCATTGGCGGCCGAAGCGGTGCTGGCACCGGCCTGGGCTGAGGCCTCTGCGGTACCTGTATCGCCGATTTCCGCTGTGGCTTCGCTGTAGGTGGTCGCGGCAACCTCGGCGCCAAGGCCGCTGCTTTCCGCACCGGCCAGGCCGGTGGCCGTGGTCGACGTGGTCGCGCTTCCCGAATCGGCGGCGACCTCGGCTTGCGCACCGCTGGTTGCCGTGCCACTGAGCACGCCGTCGGCGTCCCTCTGGATGCTGGCAGTAGCCTCGCTGCCGGCACTGGCCGATACGGCACCGCCGTCATCGCTGAACCCCTGGGCGGTACTGCTGCCGGTGGCGCTTACCGATAGGTCATGGGTCGGGCCGTCGGCATCGGCTGGATCGACGGCGGCGCCGGCGTCGCCATCGGCCGACCCGGTGACACCAGCCGTACCCTCGGCGGTATCCCCCGTGTCGGTGACTCCGTCGGCAGTACCCTCGGTGTCGGTGGTGTCGGTGACTCCGCCGGCAGTACCCTCGGTGTCGGTGGTGTCGGTGACTCCGCCGGCATCGGTGGCAGCGGTGTTCGCGTCGTCGCCGGAGGACACCTCAGCACTGCCGAAAGCATCGCTCTCGGTACTGGCCGAGCCGTCGCCGATGGCGCTCGAGGCGGTGGCCTCGGAAGTTGCCGAAGCCTCGGCGGTGGAGGCGGCATCACCCAGGGTCGCGCCGGCACTGGCCGCAGCGCCGCTTTCGGCACTGGCCGTGCCATCGCCGATGGCGCTCGAGGCGGTGGCCTCGGAAGTTGCCGAAGCCTCGGCGGTGGAGGCGGCGTCACCCAGGGTCGTGCCGGCGCTGGCCGCAGCGCCGCTTTCGGCACTGGCCGAGCCGTCGCCGATGGAGCTGGAAGCACTGGCGTCGGCCGAGGCGAAAGCTGAGGTGCTGTCGTCCAGGGAGGTCAGGGTCGCCCCCGCGCTGCTTTCCGCGCTGGCCGCTGCGCTCCCGGCCTGGGTCGAGGCGCTGGCAGAGGATTCAGCCGCGGCGGTAGCCGTTTCGCCCGCGGTGTCGACGTTGGCGCCGGCGCTGCTGGCGGCCTCTGCCGAGGCGCTGACCTCGGCTACCTCGCCGGCACCGGAGGGGATATCTACGGCATCCACGCCACCCACCACTGCTTCAGCGGCGCCGGCCGCCTCGGCCGCTCCAGCCGCTTCCGCGCCACCGGCCGCTGCGTCGGCGGCGCCCGCCGCACCGGCGGCGGCCTCGGCGGCGGCACCGGCGCTCGCCGCCACATCGCCGACAGCGGCATCGATGCCGGTAACCGCATCGACGCTACTTGCCGCATCGGCGCCGGACGAGACGTCGATGTCGGCGGCGAGGTCATCGGCCTGCACCAGGCCGCTGCCGAGCAGCAACCCCGTTGTCAGGGCCAGCGCGGTAACTCCTACCGCCAGCGGGCGCTTGTACTTCCCGATTCGTCTCGTTTTCTTCAATGGCATGTGCATGATGGTTCTCCTGTCGGGCGGTTGCGCCGGAAGCCGGTGACTTCCGCGGCGCTTGGGGGCGGTGACCTGGACTCCCTTCGGTGGCCGGGCCGGGAGCCCGGCGGCGCGAAGGGGAGGACCCGTGACGGCTGCGCAAGCCCCAGGGTGCCGCAGCGTCTACGGCAGCCGCATCGCAAGCGGGGTGCCAGCTCGCCGCAGCACTGCGGGTTGGTAATTCAATTGATTGAAAATAAAGGTTATTTAAATGGCCCCTCGGATGGTCGGCGGCGGCATCCGAGGGCTTTGTGTTGCCTATCGGAAACAGTTTTTCGGCCGCAGGCCCGGCAACGCCGCAAAGCCGCCCGCTCGATGTTGCCGATGGGCAACATCATTTGGTGGCGATTCTACAACCTGTTGTTTTTAATAGGTTATATCGACACTTTTTGGCAACATTCCGGGGTCGGGACGCCCGCAGCGGCCGATATCTGCGCCACGGGGCGATGGGGGGCGCGGCCGCCGGGCGGGATTGCGGATCCCGGGCAGGGCCGCCGCCACGGGGTGGAAGTTTCGCTACCGGGGACCCCGCCGGCGGCGCGGATTGCGGGAGCTCCCTCAACACTCGATTATCGGCCAACCCCTGGCGCCTGCGGCCCGGCGCAGACCTGGGTCCGGCTGGACCACCACCGGATCGGCTACCCGGGCGAGCAGCGGCAGGTCGAGTGCGGAGTCGCCGTAGGCGGTGGCGGCGGCCAGACTGAGCCCGCGCCGGGCGCAGGCGGATTCGGCCAGTTCGGCTTTCGCTTCACGGAGCGGGTGGCGATCGGCCGGCAGCCAACTGAACCGGTTCCCCCGAAGCGCCGGGCGGGTGGCGATCACCGCGTCGAAGCCCAGGCTCGCGCCGAGCGGATCGGCGATGAACCAGGGGCTGCCGGAGAGCAGCAGGGTGAAATCGCCGGCCCGTCGATGGGCGTCGAGACGGGCCCGGAGTGCCGGCCGCACTTCCGCCACCAGCCGGCGGGCGAACTCGGCGCCCAGCGCCTCCACCTCGGTCACCGGTAGACCGCTCAGGTAGGCCTTGTTGCGGCGCGCCACGTCGGCGCCGAACCGCGGCCACCAGATCAGCAGAAACAGCGCGCACAGGCTCGCCCGCCGCCAATCGATCGCGCCCCGTGCCCAGAGTTCGCCGATGAAGCGCCGTTCGCTGGAGGGCGGCCCGATCAGGGTGCCATCGAGATCGAAGATGGCGGCGCGCCGCGACGGCTCAGGCACCCCGCGTCTCCCGTCGCTGCACGAACTCCGCGATCACCGGCAGCCCGCGGGCCAGGCAGACGAGCACCGACAGGTACACCAGCCCCCGGCCGATTGCCGACAGCGGTCCGCCGCAATCCGCCCACAGCGCCGGGACCAGCTCCGGCAGCGGCAGGAGCAGCAACCACCAGCAGAACGCCACCGCCTTGAGGGTCGCGTAGAACCCGCGCATGAATCTGCCCGCCACCAGCCAGCGGCCGACCGCGGTGCGCAGCAGCGCGAAGGGTTCCACGCGCCGGTTTTCGACTTCGCTGGCGCGGATCGCATCCACCAGGATGCCGCGGGTCAGAAACACCAGCGGAACCCACAGCGGGATCAGTTCCAGGTAGGCGAGCAGCATCCACAGGCTCAGTTCCACGATGCGGTCGGCGGCGATATCGAACAGGGCGCCGAACAGACTGGTCTGGCGGAAGGTGCGGGCCACGTAGCCGTCCAGGCCGTCGGAGGCGAATACCAGGATCAGCAGGGGGACGTTCAGCAGTTGCCAGACCGGTGGTGCGGCAACCGCCAGCGACACCACCAGCCACAGCAGCAGCAGGCGGCTCAGGGTAATAGCATTGGCCACGATGGAGCCCTGTTCGCGTTGTGATGGTTCGGCTTCCCGATCGTATATACCATGCCGGCCGCGGCTGCGCTCCGGATCGATCGGGCGGCGGGGCCGGGCCCGGTTCCGGCGGCGGGCGTTGCGGGCCATGGCGATCCGCACAGTTCCGGCGATTCGCTCAGGTCGGGATGAACGCTTCGAGCCTGCGCCGGGCGGGCCCGGTGGCGGCGGCGATGAGGGCGCGTTCGCCGGCGCCAAACTGTGGCCGGTAGTAGGTGGGGAACCCGAGCTGCGGGGCGCAGGTGGCGATCAGCGCCTCGGCTCCCGGCAGCCGGCAGTGGTGGAACAGCCGCCGCAGGGTTTCCTCCGGCACCCGGCAGAGGTCTTCGTGGCGCACCACCAGGGTCGCGGCGCGCAGCGCCGGATTGTCCGCCAGGGCGCTCGCCACGGCGCCGTGGACCAGCGCCCAGTAACGCGCCCAACCGGCGATTTCCTCGCCGCCTGCCCACAGTGCCATGATGTCCCTGGTGGTGGCGGCATCGCCGGGGTTGATGGCGCGCCGGTCGAGGCCGAATTCGAAGTGGCCGGCGCGGCGCAGGTGGGCGAGCGCCCGCGGTGCGGCGCGTCCGATCGCGCAGAACCGGCGGTGCTGCCGGACCAGCGAGGCGATGTGCCACTCGGGGTCGCGCACCGGCACCACAAAGCGCGCGTCGGGAAACAGCCGCAGCAGGTATTCGAGGCGCGTGACCTGGTAGTTCGCCTTGGCGAGGTAGCGCGTGGCGCCGCGGCCGAGCAACAGCTTGCGCAGGTGCATCCGGTAGTACTGCTCGAACTCGGCGGCGCTGAAATCGGCGCCCAGCCAGGCGTTTTGGCCGGGGTCGTGCAGCCAGGGAAAGAAGGCCATCCAGATCACTTCCTCGAAGGCTTCCGGACTCTGCGGGGTGATCAGGATGCCGTCGGCGTGCGCGCGCTCGCGGGCCGCCGCGGGCCGCCGCGGCGCGCGGCGGAGGAACTGCTGCCACAGCCAGGGGACGTGGATCAGCGGGAAATCCTCGTAGCGGTGGCTGGCGCAGTCGGGGTGCCGGGCCAGCACCTCGAGCAGCATGGTGCTGCCCGAGCGCGCCAGCCCGGCGACGTAGATCGGCGCGCGGATCTCGATGGCCTCCAGGCGCTCCCGGAGCAGCGCGGTTTCCAGCCGGCCGAGCCGGATCCAGAAGCGCGGATACCGCTCCACCAGACCGCTCAACAGGTGCATCCAGGCGGATACGGCGAAGGCCCCGGCCGCCGGCCGCCGCCCCGCCTCGGCCGCCCCGCTCACCGGATCCGAAACCCGAGCTTGATCGCCAGGGAGGCGATCACCGCGGCGGTGAAAAAGGTCGCCTCCCAGCCGCGCAGCCAGTCGGGTCCCCGCCGCCAGAGGTGGCGGCGCGGCAGGTCGATCTCGATGCGCGCCACCGGACCGGCGTCCGGCAGATAGCCGGCCGGGTTGCCGATCAGCGCATTCCACCAGCGCCGCGGCTCGACCACCGGCACCGGCGCGGCCAGGGTGACCTCGGCGAGGTAGGGCGGGCGCTCGCCGACCCGGATCCGCGGCGGGCCCGGCGCCGGCCGCTGCCAGCTTGCCGGGTGGGCCGGTGTGGTGCGGATCTCGGGGACCACCTGTGGTGGCGGGAAGCGGTGCCCGTACTGGTTGCTGACCCAGGGCAACAGCAGCAGCAGCGGCAGGGCGGCGAGCAGCGCCGGTGCCAGGGTAAGGCGCAGTTGGCGCCAGGCGGCGGCAAGCGCGGCGCGGATCAGCGGCAGGGCATCCGCCAGTTCGGCGTCGCAATCCGCCAGTGCGGCGCGCGCCCGGGCGGACGTGCGGCGCGCGACCTCGATCCGTCGTTGCGGGGAGAGCAGCGCATAGAGCCCCATACCGGCGGCGCCGCCGAGCAGTCCCCACAGCAGCACCCGCGGCGCCGCCGGCAGGAAGGTGCCGAGCCCGGCGTCCACCGCACCGAGCAGCGGTGCCGGCAGATCGAGCAGACTCACC
This sequence comes from Pseudomonadota bacterium, assembly GCA_049325095.1. Lineage (GTDB taxonomy): Bacteria > Pseudomonadota > Gammaproteobacteria > Pseudomonadales > Porticoccaceae > JAGPUQ01. The sequence continues at coordinate 11,956 of JBMOPO010000035.1, read as the reverse complement.
GGCGCCCCGTCCGCTCGCGCTCGGGGGCGCAGGCCGGCTGCGCGTCGCTCCCGGTCTCCTGCCGCTGCAGACGGCGCCGCCTGCGCAGGCGGCGCAGCGGCCACAGCAGCACGAACCCGAGCGCCGCGACCAGCACGGCGAGCAGGCCCCAGAGGGCGCCCAACAGACCGATTCCGGCGCCGGGGCCGATGTAGGCGAAAGCCGGGGTGGCGAAGGCCAGCGGCAGGCCGGCCAGGATGATGCGTCGCATGGCGGGTTCCTCAGCGGTTGGCGATGGGGTCCGGCGCGGGCTCGAGGCGGGCGCGAAACGGCGCGGTGAAGTGGTCCGCGGCGATGCGCAGGCCGCCGGACACCACCGCGGTGTATTCGCCGTCGCGGCCGCCGCGCGCCGGGTTCAGGTATTCCCAGACCACCTCGCCGCTGCGGGTGACCTCGAGCAGCCGGCCGCCGTCGGACTCGGTGATCAGGGTATTGCCGTTGGGCAGGCGCTGTTGCCCGCCGCGAATCTTGCTGTCCAGCGGGGATTCCCCGCGGCCGGCGTACTGCCAGACCACGCCGCCGGTGCCGGGGTCGATCTCGATGACCCGCGATCGACCGCCCGGCCCGAAGTGGCCGAAGTTGTCGAACAACAGCAGGCGGCCGTCAGCGAGCAGGGTCGGGTCGTGCTGGCCGATCCAGGAGCCGCGCAGCATCCAGCTGTATTCCTCGGTGTGTGGATCGAGCACGGCGATCAGACCCAGGTCGCGAAATGAGAGCAGTACGTCGCCGGCCTTGCCGTAGGCAAACCGCGCCGATCCCGGTCCGCGCAGCACCTCGACCGTGTTGGGGTGCAGGAAGTCGCCCTTGCCCTCGAAGGCGAAGCCGGGAATGGTGTCCAGCAATCGCGCGTAACGGGATTTCGCCAGGGTCTTCAGCAGCGGGATTTTCCGCTTCGGGTGGCCGTCGGCATCGAGCACGACCAGGAAGTCGTCGATGCGCGGCGCGCGCAACTGGGGCCGCTTCGGGACCCGGTCGCGGCGGATTTCGTGGGTGAGCAGGTAGATGTCGCCGTTGGGCGCGATGTCGAAATCGTGGTGGGCCTGTTCGAGATATTTCCAGATCGGCCGCGAGTCGGCGTCCATCTTCACCATGCCGTAACCCCAGGGCGTGGAGCCGGCACCGGCGTAGATGGCGATCAGGCTGCCGTCCGGCAGCACCCGGGCGCGGTCCAGGTAGAGGAACGGCGCCGGGCGCGGATCGCGCATCCGGGCGCTCTCGTCCCAGACGCGGGCGAACGGCAGGTGCCATTGGTGGCGCACCCGGCCGTCCATGTCGACCAGCAGCGCCGCTTGCGCGTGACCCGAGGTGTAGAGCGTGTAGCCGGGGAAGGCCCGCCCGGGGTCGTGGCGGGTGACCCCGCGTTCCGGGCGGCGCGTCGGGCGCCACAGATCGGTTTGATAGACGTCCTCGTCCGCACCGACGCTCTCCACCAGCGCCTTGCCGGCCAGATAGGCGTTGCGCAGGCTGTCCGCCGGTGGCGCCTCGCTCAGCACCAGCAGGCCGCCGAGCACGAAGGCGATGAAGCTCAGGGCGAGCACGAACAGAGTGGATTGGAGACGTTCCATGGGCTGGTAGCGCTCCACTGGCTGCAAAAACAAGCCGTGGTTTGGACCCTGGACCTCCGGATCGGTTCGTGGACCGGTCATTTTCCGGCAACAATCGGCGCGTCGCGGGAACGCCGCGGGGGGCGGGTTAGGTGGATTTCTTCCCAAACAGAGGGGGTTTTCGCCGCTGATCGCCGTGTGTCCGGGCATTCGCCTGCGGCCCGGTGCCCGGCTTCGACCGGACCCGAAGGCCCCCGGGTGGGCGCCCGCGGAACTCATGCCGGGGGCCTGGGGCAGGATCGGGGCCGGCCGCCGCCCCGGCCGCGATGGGGTTTGTTATCCTCCGGGGCAGCCATCGGCGCCATCACAATCAATCGGGGGAACGCTGCCGCCATGCTCAACAAATTCGACGACTACCCGATCCACCAGACCGCCGAGCCCCTGGCCCACCCCGCCACCAGCGATACCAACTTCTACGACCGCACCTGGTTCAACGGCTACGCCCGGGACGGCAGTTGGTATTTCGGCCTGGGCATGGCCGTCTATCCGCACCTGGAAATCATGGACTGCGCCTTCAGCGTGGTGGAGAAGGGCGGCCGCCAGCACTGTTTCTTCGGCTCCTGCCGGGCGCCGCGGGAGCGGACCGACATGCGCCTGGGGCCGTTTCGGCTGGAAGTGCTGGAGCCCCTGCGCAGCAGCCGCGTGGTGCTGGACGACAACCGTACCGGCATCCGCTGCGACCTGACCTTCGCCACCCGCACCGCCGGGATCGAGGAGGCCCGGCAGACCATCTGGAGCGGCACCCGGCGGGTGATGGACGCCACCCGCTTCGACCAGTTCGGCCACTGGTCCGGCGAAATCCACTATCCGGAAGGTCGCATCCAGGTCAGCCCCGAGTCCTGTCACGGCACCAAGGACCGCTCCTGGGGCGTGCGCAATCTGGGCAAGGCGCCGCCGGTGGGGGCGCCGCGACCCCCGTCCTCACTGTTTTTCATCTGGGCGCCCCTGTTCTGGGAGGACCACGTCTCCCACGCCCTGTCGTTCGAGGGGCCCAACGGCGAGATCCTGGCCCGGGAGGGCCTGGTGGCGCCGCTCTACGAGAGCGCGGCGCAGGTTCCGGACGGGGAGGGTCCGGGCATCGAGCGCATGGCGGGGGTCGCCCACCGGCTGCAGTACCACCCCGGCACCCGCATCATCTCCGCGGCCGAGGTCGATCTGACCGACCTGCAGGGCCGGGTGCGCACTATCGCCTTCGAGCCGATCCTCAGGTTTCACATGAAGGGGCTCGGCTACTTCCACCCCCAGTGGTGCCAGGGCGTATGGCAGGGCGAGCTGGAAATCGGCGGCGAGGTCTTCGATCCCCTGACCCTGGATCTGACCGCCGGCCCCAACCTCCACACCCAGCAGGTGGTGCGCGTCAGCGACGGCCGGCAGCGGGGCATGGGCGTGCTCGAGCACCTGTGCATCGGCCCCTATGCGCCCTATGGATTCAAGGATTTCTTTTCGGGAGTTGCGCTGTAATCTGCGGCGGGCCGCGCGCCGTCCGGTCGGGGACGAGCGCCGGGCGCAGCGGCCGGCGCCCGCCGGCGGCGCGGGACAGCCGGTCGGGTCCCGTCAGCCCCCGGCCCGCTTGGCGCGGTGGCCGAGCTCCTCCAGCAGCGCCATGACCAGGTCCCGGTGGTCGCCCTGGAGCTCGATCACCCCGTCGCGCAGGCTGCCGCCGGTGGCGCAGCGCTGTTTCAATACCCTGGCCAGTGCCCGCAACTCGGGCTCGGGCAGCGCGAGCCCGGCGATGGTGGTCGCGGTCTTGCCGCCGCGGCCCGCGGTCTCGCGGCGCACCCGGGCGATGCCGTCGCCCGCGGGCGCGGGGGGCGGCGCGGCCGGGGCGCGGATCCGGCCGCGGTCGGTGCGGTAGACCAGCCGGCGCTCACCGCTCACCGGTCACCTCCAGCACGATCTTGCCCTGATGGGCGTTGCTCTCCATGAGCGCATGGCCGGCGGCGGCTTCGGCCAGGGGGAAGGTGGCGTGGATCAGCGGGCGCAGGTCGCCGCCCTCGAGCAGCGGCCAGACCTGCTCGCGCACCGCCCGGCAGATGCGCGCCTTGTCGGCGACCGGCTGGCTGCGCAGGGTGGAGCCGGTCAGTACCAACTGCTTGAGCATCATCGGCATCAGATCGACCTCGACCCTGGAGCCGCGGAGAAAGGCGATGGAGACGATGCGGCCGCGCACCGCCGCGGCGCGCAGGTTCTTCTGTACATAGTCGCCGCCGACCATGTCGAGGATCACGTCGGCGCCGCCGGTGGCGGTCTTGATGCCTTCGACGAAATCCTCCCGGTGGTAGTCGAACGCCCGCATCGCGCCGAGCCGCTCGCAGGTGGCGACCTTGTCCGGACCGCCGGCGGTGGCGAACACCCGGGCGCCCAGGGCGGTGCCCAGTTGGATCGCCATGGTGCCGATGCCGCTGGTGCCGCCGTGGACCAGCAGCACTTCGCCCGGTTGCAGCGCGGCGCGCTCGAAGACGTTGTGCCAGACGGTGAACACCGTCTCCGGCAGCGCCGCCGCCTCGCCGGCGGACAGGCCGGCCGGGATGGGCAGGCACAGATCCCGGTGGGCGGTCGCGTACTCGGCATAGCCGCCGCCGGTGAGCAGGGCGCAGACCCGATCCCCCGGCCGCCAGGGGCCGGCGTTGGCGCCCAGCGCCACGATCTCCCCGGCGACTTCCAGGCCGGGCAGGTCGGAAGCGCCGGGCGGCGGCGGGTAGCCGCCCTGGCGCTGGAATACGTCCGGGCGGTTGATGCCTGCCGCGAATACCCGAATCAGCACCTCGTCGGCGGCGGGCGCGGGCACCGGCCGGCGGGTCGGCCGCAACACCTCCGGCCCTCCGGGCCGGGAGATCTCCACGCAATTCATGGTCTGGGGCAGTGACATGCGGTGCTCCGCTGCGGGCTGGCGGCCGGGTGCACCCGGCCGCCGGCGGGAGCCATAGGGTAGCAGTCCGGGCCGCCGCGCGGGGAGGCCGGGAGGTCGCCGCGTTGCTGCGGGTCGGTGGCCATTGTTTAATTGGGCATGGGTTGGTCACCGGCGCCCGGCGCGGCCCGGCCACGCACCAAGCACACAAACGGCAGCACTCGGGGGTGAAGGATGAGCGGTGAATACGACGCCGAATACCGGCGCGCGCGCGAGGCGCCGCGCGCCTTCTGGGCGGAGGCGGCCGCCGCGGTCGATTGGCACAGACCGCCGCAGATCATCCTGGACGATACGCGCCCGCCGTTCACCCGCTGGTTCCCGGACGGTGAATTGAACGCCTGTCACAACGCCCTCGACCGCCATGTCGAGGCCGGCCGCGGCGACCAGACCGCGCTGATCTACGACAGCCCGGTCACCGGCACCAGCCGGAAGTTCAGCTACCGCGAGCTGCGGGATCGCGTCGCCCGCTTCGCCGGGGCGTTGCGCGCCCGGGGCGTGACCACCGGCGACCGGGTGGTGATCTACATGCCCATGGTGCCGGAAGCGGCCATCGCCATGCTGGCCTGTGCGCGTATCGGCGCCATCCACTCGGTGGTGTTCGGGGGCTTCGCCGCCAATGAGCTGGCGGTGCGCATCGACGATGTCCAGGCCCGGCTGGTGATCGCCGCCTCCTGCGGCATCGAGCCCGGCCGCCTGGTGCCCTACAAGCCGCTGCTGGATCAGGCGCTCGAACTCGCCCGCCACAAGCCCGAGGCCTGCATCATCCTGCAGCGCGAGCAGCAGCCCGCCGCCCTGATCCCCAGCCGCGATCTGGACTGGCACGAGCTGGAGGCGGCGGCCGCGCCGGTCGACTGCGTGCCGGTGCCCGCGGGACACCCGCTCTACGTGCTCTACACCTCGGGTACCACCGGCCAGCCCAAGGGGGTGGTGCGGGATACCGGCGGCAGTGTGGTCTCGCTGCTGTGGAGCATGCGCAAGGTGTACGGCGTGGCTCCCGGCGAGGTGTTCTGGGCGGCCTCCGACGTGGGCTGGGTGGTGGGCCATTCCTACATCGTCTACGGGCCGCTGTTCAACGGCAGCACTTCCATCCTCTACGAGGGCAAGCCGGTGGGCACGCCGGACCCGGGCGCCTACTGGCGGGTGATTTCCGAACATGGCGTCAAGGTGTTCTTCACCGCGCCCACCGCCTTTCGCGCCATCAAGAAGGAAGACCCCAACGGCGAACACCTCAAGCGCTACGACCTGAGCGGCTTCGAGGCCCTGTTCCTGGCCGGCGAGCGCTGCGACCCCGATACCCTGGGCTGGGCGCAGGAGAAGCTGGGCGTGCCGGTGATCGATCACTGGTGGCAGACCGAACTGGGCTGGCCGGCCTGCGCCAACTGCCGCGGCATCGAACTGCTGCCGGTGGTGCCGGGTTCGCCCACCAAGCCGGTGCCCGGCTTCGTGCTGGAGGTGCTCGACCCCCGGGGCCGGCCGCTCCCGCCCGGGGAGATCGGCGCCCTGGTGCTGCGGCTGCCGCTGCCGCCGGGCACCTTCACCGGCCTGTGGGGCAACGAGGAGCGCTTCGTGAAGTCGTACTTCAGCACCTTCCCCGGCTATTACGAAACCGGCGATGCCGGCTACATCGACGCGCAGGGCTATGTGTTCGTGATGGCGCGCACCGACGATGTGATCAATGTCGCCGGCCACCGGCTGTCGACCGGGGCCATGGAGGAGGTGCTCGCCGCCCACCCCGACGTCGCCGAGTGCGCGGTGATCGGGGTCGCCGACGCCATGAAGGGCCAGGTGCCGCTGGGCATGCTGGTGCTCAAGGATGGCGTGACCCGGGAGGCGGCGCAGATCTGCGCCGAGGCGATCGGCATGGTGCGCGAACGCATAGGTCCGGTGGCGGCCTTCAAGCTGTGCACGGTGGTGCCGAGATTGCCCAAGACGCGCTCCGGCAAGGTGCTGCGGGGCACCATGCGCGCCATGGCCGACGGCGAGCCCTGGAAACTTCCCGCCACCATCGACGACCCCCTCGCCCTCGATGAGGTGGGCGGGGCCCTCGCCACCCTGGGTTACCCGGCGCCGCGCGGCTCCTGAGTGTTGCACCGCCGCCGGTGGCTTCCGGGCCTATAGGACCGCTGTTGATATAGAGTATGATCCGCCAATTTTTCCAGCCGCGCAGTGGCGCGGATCGGCCCTGATCCGCGTGCGTTCCCGGGGGTAGCGATTGAAACCGACCAATGTCCAGGATCCCGAGTACTTCCATCGGGTGATCGATTGCCAGTATGCCTGTCCGGCCCACACGCCGGTGCCGGAATACATCCGCCTGATCGCGGCCGGGCGGTATACCGACGCCTATCTGGTCAACTGGGAGTCCAATGTCTTCCCGGGTGTCCTGGGGCGTACCTGCGACCGCCCCTGTGAGCCGGCCTGCCGCCGCGGTCGTCTGGAACAGGAGCCGGTGGCGATCTGCCGGCTCAAGCGGGTCGCCGCCGACAACAAGGGCGACATCAGCGACCGGCTGCCCAGGGTTCCGGCCGTCAAGAACGGCAAGCGGGTGGCCCTGGTCGGCGCCGGGCCGGCCTCGCTGACCGTGGCCCGGGATCTGCTGCCGCTGGGTTACCACATCGATCTCTATGACGAGCAGGCCAAGGGCGGCGGCTTCATGCGCAGCCAGATCCCCTCGTTCCGGCTGCCGGAAGCCGTGCTCGACGAGGAGGTCGAGCGGATTCTCGACATGGGTGTGATCACCCATTTCAGCCGTTATGTCGACAGCCTCAAGGGCTTGCTGGCCCAGGGTTACGACGCGGTGTTCGTCGGCTCCGGTGCCCCGCGCGGCCGCGACCTGCCCAGGCTGCCCGGCCGGGTGGAAGCCGACGCATCGATCCACATCGGCATCGACTGGCTGGCCAGCGTGGCGTTTGGGCACGTCACGAGCGTCGCCAGGCGCGTCATCGTGCTGGGCGGCGGCAACACCGCGATGGACTGCTGCCGCACCGCGCGGCGGCTGGGCGGCGAGGACGTCAAGGTCATCGTGCGCAGTCCCTTCGCCGACATGAAGGCATCCCCCTGGGAGAAGGAGGATGCCATGGCCGAGGATATCCCGATCATCGACAACCATGTGCCGCTCGAATTCGTGGTGGAGGACGGCCGCCTGGTGGGCATGAGGTTCGACCGTGTCGAGGCGCGCTATGACGCATCCGGCAAACGCTCGCTGGTATCCACCGGTGAGGAGCCCGCCTTCTACCCCTGCGACGAAGTGCTGATGGCGATCGGCCAGGAGAACGCCTTCCCCTGGATCGAGCGCGACCTGGGCATCGAGTTCGATCAATGGGATCTGCCGGCGGTGGACAGGGTCACCTTCCAGTCGAGCAATCCCCGGGTGTTCTTCGGCGGCGACGCCGCCTTCGGCCCGGAGAACATCATCACCGCCGTGGCCCATGGCCACCAGGCGGCGATTTCCATCGACCGCTTCTGTCGCGGCGAGAACCCGGCCGAGCGGCCTCTGCCGGGCACCACCCTGATCAGCCAGAAAATGGGCATACACGAGTGGAGCTACGACAGCCGGGTCGAGCCGGACCAGCGCTACAAGGTGCCCCACGCCGCCAAGGAGCTGGCGCTCGGCGACCGCCGGGTCGAGGTGGAGCTGGGCTTCGATCGCGAGACCGGCTACAAGGAGGCCGAGCGCTGCCTCAATTGCGACGTGCAGACGGTGTTCACCGAGGCGCTGTGCATCGAATGCGACGCCTGCGTCGACATCTGCCCGACCGACTGCATCAATTTTCTGCCCAACGATCGGGAGGAAGCGCAACTGCGCCTCCGGCTGCGGATTCCGGCGGCAAACCCGGAGCAGCCGCTCTATGTGTCCCAGGACCTCAAGTCCGGCCGCGCTTTGATCAAGGACGAGGACCTGTGCCTGCACTGCGGGCTCTGTGCGGAGCGTTGCCCGACCTCGGCCTGGGACATGCAGAAGTTTCTCTATCAGGTCACCAAGGCGGCACCCATCCTATGAAAGCGATCCAGGGCGTCAACGATTTCGTCATCCGCTTCGCCAACGTCAACGGCACCGGCTCGGCCAGCGCCAACAACATGTTCGCGAAGGCGATTTTCCGGATGGGTGTCCCGGTCAGTCCGAAGAACATCTTTCCGTCGAACATCCAGGGCCTGCCCACCTGGTACGAGGTGCGGGTTTCGGAGCGGGGCTATACCGGGCGGCGCGGCGGCGTCGATGCCGTGGTGTGCATGAATCCGCAGAGCATGGAAAAGGACATTCGCGAACTCGAGTCCGGCGGCTACTGCATCTACGACAACACCAAGCCACTCGATCTGCGGCTGTGGCGCGAGGACGTGCAGTTCATCGGCCTGCCGCTGACGGAGATCTGTCGCACCCAGTACACCCAGGCGCGGCAGCGCCAGTTGTTCAAGAACGTGATCTACGTGGGCGCGCTGGCGGCATTGCTCGACATCGAGTTCGGGGTGCTGCGCGATCTGGTCGGGGAGCAGTTCAAGGGCAAGGAAAAACTGATCGCCCCCAATGTCCACGCGCTGGAACTGGGCTACCAATACGCCGTCGAGCATTTCGCCTGCCCGCTCGGGATTCGCGTCGCGCGCCGCGATGTGGTGGGCGATCGCATCCTGATGGAGGGCAACACCGCCCTGGCGCTGGGCGCCCTGTACGGCGGGGCGACCGTGGCCGGCTGGTATCCGATCACCCCGTCCACCTCGGTGGTCGAGGAGTTCGAGAAATACTGCAACCGGCTGCGCATCGATCCCGGCAGCGGGCTGAAGAAATTCGCCATCGCCCAGGCGGAGGACGAACTGGCGGCCATCGGACTCGCCATCGGCGCCTGCTGGAACGGCGCCCGGGCCTTCACCGCCACCTCGGGCCCGGGGCTGTCGCTGATGAGTGAATTCCTCGGTCTCGCCTACTTCGCCGAGGTGCCGGTGGTGCTGTTCGACATCCAGCGCGCCGGGCCGTCGACCGGGATGCCGACCCGTACCCAGCAGTCCGACGTGCTCTCCGCGGCCTACGCCTCCCACGGCGACACCAAGCACGTCCTGTTGTTTCCGGCGACGCCCGCGGAGTGTTTCGAGATGGCGGCGCTGAGTTTCGATCTCGCGGATCGGCTGCAGACCCCGGTGATCCTGTTGTCGGATCTCGATCTGGGCATGAACGACAACCTGAGCGAGCCGCTCGCCTGGGACGACCGCCGGACCTACGATCGCGGCAAGGTGCTCGACGCCAGGCAACTGGACGAGCTCAAGGAGCGTTTCGGCCGCTATCTCGACGTCGACGGCGACGGCATCTGCTATCGCACCTATCCCGGCACCCATCCCACCAAGGGCAGCTTTTTCACCCGCGGCACCTCGCGCGACGAATACGCGATCTACACCGAGGATGGGGATGCCTACCGGCGCAACATGGAGCGGCTGCTGGTCAAGTGGGAGACCGCCAGGACCCTGGTGCCGGCCCCGGAAGTCCATCCCGCCGGGAGCGCCACGCCGGAGGCGGTGCTGTTCTTCGGGACCAGCACCGCGGCCACGCTGGAGGCGCTGGATCTGCTGCGCGCGGAGGGCATCCTGCTCGACGGCCTGCGCATCAGGTCCTTCCCGTTCGGGCCGGAGGTGGTCGATTTCATCGCCGCCCATGAGCGGATCTTCATCGTCGAACAGAATCGCGACGGACAGTTGCGCAAGCTGCTGATCGCCGAGTGCGACATCGCGCCCGGCAAGCTGCGGCCGGTGAATTGTTTCGACGGCATGCCGATCACCGCCAGGTTCATCCGCGACGCCATCCGCGCCGGCATCGGTGGCCAGGTGGTGCCATTGCGGCGGCATTCCAAGGGAGGCAAGTCATGACCTACATCCGCCCCCAATTCCGGCATCCCAAGCTGCCGGTCAACGAACTCGGCCTCACCCGCCGGCATTACGAGGGCGCCCTGTCGACGCTCTGCGCCGGCTGTGGCCATGATTCGGTCAGCGCGGCGATCATCGAGGCCTGCTTCGAACTCGCCATCGAACCGCATCGGGTCGCCAAGGTGTCGGGCATCGGCTGCTCCTCGAAGACGCCGACCTATTTCCTCGGCAATTCCCACGGCTTCAACTCGGTCCACGGCCGCATGCCCTCGGTGGCCACCGGCGCCAACCTAGCCAACCGGGAAATGATCTATGTCGGGATTTCCGGCGACGGCGACACCGCATCCATCGGCCTCGGCCAGTTCGCCCATGCCACCCGGCGCAATCTCAACATGGTCTACATCGTCGAGAACAACGGCTGTTACGGCCTCACCAAGGGCCAGGATTCGGCCACCGCCGATATCGGCTCGGCGAGCAAGAAGGGCGAGCCCAATCCCTATGAGGCCATCGACCTCTGCTCCCTGGCGCTGCAACTCGGCGCCACCTACGTCGGGCGCAGCTTCTCCGGCGACAAGGCGCAACTGGTGCCGCTGATCAAGGGGGCGCTCGCCCACAGCGGGTTCGCCTTCATCGACGTCATCTCGCCCTGCGTAACCTTCAACGACACCCCGCAGTCGACCAAGAGCTACGATTTCGTGCGCCAGCACATCGAGGCCACCGGCAAGCTGGATTTCGTCCCGGTGCGCAAGGAGATCACCGCCGACTACGAGCCGGGCTACACCCAGGAGGTGACCCTCCACGACGGCTCGGTGATCCATCTCTACAAGACGGGCGGGGATTCGGTGCGCGATCGCGACGCGGCGCTGAGCGCGATTCGCGACCACAGGCGCGCCGGCCGGATCCTCACCGGACTGCTGTACGTGGATCCCGACAGTCAGGAGCTGCACCGGACCCTGGGCACGGTGAAGACCGCGCTGCGCGACCTGGACGTGGCGGAGCTCTGCCCGGGCAGCAAGATCCTGGAAAACATCAACAACAGCTTTCGCTGAGCGCGCCGGCCGGTCGATGCACGCCGCCACGGCGGGTCGGCCCGAGCCCGGCGCGGCTCGCCGTCCCCCCGGCGCCGGCAACCCGGTTCCGGCAGCCATCCCCGCTTCCCGCCCGGCGGGCGTTGCGACAGCCATCATTCCTCCCGGTAGCGGGTTCGCCGCGGATGGCCTGACGCAAATTCATAGGTAAACAGCTTGACAGCGCAGCCGGGGAGGCATAGCGTGCGCGGTACCTTATCCATAAACCATAATAATCGGGGGTATAGCTGTGAAGCATCGTCGTTCTTCTTCCGAGCCCAGCACAAAAATTTCCAGCCTCAGAGGGGGCTTGATTCCACCCAACAGCCTGGGCAGGTGCCTGGGAGCCGGCGTCCTGGCGCTGCTGGCCGCGCCGGCCAGTGCGCTGCGGCTCGATTTCTCCGATCCGGAGATCGAAGCCTACCTGGACAGCACCGTCTCCGTCTCCACCGCCATGCGCACCCAGAGCGCCCGGCATCCCACCTTTCAGGCCAGCG
>JBMOPO010000034.1:0-5459 GCA_049325095.1 Pseudomonadota bacterium | reverse complement strand
CCGGGTTCCAGCCGCGCCCTCCATGGCGCGGCGTGGGCCGGGCGGCAAGCCGTGCTTGCCTCACTGCGCCCGGCCGCACCCAGCTGAGCTACGGGTGCGAAAAACTTCCGTCTCTCGACTTCGAGCCCTCCCTGGCGCCGGGTTCCAGCCGCGCCCATGGGCCGGAGCTGCCAGCAGCGGGTCGCTTCCGGGCGGTCCCTGGCGGCCGCTGGCACTGAACCGGCGGCGGCCGAAACGGGCCGGCATAGTAACAGAATCCCACACCATTTTTGTCCGACCTCATGTCCTGCGCCAACCCCGAGTCTATAATGCCGCGGCGCGCGTGCGCGGTCCCTGCAGCAAAGGAGAACAGGCTGATGAAGAAAGTCCTCGGCGTAACGGCCCTGGTGATGTTGAGCGCCACATTCGGAGCCTGCGGCGCGAAGGAAGACAAGGTGTCGGCGCCGCCCGAAGTGGAAGCGCAGATCGCCGAGCGGATCGCGCCCCCCGGGGAGGTCGTGGCGCAGGGGGCAGGCGCACCGGCGCCCGGCGGCGGTGCCCGCTCCGCGGAGGAGATCTACCAGTCCAAATGCTCGGTCTGCCACGCCAGCGGCACGGCGGGCGCACCCAAATTCGGCGACGCCGCCGCCTGGCAACCGCGCATCGGCAAGGGCATGGACACGCTCTATGCCAGCGCCATCAACGGCTTTCTCGGCATGCCGCCCAAGGGCCTGTGCATGGATTGCTCCGACGCCGAGCTCAAGGCCACCGTCGATTACATGGTGGAACACAGCAAGTAACCCGGACACCCGCGCCTGGGCCGCACCCGCGCGGCCCAGGTCGTCCGGGAAGCGCGCGGCATCCGGACGGCACTCGGAGACCCTGAGCCGGGCGCGCCGCCTTGCCCTGGCCCGGAGACACTGGTAGAACGGAGGCAACGCAGCGTCCGGAATGCCATGCCAACCCGCGGCCGGCTCCTGTTCTCGCTGATGCTGGCGGCGCTCGCCGCCACGGCCATCGGCGCCCCACCGCCCGCGAAGGTGGCCGGTGCGCTGTTGCTCTCCATCGACGGCCCCATCGGGCCGGCCACCGATGATTATCTCGAACGCGCCCTGGCCGCCGCCCAGGAACTCTCGCCGCGGGTGATCATCCTGCGCCTGGACACTCCCGGCGGGCTCGACACCGCGATGCGCGCCATGATCCGCCGCATCACCGCCTCCCCGATTCCCATCGCCGCCTATGTCGCGCCCACCGGCGCGCGCGCCGCCAGCGCGGGGACCTATATCCTCTACGCCAGCCATATCGCCGCCATGGCGCCCGGCACCAACCTGGGTGCGGCGACCCCGGTGGCGATCGGCGGCCTGCCCTCCGGGCGGGAGCCGGGCGGCGAAGAGGGCGAGGACGAGGCGCCGGCTACCGGCGGGACCGCCATGGAGCGCAAGGCGATCAACGACGCCGCCGCCTACATCCGCGGCCTCGCCGAACTGCGCGGGCGCAACGCCGACTGGGCCGAGCGGGCGGTGCGGGAATCGGTCAGTCTGCAGGCCAGCGAGGCCCTGGAGCAAAACGTCATCGACCTGATCGCCACCGACGTCGACGACCTGCTCGCCCGGATGGACGGGCGTGCGGTGCGGGTCGCCGCGGGCGAGGTGACCCTGCAGACCGCGGGCCTGCCGGTCACGGAACTGCTCCCGGATTGGCGCTCGCGCCTGCTCGGGGTGCTGACCAACCCCAATGTCGCCTATCTGCTGATGCTGGCCGGCATCTACGGCCTGCTGCTGGAATTCTACAACCCGGGCGGGCTGATCCCCGGCATCGTCGGCGCCATCTGCCTGCTGCTCGCGCTCTACGCCTTCCAGATGCTGCCGGTGAACTACGCCGGCATCGGCCTGATCCTGCTCGGCATCGGCTTCATGATCGCCGAGGCCTTCCAGCCCAGCTTCGGCATGCTGGGCGTCGGCGGCGTGGTCGCATTCGTGATCGGCTCCATCATCCTGATGGACACCGAGCTGCCGGGGTTTCGCATCTACCTTTCGGTCATCGCCACCACCGCCGTGGTGACCGCGCTGGCGCTGGCGGCCATCGTGGGCCTGGCGCTGGCGTCGCGGCGCCGCGCTGTGGTATCGGGAGCCGACCAGTTGATCGGCGCCGACGCCGAGGTGCTGGAGGATTTCGAGAACGGCCAGGGCCGCGTGTTCGTGCACAGCGAGTCCTGGCGCGGCCACTGCCAGGCGCCGCTCAGGCGCGGCCAGCACGCCCGGGTCACCGCGGTCCGCGGCCTGACCCTGGAACTGGAACCCCAAGGACCCGGCACTGCGGAGACACCCCCATGATGCAATACCCGCTCTTTACCCTGTTGCTGCTGCTGGTGGTCTTCCTGGCCAGCGCGATCAAGATCCTCCGCGAATACGAGCGCGGCGTGGTGTTCACGCTCGGCCGGTTCTGGAAGGTGAAGGGTCCCGGGTTCATCATCATCGTGCCCGGCGTCCAGCAGATGGTGCGGGTCGACCTGCGCACCGTGGTGATGGACGTCCCCAGCCAGGACGTGATTTCCCGCGACAACGTCTCGGTGCAGGTCAACGCGGTGGTCTACTTCCGGGTCATGGACCCGGAGCGCGCCATCATCCAGGTGGAGGACTATCTCAACGCCACCAGCCAGCTCGCCCAGACCACCCTGCGCTCGGTGCTCGGCCAGCACGAGCTCGACGAAATGCTGGCCCAGCGCGACCGGCTCAACGCCGACATCCAGAACATTCTCGACGCCCAGACCGACGCCTGGGGCATCAAGGTCAGCAACGTCGAGATCAAGCACGTCGATCTGAACGAGACCATGATCCGCGCCATCGCCCGCCAGGCCGAGGAGGAACGCACCCGGCGCGCCAAGGTGATCCATGCCGAGGGCGAGCTGCAGGCGGCGGAAAAACTGCTCGAGGCGGCCCGCATCCTGGCCCAGCAGCCGCTGGCCATCCAGTTGCGCTACCTGCAGACCCTGACCGGCATCGCCGGAGAGCGCACCAACACCATCGTGTTTCCGCTGCCCCTGGATCTGCTCGAGCAACTGACCGCCGGGAAACGGGACAAATCGACGGGCGATACCTGACCGGCGCTCAGATCGGGGTGATGCCGCGCCGCTTGAACGGATGGCCGGGCCGCCGCTCGCGCGCCATGTCGAGCGCCTGGATCAGAACCTTGCGGGTATCGGCGGGGTCGATGACATCGTCGACCAGGGCCGCCTCGGCGGCCGGCAGGATGCCGATCCTGGCGCGGAATTCCTCGATCAGCTCCTGTTTGCGGCGCTCGCCGTCCGCCTGCTGCGCGAGCTGCTTGCCGAACAGCACCTCGACCGCGTCGTCCGGCGAAATGGCGCTGAACGAGGCCAGCGGCCAGGCCACCAGCAGATCCGGGCGCATCCCCAGGCTGTTCATGCCGTAATGGGCGAGGCCGTAGGCCTTGCGCAGCATCACCGTCAGGCGCGGCACGGTGGCGTGCTCGATCTCGTAGAGGATCCGGGTCGACCAGCGGATGATGCCGTCCTCCTCGGACTGGGGGCCGGGGTAGAAACCCGGGATGTCCTGCAGAAAGATCAGGGCAAACCCGAAGACGTCGCAGAAATTGATGAATCGGCAGATCTTCTGGCACGCCTTGACGTCGAGCGTGCCGGACATGTGGTTGGGCTGATTGGCGATGATGCCCACCGCACGGCCGTCGAGATGGGCGAGCGCGGTGACCGCATTGGGCGCGAACCTGGGCTTGAACTCGAAGCAGCGGCCGTCGTCGACGATGCTGCGCACCACCTTGCGGACGTCGTAGGCAAAACGCAGATCCGCGGGCACCAGGTCGAGCAGCTCCTCGCAGCGCCGGTCGGGGCGGTCGCGGGTCGGCCGCCGCGGCGGCAACTGCCCGCAGTGGTCCGGCACATAGGACAGGAACTCCCTGATCCGCTCGATGCAGTCGCGGTCGTCCTCCACCAGCAGATCGGCCATGCCCGAGCGCTCGACATGCTTTCTGGCGCTGCCCAGCTCCTCCAGGGTGGCGTCGATGCCCATCTTGGTGCGCAGCAACTGGGGCCCGGCGATCATCATGCAGGAGCTCCGGGTCATGGGCACGAAGTCGCCGATCGCGGTCAGATTGGCGTGGCCGCCGACGCACAGCCCCATCACCGCCACCACGATCGGCACCTGGCCGCTCAGCGCGACCAGGTTGGCGAACTGCGGATTGTCGTAGGCGCCCTGGGAGCTCACCTCCTCCTCCAGCCGGGCGCCGGTGCCCTCGGTGAGGATCACCAGGGGAAAGCCCTGCTCCTGCACCAGCCGCTTGAGGCGGGTGAACTTCCATTCGCACACCTTGCCCATGGAGCCGCCGCGAAACGCCATGTCGTAGGCGGCCACCGCCACCCGGCGGCCGTCGACTTTGCCGTAGCCGGCCACGATGCCGTCGCGCGGTGTCTCGCCCGGTTTGATGTGCCGGGCCAGCTCGCTCTCCCGGGCGAGCGGCGCCAGCTCCAGAAAGGTGCCCGGATCGAACAGCAGATCCACCCGCTCGCGGGCCGACAGCAGCCCTTGGGCGTGGCGGCGCGAATAGTCGATGGCATCCAGGGCGCGCTTGCGCGCGGCGAAGGGTTCCAGCGCCTGGGACAGGGTCTTGCCGTCGGTCATACCGGTCTCCCCGATGGGTGTCGCCCGCGTGCCGGAAAGCGCCGCCGGCGCCGCGACGGCGCCGGACTGTAGCCCGATTCGCCGGCCGCCTCAAGGCGCCGGCTCGCCGGAACGGCGAGCGCGGCATCCCGCGCCGGCGGGTCGGCAGCCGGTCGGACGGGTGTAGGGAGGAGATGGCGTCCCGGAGAGGATTCGAACCTCCGACCTGCCCCTTAGGAGGGGGCCGCGCTATCCAGCTGTGCCACCGGGACGGGACGGATCTGGCGGCCGCATTATATAAGCAACCCGCACCCGCCTCGGCGTTGGTGAAGAAATGTGCGTCCTGTGCAGTTCTTCCCTCGCGAGTCCGGTACCCGCCCGGACTGGCTCCCGCACCTCAGGCACTGGCGTGCTTGAGGTGCGACTGGCCATCCCTGGCCGGGCTTCGAGCTGGAAGAATTCACCAGCGCTCAGCGCCGCTCGAGGAGCAGATCGCGGGCGGCGTTGACCTTGGCGGCCAGATAGTCGTTGCCGCCGCGGTCCGGGTGCAGGCGCTGCATCAGGCGCTTGTGGGCGCGCAGGATGTCCTCGCGGCTGGCGCCCGGTTCGAGCCCGAGGATGCGCCAGGCTTCGTCCTCGTCGGGCCGATCCACCTCGGGCGGCGGCGCGCCGGCGTGACGCCCCTGCAGCACCTGGCCATCGATCGCGCCGGAGTGCAGGTCGATGCGCACCTCCAGGGCGGCGGTGCGGAACCTGGGCGCGAACCCGGGCCCGCCGGCGCGGCGCCACAGGCGCAGCAGCGGCAGGGCCCGCCAGCCGGCGCCGAGCAGGGCGCGCACCGCCGGC
>JBMOPO010000033.1:0-90484 GCA_049325095.1 Pseudomonadota bacterium | reverse complement strand
AAATCAGCGCTTGCGAAAACCCCGAAACCCGGCAATCCTTGACCCCGTTCGAGCCCCCTCAAATGCCCTGTGCAGGTGGCCCCATTAACCCGATCATGGGTGGCTCCATTAGGGCGATCATTGACATCCTTGCGGTTGTTCCTCGCTGGGGGTTCCTGGTAATCCTTGAACCGCGGGTCGCGGGATCGGAATCCCGTGTCCGCCAGGTAGCCGTCGATGCTTTCGGCATCGAGGTATTCCAGTGTTTCCCGGTTGTGGCGGCCCGGGACCGGGTGTCGCTTGGCAGCGAGGGAATATTCGAAACTGCCGGGAAGCATCTGTCGATCGAAGGCCACCGGGATCACCTTCGTTTGATTGCGGTTGTCGTCCTTGTAGCGCGCCATCGCCGGGGTCTCCTTGGTGGCTTCTCTCGTCGG
The DNA here is from genome assembly GCA_049325095.1 of Pseudomonadota bacterium. Lineage (GTDB taxonomy): Bacteria > Pseudomonadota > Gammaproteobacteria > Pseudomonadales > Porticoccaceae > JAGPUQ01. Next base: position 90,068 of record JBMOPO010000033.1, on the reverse strand, counting down.
TCTTGTCGGCAAATTCTACCAGTCCGGGGGTCTTTGGACAGCCTCAACGACCAAGCTAGCCGGCGTCCGTGTTGAGCGACCTGTCAGGTGCCGGTGCGCCCCGAAGCAGGCCTTCCGTACTGAGGTCTTCGTCGATTTCCGGCCAGTGGATTCCGTAGCCGCCGTCACAAACCTGCCAGTTGGCCAATTGCCCCCTCGAAGCGCGGGCAAGGCGCGGGTACCACTCGATGGGCACGGAAATTCGGCGACCATCCTTGAGTCCTACAATCAGGAATTCCTCGGAGAATTCTACGGATTCGACTCGCTCATCGGCGTTAAGCGCCAAGGTACCCATTCCAGGCTTCCAAAAATGCGGTTCGGTTGGATTCTACAATACCCCCGGATAGGTCGGAGCTCATGCGCCGGAAAGCCCAGATTTCTCGCCAGACTATGAATCGGTGGCCCAAGCGCTGCATAACACTCTGACGCGAATTGCGATCAGGTAGTGTTCTTCCTCAAAAGCAACAGCGTACTTCTTTCTCCCAAACCGCCTGGCGCGGACCCGCATGCCGGGTGGTGAGGGGAGGGCGGGCTGGACACCAACCCTTGCCCGATCAGCGCTTGGTATACTGCCCGAACATGCCGCGACACCTGGGAGAGGCCCCATGGCACGCTCTGACCTCGAACAGCTCCGGGACCAAGTCAAAGCCCTCTCCGAAGCGGACCGGGCAGAGCTGGCCCATGATCTTCTTGCGACTCTCGATGGCGCTCCCGATGCCGATGCAACGCAGGCGTGGGAACAGGAGCTTATGGTCCGGCTGGCGGATGTGCAGCAGGGGACTGCAACTACGCTTGGCCGAGTAGAGCTGAGCGAGCGGCTGCAGCGGTGCTTTCGATAACCACCCATGCCCGTTGTTCGAATCCATTTGGCCGCTGCGGATGAAGCGGAGGCGGCGGTTGACTGGTATGAGTCGGAGCGCCCTGGACTGGGGCGGCGGTTCCAACGGGCACTTGACGCGGGCCTCGACCTTCTTGAAGCCGGCACTGCGCCGGCGGTGGCGATGCCCGGGCCGCTCGGCGAGGCCGGCGTTAAGCGATTCGTTCTGCGCCGGTTTCCATACGACATCGTCTTCCTTCCTCAGGAGAACGAAGTCACCGTGCTTGCCTTCGCGCATCATTCCCGGCGACCTGCATACTGGCGATATCGTCTCCGGCGCTAACGCGTTGGACATGAGCGGCGGGCGAAAGGCGCCAGCTTTTTAGCGGTCCGCTCGGTGGACTCATCGGGCACTTCGTCGTACCATGTCCCGTACATGTACGCATTGGAGCCCCTGCCATGGACGCCATCAGTTACACCGCTGCCAGGAGCAACCTGGCCAAGACGATGGAGCAGGTCTGCGAGGACCATGCCCCGGTGATTATCACGCGCAAGAAGGCCCCCTCCGTTGTAATGATGTCCCTGGAGGATTTCGAGGCCCTGCAGGAGACCGCTTACCTGCTCCGTGTTCCGGAAAACGCCCGCCGCCTGCTCGAGTCGGTGGCCGAGCTTGAGCGCGGCGGCGGGCAGGAGCGGAACCTCGCGGAGTGAAGCTCATCTTCTCCGAGCACGCCGGGGAGGACTACTTGTACTGGCAGCGCACCGACAAGAGGACTCTCAGGCGGATCAACCAGCTCATCAAGGAAATTCAGCGGACGCCCTTCGAGGGCATCGGCAAGCCCGAACCTCTGAAGCATGGCCTGTCGGGCTACTGGTCGCGCCGCATCAACGAAGAGCATCGGATCGTGTACAAGGTGGACGACGACGCGATGTACCTGGCGCAGCTCCGTTACCACTACTGACCGCCATCCGCCCAAAGCTCGCGCCGAGCCGTGTTTGACGGCGACCGACCGGAGCGACAGCCGAGGAGGGAAGCAGTCAAGCGTCGGTCTCCAGCGTGTTGTCAGGTGGTTACCTGCTCGTATGTAACCTCTGGGGCACCGGCGCGCTTGGATGCATGCTCCAACGTAATCGCGCACAGGTTGCCTTCGGCATCCAGGTCAAGAGCCCTGTTCTCGTCCAAGTCGCGGGTTTCAGCAACCCGGGCGTCCCGGAACGCCATCAGAAGTGTGTCGGTATCTGTGAAGTATCTGATTTTCATGGCACGAACCGCCTGTCGAAAAATGCATTGTCCGGGACCTGCACCCAGCGCCCAAGGATCAAGCACCTGCGCCCTCGATCTGCGACCGGTCCCCGGCCGGGCCGAGCGCCTGAAAAATTCACCGGCGCTCAGTGCCGGGTCAGCAGCAGGCCGCATTCGAGGTGCGGGGTATCCGGAAACTGATCGAACACGGCGCCGGCGGAAATCCGGTGGGTGGGCTCCAGTTCCAGAACGTTTTCCAATAAAGACATTGGGTTGCAGGATATATAGAGAATCTGCGGGAAGCTGCTGGCGAGCTCGATGGTGGCCGCATCCAGGCCCGCGCGCGGCGGGTCGACAAGCAGGGTGGTGAAGTCGTAGCCGGCCAGATCGAGGTGGCGCAGGCGCCGGAAGGGCCGCACGCCGGCCAGCGCGTCGCGGACCTCTGCGCTCGCCATGCGCACCAGCTCGACATTGGTGATGCCGTTGGCCTGGAGATTGTGCCGGGCGGCTTTCACCGAGAGCTTGGCCACCTCGGTGGCCAGCACCCGCCGGTAGAGGCCCGCCAGCACCAGAGTGAAATTGCCGTTGCCGCAATAGAGTTCGAGCAGGTCGCCGCCCGGTCCGCGACAGTTCCGTGCCGCCCATTCCAGCATGCAGCGGTTGACGGCCGCATTGGGCTGGGTAAAGCCGGACTCGTACTGGCGCCAGTGGAAGTCGCGGCCGGCCACGGTCAGGGTTTCGGTGACATGATCGGCGCCGATCACGATTTTTTGTTTGCGGCTGCGGCCGATCAGCTGGCATCCCAGCCGCCCGGCCAGGCCGCGCGCAGCCTGCTCCCAGCGCGAATCGAGCGGGCGGTGATAGATCAGGGTGGCCAGCGCCGCGCCGGTGGTGGTGGTCAGGAATTCGGCGGCGAACAGCCGGCGGCGCAGTTCGGGGTCGGCATCGAGGCCGGCGAGCAGTGCCGGCATCAGGCGCGCCATGGCCGGCGAACCCTGCGGATAGGCGTCGATGACATGGGCTCGGCCGCCGCCACCCGGCCGATACCTGGCGTAGTGGCAGCGCTCGCCCCGGTGCCAGATGCGGAATTCGGCGCGCATCCGGTAACCGGCCGGTGGCGAGGGGTGGATTTCCAGGTGTTCGGGCAGCAGGGGCCCGAAGCGCCGGCGCAGTGCATCGACCTTCTCAGCGAGCGACGGGGGCTGGTCCGCCGTCGGGCCGGGTTGGCCGATGGCGGCGAGGTGCAGGGCGGAGGGATCCGAAGCGGTCATCGGCAGGGCGGTGCCCGTGGCCGGCGGGCGGGGCGGCATTATCCGCCGGGGGGATGCCCCGGACAATGGCGGCCGGCAGGTTGTCGGAGCCGCGCGCCGGGGAGCATACTTGGACCGGGCGGCGCGGCGCGCCGCCGCCCGCGAGCGGGCCCCGAGGCGCCCGCCGCAGATAACTATTCCGATTACAGTGAGCGGAGGTGACGAATGGCTTTTCAACGCCCGCAATTCAAGGCCCAGTACGAAAACTATATCGGCGGGCGCTGGACCCCGCCGGCCGATGGGCAGTATTTCGAGGACCTCTCCCCGATCGACGGCGAACTGATCGCCCGGATACCCCAATCGAACGCCAAGGACATCGACGCCGCCGTCAAGGCGGGCTGGGCCGCGTTTCCCGCCTGGAGCCGCACCCCGGCGGCGGCGCGCGCGGCCGTGCTCAACAAGATCGCCGATACCATCGCGGCCAACGCCGAGCGGCTGGCCCTGGTGGAGACCTGCGACAACGGCAAATCGATTCGCGAGTCCATGGGCGCCGACCTGCCGCTGACCATCGACCAGTTCCGCTATTTCGCCGCGGCGATCCGCACCGAGTCGGGATCGGTCAGCGACATCGATGAGAACCTGGTGTCGATGGAGATTCACGAACCCCTGGGTGTGGTCGGCCAGATCATCCCCTGGAACTTCCCGTTGCTGATGGCGGCCTGGAAGATCGCCCCGGCGCTGGCGGCCGGCAACTGCGTGGTGCTCAAGCCCGCCGAGCAGACCCCGGTGTCGATCCTGGTGCTGATGGAGCTGATCGGCGACCTGCTGCCGCCCGGCGTGCTCAATGTGGTCAACGGTTTCGGCGCCGAGGCGGGCAAGCCGCTGGCCTCGCACCCGGACATCAAGAAGGTCGCCTTCACCGGCGAGACCACCACCGGCCGGCTGATCATGCAGTACGCCGCCGAGAATATCGTGCCGGTGAGCCTGGAGCTGGGCGGCAAGTCGCCCAACATCTTCTGTGCCAGCGTCCTCGACCAGGACGACGCCTTCCTCGACAAGGCCATCGAGGGCCTGGTGATGTTCGCCCTCAATCAGGGCCAGGTCTGCACCTGTCCGTCGCGGGCCCTGGTGCACGAGAGCATCTACGACCGTTTCATGGAGAAATGCCTGGCACGGGTGGCCGCGATCAGGATGGGCGATCCCTACGACCTCGCCACCATGATGGGCGCCCAGGCGTCGAACGACCAATACGAGAAGATCCTGAGCTACATCGATATCGGCCGCCGGGAAGGGGCGCAACTGCTGTGCGGCGGCGAGCCCTACCGGAACGAGAAGTACCCGGGAGGCTTTTACATCCAGCCCACGGTGTTCAAGGGCCACAACAAGATGCGCATCTTCCAGGAGGAGATCTTCGGGCCGGTGCTCGCGGTCACCACCTTCAAAGACGATGCCGAGGCGCTGGCGATCGCCAACGACACCCTCTACGGCCTGGGCTCGGGCGTCTGGTCCCGGGACATGCACCAGGTCCAGACCTTCGTGCGCGGCATCCAGGCCGGGCGCGTGTGGGTGAACTGCTACCACGTCTATCCGGCGCACGCCTCCTTCGGCGGATACAAGAAGTCCGGCATCGGCCGCGAGAACCACGTCATGATGCTCGACCACTACCGCAACACCAAGAATGTCCTGATCTCCTATGCCAAGGACAAGCTGGGCTTCTTCTGATCCGGTCTGAACCGGCCGGCGGATCCCGGGGCATGAGCCAGTACGCGGAGCGGCTGGACATCACCGACGCGGCACGCGCGGTGGTGGACCGGCTGCGCGCGCGGCACGGTCCGTTGCTGTTCCACCAGAGCGGCGGCTGTTGCGACGGCTCCGCACCCATGTGCCTGGCGGTGGGCGATTTCCGGATCGGCAGTCGCGATGTCTGTCTGGGCGAGGTGCACGGCTGCCGTTTCTACATGTCGCCCGAGCAGTTCGAGTACTACCGCAACTGTCACACCACCATCGACGTGGTGCCCGGGCGCGGCGCCAGTTTCTCGCTGGAAATCCCGCTCGGGGTGCGCTTTCTGGTCCGCTCGCGGCTGTTCACCGAGGACGAACTCGCCCGCTTGCGGCCGGTGGTCACCGGCGCCGAAGACTGATCGTCGGGCTGTAGAAAAGCCCCTTTCGAACCTGCAATTACCGCCGTCGGATGAACCCATTGCAGCCAGCGGGCCGCCCGGTCTGACGGAAGGAGTGGATGACCCGCTGCCAGGACTGCGGCTACCGGCAGGGCGAGTTGATCCGATCCGGTTTGGGAACGGACTCCCCCGATACTTTCGGGTTCTGCCGAACATCCACCGCTGCGGGGTGGGCTTGGGTGACGCGGGGCAATCACATGACCCGACCCGACCATCGCGAACGCCGGCGACACGGCACCGAGCCCGACCGAAAAATCCATCCAGGATGCGCACGTTCACGGGTGACGAAAGGGCCGGTTGCCAGCGAAAAGTTTTTCAACGGGCTCGTCGGCCGCGCCCGTCAGATGCCGGTGATCAGCAGATCCAGCGCGGCGATGATGTCGTCGCGTTGCGCGGTGAGATCGGAGACCTGGGCGCCGAGCTGCTTCCTGGCAATGCCGGCCAGTTGCGGAGTCATCATCACGTACTGCTTGCCCTCAATTTCAAACGTTGGGGTAAGGGTGTTGAGGGTCTTTCCCTTCATGGCGGCAGCCCTGTAGAGCGGCACGACCACCCGGGTGCCGAGTTCGGCTGTCAAGTCGCTTTGCACATCGAGCAGGAAGGGCACGGCAGCCTTGGTGGCCGGGTGGATGTTCTTGTGGACGGCGAACTGAGGCATCAGAAGCTCCGCAGGTCGTCACCGAACACTCCCTGGGCTTTGACGTGTTCGTTGTAGGCATCGATGGCCTTGCGGTTTTCCGCCAGCCATCGCTCGCGTTGCTTCTTCTTCAGGGCTTCCGCCAGCGCCTGTTCCAAGGTGGCGGAGAGGTTGATGCCCAGCTCCTTGGCTTTGCTGAGCAAGTCCCCGTTTACGCTGAGGTTTGCGGCCCTTTTGGGGGCTTGCGGGTCATAGGCCGGGCGCATGGGTATCCCCTCTGGGCTATTCATGCGCACATGCTATGCGTATCCAGGCGCGCGATCAAAGGTGCGTCCCGCAATTCGTCGAAAACCGATACCTGGCCGCGCTTGAGGACGATTGCGCCGTCGCGGTCCGGGATTCCCGGGCCGGACCGAAGTCCGCCGGGTGGCCTTCTTCATGGGCGAGGGCTGGGGCATCCGGCGCGACAATCCGACCATCAGGGTGACGACACAGGGTCCGACGGAAAGATCCGCCGGCGATGCCCAAGCCTGGGGTCGCTGAAGGACCGGTCGCCGTGGCGGGGCTTTCGGCGGGGTGACCGACTCCCGCCCGCGGCGTTGGATTTCAGCCCGGTCCGCTCGGCGCGGGCCCCAGCGACACCCGGCTCAGCAGGGGATAGCTCGGGCCGGCGGGCGTAGCCAGACTGCCGAACAGGCCCAGGGTGTCGAAGGTCAGCTCCAGTTCCACCGGCCACGAGCGCCGTGCGCCCCGGCCGCGGGCCAGCGTGATGTGGGGCCGAAAGGCGCGGTCCTCGCAGCATAGCCCCAGGGCCGTGGCCAGCGCCGCGGCCGCCTGCTGCAGGTTCGACAGCGCCGGATCCGGGGCCAGTTCGAGTGCCAGCAGTCGGGCCTCGGGGACCGGGAAGGGCTGCACCGCAATCCCCCGCGCGCGGCCGGCCGGCAGCCGCTCCAGTTCGCACAGGCGGCCGCCGAGGGCCGTCAACACCGGCGGGGGTTGAGCGCCCAGAAAGCAGAGCGTCAGATGGAGGTTGGGGAGTGGCACCAGGCGCCAGGGCGGGGCGAGGTGGGTGTTGCGCCAGGCGTCGAGCCGGGTGCGATCCCGCTCGGTCAGGGGGCAGCCGATGAACGCGCGCATGGGCTCAGACCAGGTATTCCCGGGCGCTGTCGACGACCACGGCGTCCAGGTGTTGGCTCGCGTAGCTGAGGATGGATTCCTGGGTCGCCTCCAGCACCGCCTGGCTTTCTCCGACCACCACGAAGGTCCATTGCGCCCGGTCGTGGAGGTCGTGCCAGTTCGACTCCGAGGCGGCGACATTGGGCTTGCTGCCGAAGCGGTCGCGCAGCCCCTGTAGCCGGCGCCGCTTGTCCTTCAGCGAGCGGCAGGCCGGCAGGTGGAAGGCGATGGTCAGGCGCAGGATTCTCACCGGATGGCGCGGGGCGCGGCCGTCGTTCAGTCGCCGCGATACAGACAGCCGGCGGTGCAGGTCTCCCGGACCTCGATCGCGCTCAGGCCGGGCAGCAGCGGGTGCAGGCGGGCCCAGATCCAGCGCGCGATATGCTCGCTGGTGGGGTTTTCCAGGCCCGGGACCTCGTTGAGGTAGCGGTGGTCGAGGGCCTCATGGATGGGTTTGCAGGCCGCCTTGAGGTCGGCGAAGTCCATCACCCAGCCGGTATCCGCGCCGACCGGCCCCGCCACCCGGACCACGACCTGGAAGGAATGCCCGTGCAGGCGCCGGCACTTGTGATCCGCCGGCACGTTCGGCAGATGGTGCGCGGCCTCGAAGGTGAAGGAGCGGAAGATTTCCATGGGCGCGGAGGGCGGCTGGAGCGCCGGGCGGGCTAAGGAGCGACAGACCGGCGAGTATAGGGCAATTCCCCGGACTTTCGTTGACAGAGGAGGGCGTTCCGGTAGAATGCGCCACTCCTCGACGGGTGGTTAGCTCAGTTGGGAGAGCGACGGCCTTACAAGCCGTAGGTCACAGGTTCGACCCCTGTACCACCCACCATCGGACCGGTAGTTCAGTCGGTTAGAATGCCGGCCTGTCACGCCGGAGGTCGCGGGTTCGAGTCCCGTCCGGTCCGCCAAACATGCAGATAAATCAATGAGTCGGCGCTGGAGTTGGCGCCGAAACAACTTTCCCGCCAACATCCTGAAAACGCTTGGCAGATGTCCGCCGGCTCAAGGGGCGCTTGACTGCCATCCGCGCTCCGCTCGCGAAGCCGCAGCCTGCCCCGGCGAAAGCCGGGGGCGGTGACTGTTACCACGGCCGCGTTACCGGATAACAGCCGGCAGGACTGAACGGCGTGAGGCGCTCAAAACGCCTTTGGCAGTCCAGCGTCCTTGAGGATGCCGTTCGCCGTGTGGCGCGACTTGATCTTGACGGGGACGGTAAAAGGGTTGGGGGTGTGCGGGCTGCTCCACACTTCATGGTCACCGCGTCCCGGCCGGAGACTCGTGCAGCCATTCTCCTTCAGGATTTCGCGGACCGGCTTTCCGTAGTCATTCACGCGGCCGTAAGGCGAACGCGGGTGCTGGCGTGTGCGATCAGTTCGACCGGCACGTCGTAACCGTCGTCACCGAGTCCGCCGCCCGCTTCCAGCAGGTCCAGGATTGCCCCGGGGAGTTTCGCTGCAAGGGTCTCCAGGGAATCGGCTTCCAGATTCAGGCCGGGCACGTCGCTGGATTCGACAAACCACACGCCCGCCTCTTGGTCGCGCGCTGCTTTCACAATAATCACGTTTCCGCCCATGTCCCAACCTCAGCCAGTGTCATGGCGTATCAAGCCGCGCCAGTGTATTCCGGTTCGCTCGGGTGCGCTATATCGTGAGACTGTATACCCATGCCCGCGGACAGCCGGACGGGACGCCTGGCACCAGTGACCCAAGTAGTGGGGTGACAGGCAAGCCAGGCGTTCGAATGGTGAAGAGGTGGTAGGCCCTGCAATCGTCGCGGCTGTAGTGCCCGCTGGCGCGCTCGTGATGGCCCTGAACCGCAGCCACTCCCTGATGGCATCGCTCAAAAGAACACCCGCCATTGAAAGTGCTCTTCACTCTCGTCCTGCTCACCAGGAAACAGAAACCACTCGCGATCTGCCTCAGCCGCGAACCAGCGCAGGCCCAGCGGCTCGGACCCGAAAGGCAGACCGTGCGATCCGCCGCGATGTGCGGACTGTCCAGCCGCTTGAGCCGCAGCCGCCCGAACACCGGAGCGGTATGCCCGTTCAGCTCCAGGCGCCGCCCAGCAGCACCCACCCGGGAGAACGGGAAGCGCGTCTCACCGTACCCGCGCGCCAGGCTGTCCAATGTGCCCGCGTCCATGTCTAGCCCTCCAGCACGCGCCGAATGGCGGTCGTCCGGTCCGCCAAGATCCCGGGTAAATCAATGAGCAAGATGTGAGGCGGGAGGGCTGTCCGGCCGCAGGTCCCGCCTCCCGGCCGGCGTTTCGCCGCGGCTGGCGCCGGCCGGCTCCGCTGGTTATCCCCGTATCCTCCTCCCGCCGGTTCCGATCCCGGCCGGCGACATTCTAGAATGGGCCCGAAGGACGCTGCCGTCAGGGCTGACAAGGATGTCCCATTTGCTGCTGGTCCTGCCGGCCTTTGCGCTGGGCAGCTACTCGTCGGCGCTGTGGCCGGCGCTGCCGCCTCCCGCCCTGGTCGGCGGCCTATCGCTCGCAACCCTGCTCGCCGCCGCCCTCTGGCCCCGCGGCCGCCGTCCCGGCCTGGTCCTGGCCGCGGTCGGGGCCGGGGTGCTCTGGGCGGCGCTCTGGGGTGCCGCGCGCCTGGAGGCGCAGTTGCCGGCCGCGCTCGACAAGACCGACTGGCAGGTCTACGGCGAGGTGGCCGGCCTGCCGGACCGCAATGCCCGCCGCCTGAGTTTCGAGCTGCGGGTGCTGGCCCTGCAACCGCTGGCGGCGGTCGGGCAGGTGCCGCCGTTGCGCCGCCTGCGGCTGAGCTGGTACGGCGAGTCGCCGCAGTTGCGTCCGGGCGAGCGCTGGCACCTGCGGGTCCGGTTGCGCCATCCCCGGGGGTTTGCCAATCCCGGCGGGTTCGACTACGCCGGCTGGCTGTTTGCGCGCGGCGTTTCGGCGACCGGCTACGTGCGCGCCGATCGGGGCAACGGCCCCGATTCCCGAGAGCCAGGGCGGTCGATCGACGCCTTCCGCTGGCGGGTGGCGGAGCGCATCGACCGGCTGCCGTTCGCGCCCGAGGTGCGCGGCCTGCTGCGCGCGCTCACCGTGGGCGATGGCAGCGCGCTGAGCGCGGAGCTCTGGGATCGGCTGCGCGTCACCGGGTTGTTGCATCTGGCGGTGGTCTCCGGGCAGCACATCGGCCTGGCGGCGGGCCTGGGGATGCTGTTGGGCGGGGCTGCCGGCCGCCTGTTGCAGGCGGCCGGATGGCGCTGGCCGGCGCGTCACGCGGCGGCCCTGTGCGCCTGGGCGACCGGGGGCGGGTACGCGGCGATGGCCGGCTTCGGACTGGCCACCGCGCGGGCGTTCGCCATGCTCTCGGTCCTGCTTTTGGTGCTGCTGCTACGCCGGCGGGCGGCCCGGACCAGCGGCTTCCTGTGGGCGCTGGCCGCGATTGCGGTGCTGGAGCCGCTGGCGCCCCTGGCCCTGGGTGTCGTTCGGCGCGGTCGCCGCGCTGATGGTCTACTTCGGCGCGCGCCCCGGCCGCGGCTGGTGGCGGGCGCTGGCGCTCGCCCAGGTGGTGGTGCCCCTGGGCACCACCCTGGGACTGCTGTGGTTTCAGGGCGAAGTGCCTCTGCTGGCTCCGCTGATCAATCTGCCGGCGGTGCCCTGGGTGAGCATCGTCTCGGTACCCCTGTGCCTGCTCGGGCTGTTGGCGATGCCGATCTGGCCGCCGCTGGCGGATGCTCTGTGGGGTCTGGCGGGGCTGTCCCTGCAGGGCTTCGACCAGCTGCTGTCGCAGGTGGCCGAGCTCAGCGCCCAGTGGCGCTGGCGCCCGGCGGCGGGTCTGAGTGAAGCCGTGCTGGGACTCCTGGGGTTGGCATCGGTCTGCCTGCTGGCGCCGCCCGGGCTGGCGTTGCGGCGCTACGGGCTGCTCGCGCTGCTGCTGGTGGTCGTGGCCGGCCAACCCCGGCGCCCGCCGCTGCAGGTGACGGTGCTCGACGTCGGCCAGGGGCTGGCGACCGTGGTGGAGACCGCAGGCCATGTGCTGGTGTACGACGCCGGCCCGGTGTTCGGCGAGCGGTTCGACGCCGGCGCCGACATCGTCGCGCACTATCTGCGCCGCCGCGGCTGGCGGCAGCTCGATGTGCTGCTGGTCAGCCACGAGGATCTCGACCACAGCGGCGGGGTCGCCGGTCTGGTGCGCGAGTATCCGCCGCGGCGCGCGCTGCGCGGCATGCCGGTGCGGGACCCGGCGCCGGGGACCGAGCTGTGCCGGGCCGGCCAGCACTGGTCGTGGGATGGCGTGCAGTTTCGCATCCTGCATCCCCCGGGCCGCGAGGGGCGGGACAATGACCGCTCCTGTGTGCTGCTGGTCGAGTTCGGCGCGGCGCGGGTGCTGCTGACCGGCGACATCGAGCGCCGCAGCGAAGCCGCGCTGCTGGCGGACGGGCGGCTGCCGGCGGGGGTGGCGCTGCTGGTGGCGCCGCATCACGGCAGCCGCAGCTCCTCGTCGCCGGCGTTCGTCGCCCGGACCCGGCCGCGCCATGTGGTGTATTCGGCCGGCCATCGCCACCATTTCGGACATCCGCACCCCGAGGTGGTGGCCAGGTACGCGGAGGCCGGCGCCCGGGCCTGGCATACCGCGACCGCGGGCGCGGTGCAGTTTCTGTGGCGCGATCCGGATGCGGCGGAGGCGGTGGAGATCCATGCCGCGCGCGCCGCGCGCCGGCGCTACTGGGACGGCGGATGAACGGGTCCCGGTGCGGGCCCGGCGGCTTGTGGCGTAACATGCGTGCGGTCGGACGGGAGAAGCGGGCGTGTATGAACTGATCGTGGCCGGCGGCTGGCTGATGGTGCCGCTGCTCGGCTGTTCGGTATTTGTCGTGGTGGTCGCGATCGAACGCTTTCTTGCGCTGCGCCCGGAGCGGGTGGTGCCAAGCCAACTGCTGCCCCAGGTCTGGCAGTGGGTGAGCCAGGAGCAGATCAGCCGCGACCGGCTGCAGGAGCTGCGCCAGTCCTCGCCGCTCGGCCAGGTGCTGGCCACGGCGCTGGCCAACGCCCATCACGGCCGCGAGGTGATGAAGGACAGTGTCGAGGAGAGCGCGGGGCAGGTCACCCACGAGCTGGAGCGGTTCGTCTCCGCGCTGGGCACCATCGCCGCCATCGCGCCCCTGCTCGGGCTGCTGGGGACGGTATTCGGCATGATCGAGGTGTTCACCGCGATGGTGGAAGTGGGCTCCGGCAATGCGGCGGTGCTCGCCGGCGGCATCGCCAAGGCGCTGATCACCACCGCCGCGGGCCTGATGGTGGCCATTCCGGCGCTGATCTGCCACCATTTTTTTGAACGCCGCATCGACGGCCTGGCGGTGACCATGGAGGATCAGGCGATTCGCCTGGTGGATGCCATGCACGGCGATCGCCTGCCGCCGGGCGATGCCGGAGTCGCCCGGTGAGTGTCCGCCGCCGCCGGCGCGGCCGGGTTGCCGAGATCAATATCACGCCGCTGATCGATGTGGTGTTTCTGCTGCTGATCTTCTTCATGGTCGCCACCACCTTTACCAAGGAGTCGAGGTTGCAGATCCGGCTGCCCACCGCGGATGCCGAGCGCGGCGAGGTGCCGCCCGAGAGCATCGAGATCACCATCGATCGGGACGGGGCCTACGCGCTCAACGGCGTCGCCCTGATCAACCGCCAGCGGGATACCCTGGTGCGCGGGTTGCGGGAGCTGTCAGCCGGCAATCCGGATATCCCGGTGACCATCGCCGCCGACGCCAGGACCGCCCACCAGGCGGTGGTGACGGCCATGGAGGCGGTCGGCAAGGCGGGGTTTTCGCAGCTCAACATCGCCAGCCAGTTGCCCGACGGCGGCGGAGGCTGACCGATGCCCGGGCGCTCGTCGGACCGGCGCGGCAGCCTGCGCATCTATTGGCGCCTGATGGGCTATGTGCGGCCGTACATTCCGGTGTTCCTGCTCTCGGTGTTCGGGCTCTGGCTGTTCGGCGCCATGGAGATCGCCTTCATCGATGTGTTCGGCTATCTGGTCGATGTCCTGACCCGGGTGACGGGCGAGGCGGTGGATACCGGCGGCCTGGGCATGCAGGTGAGCGACTCCGGGATCACCGCGCGGATCGCCCGCCATCTGGTCGGCGATGACGACCCGCTGGCCCAGGCGCGGCTGGTGTTGCCGGCCATGCTGGTCGGCATCGCGGTGGTGCGGGGGTTTGGCTTCCTGCTCGGCAACTACGGCATGAGTTACGTCGCCCAGTCGGTGGTCCACCGCCTGCGCACCCAGGTGTTCGACAAGTACACCCGGATGCCGGCCGCCTATTTCGACGGCAACATGTCCGGCCATCTGGTCGCGCAACTGACCTACCACGTGTTCCAGGTGATGGGCGCCACCACCAGCGCCCTCAAGGTGATCATCCGCGAGGGCTTCCTCACCGCGGTCCTGCTCGCCTATCTGCTGTGGCTGAACTGGCGGCTGGCGCTGATCTTCCTCACCCTGATGCCGGTGGTGGCCGCGATCATCGGCGCGGTGAGCGCGCGCTTTCGCCGCCTGGGCAAGAAGATCCAGGCGGCCATGGGCAACGTCACCCAGATCGCCGGCGAGGTGGTCAGCGGCCAGCGCGAGATGCATCTCTACGGCGGCGGCGACTACGAGCGCGGCCGGCTGGTCCAGGCCAGCGAGGCCAACCGGCGCCAGAGCCTGAAGCTGGAGTTGACCGAGGGGCTCTCCACCCCGGTGGTGCAGCTGATGCTGGCCGCGATCATGGGGCTGCTCATGTGGCTGGTGCTGACGCCCACCATGCTCGCCGACATGACGGTGGGCGGCTTCATCAAATTTCTCTTCGCCGCCGCGATGCTCGCCAAGCCGGTGCGCCAGCTCACCCAGGTCAATGCGGTGGTGCAGCGCGGCATCGCCGCCGCCGACACGCTGTTCCAGACCCTGGACGCCGAAGAGGAGCACGACAGCGGCACCCTGGAGGTGGCGCGGGTCGCCGGCGCGGTCGAATTCGACCGGGTCGGGTTCGCCTATCGGGAGGGGGCACCCCAGGTGCTCACCGACATCTGCTTTCGCGTTGCCCCGGGCGAAACCATCGCCCTGGTGGGCTCCTCCGGCAGCGGCAAGACCACGCTGGTGAGCCTGATCCCGCGCTTCTACAGTTACCAGCAGGGGCGGATCCTGCTCGACGGCCGGGAGCTCAAGGAGTACCGGCTGGCGGCCCTGCGCCGCCAGATCGCGTTCGTCAGCCAGCACGTGGTGCTGTTCAACGACAGCGTCTACAACAACATCGCCTACGGCGAACTGGCCTCGCGCAGCGCCGCAGAGGTCCGCGACGCCGCGCGCCGCGCCCGGGCGCTGGAGTTCATCGAGGCCCTGCCGCAGGGCTTCGACACGCCGATCGGCGATGACGGGGTGCTGCTGTCCGGCGGCCAGCGCCAGCGGCTCGCGATCGCCCGCGCGCTGCTCAAGGACGCCCCGGTGCTGATTCTCGACGAGGCCACCTCGGCGCTGGATTCCGAGTCGGAGCGCCATATCCAGGCCGCCCTGGAGGTGGCCATGCGCGGCCGCACCACCTTCGTGATCGCCCACCGCCTGAGCACCGTGGAACAGGCCGATCGCATCCTGGTGCTGGAGGCGGGGCGGATCGTGGAGGAGGGCGACCACGCCCGGCTGCTGGCCGCCGGGGGACGCTACGCCAGCCTGTACCGGCAGCAGTTCGAACCCCTGGCGCGGGCCGCCTCGTGATCGCCGCGGAGCGGATCTGGTACCGGCCCGGCGGCTGGGGGCTCGCGCTCGCGCCCCTGGGCGGGCTGTTCGCCGCGGTCGCCGGCCGGCGGCGGCAATGGCTCCAGCGCCGCTACCAGGGCCGGCGGTTCGCCGCCCCGGTGGTGGTGGTGGGCAACCTCGCGGTGGGCGGCACCGGCAAGACACCGCTGCTGATTGCGCTCGCCGAGCAGTTGCGCGCGCGGGGGCGGCGGCCGGGCGTCGTCAGCCGCGGCCACGGCGGCCGGCCCGGCCCGGAGCCGGTGCTGGTCACGCCGGCCCATCCGGCGGCGGTGGTCGGCGACGAACCCAGATTGATCGCGCTGACCACCGGGTGCCCGGTGGTGGTGTGCCCCGATCGCCGCGCGGCGGTGGACTGGCTGCTCGCCAACTGCGCCTGCGACCTGGTGCTCAGCGACGATGGCCTGCAGCACTACCGCCTGCACCGGGATTTCGAGATCGTGGTGATCGACGGGGCGCGCGGGCTGGGCAACGGCCGCTGCCTGCCTGCGGGACCGCTGCGCGAACCCCCGGCGCGGCTCGCCGCGGTCGACGCCGTGGTGGTCAACGGCGGCGACTACCGGCCGCCGGTGCCGGCGCTGCGCATGAGGTTGCAGCCCATCGCGCTGCGGCATCTGGCCAGCGGGCGGCGCCTGCCGGCAACCGCGCCGCCGGCGGAATGGGGGCCGCAGCCGCGGGTCCACGCGGTGGCCGGGATCGGCCATCCCGCCCGCTTCCGCGCCACCCTGGAGCGCCTGGGGATGCGGGTGGAGTTGCGCGCGCTGCCCGACCATCATCCGCTGTGCGCGGCGGACCTGCGGTTCGACGATGCACTGCCGGTGGTCATCACCGCCAAGGACGCGGTCAAGTGCGAGGGCTTCGCCGATCCGCGGCTGTGGGTGCTGGAGGTGGCTGCCGAACTGGCGCCGGAAGACTGGGCGCAGCTCCTGTCAAAAATTGATCAATTGAATTAATTTACTATCTCAACCTATTGAAAAAGCAATGTTTTACTGTGTGATTCCCGCCCGCTACGGCGCTTCCCGGCTGCCCGGCAAGCCGCTCCTGGAGATCGCCGGACAGCCCATGGTCGAGCACGTGCGCCGGGCCGCCCTGGCCAGCGGCGCGCGGGCGGTGGTGGTGGCCACCGACCACGAACAGGTCCGCGCCCGCATCGAGGCGGCCGGCGGCATCGCCTGCATGACCCGGGCGGAGCACGCCTCCGGCACCGACCGCATCGCCGAGGTCGCCGACCTGCTGGGCTGGGCGGAGGACGACATCGTGGTCAACGTCCAGGGCGACGAACCCCTATTGCCGCCGGCGGTCATCGACCAGGTCGCCGCGGAGCTGGCCGCGCATCCGGACTGCGGGGTCGCCACCCTCTGCGAGCCGATCGCCGGGCCCGGCGAATTGGCCGATCCCAATGCGGTCAAGGTGGTGGTGGCGGCTGGCCGGGCGCTGTATTTCAGCCGCGCGCCCATTCCCTGGGCCCGGGATCTGGCGCGGCGCGCAGCGCCGCCGCTGGATGCGCGCTGCCCGCCGCTGCGCCACATCGGCCTCTACGCCTACCGGGTGGCGGCGCTGCGCCGCTTCACCCGCTGGCCGGTGGCGCCCCTGGAAGCCGTGGAGGCCCTGGAGCAACTGCGCTTCCTGGTCAACGGCGTGCCGATCCGGGTCGCCGTCGCCGCCGCGCCGGTCCCCGCCGGGGTCGACACGCCGGAAGATCTGGCGCGGGTGCGGGAGGGGTTCGGGAGTCGCGCGCCGTGAGCGATGCGCGCCCGCTCGGGGTGTTGTTCGTCTGTCTGGGCAACATCTGCCGCTCGCCGACCGCCGAGGGGGTGTTCCGCGCGCGCCTGGCCGAGGCCGGCCTCGCCGGGCGGCTGCGGGTCGATTCCGCCGGGACCGGCGACTGGCACCTGGGCCGCCCGCCGGACCCGCGCACGCGGCGCGCCGCCAGCGAGCGCGGCTACGACCTCGAGGGGCTGCGCGCACGGCAGGTGACCCCGGCCGATTTCGGGCAGTTCGACTACATTCTCGCCATGGACCTGGCCAATCTGCGCGACCTGGAGCGGCTGCGCCCGGACTGGTATCGGGGCCGGCTGGATCTGTTCCTGCGCGCCGCCGGGCATCCGCACGGGCTCGAGGTGCCGGACCCCTATGCCGGCGATGCCAGCCACTTCGAGGCCGTGCTGGAGTTGATCGAAGGGGGCGCCGGCCGGCTGCTCGACGTGCTGCGCCGCCGCCATTCGCTGTGACCTCGACCCTCCGCCGCGACTTCGACCTGCGCGCCTGCAACACCCTGGCACTGGCCGCGCGCGCCGAGTATTTCGCGGCGGTGACCGACCTCGACCGGGCGCGCGAGGCGCTGGATTTCGCCCGCGCGCGGCGGCTGCCGGTCACGGTGCTGGGCGAGGGCAGCAATGTGGTGCTGGCCGGCGACCTGCCCGGGCTCGTCGTCCGGGTCGCCATCGGCGGCCGGCGCCTGGTGGGCGAGCGGCACGGGCGGTTGGAATTGCAGGTCGGCGCCGGTGAGAACTGGCACGCCACCGTCGCCCACTGCCTGCGGCAGGGCTGGTACGGGCTCGAAAACCTGGCGCTGATCCCGGGCACCGCGGGCGCCGCGCCGGTACAGAACATCGGCGCCTATGGGGTCGAACTGGAGAGCCGGTTCCTGCACCTGACCGCGCTCGAGATCGCCACCGGCGCCATCCGCCGGTTCAGCCGCGCCGACTGCGGGTTCGGCTATCGGGACAGCATTTTCAAGCAGGGCGAGCGCGATCGCTGGCTGATCATCTCGGTCACCCTGGAGCTGCGGCGCGTGCCGGCGCCGGTGCTGGACTACCCGGCGCTGCGCGAGGCCCTGGGCGATCGCCCGGCGGCGGAGATCTCTCCAGCCGAAGTGGCGGCCGCGGTGATGGCGCTGCGCCGCGCGCGGCTGCCGGATCCGGCGGTGCTGCCCAATGCCGGCAGTTTCTTCAAGAATCCGGTGGTGTCCGCCGCCGCGGCGCGCGCCCTGGCGGCGCGCTGCCCGGGGCTCGCGACCTTTCCGGCGCCGGGGGGGCAGGTCAAGCTGGCCGCCGCCTGGCTGATCGAGCAGTGCGGCTGGAAGGGGGTCGAGCGGTGCGGCGTCGGGGTCCACGACCGCCAGGCCCTGGTGCTGGTCAACCGCGGCGGCGGCGCCGTGGCCCTCCTGGAACTGGCGCGCGCGGTGCGCCGCTCGGTGGCCGAGCGGTTCGGCGTGCTGCTGGAGCCGGAGCCGCGCGTGCTGGGAGCGACCTGGCCGTGAGCGGGCTGCTGGAGTCGCCGGCGGTGGAGCGGTTGGCGCTGCCCGACGCGGAGCTGCGCTGGTGGCCGCACTGGCTGGAGGACGGCGAGGCCGACGCGCTGTGCGCCGCGCTGTGGTCCGCGACCCCCTGGGAGCAGAGCGAAATCACCATCGCCGGCCGCCGGCTGCGGATTCCGCGCCACAACGCCTGGTACGGCGATCCCGGGGCAGCTTACGGCTACTCCGGCACCCGGCTGGCGCGCAATCCCTGGACCCCGCGGCTGGCCGCACTGCGCGACCGCGTCCAGCGCGCCACCGGGGCGAGGTTCAACAGCGCGCTGCTCAACTGCTATCGCTCCGGTGCCGACAGCGTCGACTGGCACAGCGACGACGAACCCGAACTGGGCCCGGCGCCGGTCATCGCCGTGCTCAGCCTGGGCGCGCCGCGCCGCTTCGAGCTGCGCCATCGCACGCGCCCCGGCCTGCGCCGGCGCCTGGACTTGGGCGGGGGATCCCTGTTGCTGATGGCGGGCCCCATGCAGGCGCACTGGCAGCACCGGATTCCCAAGCAGCCCGAGGTGGCGGGGGTGCGGATCAGCCTCACCTTTCGCCTGGCCGGGGAGCGGCGCGCCTGGGCCCGCGACCCGGTGGCCGATCCCGGAACGGGGTGCTAGGCTTGCCGCCATGACCAGCCTGGCGTCCGTCGATCAGCCGTTCCAGAAAGTGCTCGTGGTCGACGACCACGACGTCGTCCGCATGGGCATTTGCAGCCTTATCGAGGGCATGCCCGGGGTGCGGGTGATCGGCCAGGGCGCGAGCGGCGAGCAGGCGCTGAGCCTGGCCCGCGAGCTGCGCCCGGACATTGTGATCATGGATATCCGCATGCCGGGCATCGGCGGCCTGGAGGCGACCCGCCGCCTGCTGCTCGCCAATCCCGGGCTCAAGGTGATCGTGGTCAGCGTGTTCGCCGACGATACCTACCCGGTGCAGTTGCTCAAGGCCGGCGCCATGGGCTACATCACCAAGCAGACCGACCGCGCCGAGATGCAGCGCGCGCTGCAGACCGTGATCGAGGGCAACATCTACGTGAGCCCCGAGATCGCCCGCCTGATGGTGGTCAACGGGCTCAAGCCGGCCGCGGAGGGCTCCCCGTTCGCGACCCTGTCGCAGCGCGAACTGCAGATCGCGCAGATGATCGCCAGCGGCCACCGGGCCAACGAGATCGCCGCGGTGCTCAGCATCAGCCCCAAGACCATCAACACCTACAAGTACCGGATCTACGACAAGATCGGGGTGGGCAACGACGTCGAGCTGGCGCTGGCCGCGGTCAAGGCCGGGCTGGTGGATCCCGACGAAGTGCTGTGATCCGGCCCGCCGGCGCGGCGGTGGTGCCGCCATGAGCTTCGACGCCAAATCCTTTCTGCACAGCCTGACTGAGCGGCCCGGCGTCTACCAGATGCTGGCCGCGGACGGCGCCGTGCTCTACGTCGGCAAGGCGAAGAACCTGCGCAAGCGGGTGGCGAGCTATTTCCGGACCAGCGGCCTGGCGCCCAGGACCGCGGCCCTGGTGCAGCGCATCGCCGGGGTCGAGGTGGCCGTCACCCGCACCGAGCTCGAAGCGCTGATCCTCGAACAGAATCTGATCAAGCAGTACCGGCCGCCGTTCAATATCCTGTTTCGCGACGACAAGTCCTACCCCTACCTGTACCTCTCCGACCGCGATCCCTTCCCGCGGCTGGCCATGCACCGTGGGGCCAAGCGCGCCCCCGGCAGCTATTTCGGGCCCTATCCCAACGCTCTGGCGGTGCGCGAGACGCTGACCTTCCTCAAGAAGACCTTCCGCGTGCGCCAGTGCGAGGACAGCGTCTTCCGGCATCGCTCGCGGCCCTGTCTGCAATATCAGATCGGCCGCTGCACCGCGCCCTGCGTGGGTTACATTGAGGCTGCGGACTACGCCCGCGACGTCGAGCACACGCGCCTGTTCCTGGAGGGCAAGGAGCGCGAGCTGACCCGCGAACTGGAGGGCGAGATGGAGGCGGCCAGCCGGCGCCTCGACTTCGAGCGGGCGGCGGCGTTGCGCGACCAGATCGCGGCCCTGCGCCGCATTCAGGCCGACCAGGCGATCGAGGCGGGCAGCGGCGACCTCGATGTGATCGGGGTCGCCACCGGCGCCGAGCGGGCCTGTGTCCATATGCTCCATGTGCGCCGCGGCCGGATGCTGGGCAGCCGCAGCTTCTATCCGGCGCTCCCGCCCGGCGCCGAGCCCGGCGAGGTGCTCGCCGAATTCGTCTCCCAGCACTATCTGGAGCGCGGGGTGGCGGTCGACATCCCCCGCGAGCTGCTGCTGGGCGCGGCGATCGAGGAGGCCGAGCTGCTGGAGGCGGCCCTGGCGGAGGCGGCCGGGCGCGCGGTGGCGATCCGCACCCGGCCGCGTGCGGCGCGGGCGCGCTGGGTGGAGACCGCCCAGCGCACCGCCGCGCAGAATCTCGCCGGGCATCTGGCGGCCTCGCGCAATACCCGCGAGCGCCTCGAGGCCCTGGCCGCCATTTTGGGGCTGCCCGAGCCGCCGCAGCGGCTGGAGTGTTTCGACGTCAGCCATTCCAGCGGCGAGGCCGCGGTCGCCTCCTGCGTGGTGTTCGGCAGCGAGGGTCCGCTGAAAAGCCACTATCGGCGCTTCAACATCGAGGGGGTCGCCGCGGGTGACGACTATGCCGCCCTGGAACAGGCGCTGGCGCGCCGCTACCGGCGCCTGCAGCAGGGCGAGGGCCAACTGCCGGATGTGCTGTTCGTGGACGGTGGCCGCGGCCAGCTCGGCGTCGCCCGGCGGGTGCTCGACGAACTCGGCGTGGTGGGGGTGCTCGCGGTCGGGGTCGCCAAAGGGACGTCCCGCAAGCCCGGCCTGGAAACCCTGTTGCTCAGCGTCGCCGGCAAGGCGCGCGAGCTGGTCGCCGATCCCCGCAGCCTGCTGCTGATCCAGCAATTGCGCGACGAGGCGCACCGCTTTGCGATCACCGGCCATCGCGGCCGCCGCGCGCGCGCGCGGCGGACCTCCCGGCTGGAGGACATCCCCGGGGTGGGACCCAAGCGGCGCCGAGAACTCTTGCGCCATTTCGGCGGCCTGGACTCGGTGGCGCAGGCCAGCGTCGCCGACCTGATGCGGGTGCCGGGGATCGATCGCAAGGTCGCCGACGCTATTTACACTGCCCTGCGCAGCGGCTAGCTTGTCCCCCGCCCCGGCCGGGAGTCCCCCATGGTCCATCTGCCCAATGCCCTGACCCTGCTCCGGGTGCTGCTGATTCCGCTGCTGGTCGTGACCTTCTATCTGCCCTGGAAGGGGCATGTGCTGGCCAGCGCCGCGGTGTTCGGGCTCGCGGCGCTCACCGACTGGGCCGACGGCCATCTGGCCCGGCGCTTGGGGGTGGAGAGCCGCTTCGGCGCCTTCCTCGATCCGGTAGCCGACAAGCTGATCGTAGTGGTGGCCCTGGTGCTGCTGCTGCAGCGCCATGCCACGCCCGAGTTCGCCCTGCCCACCATGATCATCATCGGCCGCGAACTGGTGATCTCGGCGCTGCGCGAGTGGATGGCGGAACTGGGCCGCCGCGCCCGGGTGGCGGTGTCCCGGATCGGCAAGTTCAAGACCACCCTGCAGATGGTCGCCATCGTGGTGCTGCTGCTGTTTCCCCCGGCGACCCATCCGGGCGCCAGCCGGTTCGGCGTGATCCTGTTGTACGGGTCTGCGCTGTTGACCCTGTGGTCGATGCTGGTTTACCTGCGGGCGGCCTGGCCGGAGTTGATCTGCCCGGCGCCCGCCCCGGGAGGACGCCGGCCGCCGCCCGAATCCTGATCCGGACGGCGGGGGATGCGGTCGCGCAGCGGCGGCCAGGGGTATACTGCGCGTCCTCGACGATCATGATGACTGCGGCCACCGCCCCTCGGCGGCAGCCGCGGGAACCGATGGGAGACCGACCATGCCAGAACAAGCCCTGTCCGGAGGTGGCGCAGGCCACGCAGAGTTCGACGCCGTGGTGGTGGGAGCCGGCATCGCCGGGCTGTACCAGCTCTATCGGCTGCGCCAGCTCGGCCTGCGGGTCTGTGCGGTCGAGGCCGCGGCCGACGTGGGCGGCACCTGGTACTGGAACTGCTACCCCGGCGCCCGGGTCGATTCCCAGTCGCACGTCTATCAGTACTGGTTCTCCGACGAACTGCTGCGCGAGTGGGATTGGCAGGAGCGCTTCCCGGCCCAGCCCGAGACCGAGCGCTACCTGAATTTCGTCGCCGACAAGTTCGATCTGCGCCGGGACATCCGCTTCAACACCCGGATCGCCCACGCCCGCTGGGATGAGCAGACCCGGCGCTGGACGCTGCGCAGCGAAGCCGGCGAAACCTTCGTGGCCCGCTATTTCATCAGTTGCGCCGGGATGCTCTCGGCGCCGCTGGTGCCGCCCTTTCCGGGTCACGAGCGCTTCCGCGGGGTGATCGCCCATACCGCGCGCTGGCCGCGCGAGGGCCTCGACCTGACCGGCAAGCGGGTGGGGGTGGTGGGGACCGGCGCCACCGGCATCCAGGTGATCCAGACCATCGCCGGCCAGGTCGCGGAGCTCAAGGTCTTCCAGCGCACGCCCCAGTACGCGGTGGCGATGCGCAACGAGCGCTACGACGACGCCCAGCGCGCAGAACTGCGCGCCCACTACCCGGAGTACCGCGAGCAGGTACGGCACACCTTCGCCGGCTTCGCGTTCGACTTCGCCTACCCGCCGGGCGAGTACTACCGGATGACCCCGCAACAGCGCCGCGAGGCCCTGGAAACCCTGTGGCAGGACGGCTCCCTGGCGTTCTGGATCGGCAGTTTCCCCGAGCTGGTGGTGGACGAGGCGGTCAGCGAGGAGGTGTCGGAGTTCGTGCGGGAGAAGATCCGCGCGCGGATCCGCGACCCGCGGGTGGCCGAGAAGCTGGTGCCCTACAGCTACGGCTTCGGCACCTACCGGGTGCCGCTCGAAAGCGGCTACTACGATGCCTTCAACCGCGCCAACGTCGAACTGGTCGATATCCGCGCGACCCCCATCGAGGGTTTCTCCGCGCAGGGCCTGCTGGTGGGCGGCCGCGAGTACCCGCTGGACGTGGTGGTGCTCGCCACCGGCTTCGACGCCGGTACCGGAGCCCTGGCGCGGATGGACGTGCGCGGCCGCGGCGGCCGTTCGCTCACCGAGCTGTGGAGCCGCGACATCCGCTCCACCCTGGGCCTGCAGGTCCACGGCTTTCCCAATCTGTTCACCGTGGCCGGTCCGCTCGCGCCGTCCACCGCGTTCTGCAACATGACCACCTGCCTGCAGCAGCAGGTCGACTGGGTGACCGACTGCATCGCCTGGCTCGCCGAGCACGGCCGCGAGCTGATCGAGCCGACCGCCGAGAAGGAGGAGGAGTGGGTGCGCCACCACGACGAGGTCGCCCGCGGCACCCTGATGCTGCGCACCAACTCCTGGTACACCGGCGCCAATGTCGCGGGCAAGCCGCGCCGGCTGCTGTCCTACATCGGCGGCGCGGGCAACTATCACCGGATCTGCGACGAGGTCAGGGCCAGCGGCTATGCGGGCTTTGTCACCTCCTGACCACCCCGACTTCCCCACCGGGCCGATCCCATGTCCGAACTCGACCACCTGATCGCCGCCAACCGCGCCTGGGCGGAGCGGGTCAAGGCCAGCGACCCCGATTTCTTCAGCCGCCTGGTCGGGCAGCAGCGGCCCGAGTACCTGTGGATCGGCTGCTCCGACAGCCGGGTGCCGGCCAACCAGATCGTCGGCCTGCTGCCGGGCGAGATCTTCGTGCACCGCAACGTCGGCAACCTGGTGCACCACACCGACCTCAACTGTCTGGCGGTGCTGCAGTACGCCATCGAGGTGCTGCAGGTGCGCCACGTCATCGTCTGCGGCCACTACGGCTGCGGCGCCGTGCAGGCGGCCCTGGACGGCCGCCCGCTGGGATTGATCGACAACTGGCTGCGCAACCTCGAGCAGGTCTACCACCACTGCCGGGACCAGATCGACCAGCAGCCCGCGGGGCGCCGTCTGGATGCCCTCTGCGAACAGAATGTCCGCGCCCAGGTGCGGGCCCTGTGCGACACCACGGTGCTGCGCGCCGCCTGGGCGCGCGGCCAGGACGTGACGGTGCACGGCTGGATCTACGGCATCGCCGACGGCCTGATCAAGGATCTCCAGGTGAGCCGCGCCGCGCCCGGAGACTGCGCCGGGCTGGCCGCGCCGGCGGGCGGGGGGAGATGACGCCGCCATGCACCTGGGCCTGACCATCTTCCCGACCGAGTACAGCATCCAGCCCGCGGCGCTTGCCCGGGCGGCCGAGGCGCGCGGTTTCGAGTCCCTGTGGCTGCCCGAGCACAGCCACATCCCGGTGCGCCGGGAGTCCCCCTGGCCGGGTGGTGCGGAATTGCCGCGGATGTACTGCGAGGTCTACGAACCCTTCATCTCCCTGGCCGCGGCGGCGGCGGTCACCACCCGGCTGAAGCTCGCCACCGGCATCTGCCTGCTGGTGCAGCGCGATCCCCTGCACACCGCCAAGAGCGTCGCCACCCTGGACCGGATCTCCGGCGGCCGCTTTCTGTTCGGCGTCGGCGCCGGCTGGAATGCCGAGGAAATGCGCAACCACGGCACCGAGTTTCGCGCCCGATTCGGCCTGCTGCGGGAGCGGGTGCTGGCGATGAAGGCGATCTGGACCCAGGAGCAGGCGGAATTCCACGGCCGCCACGTCGATTTCGATCCCGTGCTCGCCTGGCCCAAACCGGTGCAGCGGCCGCACCCGCCGATCCATGTCGGCGGCGGCTTTCCGGGCGCGGTCCGGCGCGCCATCGACTACGGCGACGGCTGGATGCCGATCTGGGGGCGCGATCAGATCCTCGAGCGCCTCCCCGAGGTGCGCGAACTGGTGCGCGGGGCCGGCCGGGATCCGGAGCAGTTCGAGATTTCGATATTCGCCGCGCCGCCCAAGGCCGAGGTCCTGCGGCAGCTGCGGGATGCCGGCGTCGCCCGGGCCATCCTGGCCCTGCCGCCGGCGCCGGCCGCCGAACTGGAGCCGCTGCTCGACCGCTACGCGGAGCTGATTGAACCCTCGGGCTGAGCGCCCGGACCGGCCGGAGCGGCACCCGCACCGGTTCCGACCCCTGTCTGGCGACCACCGGAGGAGCCATCCCATGGATTATCAGGCGACCGCGCAATTCATCGTCCTGCTGGCCCTGATCCAGTATTTCGCATTGGTCATCATCGTCGGGCGGGCCCGCGAGACCTATGGCGTGCCGGCGCCGGCGACCACCGGCCATCCCCAATTCGAGCGCCGCTTCCGGGTGCAGCAGAACACGCTCGAGCAACTGATCATTTTCATCCCCGCCATGCTGCTGTTCAGCGCCTGGGTGAGCGCCGGCTGGGCCTGTCTGCTGGGCATCCTCTTCCTGTTCGGGCGCTGGCGGTACTACCGCGGCTATGTCGCCGATCCCGGGCGCCGCGGCGGCGGTTTCATGATGGGTGCGCTGGCCCAGATCGTCCTGCTGCTCGGGGCCCTGCTGGGCGGCCTGGGCGCGATCTTCACCTGAGGGCGGCGCCCCGGGTATTGAGCGCGAGCCCCAACCCGATCAGCGCCACCCCCAGCAGGTGATGGCGGTACAGGTCCTCGCCCAGCCACAGCACGGCGGCGGCGATCGCGAACACCGGCGTCAGGTTCAGGTAGACGCCGGCGCGGGTGGGGCCCAGGGCCAGCACCGCCCTGGCGTAGAGAAAGTAGGCGCCCAGCGACGGCACCAGCGCCAGGGCGGCGATCGCGGCCAGGCTGGCGGCGTTGACCGTCATGGCGGCTCCGCGGCCGAGTTCCCAGGCATAGGCCGGCACCGTGGTCAGCACGCCGGCGAGGCTGGTTGCGCAGAGCAACGGCAGTCCCCGCAACTCCCGCGGGCTGTAGCGCAACAGCACCGAGTAGAGCCCCCAGCACAGGGACGCGGCGAGCAGCCAGAGGTCGGCGGCGCCGAAGTGGATCGCCCGGATCGCCGCGGGATCGCCCCGGGCGAGGATCACCAGGATGCCCGCCAGCGACAGGCCGATGGCCAGCAACTGGCGCGGCGACAGGGGATCGCGCGCGATCAGCCAGCCGCACACCGCGATCGACAGCGGGATGCTGCTGTTGATCAGGGCGCCGTTGATGGCGCCGCTCTGCTGCACCCCGAGGTAG
Organism: Pseudomonadota bacterium; assembly: GCA_049325095.1. Classification (GTDB taxonomy): domain Bacteria; phylum Pseudomonadota; class Gammaproteobacteria; order Pseudomonadales; family Porticoccaceae; genus JAGPUQ01. The sequence goes on along the minus strand of JBMOPO010000033.1, from coordinate 63,518 downwards.
AAGAACCCGTTGTACAGGGTCACCGAGCCGCAGCCCAGCGCCGCCAGCACCGGCCAGTGGCGCCGGATCAGCGCCCGCTGCCGCCAGAGGGTCGGCGCGGTGACCGGCAGCAGGATCGCGACCACCAGCGCCCAGCGCCAGAAGGTCAGGGCGAAGGGCGGTATCAGGCCCTGCATGGCCCGCCCCACCAGGATGTTGACTGAAAAGCAGGCGGCGGCGCCCAGGGCGGCGAGCTGGGGGCGGGCGAGTTCGCCGCCGGCGGCGGGAGGGGTCATGCGTCGGCTCCGGGGTAGAGAGGCCGCCCGGGCCGGTGGGCCGGGCAACGCGGTCGGGCGCAGCGGTGCGCCCGGCGGCCAGTGTAGCGGCCGGCGCGCTTGCCTCCACCGCAAGCCGGTCGCCGGCGGTGAACCCGGCTGGTGAACGGTTGGGCTGCCGGACCGATAATGCGGCCATGCCGAGCCCAGCGCCCCGCAAGATCATCCACTGCGACTGCGATTGCTTCTTCGCGGCGGTGGAGACCCGCGACGATCCGGGTCTCGCCGGCCGGCCGCTGGCGGTGGGCGGGCGGCCGGAGCGGCGCGGGGTGGTCGCCACCTGCAACTACGAGGCCCGGGCCTACGGGGTCCGCTCCGCGATGGCCATGGCGCAGGCGCTGCGCCGCTGCCCGGAGCTGGTGATCCTGCCGCCGGATTTTCCCCGCTACCGCCGGGTCGCCGAGCAGATCCGGGCCATCTTTCGCGAGTACACGCCCCTGGTCGAGCCGCTGTCGCTCGACGAGGCCTATCTGGATGTCACCGGCAGTGCGCGGCATGGCGGCAGCGCCACCCGGATCGCGGCGGAGCTGCGCGCCCGGGTGCGGGCCGAGGTGGGGATCACGGTGTCGGCGGGGGTGGCGCCCAACAAGTTCCTGGCCAAGATCGCCAGCGACTGGCGCAAGCCCGACGGCCTGTTCGTGATTCCGCCGGCGGCGGTCGAGGAGTTCGTCCGCGCCCTGCCGGTGCGGCGGCTGTTCGGGGTGGGTGCGGCCACCGCGGCGCGGCTCGAGCGCCTGGGCGCGACCACCTGCGCGGAGCTGCGGGCGCTGTCGCTGCCGCTGCTGATCGAACACTTCGGGGCCTTCGGGCATCGGCTCCACGAGCTGTGCCGCGGCATCGATGAGCGTCCGGTGGAGTCGGAGCGGCGGCGCAAGTCGCTGAGCGTGGAGACCACCTTCGCCCGCGACCTGCCGGGGCTGGACGACTGTCTGGCTGCCCTCGATGGGTTGCACGCCGAACTGGCCCGCCGCCTGCACCGGCTGGAGCCCGATTATCTGATCCAGGCCCGCTTCGTGAAGCTGCGCTTCGACGATTTCACCGCCACCACCCTGGAGCGCCGCCGGCCCGGCGACGGGGGTCTCGCCGGTTATCGCGAGCTCTGTGCCGCCGCCTGGCAGCGGCGCGCCCGCCCGGTGCGCCTGCTCGGGCTCGGGGTGCGGCTGGCCGACCGCCCGGCGGCCGCAGATCTGTTCGGCGAACCGGTCACAGCCCCAGCCGGTTGAGCGCCCGGTAGAGCAGCTCGTGGGACCTGCCGTAGGGCGGGTAGAACAGTTGCGGGCGGCCGACTTTGGGAAAGGTGAACACCGGGCGCAGTTTGCTCATCTCCAGGAAGCCATCGTAACCGTGGTAGTGGCCCATGCCGCTGGCGCCCACGCCGCCGAAGGGGAGGCTGTGTTGGAGGACGTGGAAGATGCAGTGATTGATGGTCACCCCGCCGGAGAGGGTTTGGTAGAGCACGCGCTGCTGCAATCGGATGTCATGGGTGAACAGATAGAGTGCGAGCGGCCGTTCGCGGGCGTTGATGTAGTCGATTGCCTCGTCGATGTGGTCGTAGGGCATCACCGTGAGCAGCGGCCCGAAGATCTCCTCGTGCGCGATGCGCATTTCCTGGGTCACGTCCAGCACCAGATGGGGCGGGAACTTGCGCAGCGCCTCGTTCCAGTCGCCGTCGACCAGCTTGATCGCGCGCGCCCCCTTGGCCAGGGCGTCGTCGAGGGTTTCGCGCAGGCGCCGGTAGGATCTGGCGTCGATGATCGAGGTGTAGTCGCTGGTGCCGATGTCGGGGTAGCGCCGGCGCAGGATCTCGCCGGCGAGCGCGACGAAATCATCCACCTTAGCGCGCGGCACGAACAGATAGTCGGGCGCCACACAGGTCTGGCCGGCGTTGACGAACTTGCCGTACAGCAGCCGGCTCGCCGCTTCGCGCAGGTCGAAGTCGTCGCCGATGATGGTCGGCGACTTGCCGCCCAGCTCCAAGGTGACCGGGCAGAGATTGTCGGCCGCGGCGTGCATCACGCTGCGCCCGCTCTCCGCCGAGCCGGTGTAGACCAGGTGATCGAACGGCAGGCTGGAGAACTCGCCGGCGGGCACCCCGGGCAGATAGGCCAGGGTGGCGTCGCCGAAGGTTTCCGCGCACAGGCGCTGCATCAGCCGGCACAGGTGCTGTGAATTGGCCGCCAGCTTCACCATGCAGCGGTTGCCCGCAGCGAGCGCATTGATGATCGGCCCCACCGAGAGGTAGAGCGGATAGTTCCAGGGCGTGGCGATGCCGACGATACCCTTGGGCTGGGGGATCACCCGGTTGCGGCCGGTGAGGAACAGCATCGAGGTCTTGCGTCTCTGCGGCCGCAGCCAGCGCTTGAGGTGCCGGCGGGTGTCGCGGATCGCAGTCAGGGAGCCGAAGATCTCGACCAGCTTGGTCTCGGTGGGGTTGCGGTGGCCGAAGTCGGTGGTGATGGCTTCGGCAATGGCGTCGGCGTGGTCGACCAGCAGCCGCTCGAGGCGCTGCAGCAGCTCCAGGCGTTCCGCCAGCGGCGGATAGGGCCGGGCGCGGCAGGCGTCGCGCTGGAGCAGAAAGATCCGCTCGGCTTCGGTCCGAGGTGTTTCGATGTGCCTGCGTTGCAGTTGTTGCGCCACGATGGTTCCCCGGCCGGTAATTTTGGCGGTGTGATCCGGGAGCCGGGGACACCGGCTCCGCGGCCATTCTACCCCCGCGGCGGTGGCGCCGGACGCGGGTGGCGCGCTTGTGTGCGGCCGGCGATCCATGCTTATATCCGGCGTCAGGGAGCGCCATGCCACTGATTTCAACGGGCCGCAGATGCCATGACCAGCAAGTTCGTCGACACCCCGCTGCCGCCGCTGGTCGTCGAGGTGGAGAAATGGCAGTTGCGGTTTTTCGCCAAGGCGGTGGGCGAGACCAACCCGATCTATTTCGACGAGGCCGCGGCCCGGGCCGCCGGCCACCCCTCGATCCTGGCGCCGCCCACCTACGCCGTGACCCTGAGCCTGTGCGAGGCCGATCCCTACGCCCGCTACCGCAGCCTGGGCATCGACTGGTGCCGGATGCTCCACGCCCAGCAGGGGTTCGAGTACTTCGCGCCCATCCACGCCGGTGACACCATCCGCTTCCAGAGCCGCATCGTCGATTTCATCCGGCGCCGCCAGGGCCGGCTCAAGTTTCTGATCGAGGAGACCGAGGCCTGGAACCAGCACGACGTCCTCACCACCAGGTTCCGCAAGACCATCGTCATCCGCGATCCGGACGCCGAATCATGATCGAGCACGCCGGCCAGGTCGCCGTCGGCGACCGCCTGCCCACCCTGGTCAAGCCGCCCCTCACCCGGGCGACCCTGGCCTACTTCTGCGGCGCCTCGAACGACCACAACCCCATGCACGTCGATCCGGATGCGGCCCGCGCGGCCGGCATGGACGATGTCTTCGCCCACGGCATGCTCAACATGGCCTACCTCGGCCAGTTGCTCACCGGCTGGGTGGATCAGTCCCGTCTGCGCAGCTTCGAGGTCAAGTTCGGCGCCATCGTGCGGCTCGGCGAACAACTGGTGTGCCACGGCGAGGTGGTCGCCAAGCAGCCGGGCGATACCGAGTGCCGGATCCTGATCCGCCTGCTGGCCACCAACCAGGCGGGCGAGGAGAAGCTCAGCGGCGAGGCGGTGGTGGCGCTGCCGCTCGCCGCGACTGCCGAGGCAACCGGAATCCGATGATGTCGAATCCCGCTTCGCCCTGGATGAACGAGGAACTGGCGATCTTTCGCGCCGCCGCCAGCCGCTTCGTCGAGCAGGAGATGGTGCCCCGGGATCCGCAGTGGCGCCGCCAGCGGCACCTCGACCGGGAGTTCTGGCGGCTGGCCGGCCAGCGGGGCTTTCTGTGCACCGACATCCCCGAAGCCTACGGCGGCGGTGGCGGGGACTTCCGCCACGAGGCCGTGTTCTTCGAGGAGCAGTGGCGGCGGGGGCTCTCGGGCATGGGGCAGGGGGTGCACAGCATCACCGCGCACTATGTGCTCAACCATGGCACCGAGGAGCAGAAGCAACGCTGGCTGCCGGCCATGGCGCGCGGCGAGCTGATCGGGGCCATCGCCATGACCGAGCCCGGCACCGGGTCGGACCTCAAGGCGATCCGTACCCGCGCGGTGCGCGACGGCGACCACTATGTGGTCAACGGCGCCAAGATGTTCATCACCAACGGCTATCTGTGCGAGCTGCTGGCGCTGGTAGTGCGCACCGATCCCGCTGCCGGCGCCCGTGGCCTGTCGATCCTGATGCTGGAGACCCGCGACCTCCCCGGTTTCCGGGTGGGGCGCGTGCTCGACAAGATGGGCCAGAAATCCCAGGACACCTGCGAGCTGTTCTTCGACGAGGTGCGGGTGCCGGTCGCCAACCTGCTCGGCGGACGGGAGGGGCAGGGATTTGCGCAGTTGATGGCGGACCTGCCCTACGAGCGCACCCAGGTCGGGGTGCAGTGCGTGGCCATGATGGAGGGCGCGATCGCCGAGACCGTGGCCTACGTGCGCCAGCGCGAGGCCTTCGGCGCGCCCCTGCTGGAGTTGCAGAACACCAGGTTCCGACTCGCCGAGGCACAGATCACCACCCGGGTGGCGCGGGTGTTTCTCGACCATTGCATCGCCGCGGTGGCGGCCGGCGAGCTCGATGCCGTCACCGCCGCCATGTGCAAGTACTGGACCTCGGAACGCCTGCAGCAGGTGCTCGACGTCTGCCTGCAGCTGCATGGCGGCTACGGTTACATGGAGGAGTACCTGATCTGCCGGATGTACGCCGACGCCCGGGTGGCGCGCATCTATGCCGGCACCAGCGAGATCATGCTGGAGGTGGTGGCGCGCAGTCTGTGACCGGCGGCACGGTGCCGGCGGGAGCCGGTCGAGGTGCCGTTCGCGACGGGTTTCCCGCCACTGGGTGATCCCGTCATGGTCGCCCCGGAACAAGGACTTATACTCCGGGGATGCGATCTCCCGGTGGCTTTTCAAGGATGGGACATGGCGTCGCGGACGACTGAATTCCGGCGCGGCACGACCTTGGAGCGGCTGTTCATCAGCCTGTGCTTCGCGCTGGGCGGGCTGTGGGTCGCGACCCAGGCCGTGCTGCCGCCCCCGGCCGCCGCCTGGGTGGCCGGCGTTGCGGTCCTCTGGGTCCTGGCGCTGGTGTGGCACGGGCGCCGGGCCCGGCGCGGTATCTCCGCCGATGCGCAGGCCGCGGCGAGCTTGGCGCTGCTCGGCCGGTACTACCCCGTCGCGGTGTGGCTGGTCGACGGCGAGGGGATCGTACAGACGTTTTTCGGGGATCCCGCCGGGAAGGCCGGCGTCAGCCGGCAGCGATTCCTCCACCAGTCCATCGAAGCGGTGCTGGCCGGCAATCCCGAACTGGCCGAGCTGGTGCGGCGCGCGCGGGCCGGACATCGGTGCGCGGGCGAGGCGGAGGTCGATGGCGTGCCCTACCGGCATCGGCTGTTTCCGCGCTCGCAGGACGGCGACCACTTCGGCTTCATCTGCATCTCCGAAAATCTCGCCGCAGCCCGCGAGGAGCTGACGGCGGCCCGCCTGTGGCAGGCGCTGTTTGCGCAGGCCGGGGACGCCGTACTGGTGCTCGACCGCCAGCGCACCGTGATCGCCGCCAACCCGGCGGTGGGCAAGATCACCGGCTACGATCCCGCCGAGGCGATCGGGAGGCGGGACAGCCTGCTGCTTTCCCGGCCGCCGGGCGCCAATCATTTCCAGGCCATCGTCGAGCGGCTGCAGCGCGACGACGTCTGGCAGGGGGAGACCCTGATCCGCCACAAGTCCGGGCAGTTGTGCGAGGTGCGCATGACCGCCTGCGCGGCCCGCGACGAGGGCGGGCGGATCGCCAACTATGTGGTGATGTTCACCGACCTGAGCCAGACCAAGAAGACCCAGGAGGAACTGCGCCATCTGGCGACCCACGACAATCTCACCGACCTGCCCAACCGGCGCCTGTTTCTCGATCGGCTCGACCAGGGGCTGCGCCGGGCGCGCCGCGAACGGCGGGAACTGGTGGTCCTGTTCGTGGACCTCGACGACTTCAAGGCCATCAACGACACCCACGGCCACCATGTGGGGGATGAAATCCTCTGCGAGGCGGCCCGGCGCCTGCGCGCCGCGGTCCGCCAGAGCGATACGGTGGCGCGCCTGGCGGGGGATGAATTCACGGTGCTCGCCGAGGGGCCGCGGGAGGAAGCCGACGCCCTGGCCGCCAAGGTCGCCGCCTGCTTCGCCCGCCCGTTCGCGGTCGCCGACCACCGGCTCCAGGTGACCGCCAGCGTCGGCGTCGCGGTGTATCCGGACGACGGCGCCGACATCGAACACCTCATGCAGCGCGCGGATCGCTCCATGTACGACGCCAAGGCAAGGCGCAAGCGGCCGCTGCCCGACGCCGAAGCCGCGCCGGCCTACGACGAGGGACTGTACTTTCCGTCGGAGCTGCGCCTGGCCATTCGCCGCGGGCAGTTGCGGCTGGTGTACCAGCCGCAGATCGATCTGCGCAGCGGCCAGCCGGTGGGCGTCGAAGCCCTGTTGCGCTGGGAGCATCACTGCCGGGGCAGCATCAATCCCGCCGAGTTCATGGATCTGGCCGAGGCCGCCGGCATTACCGATTCCATCGGCCACTGGACGCTGGGCCAGGTCGCCCGGCAGCTCAAGGCCTGGCGGCGCTGGAATCTGCCCACCCAGCGAATTTCCATCAACGTGGCGGTTTCCCAGATCAAGGATCCCCGCTATCCACAGGTGGTGGCCGACGCCCTGGCCCAGCAGGGGGTGCCCGCCGCGGCGATCGCGCTGGAGGTGGGCGAGCAGGCGTTTCTGCGCAATCCCGGCCTGTGCCGCATCTTCTTCGACCGCGCCCGCCAACTGGGCATCGGCCTGTGCATCGATCAGTTCGGCGCCCACACCGATCGCTTCGACTACATCGCGGATCTGCCGGTGGATGCGGTGAAAATCAATCCCGGGCAATTGGCCGGCCCCGCCGAGGGGCGGCCCGAGCTGCGCTTTCTGCGCGCGCTGGTGGGTCTGTGCCGGGTCGCCGGCAAGGCCGTGATCGCGGTCGGCATCGAGCGCAGTGCCCAGGAGGCGGATCTGATCGCCGCAGGCTGCGAGCTGGGGCAGGGGTTCCTCTATTCCCGCCCGCTGTCCGCCGAGGAGCTGCGCACCTTCCGCCCCGCGCCGCCCCGGCCGGCCGAACTGGCTTCCTGATCCGCGCCTGACCCGCCGGTCGGGTCCCGGGCTGGTGCCGGCGGGCGCGTTTGGCGAACATTCGCCCCCCTCGGCCGGCAGTGGAGGGTGGGATGAGCGGATATCGAGCGCCTCTGGAGGAAATCCTTTTTGTCGTCGACGCGGTCCTCGACTACCCGGCGATCGCAGCCCTGCCGGGTCATGGGGAGGCCGGACCGGAGTTGGTGGCCGCCATCCTTGGCGAAGGCGCCCGCTGGTGCGAGCAGCGCCTGGCGCCCAGTAATGCCGCGGCCGACCGCGCAGGGGTCCGCGTCGAGCCCGACGGCGTCCGGGTGCCGGAAGCCCTGGCCGAACTCTATGGGGAGTACTGCGCCGGGGGCTGGCCGATGCTGGTCGGCAACCCCGCCTACGGCGGCCAGGGGCTGCCGCACCTGGTGGGTTTTGCCTTCGATGAGATGGTGCAGAGCGCCAACCTGAGCTTCTCCCTGCTGCCCATGCTGAGCTCCGGTGTGGTCACCGCCCTGGAGGCATTCGGCAGCGAGTCCCAGAAGGCCCTGTACCTGCCGCGCCTGCTGAGCGGCGCCTGGTCGGGGACCATGAACCTCACCGAGGCCGGCGCAGGCAGCGACTTGGCGGCGGTGGCCACCCGGGCCGAGCCCCGCGGCGACCACTACCTGCTCAGCGGCCAGAAGATCTTCATCAGCTGGGGCGATCACCAACTGGCCGAGAACATCCTGCATCTGGTGCTCGCCCGCATCCCGGGCGCGCCACCGGGCGTGCGCGGCATCTCCCTGTTCATCGTGCCCAAGTACCTCCACGACGCGACCGGGGCGCCGGGTGCGCGCAACGAGGTGCGCGCGCTGGGCGTCGAGCACAAGCTGGGCCTCCATGCGAGCCCCACCTGCGTGCTCGGCTACGGCGAGCGCGGCGGTGCGGTCGGCTATCTGGTGGGCGAGGAAAACCAGGGTCTGCAGTACATGTTCGCGATGATGAACCACGCCCGTCTGGAAGTGGGCCTGCAGGGGGTCGCGGTCGCCGAGCGCGCCGGCCAGCAGGCGCTGGCCTTCGCCCGCGAGCGCCGGCAGGGCGGTGTGCAGATTCTCCGGCACCCCGACGTGCGGCGCATGCTGATGACCATGCGGGCCCTCACCCAGGGCGGCCGCGCGCTGGCCTATGCGGCGGTCGCCCACCGGGATCACGCACTGCGCGCCCCCGACCCCGAAGCGCGGGCCCGGCACCAGCGGCGGGTCGATCTGCTGACGCCCCTGGTCAAGGCCTGGTGCACCGAGATGGGCAGCGAGGTCGCCTCCCTGGGCATCCAGGTGCACGGCGGCATGGGCTATGTGGAGGAGACCGGCGCCGCCCAGTATCTGCGCGACGTGCGGGTCGCGGCGATCTACGAGGGCACCAACGGCATCCAGGCGATGGACCTGGTGGGGCGCAAACTGTTGCGCGACGGCGGCGCGGCGGCCCGCGAGCTGTTTGACGATCTGGCCGCCGAGTTGGCACTGGCGGCGGAGGGCGCGAGCGCCCCGCTGGCCGCGGCGGCACGGTGCAGCCTCGAGGATGCCCGCCAGGGGGTGGATTGGCTGCTCGCCGAAGCCGCTGGGGATCCGGCGCTGCCGGGCAGCGTGGCCTTCCATCTGCTGATGATCCTGGGTACCGCGGTGGTGGCGGTGCTGCTGGTGCGCAGCGCGCGGCTGACGCTGGCGCGGGGCACAGCGGGCCCGGGCCTGGCGCGGGTCCATACGGCGCGCTTTTTCCTGGAGCAGATCGCCCCGCGCACCGGCGCCTGGCTGCGGGCGGTTACCAGCGGTTCGGCCGCCACCATGGCGCTCGAGGACGCGCACTGGTAGGGGGCAGAGCTGCTCAGCCCCGCCGGAACTCGGCCGCCACCTGGGCGCACCAGATGCGGATGCGCTCTTCCGACAGCTCGAACTCGCTGACCTCGTCCAGCGCGAGCCCCAGGAAATGGCGGCCATCTTCGGTCAGGGCCCGGGATTGGGCGAAGCGGTAGCCGGCGGCCGGCCACCGCCCGACCAGCCGGGCGCCCCGGGCCGCCACCTCGCGGGCCAGATAGCCGAGCGCGTCCTGGAACCAGTCCGGGTAGCCCTCCTGGTCGCCGAGCCCGAACAGCGCCACCTGTTTCGTCGCCCAGTCGACTTCCCCCAGCTGCGGCCAGGCGCGCTCCCAGTCCTCCTGCAGTTCGCCGTAGTCCCAGGTGGGGATGCCGAGAATCAGCAGCGAATAGTCGTCGGCCGCGCCGAGCGGAACGAGCGCGAGATTCAGCAGCTCCACCTGGAATCCGTCGAGCGCGGCCGCGATGCGCTCGGCGGCCATTTCGGTGTAGCAGGTCGACGAACCGTACAGCAGCCCGACCCGGGGGCGTTCGGCGGGGGCGGCCATCAGGGTGCAGCTCCCGAACACGCCGGTTGACGCCAGGCCTCACCGCACGCCACCGCGACGGCCCTGGCGGGGTTCAGGCCGGCGCGCCGCAGGCGCCGATCGTTAAAATTGAGGGGTCGCCGTTCTGCGGCGGTCCCTCTCGAATGCAGGGTTAGCCATATGACGCCCCCACTTGCAGGTGAAGCAGCGAGGCGGAGAAGCCCAGAACGGCAACTAGCTGAAGGCCAAAGAAAAGGGCAGCAGGGCGCGAGCCACAAGCTCGGATGCACCAGGCGAGAATGGCAACCGGGATACCCACGAACATAAGAATTACCACTAGCGAAGGAGAACCTTCGGAAGGTGTGAGAGGCGCAGCCAGACCAACCGCATAGATGAACAATGCCATGAGGTTTGCGGCTGTGAGCAGAAGGTTGCGCCAGGTTGGTGTGAGTTCGGATGCGGTCGGCATGGTTAACTTGGAGTGCGAAGCCCAGGGATTCCGCGAGCTGCGGGGCGCCGCCGGTAGCGGCGCAGAGGCGGATGATATTGCCGGTGTTGGGTGGGATTTCTTGCTGGATCAGGACAATGTTCAGCATCTTTCCGGGATCCGGTGCCGCTGCCTTGTGGGTGATGGCGCAGCGTGTACAATCTCGGGCGCGAACCCGCCGGGGCCGTCCGACTCCAGGAACACCATTCCGCGATGCGTCTGAAGTCTATCAAACTGGCGGGGTTCAAGTCGTTCGTCGATCCCACCACGGTCAATCTGCCGGGCAACCTCTGCGCCGTGGTCGGTCCCAACGGCTGCGGCAAGTCCAACATCATCGATGCGGTGCGCTGGGTGATGGGCGAGGTTTCGGCCAAGAACCTGCGCGGGGAGTCCATGGCCGACGTCATTTTCAATGGCTCCGGCACCCGCAAGCCGGTGGCGCAGGCCACCATCGAACTGGTGTTCGACAACGCCGACGGCTCCCTGGGCGGGCAGTATGCCGCCTTCGCGGAGATTTCCGTCAAGCGCCGGCTGTCGCGCGACGGCCAGTCGGTCTACTACCTCAACGGCACCCGCTGCCGGCGCCGCGACGTCACCGACGTCTTTCTCGGCACCGGGCTCGGACCCCGCAGCTACGCGATCATCGAACAGGGCATGATTTCGCGGCTCATCGAGTCGCGTCCGGAAGACCTGCGCGTGTACCTCGAGGAGGCGGCCGGGATCTCCAGGTACAAGGAGCGCCGCCGCGACACCGAGCTGCGCATCCAGCACACCCGCGAGAACCTCGAGCGGCTGGCCGACGTGCGCGACGAACTGGGTCGCCAGCTCGAGCGCCTGCGCCGCCAGGCGACCGCGGCGGAGAAATATCGCGAACTCAAGGCGGAGGAGCGCCGGCTGCAGGCCGAGCACGGTGCGCTGGCCTGGCGCACGCTCGATGCCCAGGCGCGCGCCCGGGAAGCCCGGATCCGCGAACAGGAAATCGTCCTCGAGGCGTTGGTGGCGGAGCGGGAGGCCGCGGCCGCCGCCATCGAGCGGCTGCGCGCCAGCCATGGCGAGGCCAGCGACCGGCTCAACGAGGCACAGCGCCGGTGCTACGCGGTGGGCGCGGAAGTGTCCGCGCTGGAGCAGCGCCTGCAACACGGCCGCGAGCAGGCGCGGAGACAGCGCGCGGAACTGGAGCAGATCGACCGCAATCTCGACGAGGCCCGCCGCCACCTGGAAGACGACGGCGGACGCGCCACCGCCTGGGCGGCCGAGCTGGCGGAGGTGAAGGCGGAGCGGGCCCGGGTGGCGGCGGAGCTGGCCGACGCCGAGCAGTTGCAGCAGGCCGACGACGCGCGGTTACAGGACAGCCAGCGGGCCTGCGAAGCGGCTCAGGCCGAACGCGCCGACGCCCAGCGGCATCTCGACCTCCTGCAGGCGCGCGTGCTGCACCTGGACGGCGCCATCGCGCGGGTCGCGGAGCGCGTGCAGCGCCAGCGGTCCGAGCTTGCCGGGCTGGACGAGGTGCAACCCGCCGAGGCCGCCGCGGCGCTGGCCGCGCGCCTCGCCGCCGAGGAGGACGCCATGGCGGCACAGCAGGCGGAACTCGATCGCCTGGCGGCCGGGATGGTCGCGGCCCGCGCCCGCCAGGCGGAGATCGCCGCGGCGCTGAGCGAGGAGCGCGGGCTGCGGCAGCGCCTGCTGGGCCGGCGCGCGGGGCTGACGACGCTGCTCGATGCGGCGCGCCGCACCGATGCCGAGGCCGCGGCCTGTCTCGATGCCTGGGCACTGGCCGAGGCGCCGCGGCTGGCCGACCGGCTCGGCGTTGAGCCGGGCTGGGAGCTGGCGGTGGAGACCGTGCTCGGCGACGACCTGCAGGCGCGCTGCGCCCCGGCGCTCGAACCCCTGGGCGGGCGCCTGCACGATCTGGCCCGGGGGCGGCTGTGTCTGGTGGAGCGGGGTGCCGCGGCGGCGACCGGCGCCGGGACTGCGTCGCAGCTGGTCGACCGGCTCACCGCCGGCCGCGAGCTGGCGTCCCACCTGCTGGCCGGCGTGCGCGCCGCCGAGGATTTCCCCAGCGCCTGGGCGCGGCGCGGCGAGCTGCGCGGCGGCGAATCCGTGGTGACCCGCGAAGGGATCTGGTTCGGCGCCAACTGGGTGCGGGCGGTGCGCGGCCGGACCGGGGTCGGCGGGGAGCTGGTGCAGCGCCGCGAGCTGGCGGAGCTCGATCGCGAACTCGCCGCGGCCGAGGGCCGGCTGGCCGCGCAGGGCGAGCGCCAGGCGGCGGCCGAAGCCGAACTGCGGGAACTGGAGGAGCGGCGCCACGGCGCCGAGCGCGCCTTCGCCGCGCACCAGCGGAACTACGCGGAACTGCGCGCGCGCCAGAGCGCGGAGGCCGCGCGGCGCCAACAGCTGGCCGAGCGGCGCGCGCGCCTGGCCCGCGAAATCGCGGAGGGCGAAGCGCTGCGCCAGCGCGAAATCGCAGAGCTCGGCGCCGCGCGCGCCGAATTGCAGGCCGGCCTGGATCGCCTGCAGGCGGCCAGCCAATCCTGCGCTGGATATCTGCGCGAGCGGGACGGCTGTGCGGAGCAGGCCGCCCGGTCCCGCGATGCCGGCCACCGGTTGCGCGCGGCGCTGCATCAACTGGAACTGCGCGAGCGCTCGCTGACCGCCCAGCTCGACTCCCTGCGCGAGGGCACCGCGCGCCTGCACGGGCAGATCGAGCGGCTCGGCGCCCGGCGCGCGGAAGTGGCCGGGGAACTGGCCGCGGCCGAGGCGCCGGCGGAGGAACTGGCGCGGGCGCTGCAAGAGCGGCTCGCCGCCCGGGTAGCGGCCGAGGCCGACCTGGCCGGGGAGCGGGAGCGGGTCCAGGTGCTCGATCACGACTTGCGGGCGGCGGACGGCCGGCGCGCCGCCGCCGAGCGCCGGGTGCAGGAGCAGCGCGACCGGCTGGAACAATTGCGCCTCGACGCGCGGGAGATGCGCACCCGGGCCAACGCGCAGCTCGAACAGTTGCAGGGGCTGGGCGTGGAGCCCGGGGCGGTGCTCGAAGCCCTGCCGGACGATGCGGTCGCGGAGGCCTGGCAGCAGCGGCTCGCCGACCTCGATCGGCGCATCCAGCGGCTGGGGCCGATCAATCTCGCGGCGCTGGACGAATGCCGTCAGGAGGAGGAGCGCAAGGTCTATCTCGACGCCCAGGACGCGGAGCTGCGCGCCGCGCTGGACACCCTGGAAGAGGCGATGCGCAGGATCGACCGCGAGACCCGCGACCGCTTCAAGGACACCTTCGATCGGGTCAACGGGTCGCTGCAGGTGCTGTTTCCCAAACTGTTCGGCGGCGGACGCGCGGCGCTGGAAATGACCGGCGACGATCTGCTCAGCACCGGCATCGCGATCATGGCGCAACCCCCGGGCAAGCGGAACGCGACCATCCACCTGCTGTCCGGCGGCGAGAAGGCACTGACGGCGATCGCGCTGGTGTTCGCCATTTTCGAGTTGAACCCCGCACCCTTTTGCATGCTCGACGAGGTGGACGCGCCGCTCGACGACATCAACGCCGATCGCTACGCGCGGTTGGTGCGGGAAATGTCGGAAAAAGTACAATTCATTTTCATCACCCACAACAAGATCAGCATGGAAATTGCCGGCCAGTTGCTGGGTGTTACCATGCATGAGCCCGGGGTGTCCCGGCTGGTTGCGGTAGACGTGGACGAAGCGGTCCGGTTGGCCGAGGCCTGACCGGAGATACAGAACTGACGCTGACGAGGTGGCGATGGAGTTTGGCCCGCGCGAGGTCCTGATAGTCCTGGGCGCCCTCCTGGTATGCGGCATCGTGTTGGACGGGGTGCGGCGCATGCGCGCCGCCCGGCGGGGCGTGTTGCGGGGCCCGCGGCGGCAGCCGATCTTTGATGACGACGCAGCCGGGGAAGATCCGCTGATCAGCAGCGAGCTGCCTTCCGGCGGGGCCCGGGTGGTCGCCTACCGGGATGATCATGAAACCGCCGAGCTGGGGCAACAACTGCGCCGCACTGCGGATTCCGAGTACGCCAAGCGGACCGCGCCGTTTCTGGAACGGCTGCGGCCGCGCGCCGAGCCTGCCGGCACCGGGGAAGCGGCGCCGCCGGTCGCCGCGGCGGAGGCCGACCGGGATCAACCGCCGGCGGCTGCCGGGGCGGAGGCGGAGCCGCCCGCCGCAGCGGTGGCGGAGGCCCCTGACGCCGGGCACATCGAGCCCGAGCCCCTGGTGGCCGAGCGCCTCACCGAGGAGGATCTGCCGCTGTTTCGCGGCGAACCGGCGCCGCCGCCGGATGCCGCTCCCAAACGGGCCGGCCGCCGGCGCGGGCGGACCCTCAACGGCGGCGGGGACCCGACCGCGGGGCCGGAGCCGATCGAGGCGGTGGTACTGCACCTGATGGCGCCCAACGCCGGCACCTTTGCCGCCCGGCCGCTGTTCGAGGCCTTGCAGAAGGTCGGGCTCGAGTTCGGCGAGCGCCACATCTTCCATCGCTTCGCGCTCTCCGGCGAACATCTCAAGACCCCGGTTTTCAGTGTCGCCAATGCCGTGAAACCCGGCACCTTCGAGGGCAGGGTGGGCGAATTCCAGACTCCGGGAGTGGCCTTTTTTCTGGTGATCGGTGATGCCCCGGAGCCGCTGGCGGCATTCGACGACATGCTTGCCACGGCGCGCCGGGTGGCCGCGGACCTGGGGGCCGAACTCTGCGACGAGCAGCGTTCCACCCTGACCCGGCAGGTGATCGCGGACTATCGCCAGCGCATTCTCGACTGCGCGCGCCGCCGCACCGTCGGATCGAGCGGTGGGCAGTGAGCGGCCTGCGGCGGCGGTGCGGCGCGAGGCGGCGGCGCTGCGCGAGCAGTTGCATGCCCACAACATCAGCTACTACGTCCACGACAATCCCAGGATCAGCGACGCCGAATACGACAGTCTGCTGCGGCGCCTGCAGCAGATCGAAGCCGAGTACCCGGAGCTGCGCACCCCCGACTCGCCCACCCAGCGGGTGGGGGCGGCGCCCTCGACGCATTTTGCGCCGCTGCGCCACCTGCAGCCGATGCTGTCGCTGGACAATGCCTTCAGCGCGGCGGAGCTGCGGGATTTCGATCGCCGGGTGCGGGAGCGGCTGGGCGGCGACGCTGCGCCGGCCTATGTCTGCGAGCCCAAGTTCGATGGCCTGGCGGTCAATCTGTGCTATCGGGAGGGCCTGCTGGCGAGCGGTGCGACCCGCGGCGACGGCGAGACCGGCGAGGACATCACCGCCAATCTGAAAACCCTCGCCAGCATCCCGTTGCGGCTGGCCGGCAAGCCGGTACCGGCGCTGATCGAGGTGCGCGGCGAGGTCTACCTGTCCCTGCGGGGCTTCGCCGAACTCAACGCCCGCGCCGAGCAGGCCGGCGAGCGGGTGTTCGTCAACCCCCGCAACGCCGCCGCCGGCAGCCTGCGGCAACTGGATCCCCGCGTCACCGCAGCGCGGCCGCTGCGGTTCTGCGCCTACGGGGTCGGCGCGGTGGAGGGCTGGGGTGAGCCCGCTACCCAGATGGCGCTGCTCGCGCAGCTGCGCGACTGGGGGTTTCCGGTCAGTCCGCTGCTGGAGCTCGCGCCCACGGTGGACGCGGCCATCGCCTACTTCGGGCGCCTGGAGACCCGGCGCCGCGCGCTGGATTACGCGATCGACGGTGCGGTGTTCAAGGTGGACCGGATCGACTGGCAGCGCCAACTGGGGTTCGCGGCGCGCGCACCGCGCTGGGCGGTCGCGTGCAAGTTTCCCGCCGAGGAGGCGACCACGGTGCTCGAAGGGGTCGAGTTCCAGGTCGGTCGTACCGGGGCCCTGACGCCGGTGGCGCGCCTGCGGCCGGTGTTCGTCGGCGGCGTGACGGTCGCCAACGCCAGCCTCCACAACTTCGACGAGCTCGAGCGTCTGGGCGCCCGGATCGGCGACACCCTGGTGGTGCGCCGCGCCGGCGACGTGATTCCCCAAGTGGTGCGGGTGATGACGGAGCTGCGGCCCCCGGATGCCCGCCCGATCCCGCTCCCCGAGCGCTGCCCGGCCTGTGGATCGCCGCTGGAGCGCCCCAGCGGCGAGGTGGTGGTGCGCTGTACCGGCGGTCTGGTATGCCCGGCCCAGCGCCGGCAGAGCCTTCTCCATTTCGCCAGCCGCGAGGCCATGGACATCGAGGGGCTGGGCGAGAAGCTGGTGGAACAACTGGTGGCGCGGGATCTGGTGCGGACGGTGGCCGATCTCTACCGGCTGCGGCGCGATCAACTGCTCGGCCTGGACCGCCTGGCCGAAAAATCGGCCGACAAGCTGCTCGCCGCGATCGACGCCTCCCGGCACACCACATTGGCGCGGTTCCTGTACGCACTGGGGATCCGCGAGGTCGGCCAGGCGACGGCGCGGATCCTGGCGCGGGAGTTCGGCTCCCTGGCGGCGCTGCTGGCGGCGCCTGCGGAGCGCCTGCAGCAGGTGCGCGACATCGGCCCGGTGGTGGCGGGCCATGTGCGCGCCTTCTTCGACAATCCCGACAACCGGGCGGTGATCGAGGAGCTCCTGGCGGCGGGCATCGAGTGGCCGGAGGCGCCGGCCGCCGCCGGGGCGCTGCCGCTCGCCGGACAGACCTGGGTGCTTACCGGCACCCTGGAGAGCCTGACTCGGGAGCAGGCCCGCGAGCGGCTGGAGGCGCTGGGTGCCAGCGTCGCGGGCAGTGTCTCGCGGCAGACCGCGGTGGTGGTGGCGGGCGCGCGCGCCGGGTCCAAGCTGGCCCGGGCGCGGGAGCTGGGGATCGAGGTCATCGACGAGGCGGAGTTTCTGCGGCGGCTGCAATACAATGCCGGGCTTTGAAAAGCGGGCGCGGCGCGGGGCCCTGCCGGTGGCGGGCGGCGGGCGCGCCGGCCGCCGCTGGAGCCTGCCTTCGGGAGTATCGGAATGGACGGTGAAGCCGTCATCTACGGCTGCATCAAGGACTGTGTGACCGCGGCCGACGCGCTCCGGCATCTGCGCGCCAACCAGGAGGCGATCGAGGCGTTGCCGGCGGCCGAGACCTGGCCGCTGATCTGGCGCGAGATGTTCGGCACCGCACGGGGTTCGCTGCTGCTCAACGGCCCCCATACCGAAGTGGTCCACTTCGGCGCCGCCTACCGGGGCATCGAATACGAATGGGAGCTGTGGATGCGGGAATTCGAGACCCTGCTGGAACGGATGTACTGGGTATCGGCCACGGTGCACCTGGAGACCGAATTGTCCGGCACCCATGCCTTTCACTGGGAGAGCACCGGCGACTGCCATCGGCCCGGCGACGGGCGGCTGCGGGTGCGCTGCGAATGGAGCCGGGAGCTCTGAGCCGGGGCGGCGCACCGCGAGCCACGGTTGCGCGCCGACCGGCTCACACCGGTCCCGAGGCGGGCCGGAGGTGATCGAGCGGCCGCCGGCGCGGCGATTCCACTGGTACCTGAGCGGCGTGGGTGCCGGCGGCACCGCCATGGGTCTCCAGGTGGTGGTGTTTCCCTGGATCCTGGTGGGGCTGCTCGACGCGCCCCCCGACCGGGTCGGTCTGGCCCAGACCGCGGTGCTGGTCCCGAGCCTGCTGCTGATCCTGCTGGGCGGGGCGATCTCCGACAACCGCCACCTCGGCACTTACCTGCGCACCCTGTTCCGGCTGTACGCGCTGCCCTGCGGCATCCTGCTGTGGGCGGCGCTCGCCGGCCGGCTGGATTATCCGCTGCTGCTCCTGTTCGGCGTCGGTTACGGCACCATCACCGCCTTTGTCCAGCCGGCCCGGGAGGGCCTGCTGCCCCAGTTGTGCGGAGCCGATCTGCAGCGCGCGGTGGCCCAGTCGACCTTCGTCCAGTTCGCGGCGCAGAGCCTGGGCATCCTGGCCGCGGGTCAGTTCGACCGCATCGGCCTGCCGCTGTTGCTGGTGGTGCAGATGGCGCTGTTCCTGCTCTCCGGCACTCTGTTCGCGCGCAGCCAGCCGGCCGCCGAGGGACGCCAGTCCGGGGCCCGGGGAAGCCGCAGCGGCGTGTGGTCCGGGCTGGCCGAAGTATGGCGAACGCCCCGCCTGCGGACTCTGATGCTGGTGGTCAGCATCACCGGGTTTTTCGGCTTCGGCGCCTATCTGGTCGCGGTTCCGGTGATGGTCCGCGAAATCTATCAGGGCGGCTCCGGGCTGTTTGCCACTGTGCAATTGTGCTTCACCCTGGGGGTCCTGGCGGCCAATCTGCTGTTCATCCGCCGCGGCGCGGCGCTGGCGCGGCCCGGGCGCAGGCTGATCGCCAGCCTGCTCGGCCGCGGCCTGATTCTGGCCGCGATGGCCTGCCAGCTGCCGACCTGGGCCCTGTTCCCGGCAGTGGTGGTCTGGGGCGTGTTCTCGGGGCAGGCGATCACCCTGGGCCGGGTGCTGACCCACACGCTGGCGCCCGAGACGCACCGCTCCCGGGTGGTGTCGGTGTACCAGCTCGCCTTCTTCGGGACCGCGCCGATCGGCGCCTGGCTCACCGGGGAGGTGGTCGCCGCGGCCGGCGTGCTGCCGGCGCTGGCCCTGCTCGGGGCCGGCACCCTGGCGGCCGCGGCCCTGGCTACCCGGACTCCGGTGTGGCGAGCCGAGCGCGGAAGGCGATCAGACCCGCGGTGACGGCGACGTTGAGCGATTCCACACCGCGCGCCATGGGGATGCGCAGCCGGCGCTGCGCCAGCCCGGCCACCGCCGGCGAAACGCCCTCGGTTTCGTTGCCGAGCACGTAGACCACCGCCGCCGGCGGCCGGTATTCGCCGAGCGGGGTGGCGCCAGCGGCCTCCAGTACCGCGATCTCGGCACCCGCGGCGGCGAGCTCGCGCAATGCCGCGGGCAGCGCCTCGCAGCGCCACAGCGGGCAGCGGAACAGGGTCCCGGCACTGGCCTTGATGACCAGGGGCGACAGGGGCGCGCAGCCCTGGCGGGGCAGCAGCAGGCCGTCGAGGGGGCTCGCGCACAGGGTGCGGATGATCATGCCCAGGTTCTGCGGATTGGTGACCCGGTCGAGGGCCACCAGTGCCAGGCGCCCGGGCGGGGCCGCGAGCAGTTCCCGCCAATCGCGATGGCTGGGGCAGTCGAGATCGGCGGCCACCCCCTGGTCCTGGCGGCCGTTCCGGGAAATGCGCGCCAGTTCCTCGCGGCTGTGCTCGCGAATCTCGATGCCGCGGCCGGCGGCCAGCGCCCGCAGTTCGGCGATGGTCGCATCGCCGCGATTGCTGCGCGCCAGGTGCAGCCGGTGCACGCGCAGCTCCGGATCGCGCAGTGCCTCGAGCACCGGCTTGCGCCCGTAGACCGTGATCAGGCGCTCGTAGAATCTTTTTCTGTCGGCGTAGGTCACCGGGGCGCCGGCATGGTTCAGCCGAGACAGCCGCGGTAGGCGCGCACCGCGCGGTCGAGGCCCATGGCGATGGCATCCACGATCAGGGCATGGCCGATCGAGACTTCCAGCAGACCCGGGATGGCCCGCGCGAAGGCGCCCAGATTGTCCAGGTTGAGATCGTGACCGGCGTTGACTCCCAGGCCCAGGGCGCCGGCGCGGGCGGCGGCGGCCCGGTAGCGCTCGAGTTCCGCGCTGCCGCGCCCCACGGCCCAGGCGGCGGCATAGGGCCCGGTGTAGAGCTCGATGCGCGCCGCGCCCAGCTCCGCGGCGCGGGCGATCTGGTCGGGGTCGGGGTCGAGGAACAGGCTGACGCGCACGCCGAGCTCCCGGCAGCGGGCCAGCACCGGGCGCAGCGCCTCGCCGTCGCGGCGCAGATCGAACCCGTGGTCGGAAGTCAACTGCGCGGCGGCGTCCGGCACCAGGGTGCACTGGTGAGGGCGGACCTCCTCCAGCAGGGCCAGCAGGCCGGGGTAGCCGGGCGCCGCCGGTGCGAAGGGATTGCCCTCGATGTTGAATTCGCGGCCCGGCCGGGCGGCCACCAGCGCGGCCAGCGCGCGCACGTCCTCGGCGCGGATGTGGCGCCGGTCGGGGCGCGGGTGCACCGTGATGCCGCCGGCGCCGGCGTCCAGGCACACCGCGCCGTGGGCGACCACGTCCGGATGGTTGCCGGGCCGCGAATTGCGCAGCAGCGCGATCTTATTGAGGTTGACGCTGAGCGCCGTCATCGGCTGCCGGCGCTGCGCGCCGGGCCTCCAGGATCAGCACCGGTTCGCGCGGTACCTGGGCGAAGGCCCCGCCGGCATCGGTCACCTCGGCGGCGGCGATGCGGTCGAGCACTTCCATGCCCGCCACCACGCGGCCGAACACCGTATAGCCGGGCCGGTCGCCCTGCGCGTCGAGATACCGGTTGTCGGCGAGGTTGAAGTAGAACTGGGCGCTGGCGCTGTCCGGATCCTGGCGCCGGGCCATGGCGATGGTGCCGCGCGCGTTGCTCAGCCCGCCGACCGATTCATTGACCACCGTCGCGCCGCTTTCCCGGGGCTTGCGGTCGGCGTCGAAGCCGCCGCCCTGGACCACGAAGCCGGCCACCACCCGATGGAATTGCAGCCCGGTGTAGAACCCGCTGTCGACCAGATGCAGGAAGTTGGCCACGGTCCTGGGGGCCCGCTCCGGTGCCAGGGCGATGCGGACCTCGCCCGCGCTGGTGCGCAGCACCACCTCGGGATTGCCGGCGGCCGCGGGGTCGGCGGCCAGTGCGGCCGGTGCCGCCAGCCACAGGCCGGTGAGGGCGAGCAGGGTGCTAAATTTCAACGCCATTCCGAATATCCTCTGCGCTTGGGTTTGAGGCGGGGCAGCACGGCGCTCAACAGGGCGCCGAGCGCGACCAGGAGACCCCCGTAAAAGAACCAGCGCTGCAACTCGCTGCTCTCCAGTTGCTCGAGGCGGGCGCGGAGCACATCGACCTCGGACTGCAGGATGCGATTGTTCTTCAGCAGTTCCTGGTTCTGGGCATGGAGTGGCGAGCCGTCGCCGGCCGCTGTCGCGCCGGCCGCGAATCCCCCGCCGAGACCCGCCGCTTCAGACAGCGCCCCGATCGCTCCGGGCTGCGGTGCGGCCGCGCCGTCCGCCTGGCCGAGGCGTTCGCGCAGCGCGCCGTTTTCCGCGCGCAGCCGGTCCAGCTCCTGGCGCAGGGCCTCCAACTGTTCGCGGGCGATCGGCTGGTCGGTCAGGTACCTGCTGGGCACCCAGCCCTCGACCCCGTCGGCGGTCGTCACCCGGCTCCAGCCGTCGCTGGAACCGGAAACTTCCAGCCGGGCGCCGGACTTCAGCCCCTGGTGCAGGATCGGGCAGTCCCGGCAGGGCGACGCGCGCAGGGAAACCCGGACTTCGTCGATGATGTAGGCGGTCGCCGCCTGGATGTCCGGCGCCGGCATCGACCACAGGGCGAACGCCGCGGCGGCGCCGGCCAGCCGCCGGTTCCGGCTCGGGGGGCGCATCAGGGCAGAACTCTCTTGAAGGGTTTCACATTGACCGAGGCATAGACTTCGGCGGCGACATAGGGGTCCGCATCGGCCCAGGCGCGGGCGTCCGCCAGCGACGGGAACTCGGCGATCACCAGGCTGCCCGTGAAGCCGGCGGCCTCCGGATGTTCGCTGTCGATGGCCGGGGTGGGCCCGGCCACCAGCAGCCGCCCCGCATCGCGCAGCGCTTCCAGCCGGGCGAGGTGGGCGGGCCGGGCGCGCAGGCGCGCCGCCAGGCTGGCGGGTCGATCCTCGGCGAGGATCAGGTACCACATGAGCGATCCCTGGCTGCTTCGGGATCGGGGGAGGATCCGCGAACGATATCCTCGAATGCCAGGCCGGTGAGCCGGGTGAGGCGGCGGAACAGGTAGAACAGCACGCCGGCCATGACCGCGGTGGCCGGCAGCGCGATCAGCGGATAGCTCAGCGCGGTCAGGCGTCCCAGTTGCTGGTTGTACTCGACGCTGCCGGCGGCAGCGGTGACCAGGGTGCTGGCCAGAACATAGTTGAGCAGCGACGACAGGAAGAACGAGGCTGCCAGCAGCCAGGTGGCGCGGTCGATGGCCCGCTCGAAGCCGGCCGTGGTACCGCGCGCGGCCAGCGCGGACTCGATGCGCCTGGTATTCAGCACCGCGTCGTTGAACAGCAGGTTGCGCACCAGCGGCCAGCGCGTTTTCAGGGAGGCCAGCACGGCGATGCCGAGCAGGCCCGGGATCGCGGCCTCCTTGACGGCCAGATAGCGGGGCGGCAGTTCGAGCAGGCTGATGCCGCCGGTGAGCAGTACGCTGACCAGGCCCAGGGTGGAAAACAGGTTGTACCTGCGCCGCCGCCGGAAATCCCAGGCGCCGTAGCCGAGCGGAAAGGCCAGCGCCGCGAGCAGCGCCCAGGTGGTTCCCAGCGCCTGATCGCCACTCAGTTGGGTGAGGACCAGGGTGGGCGCGATGATATTGAGCCCGAGGTCGAGCAGCGGGCGGTCGCGCTCGGGCGGGGTGGCGGGGTTGGCGTGCATGCGGCTCCAGGGCATTCCGATCGAGCCGGGATTTTACTTGTTTTGCCCGCTGCGGACATCGGCCGCGCGGGTGACGGGGCTCGCATTGCGCGGGTGCGGACCTATCCCGGATAGCTCACCGATGTTCGTCGCGAGGCGGTTCAAGGGCGCGCCATTGGGCCGTCGCAGCAGGAGATCGGTGAGCTATCCGGGTTATAGTGCAGCCCTGTCGGCCCCGCCCCGGGGCGCCGGGAAGCGAGCAGGATGGAGCGGCTCAACATTCATCCCGACAACCCCCAACTGCGGCTGGTGCGCCGGGTCGCCGAGGTGCTGCGCGCCGGCGGCCTGGTGGCCTTTCCCACCGATACCGCCTATGCCCTCGGGTGCCAACTGGGAGACAAGGAGGCGGTGGAGCGGATCCGCCGCATCCGCGAGCTGGACAAGCACCACAATTTCACGCTGATGTGCCGCGACCTGTCCGAGCTCGGCCGCTATGCCCGGGTGGACAACCAGGTGTTCCGGTTGCTCAAGGCCAACACCCCGGGGCCCTATACCTTCATTCTCAATGCCACCGCCGAGGTGCCGCGGCGGCTGGTGCATCCCAAACGCAAGACCATCGGCCTGCGGGTTCCCGACCATCGCATCGTGCGCGCGTTGCTCGAAGAACTGGGCGAGCCGCTGATGAGCGTCACCCTGATCCTGCCCGGCGATGCCGAACCGCTCGCCGACCCCGACACCATCCACGACCGCCTGGCCGGCCGCATCGAGCTGCTGGTGGACGGCGGCGGCCATGGGGCCCGGCAGCCCACCACGGTGATCGATCTCAGCGGCGAACTGCCGGTGCTGACGCGGCGCGGGGCGGGCGATCCCGCGCCCTTCGGCTGTGCCTGAGCGATCCCGCGGTCGCCTCCCGCCCCTATAATGGCCGCTGCCCCGCCGGCGGAGGATGCCGTGAGCGCTCGACAACCGCAGCCGCACCCGGGTGCCGGGACGCCCCGCCAGGAGGAACTGCCGCTGGCCATAGTGCTCGGCGAGCGGGTCACCGAACTGCCCGCGGATCTCTACATACCCCCGGATGCGCTGGAGGTGGTGCTCGAAGCCTTCGAGGGCCCGCTGGACCTGCTGCTCTACCTGATCCGGCGCCACAACCTCGACATCCTGCTCATCGACGTCGCCGAGATCACCCGGCAGTACATCGCCTACATCGCGCTGCTGGAGGCGATGCGCTTCGAGCTCGCCGCGGAGTACCTGGTGATGGCGGCGATGCTCGCCGAGATCAAGTCGCGCATGCTGTTGCCCCGCCCGCCGGCGGTCGAGGCCGAGGACGACCCGCGCGCCGAACTCATCCGCCGCCTGCAGGAGTACGAGCGGTTCAAGGCCGCGGCAGCGGCCATCGACGCCTTGCCGCGCCTGGAGCGCGACCTCTTTGCGGCGGTATTGCCGGCGCCGGACTGCGCCCCGCCGCGGCCCCATCCGCAGGTCGAGTTGCGCGAGCTGCTGCTGGCGCTGGCCGGGGTTCTGGAGAGGGTCCGGCTGCGGGAGCACCACCAGGTGCACTTCGAGGCGCTGTCCACCCGGGCCCGCATGGCCGATATCCTCGACCGGCTGCACGGTGGCGGATTCGTCCCGTTCAGCGCCCTGTTCCGGATCGAGGAGGGCCGCCGTGGCGTGGTGGTCACCTTTCTCGCCCTCATGGAACTGGTCAAGGAGAGCCTGATCGAGATCGTCCAGGCCGAACCCTTCGGACCCCTGCACGTCACCGGGAGGAATGCCGATGGCTCCGGAGCCTGACCAATTGCGCCGCATCCTGGAGGGCGCGCTGCTGGCCGCGGGGCGCCCCCTCGACATTCCTCAGCTGCAGCAACTGTTCGAGCCGCCCGAGCAGCCCGGGGCGGACCAGATCCGCGCGGCGCTCGACGCCATTGCCGGCGCCAGCGCCGGCCACGCCTGGGAGCTGCGCCGCACGGCGAGCGGTTACCGGTTGCAGGTGCGCGCCGAGCTGGCGCCCTGGATCGGCCGCCTGTGGGAGGAGAAACCCCGCAGGTACAGCCGCTCGCTGCTCGAAACCCTGGCACTCATCGCCTACCGGCAACCGGTGACGCGCGGCGATATCGAACTGGTGCGCGGGGTCGCGGTGAGCTCGGACACCATCAAGCTCCTGCTGGAGCGCGAATGGATCCGCGTGGTCGGCCACCGCGACGTGCCCGGCCGGCCGGCCCTGTACGCCACCACCCGCCAGTTTCTCGACTACTTCAATCTGGCGAGCCTCGATGAGCTGCCGCCGCTTGCCGAGCTCCGCGACCTGGTGTTTGCGGACGGCCTGGAGTCGGCGGCCGGAACATGAGCGAGAAGCTGCAGAAAATCCTCGCCGCCGCCGGGCTGGGTTCGCGCCGCGAACTGGAGGGCTGGATCCGCGCCGGCCGGGTCACCATCGACGGCCGGATCGCGGCGATCGGCGATCGCGCCGACCCCGGGGCGGCGATCTGCGTGGACGGGCGACCTCTCGAGCGCACGGCGCCGGCGGCGGGGCGGGTGCTGATGTACAACAAGCCCGAGGGCGTGCTCTGCACGCGGCGCGATCCCCAGGGCCGGCCCACGGTGTTCGATGCACTGCCGCGCCTGCGCAGCGGGCGCTGGGTGACCATCGGCCGCCTGGACCTCAATACCACCGGGCTGCTGCTGCTCACCACCGACGGCGAACTGGCCAACCGGCTGATGCATCCGCAGGCCGGGATCGAGCGCGAATACCGGGTGCGGGTGCGCGGTGCGGTGACCCCGGAAGCGCTGGCGCGGCTCGCCGCCGGCGTCGAGCTCGACGACGGCCCGGCCCGCTTCGAGCGCATCCAGGCCGGCGGCGGCGAAGGCGCCAACCGCTGGTATTCGGTGGTGCTGCGCGAAGGCCGCAATCGCGAGGTGCGCAGGCTCTGGGAGTCCCAGGGCTGTGCGGTGAGTCGCCTCAAACGGGTCCGCTACGGGCCGCTGGCGCTGCCCTCCTGGGTGCGGGTGGGTCAGTGGATGGAGCTGGGGCCGGCGCAGGTCGGGGCCCTGTACCGGGCCGCCGGCCTGTGCCCGCCGCAGACCGCCCAACCGGTCCGGCTGCAAGCCCTGCTGCGCCGCGAGCGGCGGCTGCGCGCCGGCGGTCGCAGCCGCCGGGGCTGAGCGCCCGCGCCAGTTGCGGCCCATGCCCCGGCCGGCCGCCGGCGCCGCTGCCCCCCGGCGGAGACGGATCGGGCACCAGGGCGACCGCGGTCATCGCCCTCACGCGGGATGCCGGTTGCGGGCGGCGGCAATCTCGCCGGCGCTCACTGGGCGTCGAAGCTCTGCCCGGTCACCCCCGCGCTGTCCGGCCCCAGCAGATAGAGGTAGGCGGGCATCAGCTCGGCCGGAGTCTTCAGGGTCAGCGGATCCTCGGCCGGGTAGGCGGCGGCACGCATCGCGGTGCGGGTGGCGCCGGGATTGATGCAGTTCACCCGGATCCGGCTGGTCTGCTCCAGTTCCGCGGCCAATACCTGGCTGAGGCCCTCGACGCCGAACTTGGATACCGCGTAGGCGCCCCAGAAGGCGCGCCCGCGGCGCCCGACCCCGGAGGAGGTGAACAGGATCGCGGCCGATGGGGATTGCCGCAGCGCCGGCAACAGCGCCTTGGTGAGCAGAAATTCGGCGGTCAGGTTGACCTGCAGCACCCGCTGCCAGCTCGCGGCGCTGTAGTTGGCGATGCTGGTGCGCTCGCCCAGGATCCCGGCGTTGTGCAACAGTCCGTCCAGACGGCCGAATTCGGCCAGGGTGCGCGCGCCGAGCTCCCGGTAATCGGACTCGCCCGCGGTTTCCAGGCACAGCGGCGCGATGGCCGGCTGGGGGCCGCCGGCGGCGGTGATGGCGTCGTAGGTCTGTTCCAGTTTCGCCAGGGTTCGCCCGCAGAGGATGACCGTGGCGCCGTGCGCGGCGCAGCTGGTGGCGGCGGCGCGGCCGATCCCGGCGCCGGCGCCGGTGATCAGGATCACCCGCTCCCGCAGCAGCCCGGCGGGCGGGCGGTACTGGCGCGGGTCGATGGCGGTGGACATGGCAAACCTCAGAACAGCAGGTCGTGCAACTGGCTGGCGCAATCGATGCGGTGATGGGCATCCCACAGGTCCGGGTCTTCGCCGGCCTCCAGGTAGCCGTAGGCGGCCGCCACCGTGACGGTGCCGGCGCTGCGCCCGGCTTCGATATCACGGCGATGATCGCCGATCATGACCGTATCCCGGGGTGTCACGCCGAGCCGGCGGCAGGCCAGCAGCACCGCCTCCGGATCCGGCTTGGGGTTGCTCACGTGGTCGGGGCAGATCACCGCGCCGGGCGCGGGCCGCAGCGCCATGTCTGCGAGGAGGGGGAGCGCGTAGCCGCTGGGTTTGTTGGTGACCACGCCCCAGGCGGTGTCGCTGGCGCCGAGTCGGGCGAGCAGCTCGGCGATGCCCGGGAAGGGCCGGGTATGGCGCGACAGGTTGGCGCGATAGATGTCCAGGAACTCGGCGCGCACCGCCTCGAAGCGGGGTTCTTCGGGGGCGCAGTCGAAGGCGCGGGCGATGAGGCCGGCCGAGCCGTCGGTGACCATGGCGCGGATCTCGGCGTCCGGCAGTGGCCGCCGGCCGTGGCGCTGCAACAGGGTGTTGAGGCACCAGGCGAAATCCGGCGCGGTGTCGAGCAGGGTGCCGTCGAGGTCGAAGAGCACCGCGCGATAGCGGCTCATGGCGGCGCCTCCAGGGCTTCCCGGCTGGCGTGCAGCAGATAGTTGACGCTGACATCCCCGGCCTGGAGGTGGTATCTGCGGGTGAGGGGGTTGTAGCGCAAGCCGGTCAGCTCGCGCACGTCCAGGCCGGCGCTCCGGCACCAGGCGGCCAGTTCCGCGGGCCGGATGAAGCGCGCGTAGGTATGGGTGCCCCTGGGCAGCAGCCCGAGGACGTATTCGGCGCCGACGATGGCCAGGGCGAAGGCCTTGGGATTGCGGTTGATGGTGGAGAAGAACAGTTGGCCGCCCGGCTTGACGAGTTGTGCGCAGGCCGCCACCACCGCCGCCGGATCCGGCACATGCTCGAGCATCTCCAGGCAGGTGACGATGTCGAATTGCCCGGGTGCCTCCGCGGCCAGGCGCTCCACGGCGATGCGGCGGTAGGTCACCGCGACTCCCGATTCGATGGCGTGCAGGCGGGCCACCGCCAGCGGCGCCTCGCCCAGGTCGATGCCGGTGACTTCGGCACCGCGGCGCGCCAGGGCCTCGGCGAGGATGCCGCCCCCGCAGCCCACGTCCAGCACCCGGCGCCCGGCCACCGGCGCGCGCTCGTCGATCCAGTTGGCGCGCAGCGGATTGATCTCGTGGAGCGGCCGGAATTCGCTCTCGCGATCCCACCAGCGGGCCGCCAGTTGCTCGAAGCGGGCGATCTCGGCGGGATCGACGTTGTCCTGGAGGTGGTCGGGTTCGAGGTCGGGCATGGGCGGGCCGGTTCAGGCGGAGGGGTCGGCGAGCCGCGCCTGCCATTCCCGGGTGCGCGCGGCGATCGCGGGCAGATCCAGGGTTTGCAGGCGGCGCTCGATCAGTAGCGGGCGGCCCTGGACCCAGGAGTGGCTGACGCGCGCGCCGCTGCCGGTATGGACCAGTTGCGACCGGGGATCATGGAGCGGCATGGCGCTGATATCGGTCAGCTCGACGGCGATCAGGTCGGCGGCTTTGCCGGGCTCGAGACTGCCGATCTCACCGTCCAGCCCCAGCGCGGTGGCGCCGCCCAGGGTGGCCATTTCGATCGCCTCGGCGGCGCCGAGCCGGGTCGGATCGCCGCTCAGCCCCTTGGCGAGCAGCGCGGCGATGCGCAGCTCCAGAAACAGGTCGAGGTCGTTGCTGCTGGCCGCACCGTCGGTGCCCAGGCCCACCGGAATGCCGGCGGCGCGCAGCGCCGCCACCGGGCAGCAGCCGCTGGCCAGCTTGAGGTTGGAGCGCGGGCAGTGCACCACCCGGGCCCCGGTGGCGGCGAGCAGCTCGATGTCGCCGGGCTCGACCTGGGTCATGTGCACGCACTGGGTGGCGGGCCCCAGCAGGCCGTGGCGGTGCAGGCGCGCGATGGGCCGTTCGCCGCTCCCGGCCAGCGCCTCCCGCACCTCGCGCGCGGTCTCGTGCAGGTGGATGTGGATGGGCGCGTCGACTTCGCCGGCGTAGAGGGCGATCCGCGCGAAGCTGGCGTCGCCGACCGTGTAGGGGGCGTGGGGGCCGAAGGCGATGCGCAGCAGCGGGTCGCCCCGGTGCTCGTCGTACAGGGCCAGGCCCTGGTGCAGGCACTGGTCGGCATCCGCGGCCCAGGGGGTCGGGAAGTCCAGGATCGGGAAGGCGATCTGGGCGCGCAGCCCGCAATGGCGGGCGACGGTGGCGGCCACCTCGGGGAAAAAATACATGTCGGCGAAACAGGTGGTGCCGCTGGCGATCATCTCGGCCGCAGCGAGTCGGGTGCCGTCGGCGACGAACTCGCTGCCCAGCCAGCGCGCTTCCGCCGGCCAGATGCGCTGCTCCAGCCACTCCGCCAGCGGCAGATCGTCGGCATAGCCCCGCAACAGGGTCATCGCGGCGTGGCCGTGGGCGTTGACCAGGCCCGGCATCAGCAGGTGGTCGGCCAGATGCAGGGTCTCGGCCGCCGCGTAGCGGCGCTCGGCTTCGGCCCGCGGCAGCAGCGCCAGGATGCGGCCGTCGCGGATCGCGCAGGCGCAATCCCGGTAGAGCGCGCCGCGCGGGATCACGGGCAGCACCCAACTGGCGGAAACCACCAGATCGGCGGGCTGTGGCGGCGCTGGGAGGGTCATCGGCGCGCAGTATAGCTCGGGGGAAGGGTGGCGCGGCTGTGTTACAATGCGGCGCTTTTTTTCATGTGGCGCCAGCGCTTCTGCGCGGTCCTGACGGCACCTTGGATTCGGACGATGAAGTAACTGCCCATGGGTGAGTTGATCGCCAGAGAAATCTTTCCCGTCAACATCGAGGACGAGCTGCGCAAGTCGTACCTGGATTACGCCATGAGCGTGATCGTCGGGCGCGCCCTGCCCGACGTCCGCGACGGCCTCAAGCCGGTCCATCGCCGCGTGCTGCATGCGATGAACGAGCTGAACAACGATTGGAACCGGCCCTACAAGAAATCGGCTCGGGTGGTCGGCGACGTGATCGGCAAATACCATCCGCACGGGGATACGGCCGTCTACGACACCATCGTGCGCATGGCGCAGTCGTTCTCGCTGCGCTATCCGCTGATCGACGGCCAGGGCAATTTCGGCTCCATCGACGGCGATGCGCCGGCCGCCATGCGCTACACCGAGATCCGCATGGCGAAGATCACCCATGCGCTGCTCGCCGATCTGGGCCAGGACACCGTCGATTTCGTTCCCAACTACGACGAAACCGAGCAGATCCCCGCGGTCCTGCCGACCCGGATCCCCAATCTGCTGGTCAACGGCTCCTCCGGGATTGCGGTGGGCATGGCCACCAATATTCCGCCGCACAATCTCTCCGAGGTGATCGCCGCCTGCCTGGCGCTGCTCGATGACCCGGAGCTCGGGGTCGACCAGTTGATCGAGTTGGTGCCGGGTCCGGATTTCCCCACCGCCGGCATCATCAACGGGCGCGCCGGGATCGTCGAGGCCTATCGCACCGGCCGCGGGCGCATCCTGGTGCGCGGCCGGGCCCGGGTCGAACCCATGGAGCGCGGCGACCGGGAGCAGATCGTGATCACCGAGATCCCCTATCAGTTGCAGAAGACGCGGCTGATAGAGCGCATCGCCGATCTGGTCCGGGAGCGCAAAATCGAGGGCATCGCCGAATTGCGCGACGAGTCCGACAAGGACGGCCTGCGGGTGGTGATCG
The DNA here is from genome assembly GCA_049325095.1 of Pseudomonadota bacterium. Taxonomy (GTDB): domain Bacteria; phylum Pseudomonadota; class Gammaproteobacteria; order Pseudomonadales; family Porticoccaceae; genus JAGPUQ01. Next base: position 32,858 of record JBMOPO010000033.1, on the reverse strand, counting down.
AACTCCGGCGCGGCGAAGTCGGCGAGGTGCTGCTCAATCAGCTCTACGCCCAGACCCAGCTCGAAACCGTGTTCGGGATCAACATGGTCACCCTGGTGGATGGCGAACCCCGGACCCTCGACCTCAAGCAGCTGCTGGAGGCTTTTCTCCGCCATCGCCGTGAGGTGGTCACCCGGCGCACCCTGTACCTGCTGCGCCAGGCCCGGGCGCGCGGCCATGTGCTCGAAGGCCTGGCGGTGGCGATCGCCAACATCGATCCGGTCATCGAGCTGATCAAGGCTTCCCCCGGTCCGGCCGAGGCCCGCGAGGCGCTGATGGCGCGGGTCTGGGATGCAACGGCGGTGATGCCCTTCCTGACCGCGGCCGGCCATGACGTGAGCCGCCCCGAGGACGTGGATCCCCGGGCCGGATTGCAGGGCGACGGCTATCGCCTTTCGGAGGTGCAGGCCCGGGCGATCCTCGACTTGCGCCTGCACCGCCTCACCGGTATGGAACACGCCGGACTGCTGGAGGAATATCGGGAAAAACTGGACGAGATCCGCGGCCTGCTGGAAATTCTCGAGGATCCGCAACGGCTCAAGGCGGTGATTCGCGCCGAACTCGAGGAGGTCGACCGGGACTTCGGCGACCCCCGGCGCACCGAGATCATGGCCTCCCAGCTCGATCTGACCGCCGAGGACCTGATTCCGGAGGAGGAGCGGGTGGTCACCATCTCCCACGCCGGCTACGCCAAGAGCCAGCCGCTGGTGGACTATCAGGCGCAGCGCCGCGGCGGCACCGGGCGGTCGGCCACCGCGGTCAAGGAGGAGGATTTCGTGGAGCGGCTGCTGGTGGCCAATACCCATGCCACCATCCTCTGCTTCACCTCCGCCGGCAAGGTGTACTGGCTCAAGACCTATCAGATTCCGCTGGCCGGCCGCGGTGCCCGCGGCCGGCCGCTGGTGAACCTGCTGCCTTTGGACGAGGGCGAGCGGGTCACCGCCATCCTCCCGGTGAGCGAATTCCGCGCCGACCGCTTCGTGTTCATGGCCACCGCCGCCGGCATCATCAAGAAGGTGGCGCTGGACGCTTTTTCCCGCCCTCGCAGCGTGGGCCTGCGCGCCCTGGAGCTGGAGCCCGGCGACAGCCTGGTGGGCACCGCGATCACCAATGGCGACCAGGACGTCATGCTGTTTTCCAGCGCCGGCAAGGTGGTGCGGTTCGCCGAGACCGAGGTGCGGCCGATGGGCCGCACTGCGCGGGGCGTACGGGGCATGCGCCTGCCCGCGGGCGAGCGGATGATCGCGCTGATCATTCCGGATCGGGATTGTTGGATCCTCGGGGTCAGCGCCAATGGTTACGGCAAGCGCACCGGGCTCGACGAATTCCCGCTGCACCGCCGCGGCGGCCAGGGAGTGATCGCCATGCAGGCCTCGGCGCGCAACGGGGCGCTGGTGGGCGCGGTGCAGGTCGGCGATGGCGATGAGATCATGCTGATCTCGGACCAGGGCACCCTGGTGCGCACCCGGGTGGAGGAGATCCCGGTGCTCGGGCGCAACACCCAGGGCGTGCGCCTGATCCGGGTGCGGGAGGGTGAACAGTTGGTGGGTGTGGCGGTGGTGCGCGATACCGGCGAACAGGATTGACGACATGGGAACCTCCGACCAACGCGGGGACGATGCCCTGGCGGCGCTGCGCCAGCGGATCGACGCCATCGACGAGCGTCTGCTCGCGCTGCTGAGCGAGCGCGCCGCCGTGGCCAAGGACATCGCGGCGGTCAAGGTCGCGCGGGGCGAGACCCAGTTCTATCGCCCGGAGCGGGAGGCCCAGGTGTTGCGGGCTGTGCAGGAGCGCAACCCCGGACCCCTGTCGGGCGAAGAGATGGCGCGCCTGTTCCGGGAGATCATGTCCGCCTGCCTGGCGCTGGAACAGCCGGTGAAGGTCGCCTTCCTGGGCCCCGAGGGAACCTTCACCCAGGCGGCGGCGCTCAAGCATTTCGGCCATTCGGCGGTGGCCGTGCCGCTGCCCGCCATCGACGAGGTGTTTCGCGAAGTCGCCGCCGGGGCGGCGGACTACGGCGTGGTGCCGGTCGAGAATTCCACCGAGGGCGTGGTCAATCACACCCTGGACAGTTTTCTCGACTCCAGCCTGCAGATCTGCGGGGAGGTCGAGCTGCGCATCCATCACCATCTGCTGATCGGTCCCAACACCAGGCCGGACAGCATCACCCGGATCTACTCCCATCCCCAGTCGCTGGCCCAGTGCCGCAAGTGGCTGGATGCCCACCTGCCGCGGGTCGAGCGCATCACCCTCAACAGCAATGCCGAGGCTGCCCGGCGGGTCTCGGGGGAATGGAGCTCGGCCGCCATCGCCGGGGAGATGGCCGAGTCCCTGTACGGCCTGACCCGGCTGCACAGCAACATCGAGGACGAACCGGACAACACCACCCGCTTTCTGATCATCGGCCGCGAATGTGTCGCGCCCAGCGGCGAGGACAAGACCTCGATCATGGTGTCGGTGAAAAACGAGCCCGGCGCCCTGTACCGGCTGCTCGAACCCTTCCAGCGGAAGGGCATCGACCTGACCCGCATCGAGACCCGGCCGTCGCGGATCCGCAAGTGGAATTACGTGTTCTTCATCGATTTTTCCGGCCACAGCGCCGAGCAGCAGGTGCGCGAGACGCTCGACGAGATCGCGCCCACCGTGGTCGAGCTGCGGGTGCTGGGCTCCTATCCCCGCGCGGTGCTCTGAGCACATGGCCGAAACCCTGCAGCAGCCGGTGATCGGCGCGCGCCTGCTGGTCGTCGGGCTGGGACTGATGGGTGGCAGCCTGGCGCTCGCGGCGCGGCGCGGCGGCCTGTTTCGCGAGCTGATCGGCAGTTCCCGCAGTCCCGAGACCCGGGAGCAGGCATTGCGCGGGCGGATCGTCGATCGGGTGGTGCCCGATCTCGCGCGGGGGCTGGCCGAGCTCGAACCCGGCGATCTGGTGGTGATCTGCGTGCCCACCCTGAGTCTGCCGGAGATCCTCGCCAGGGTTCGGGACCACTGCGATCCGCAGGTCACGGTCACCGATGTCGCCAGCGTCAAGGGCAGCGTGGTCGCGGCGGCGCGGGAGATCTATGGCGCAGTGCCCCCGCAACTGGTGCCCGGGCACCCCATCGCGGGATCGGAAAAAAGCGGCGTGGGCGCGGCGCGGGCGGATCTCTACGACCACCACGAGGTGATTCTCACCCCGCTCGCAGTCACCGGTGCCGACCACCTGGCCCGGGTGCGGGCGCTGTGGTCGGGCGTGGGTGCCCGGGTCAGCGAGCTGGATCCGACGAGCCACGACCAGATTCTCGCGGCCACCAGCCATCTGCCCCATCTGCTGGCCTTCGCGCTGGTCGAGGCACTGGCCGAGCTGGCGCAGAACCGGGAGATCTTTCGCTATGCGGCGGGCGGTTTTCGCGATTTCACCCGCATTGCCGGCTCCGATCCGGTGATGTGGCGCGACATCGCGCTGGCCAATCGCCACGCCCTGCTCGGGGCGCTGGATCATTTCGGCCACAAACTCGCCGGGCTGCGCGAGGCGATCGCCGCCGGGAACGGCGAGCAGCTCGCCGGTGTCTTTACCCGGGCGCAGGCGGCGCGCCGCCATTTCGAGGTCATGCGGGAGAGCAAGCCCTATATGAACCAAGCACCGAGGCGCAGTTCTTACCGCGTTGCCGCGGGCGGCCGTCTGGTCGGGGAGGCGCGCATCCCGGGCGACAAATCGATCTCCCATCGGGCGATCATGCTCGGTTCCCTGGCCGAGGGGGTCACCCGGGTGCTCGGCTTTCTCGAAGGCGAAGACAGTCTCGCCACCCTGCAGGCGTTTCGCGACCTGGGGGTGGTGATCGAAGGTCCGGACCACGGCGCCCTGGTGATCCACGGCGTGGGCATGGACGGTCTCAGGCGGCCGGTGGGGCCCCTGTACCTGGGCAACTCCGGCACCTCGATGCGCCTCTTGGCCGGCCTGCTCGCCGGCCAGCCGTTCGATGTCACCCTGACCGGAGACGCCTCCCTGTCGCGGCGGCCGATGCGGCGGGTCACCGAACCGCTCGCCCAGATGGGCGCGCGCATCGCGACCACCGATGCGGGCACGCCGCCGCTGCACATTGCCGGCGGCCATCGGTTGCACGGCATCCGCTACGACCTGCCGATCGCCAGCGCCCAGGTCAAATCCTGCCTGCTGTTGGCCGGTCTGCGCGCCCAGGGTGAGACCAGCCTGCGCGAACCGGCGCCGACCCGCGACCACACCGAGCGCATGCTGCGGGGATTCGGGTACGAGGTGCGCCGGGAGGACGGCCGCATCCGCCTGACCGGTGGCGGCCGGTTGACGGCCTGCGACCTGCGGGTGCCCGGCGACATTTCCTCGGCGGCGTTCTTTCTGGTCGGCGCCAGCATTGCCCCGGGTTCGGATCTGGTGCTGCGCGGGGTGGGCGTGAATCCGACGCGCGACGGCGTCATCCACATCCTGCGCGCCATGGGCGCCGACATCGAGCTGAGCAACCAGACCGAGGTGGGGGGTGAGCCGATCGCCGATATCCGGGTCCGCCATGCGCCGCTGCGCGGGATCGAGATCCCGGGCCATCTGGTCGCCAATGCCATCGATGAGTTTCCAGCGCTGTTTATCGCCGCGGCCTGCGCCCGGGGAGACACCCTGCTGCGCGGCGCCGAGGAGCTGCGGGTCAAGGAGAGCGATCGCATTCAGGCGATGGCCGACGGCCTGATCCGGCTCGGCATCCAGGCCGAGCCGCGGCCCGATGGCCTGTGGATCCGGGGGGGGCGCCTGGGTGCGGGGGCCCTGGAGAGTCACGGCGACCACCGCGTCGCCATGGCGTTCGCCATCGCCGGGTTGCGCGCCGCGGGGGAAATCCGGATCGGCGATTGCGGGAATGTCGCGACCTCGTTTCCCAACTTCGTCGGGCTGGCGCGCCATCTGGGCCTGGCGGTGACGGAAGTCGCGGCATGACGGCGGCGACCGCACCGGTGATCACCGTGGACGGACCCAGCGGCGCCGGCAAGGGAACCGTCAGCCGGATCCTGGCCAGAACCCTGGGATTTCACTATCTCGACAGCGGCGCCCTGTACCGCTCGCTTGCGGTGGCCGCCGCCCGGCATCAGGTGGCGATCGGCAACGTCGAGGGGCTCGCCGTGCTGGCGGCGCACATGGATGTCGGCTTCGCCATGCAGGGCGATGCCGAACCCAGGGTCATGCTGGAGGGTGAGGACGTCACGGAACAGGTGCGGGCCGAGTCGACCGGGGTCCAGGCGTCCCAGATCGCCGCGCTGGCCGAGGTCCGCTCCGCATTGCTGCGGCGCCAGCGGGCCTTCGCCCGGCCGCCCGGTCTGGTGGCCGATGGCCGCGACATGGGCACCGTGGTCTTTCCCGACGCGGGCTTCAAGGTGTTTCTCACCGCAAGTTCTGAGGAGCGCGCCCGCAGGCGGTATAAGCAGTTGATTGAAAAGGGGGTAGCTGTTAGTCTTCCCGAGTTGATCGCGGCCGTGGACGAGCGCGACGAGCGGGATCGAAACCGTGCGGTCGCGCCCTTGCGGCCGGCGCCCGGAGCGCTGGTCCTGGACTCCACCGGACGCACGATCGACGAGGTGGTGGCCGCCGTACTGGCGGCCGCGCGGCAGCGACTGGGGTGCTGAGAACTCAGGGCACCGGCGCTGCGGGTTGAGTTTTACCGGACGGCATTGCGACGGCTCCAGTCCCCGGGGTCGCAGGGCCGATATGACGCAGACGACTTCTCGAACTGGCGGGAAGTCGGCGCGCAAGCGCATCACATGAGTACCCGACGCAATGAGCGAAAGTTTTGCCCAACTGTTCGAAGAAAGCCTGAAGACCGTCGAGATGGTGCCGGGCACCATCGTCACCGGAGTGGTGATCGATATCGACAAGGACTGGGTCACCGTCCATGCCGGCCTGAAATCCGAGGGGGTCATCCCGCTCAGTCAGTTTCTGGATGAAAACGGGCAGCCCACGGTCGCCATCGGTGACGAAGTGCAGGTGGCCCTGGAGGCCGTCGAGGACGGATTCGGGGCGACCCGGCTGTCGCGCGAAAAGGCCCGGCGCGCGGAATCCTGGATGGTGCTGGAGTCCGCGTTCAGCAAAGGCGAGACCGTTACCGGGGTCATCAGCGGCAAGGTCAAGGGCGGCTTCACCGTCGATCTGGACGGGGTGCGCGCCTTTCTGCCCGGCTCCCTGGTCGACGTCCGGCCGGTGCGCGAGACCACCCATCTGGAAGACAAGCCCCTCGAATTCAAGATCATCAAACTCGATCAGAAGCGCAACAACGTGGTCGTTTCCCGGCGCGCGGTGATGGAAGCGGCCAACAGCGCCGAGCGCGAAGAGCTGCTGCGCACCCTGGAAGAAGGCATGGTGCGCAAGGGCGTGGTCAAGAATCTCACCGATTACGGCGCCTTCGTCGATCTGGGCGGCATCGACGGCCTGCTGCACATCACCGACATGTCCTGGAAGCGGGTCAAGCATCCCAGCGAGGTGGTTGAGGTCGGCGACGAGATCGAGGTGAAGGTGCTCAAGTTCGATCGCGAACGCAACCGGGTATCGCTGGGCCTCAAGCAGTTGGGCGAGGACCCCTGGAGCGATATCGTCGCCCGCTATCCGCGCAATGCCAAGGTGCCAGCGACCGTCACCAACCTCACCGACTACGGCTGCTTTGCCGAGCTCGAGGACGGGGTGGAAGGCCTGGTGCATGTTTCCGAGATGGATTGGACCAACAAGAACATCCATCCGTCCAAGGTGGTGCAGATCGGCGACCGCATCGATGTCATGATCCTGGACATCGACGAGGAGCGGCGGCGCATTTCCCTCGGCATGAAGCAGTGCCTGCCCAACCCCTGGGAGGAGTTCGGCACCCGCCACGCGAAGGGCGAGACGATCAGGGGCACCATCAAGTCGATCACCGACTTCGGCATCTTCATCGGGCTCGAAGGCGGTATCGACGGGTTGGTCCATCTGTCCGACATCTCTTGGAGCCAGCCGGGCGAGGAGGCGATCCGCAATTTCCACAAGGGCGACGAGATCGAAACCGTCATTCTGGCGATCGACCCCGAGCGCGAACGGATTTCACTGGGCATCAAGCAACTGGCCGACGATCCCTTTTCCAGCTATGTGGCGCGCAACGACAAGGGCAGCGTCGTCAAGGGCGTGGTGCGGGAAGTGGATGCCAAGGGCGCGATCATCGATCTGGGCGACGGCATCGAGGCGCAACTGAAGGCCTCCGAGATCGCGCGGGATCGGGTGGAGGATGCCCGCAATGCGCTCAAGGTGGGAGACCAGGTCGAGGCACAGATCATCAATATCGACCGCAAGAACCGCATCATCAATCTGTCCATCAAGGCCCGGGAGGCCAGCGAGGAGCGGGCCTCGGTGAAGGCCCACAAGCGGCAGGAAGCCGAGGCCATGCCGAGCACTACCATCGGTGATCTGATCCGGGCGCAAATGGACAGTGCCGACCGTTGAGCGCCTGTCCCGCCCGGCGGGCAGGCGTCGGACGCCTTTGGCAGTTGTGAGGGGAATGCCAGTGACCAAATCCGAGCTGATCGAGCGGATCGCGGCCCGCCAAGACCAGTTGTCGCCCAAGGACGTGGAAATGGCGGTCAAGATGATCATGGAGGAGATGGCCCGCGCGCTGATCGGCAACCGGCGCATCGAGATTCGCGGGTTTGGGAGCTTTTGTCTGCACTACCGCGCCCCCCGGAAGGGGCGCAATCCCAAGACCGGAACCGCGGTCGATCTGCCCGGCAAGTGGGTTCCCCATTTCAAGCCCGGGAAGGAGCTGCGCGAGCGGGTGAACGCTTCGATGCAGCGGTGATCCCATGCGTGCGCTGCGATGGCTCGGCTGGCTGACGACGGGATTGGTCGCCCTGATCCTGGGCATCTGGCTGGTCCAGGACAACAGCGCCGATACCCGGGTGGTGCTGCTCGGGTTCTCGATCGGCAGCCTGCCGCTGGGGATCTGGCTCGCGCTGGCCTTCCTGACCGGCGTGCTGGCGGCCACGCTCGCCACCCTGCCGGTGGTCGCCGGCACTCGTCTGAGAATGCGCCGCCTGCAGCGGGAGCTGGGGCGGCGATCCACCGTGCAATGAGTGTCGCGGCGTGAATGATTCCGCCGGCGGTCCCCGCATCATCGTCGCCCTCGATTGTCCCACCGCCGCCGCGGCGCTAGGCCTGGCGGATCGCCTGACGCCGGAGCTGTGCCGGCTCAAGGTCGGCAAGGAGTTGTTTACCGCGGCGGGGCCGGCGCTGGTGGAAAGATTGGCGGCAGCCGGGTTCGACGTCTTCCTGGATCTCAAGTTTCACGATATCCCCAGCACCGTCGCCAAGGCGGTTGCGGCGGCGGCCAATCTGGGGGCGTGGATGGTCAATGTCCACGCCGGCGGCGGGTCGCGCATGATGCGCGCCGCGGACGAAGCCCGGCGCGCGAGTCGTCCGGCATTGTTGCTGACGGCGGTGACCGTGCTCACCAGCATGAGCCAGAGCGATCTCGACGAGCTCGGCCTGGTGCGTTCGCTGCCGGACCAGGTATTGCACCTGGCCGGCCTGGCCCACGACAGCGGGCTCGATGGGGTGGTGTGTTCCGCGCAGGAAGCGGCAGCGGTGCGCGGGCGGTTCGGCGATGGCTTTCTGCGCCTGACCCCGGGCATTCGCACCGAGCCTGCGGCCGGCGACGACCAGCGGCGGGTGATGACGCCGGAGGCGGCCCTGCGCGCCGGGAGCACCCACCTGGTGGTGGGGCGGCCCATCACGCAGGCCGCGGATCCCGGCGCGGCATTGCTTGCCATGGCGCGCAGGATCGCCCAATATTCACTTGGCGCCGAGTGACGGCGCCCTTGTTTTGTCCGACATGGAGCACGCGAGTGCAAGGAGTTGAAAATGAAATCGCTAGTACATTGGGGCAGGACCGGTCTGGTTTGGTTGGCGCTGCTCGGCGCCCCCCTGGCCATGATGTGGAGTGCCGGAGTGTTCGCCGAGGCACCCGCCAAGGCACCCGCCAAGGTGGTTCAGCAGGCCGGTACGGTCAACATCAACAGTGCCAGCGCCGAGGAACTGGCGGCCGGTCTGGTGGGTGTGGGGCCGGCCAAGGCGCAGGCGATCGTCTCGTATCGCGAAGCCAATGGGCCCTTCACCGACAAATCCCAGCTGCTGCTGGTGAAGGGCATCGGTGAGGCGATCCTGAAGCAGAACGAGGACCGGATCTCACTGTAAGGGCTTCGGCCCGGGCCATGCTCCGCGGAGCATGGCCTTCTGTCCCACCGGCGCCGGGATCGCCCCGCCGTCCCCTGCGGGCGACGCCGGTACGGACACCAAAAAATACGGACACAAAAAACCCGGCTTGGCGCCGGGTGTTTGCAACTGCTTGTTTTGTTTGGCTCCGCCTGCTGGGCTCGAACCAGCGACCCAATGATTAACAGTCATCTACAGCGCCCTTCCTGAACCCCTTGTCACACCAAGGTTTTTGCCACTAACCGCTTGTTTTCACGCTGGATTAGCACGGCTAACCACTGACACCAACTGACATTGCGCGCCACGAAATACCCAGTTATGCTGTGACATAACTGTGACCCGCAAGCCAAGTGAGGGATTGTCAGATGCCAACGTTGAGCGATGTCGCCATCCGCAAAATGGAGGTGCCGGCGAGGGGCCGCCGGCTGGTCTTCGACGACCACAAGGACGCACCCAAGGGATTCGGCCTGAGGGTGACTGCCGCCGGCAAGCGGGCATTCGTTCTGCGCTATCTCACCGCGGCCGGAAAGGATCGGCTGTTGACCATCGGGGAACACCCGACCTGGACCCTAACGGCTGCCAGGAAGCGAGGCGCTGACCTGCGCCGGGACATCGACGACGGCGTGGACATCCTGGAGCAGCGCCGAGAAGAAAAGGCCGAGCCCACCGTGGCGGACGTGGCCGAACGGTTCCTGCGCACCAAGCGCGACCGCAAGAGCTACCGCGAGATCGAGGCCGTCCTGCAGAACCACCTGCTGCCCGCGATCGGCAAGAAGAAGATCCGCGATGTGCGCCGCCGTGATGTGATCGCGCAGATCGAGCCCCTCGCCGAGAGCCGGCCACGGATGGCCGGCATTCTGAGCACCTACACGAAGCAACTGTTCGCCTACGCCGAGGACCGGGAGATCATCGAGGCGAACCCGGTGGCATCGCTCAAGCCCGAGAGGCTGGGCCAGGGGCTCACTTCCCGCCAGCGTGGGCGAGTCCTGAGCGACGACGAGATTCGCGCGCTGTGGTGCCTGGAGAGCCCGCCGGGGATGCACCAAGCCACCTTGTTGGCGCTCAAGCTGATCCTGGTCACCGGGCAGCGCCCCGGCGAGGTGGCCGGTATGCGGTGGGCCGAGGTAGACGGCGCGCGCTGGACGATCCCCGCCGAGCGCCGGGGCAAGACTGAGACCGCCCACTCCGTGCCCCTGACGGATACCGCGCTCGCCATCCTCGCCGAGGCCAAAGGGCACCCGGAGCATGTGTTCAGCGCACGGGGGCGGCCGCTGGGGCCGGGCGCACTGGCGAAGGCGGTGCGGCGGTGCGCGGAGGCCCTGGGGAGCACCGAGGCCGACACCTGGGGGCACTGGAGGCCGCACGATCTGCGCCGAACCATGCGCACCGGACTCGCCGCTGCTGGGGTGAGTGAGGTGGTGGCGGAAGCGGCGATCGGCCACACCAGGAAGGGCGTTGCCGCCGTCTACGATCTGCACCGCTACGAGACCGAAAAACGCGCCGCACTGGAGGCCTGGGAGCGCCGGTTGCTGCGGATCGCCGAGGGCGCGGCCGACGAAGACAAGGTTGTCAGCATCGCGGCGGCGAAGGCATGAAGGGCAAAACCGCGCACCAGCCGACAGTCACATGGGACGTTGACCTTAGCCAGCGCGCCCAGGAATTTTTCGCGGGGGAAATGGAATGCTCGCGGCTAACCGGTGCGCCCCTGGACTTCGAGCAAATGAAGATGCCGCTGGCTGACGTGGCGGAAATGGCGCGGCAGGCGCTGGTCGCCCTGTCGGGATGGGATGTGGGTAATTTCCAGACCGTAAGCGACTGCGGCCACCTCGGACGGCTACTGCCGGAAGCGGCGGGTTCGCCCCTGTACGGCAAAGTGCTCCTCGAGGTCCTGTCCCGGTGCCTACACACGGACAAGGAGATCGACGTCTTCCTGGCGTTTGGTGCCGATGACGATGGCTACCCGACAGTGATCGCGGAGCTGCTGACAGAGCAGATAGGGATGCTTCGGCGTGTAGACGAGATCGCCCAGGAACGGGGGAGTCTTGAGCAATACCTATGGCCTCTTGCGCAACACGGTATGGCGTTCCGCGACGGACCGAAAGGACAACGTCTTGATGCGTTGGGAGAGCTGATAATGGACGCATTGGGTTCACTGGGGCGGAAAGCATCCGCCAGGGCCGTGCTGGACTTTCTCAAAAAGAACGGCGACGGCGTGATTGACGACATTGACGGGGATGGCGACATCTTTTGGCGACGGCCAAACGGCAAGGAAGAAACAACTTCCTTCGCTACGCTCAACAATCGGATTTCCGCGTATAGAAAAAAATTGATGGAATGATTTTCACGGTTTTCGATTACCCGTGAAACCGACCTTGTAAGTTTCGCTCCGTACCGCCAAACGGAGCCGAGCAATGCCCTCACCCGAGATTCTGAAGACCCGCGAAGCCGCAACGTACTTGCGCCATTCCGAACGTTCATTGATCCGCTGGCGCAACGCCCGCGTAGGGCCGCCCTGGATCCGGGCCGGCGGGCGAATCGTGTACCGCCGCGCTGACTTGGACGCATGGTTGACCCGCCGCACCGTTGAGCCGGAGATGGAGACCGTGGGATGACCCTCAAAAGACAACGCCGACCCGGGGCGGGGGTCGGCGCTGAGGGGATCGAGCACACTGGCAACGTCGCTCAAAGCAAGAATACCACCCCTCGGCGACGGCCGCCATACAGCCGGCAATTCACCCCTGGCGCATGGCGCTGCATTCTCATTCGCGTCGGCTGGCCTGGCAGGCTGCAACTGCCCGGTGGCGAGATTGTGCTTCCCGACACCGAACCGGCGGACCGCTTCGGCTGGAGCCTGGTGCGCGGCCAGCCTGTCTTCTGCGCGCCGCCGCAAGGGTTCACCGCCGACCAGGGCCACCTGCACGAGCTCGGCATGGTGCTGGTGGCGTCTGGTGCGTCCGTGGTGCAGCTTTTCGACGGCGAGCGAGTTGTGACGGACTGGTGGGCCGATGCCAGCGAGCGGCCACGGGGTGCGGCATGAGCGCCTACGGCGACGGGATCTTGACCGGGGTTGAAGCGCCCGCCGTGCTGCCCGCTGGTGGCAACAACGAGCCGCTGCCCCTGGCCCGACTGATCCGATTGGCCGCGGGGGAACGCCCCCGGGTGGTGCGCGAGGGTATCGACGCGCTGCGGCGGGCGAACCTGCCGATCTACAACCGCGGCGGGCAGCTGGTGCGGCTCGTTCGCCTGGACGCCGCCGTGAGCGCAGACGGAATCCGCAGACCGTTGGGCGCGACCATCCTCATACCCGTGCGCGCGCCCTGGCTGCGCCTGCGCCTGGGCGAGGCCGCTGGGTGGGAGCGATTCGTGCGGAGGGAGAAGGAGTGGATCCCGGCCGACCCGCCCACAGACGTCGCCGAGACCATCGCGACGACCCCCGACGAGGGCGACTGGCCCGTCCTGCGCGCGATCGTCAAAACCCCGGTGGTCTGGCCGGACGGCACCTGGAGCGCTACGCCAGGGTACCACCGCGGCCTCTACCTGGACATTGAGGGGCCCTGGCCGGAACCGGGCACCACGCGCGACGCCGCAGAGAACGCGCTGGAGGCGCTGCGCCACCACTACCGCCACATGGCCTGGGCGAGCGAGCAGGACGCCGCCGCGGGGCTATCCCTGGCGATTACGGCCGTCCATCGGCAGATGTTGGACATCGCACCCATGCACGCCATCGACGCGCCGACCGCCGGAACCGGCAAGTCGCTTCTAAACGACAGCGCGGCGATCCTGGCGACCGGCGCCCGCGCGGCGGTGATGGACTACGGCCGCGACCCCGTAGAGGCAACCAAGCGCCTCGACTCGATGCTGCTGGCGGGTGACACGATGATCGCCATCGACAACGTTGAAGCGCCGCTGGAGGGCTCGACCCTCTGCCAGACACTGACGCAACCCGAGCGGAAAATTCGCCCACTGGGCACGCATAACAGCTACGCCGTGCCGTGCACTGTGCTGATTACCGCAACCGGCAACAACCTAGCTATCTGCGGTGACCTGGTGCGGCGCTCGATCGTCTGCCGCCTGGACGCGCGGACGGAGCGACCCGATACCCGGGAGATCGACCAGGACTTGCTCGCCGAGACTTTCGAGCGCCGCGCGGAGCTGGTGGCTGCCTGCCAGACCATCATTCGCGCTTACATCCTGGCCGGCCGCCCTAAGGTCGGGATACGGCCGCTTGGCCTCTTCAAGGAATGGGCCGACGTGCAGTCGGCGCTGGTTTGGCTGGGGATGCCTGATCCGGCTGGATCCGTGGACCGCGCCATGGCCGATGATCCGTCTCGCCAGGAGCTGCATGCGGTATTCACGGCCTGGCATGCGGCATTCAGCGATGAGCCAGCGACCAGCGCTGACGCTATCCAGCGCGCCGAGCACGACAGTGACCTGCGCGAAGCCCTCGCCGCCGTGTGCACTCGCAAGGGCGGCATGGACGGCCGCGCCCTGGGTTATTGGCTGCGGCACAACCGCGATGCGCGAAGTGGCGGCCTGGTGTTGACACGACATTCCACCCGGGGCGGATCTTACCGTTGGGCAGTGAGCCTTGAGGGTAGGGGACATGGGGGACATAGGGGACATGTTTCACTTCTTCACGCGCGAGATGGCAAGCCAGATGAAGTAATAGGGGCTGAAACATCTCCCCAATCTCCCCTATCTCACCTATCCCCCACCGCGGATCCCGACCGCTGTAAGTGCTGTGGCGTCGGCTGCGGGTACTGCAACGGGGGTGCGCTATGACCGACACGCCCATGTACCGCACCCACCAACAATGGCGCGACTCGCACGAAATACCCGAGATCATCGGCTACGACCGCGACGGGCGTGCCATTCGGCCCGGCAACCTGTGCCTGGTGGTTCCCTCAAGGACCGAGCGCCAACCGCCGCTGGAATGGCTCTGTGTGCTCGGCGTGGCCATTGAAGACGCGGCACCAGGGCGAACAGTCGGGCCTCGTGTGTGGTTGCGTTCGCCGCTGTTCGTGAAGGCTGAGGGCGAGGTGGTTGTCTGGTGTTCGGCGTTGCAGCGCATTACCGGCGCGCCCTATGCACAGGCTGGCCTGGCGCTCGCCGTGGGGGGCGGTCGCAAAAGTCCGAATGCCGTGACCAAAGGATCGGCGAGGGTACCCAAAAAAGAGCGCGCCTCGACCCGGTTCAAATTGAAACCCTGGAGAAACGCATGAAGCTACCGAAACCGCCCAAACACCTGTCCACCGCCTCGAAGCGCTGGTGGCTAGAGATCGTCGAGGGCTTTGCGCTGGAACCGCACCACCTGCGCTTGCTGACGCTGGCCGCACAGGCGTGGGACAGGGCCGAGCAGGCACGCGCCGCACTGGCAGAGTTCGGGCTTGTGTATCAAGACGGCCAGGGCCAACCCAAAGCGAGGCCGGAGGTTGCGGTTGAGCGGGACTCCCGGATCGCGTTTGCCCGTTTGCTGCGCGAACTCGGCCTCGAATCCGCGCCCGCCGACGCACCACGCCCACCCAGCTTGAGGAGGTAGACATGCGCGCACCTCGACGACGCAAACCGACATTCTCGCCAACGATCACCGCGGCGCTGACCGGCGCGCCATGGCCTGACACTCCCAGCGGATTCGACAGCCACAAGATCGAGCACCCGAACTCAACCGGCCTGCTGGCGCACGCTGGGACGCCCTGGACCCTCGCCGATGCCTGGCTCCAGTACCACGGGCGGCCGATGACCACTGATGACAAGCGCGCCCTGGCATCGCGCTTGCCCGAGCTGCGGGCGACTGTCGCGCGCCGCTTCGAGAAACCACGCACCAACCAACCGACGGAGAAACGAAATGACAAAAACTGAGGCACAGCAGCGCGCCAACGCCGCGACAGCGATCGCGCTCGCCATGGAGGCCGCCGTCGATCAAGGCGTGCCGGATGAGATCGTCGCCAATGAGCTGATCAAGATCGCGCTCGGCTTCATCGGCATGGCGAATGGCGGGCCGCAGAACGTGCCGGATGCACTGCGCCGGCTGGCCGACACACTGGAAGCAACGCCTGTAACCCCCGTTTCCAATTGAGAAATTGACGATTTTTTGCTAATGTTTACTTGCTGCTGGTACGCCGTGCGCTGCCCGCAGCACCTCGCCAAGTTGCACGCCGTGCGCTGCCTCCTGGCGATATTCAAGCGGTACGCCGTGCGCTACCGGATCTGACTCCTTGTAATGCCGTGCGCTTGCGGGGATGGGCGGACAAAACCCGAACCATCTACTTTACACGGTGAACAAACATGAACGTATCTCAACGCCGCGGCATCCGTGCCGTTTACGCAAATAGCTCGACCGCAGAGCTCGTCGCTGCCGAGCTTGATCGATGGAACGCGGAGCTTGTCAAGTTCCGGCGCCAGACCGAGGCCGGCATCCAAGCCGCAACGCAGAAAGCCGAGGCCGCCAACCTCAACCTGCTGGAGATCGAGCAGAAGGTGGCGGACTACTCGCTTCGTACACCGGGTACGAATGCCGGCAATGCCGCTGCCGCACTGGCCAGTACGCTTTCGAGGTCGGCCGAGTTCCAAGCCGTGGCTTCTCGGCGAGCCACGAAAACTTCAATCGACGTGAATTCCGGCCTGCTGCTTCCGGTGCAGGCAAACACGATCAAGTATGGCACTGGCGCGCCTGGCGTAACCCAGCCGCTGCCTGGGATCGTCAGCGGCATGCAGCGGCGGAGCTGGCTGCGCGAGTTCATTCAATCGGTCCAGGTAACCGGCGGCTCGGTTGAATACTCGCGCGAGACGAGCTTTACCAACGCCGCAGCGCCGCAAGGTGGCGGATCGCCCTTCGAGCACGAGGGGGTTCTCAAGCCTGAATCCTCGCTCGTTTACGAACAGATCGACATCAAAGTTCCGACCATCGCGCACTGGATCAAGGCGTCGAAGCAGATTTTGGCGGACGTGCCGATGCTGCAACAGACGCTGGAGCAGCGGCTTCTGTACGGCCTGGAACTGGCGCTTGAGTCGCAGATCGTCAGCGGCACTGGTGTCGGCGCGAACATGCGCGGACTGACGCTTGCTGGAAATCACACGCCGTTTACGCCGACCAGCGGTGACACTTCCATCGATTCGATCAACCGTGCGCTCGCGATGCTCGAAGTCGCAAACGCCGTTCCGAACCTCGTCGTGATGCACCCTACTGACTACCGCTCAATGCAGCGCATCAAGGGTACGGACGCGGCGTATGTCCTCGGCGATCCCGGCGGGCCGAACGCGGCGACCGTTTGGAACACGCCCATCTACGTCTCGCCGGCAGTCACCCTCGGCAAGTTCATCGCGCTAGATACGGCGCAAATGGGCGTCTTGTTCACGCGCGAGGATGCGAGGGTCGAGGCTGGCTTTGAAGGCTCGGACTTTATCGCCAACCGCGTTGTCTTGCTGGCCGAGCTGCGCGCCGCACTGGCCGTTCAGCGGCCGGCGGCTGTGGTGTTCGGATCGCTTGTGCTGTAACTGGTTCCGTGATCTTGCTCATTGCCCTGCTGGCTCGCTGGTGGGGCTTTTTTTTGGAGGGAAATCCACCATGCGGAAGGTTTTCAGCACCGATCACAAGCGCACGGCAATCGCGCTTTTCGACAATGCGCGGCGGGCTGGCAAGACCTCGAAGGAAGCGGCTATGGCCTGCGGGCACGCTGCCGAAACCGTCGCACACTGGCGCGACCAGTTGAGCAAGCCAGCGGCCAAGCCTCGCCCGTGTCTGTGTTGTCGCCGCCAGTTCCGCAGCACAGGGCCCGGCCACCGCCTGTGCCGGACGTGCCGCGATCTGGATTCCGGGCTGCCAGTGACGTGGGATCCGACGCTTGTGTAGCCTTGGCGCCTATGGGGCGGTCGCAACAGTCCGCTTACCTCCTCCCTGGGATCGCCGCGGGAGCCTTCTTTTCATAAACGGCAACGAAATTCAAACGTGGGGACTCGCGCTCCACCCCTTCACCAGCATGGTCTCGACGGCGGGCTGCCAGCAGGCTGAGCTTGGCCGTCGCAACCTCACGCCGGATGAATTCAGGTACCTCGTCGGCAGGCGGTACAAGCGGTGCAAGCGGCAGGGCGCCCGAACCGACCTAACTTCGGATCAATCTGATACGAAGTCGCAGACTGCCAAGTCACTCGCCGCCGAGTACGGCATGGGGGAAGCCACCGTCAAGCGCGCCCAAGGCCACGCACTGGCGATTGAGGCCCGCGCCAAAATCCGGCTTGCCGACGAATACGACGCTGCGCAGGAGCGGGGCGAGGTGGCGGGGCATGGACAACGGGGGCCGGGAAAAGACGTTGTATCCTCCAACGTCTTTTCACCCGCCACAGCCGCCGACCTTGGCCTGCGTCGCGACGAAATCTTTGAGGCCCGCCAACTGCGCGATGCAGAGCTGGCCTGCGCTACCCGGTAACCCTATCGTGGTAGGCCACAATCGCGGCCTCGACCAGCTCGCGTCGCGTGCCCCACGACGACACATTGGCCGACACCCTCGACGACGCCGACAGCCGCAATGGGCGCACTGCGCTTCGCCTGCTGTGACATCTCTGTGACCCGGCGGGTGATGCTCTGAGCGGATAATCCGCTAACCCGTTGATTTTATGGCTCCGCCTGCTGGGCTCGAACCAGCGACCCAATGATTAACAGTCATTTGCTCTACCAACTGAGCTAAGGCGGAGTGGTAGGGTGCGCCATATTAAGTGCCGTGCCGCCCATCGTCAATCGATCGAAATCGCCTGTTCCGCTTGCGCCTGGGCAGGTGAAGGGGCCCTCGGCTCGGGCAGGTCCCCGGCGGAGAACCGGCCGCATGGCGCCGTGGCCGGGGGTTGCCGACTGCTAGACTGAGCCGCGTTTTATGCAGACAGGAGCTCCCCGTTTGGCCGACGCCCGTGCCCGTCCGCCGGCAGCCCAGGTCGCGTTGGTCGAAATCGCCGAGCGACAGGCGGGCCAGCGCATCGACAACTACTTGCTGGCCGCGCTCAAGGGGGTGCCCAGGTCGCGAATCTATCGATTGCTGCGCAAGGGGGAGGTGCGCGTGAACAACCGCCGCGTGCGCCCCGACTTCAGGTTGTCCGCCGGCGACCTGGTGCGCCTGCCGCCGGTGCGCACCGCCGCTCCTCCACCGGCGCCGCTGGTCCCCGAGTCGTTGCGCACCGATCTGCTCGCACGGGTATTGGCGCGGGGGCGGGGGTGGCTGGTGATCGACAAGCCCGCCGGGCTGGCGGTGCACGGCGGGAGCGGCCTGGCGCTGGGACTCATCGAGGCACTGCGCGCAATCTGGCCGGACCAGGACCTGGATCTGGTGCATCGCCTCGACCGGGAGACTTCCGGCTGTCTGTTAGTCGCCAGCAGCAGGGCGGCCCTGGTGGATCTGCAGGCGCAGATGCGGGCCGGCAGCCTGACCAAGACTTACCTGGTGCTGGTGGCCGGCCGCTGGCCCCGGGGTCTGCGCGAGGTGAATGCGCCATTGCGCAAGAACACGCTGAGCTCCGGGGAGCGGATGGTGCGCGCCGACGCGACCGGCAAGGCCGCCGTGACGCAGTTTCGGGTCCGGAGCTATTTGCCGGGGTTTACCCTGCTGGAGGCGCGGTTGGATACCGGCCGGACCCACCAGATCCGGGTGCACTGCCAACTGATGGGACACCCGATCGCCGGCGACCCCAAGTACGGCGACCGGGAGCTCAACCGGACGCTTCGCGAGTTGGGTTGCACGCGGCTTTTCCTCCATGCGGCCGCGCTCGAATTCCGCTCGCCCGAAGGCCCCGCCGTGAGCTGTGTGGCGCCCATCCCGCAGGTGCTCGAGGAAGTGCTCGAGCGCCTGGCGGTCCGGGCCGGATGACAGCCCGGCAGGCGGGGAGAGTGCTGCGGCCCTGGGGTGAAGCCTGTTGCTGCCCTCCGGGGGCCCCGGAATCAGGGTACCGCCACGCCGCAAGCGGCCAGCAGGCGCCGCAGTCGAATCAGTGGCAGGCCGATGAGCGCCGTGGGGTCGTCGCTGTGGACGGCCTCGAACAGCGAGATACCCAGTCCTTCCGCCCGGAAGCTGCCGGCGCAGTCGTAGGGGGTTTCGCGTCGCAGGTAACGCTCGATCTCGGCCTCGGTGAGTGCCCGGAAGTGGACCACAGTAACCGCGAGATCGCTCAGCTCCCGGCCGGTCGCGGTGTCGAGCAGCGTCACCGCGGTGTAGAAGTCTGCCCTGCGTCCCGACAGGCGCCGCAGTTGGCGACGGGCGGTTTCGAAGTCCCCCGGCTTGCCGAGCAGGATTCCCTCGCAGTCCAGGGTCTGATCGGAGCCGATGAGGATTGCGGCGGGATGCCGCGGGCCGAGGGCGCGGGCCTTGGCCGCGGCCAGCCGGGTGGCGAGGCCGGCGGCGGACTCGCCGGGCAGTGGCGATTCATCGATGTCCGCGGCCGACTGCACAAACGGCAGCTCCAGCCGGGAGAGCAGATCGCCGCGATAGGGGGATGCCGAGGCGAGCACGATCGACATGGGATGGCAGCCCGGAAAAGTGCGACTATGCCCCGGTTTTCTTTGACACATCAAGCAGCTATCCCTAGAATCGCGCCGCGATGAACAGACCGCCGACAGCCCCGGGCCTGCCGCGCACCGTGGCGGCCCGGAAACTCGCCGCCAAGGGTCAAAGGCTCAGCGGCTGGATCGACGCCGGCGCCTTGCCCCGGTTGTCCGCTGCGGTGCTCGGGGCAGACTCGCGGTGCGAGGCGGAGTTGCGGTTCAGCCTCGGTGACAGCGGGGTGGCGGAGATTCACGGGCGGATCGAGGCGCGGGTGACGCTGACCTGCGAGCGCTGCCTGGAGCCTTTCGAATTGCCGCTGTCCGCCGCGCCGGCGCTGGGCCTGGTCGGCAGCGAAGCGGATGCGGATCGGCTGCCGCACCGGCTGGAGCCCTGCATGGTGGCCGATGAGGAGTTGGATCTGTTCGATCTGGTCGAGGAGGAATTGCTGCTGGCGCTGCCGATCATCGCCGCGCACGCAGAGGAATCCTGTCGCCGGCAGTGGATCGAACCCGCCGCGGCCGAAGACGGTATCGAGAGCCCCTTTGGGGTGCTCGCGCAACTCAAACCGCGCCGCTAGCAGCGAGCGGTATCCCTGAACAACGACGGGCGGCTGCCCGGGAGAGCACCATGGCTGTACAACAGGATCGCAAGACCCGCTCCAAGCGCGGCATGCGCCGTTCCCACGACGCCCTCAGCGGGCCGACCCTGGCGGTCGACAGCCTGAGCGGCGAAAAGCATCGCCGTCACCATGTGACCGCGGACGGCTTTTACCGGGGCCGCAAAGTCATCGACATCGACAGCGATTGACCCTTGACCGGGGCCGTGGTCATCGCCGTCGATGCGATGGGCGGGGACCAGGGCCCGGCCGCCACGGTGCCCGCCGTCACGGCATTTCTGCAAACCCATCCCGAGGCGCGCGTCGTCCTGTACGGGTCGGCGCAGGCGCTGTCGCAGGTGCGACCCGATCGCGCCGGCCGCCTCACGCTGGTCGAATGCGCGCAATGGGTGGCGAGCGGCGATCGTCCCGCGCAGGCGCTCCGCCACAAGCGCGATTCCTCCATGTGGCAGGCGCTGCAGGCGGTTGCCGAAGGCCGCGCCGATGCCTGCGTCAGCGCGGGTGACACCGGCGTCCTCATGGCCATGGGGATCGCGGCGGTCGGCACCCTGCAGGGCATCGAGCGGCCCGCCATCTGTACCCTGCTGCCGACGGTTGCGGGGCGCGTCTGCCTGCTCGACCTGGGCGCCAACGTGGATTGCGACGCCGGGCAGTTGCACCAGTTCGCCCGCATGGGGGCCGCGCGGCTGCAGGCGGAGGGCCTGGGGCGCCCGCCGCGGGTGGCGCTGCTCAATGTCGGCGTCGAGGCCGGCAAGGGCAATCGCGTGGTGAAGGCGGCGGCCGAGTTGCTGGGCGCCGACCCCGCGCTGGACTACCAGGGCTTCGTCGAAGGCGATCGACTGTTGCAGGGCTCGGTCGACCTGGTGGTATGCGACGGCTTCGTGGGCAATGTCGCGCTCAAGTCGATCGAGGGTGTCGCCAGGTTGTTGCTGGAGCGCCTGGAAGCCGCACTCCGTGCCAGCCCGGCCTGGCGCCGCCTGGCGGTGGGCCCGTTGCTCGCTGCCGCGCTCGGCTTTCTCGATCCTGCCCAATACAATGGCGCTTCCCTGCTGGGCTTGCGCGGGGTGGTGGTCAAGAGCCATGGCGGCGCCGACCGCAAGGGCTTCGGCCATGCGCTGGGCACGGCGCTCATCGAGGCCTGTGGGCGATTGCCCCAGCGCATTGCGACGCGGCTGATCGATCCAACTCCCCCTTCATACACCAGTTGAGCCACGCCGTTGAACACCCGACTCGCGTTCGTATTTCCAGGCCAGGGATCGCAGAAGATCGGCATGCTGGCGGAGCTTGCCGCCAGCCATCCGTCACTGCTCGACACCTTTGCCGAGGCCTCCGGGGTGCTCGGCTACGATCTCTGGCAACTGTGCCAGCGGGGCAGCGCCGAGGACATCGCGCTCACCGAGCGCACCCAGCCCCTGTTGCTCGCCGCCAGCGTCGCGGTGTGGCGCCTCTGGGAGCGGCTGGGCGGCCCCCGGCCGCGCCTGTTGGCCGGGCACAGCCTCGGCGAGTGGTCGGCCCTGGTCTGTGCCGGCGTGGTGGAATTTGCCGATGCGGTCGAGTTGGTACGCCGGCGGGGCGCGTACATGCAGGAGGCGGTGCCCACCGGGGTCGGCGCCATGGCCGCGGTGATGGGGCTGGACGATGCCGAGGTGGAACGCTGCTGCGCCCAGGTGTCCGGCGGCGAGGTGGTGTTGCCGGTCAATTACAACGCCCCCGGTCAGGTCGTCATCGCCGGGCATGCCCCGGCGGTGCAGCGCGCCAGCGATGCCTGCAAGCGCGCCGGCGCCAAGCGTGCGGTCCCGCTGCCGGTGAGCGCACCCTTTCATACCCCCTTGATGCGGCCGGCCGCCGAGCGGCTGGCAGCCGACATCGCGGCCACCGCCTTCGCGCCGCCGGCCATCCCGGTGGTTCACAATGTCCACGCGCGAACCGAGGCCGATCCCCAGGCGATCCGGCGCCTGATGGTCGAACAGGTCAGCAGCCCGGTGCGCTGGGTGGAGTGCGTGCGCGCGCTGGCCGCGGCCGGAATCGGTACCATGGTCGAGTGCGGTGCCGGCAGGGTGCTGTGCGGGCTCGGCAAGCGGATTGCGCCGGCGATCGACTGCCACGCGACGGAGGATGGTGAGTCGCTGCAGGCCGCGCTCGCCGCTGCCGGCTGAGGTTGCCGTGCTCCAGCTGCGGGTTTTTCCCAGGACAAAACGAGGGCAGGGGGAACATTCGACATGAGCATCCCTGGAAGGATTGCACTGGTCACCGGCGCGTCCCGCGGCATCGGCGCGGCCATCGCCGACGCCCTGGGTCAGGCGGGGGCGGTGGTGGTGGGCACGGCCACCACCGAGGCCGGAGCCGAGCGCATCAGTCAGCGCCTGGGCGGGCTGGGTATTCAGGGCGAGGGGATGGCACTCGATGTGCGCGATGGCGCAGCGGTGGCCCGCGTGGTGCAGGCGGTGGAAGAGCGCTTCGGCCCGCCGCTGATCCTGGTCAACAATGCCGGGATCACCCGCGACAATCTGCTGTTGCGGATGAAAGAAGACGAATGGAACGAGGTCATCGAGACCAATCTGGGCGCGGTGTATCGGCTCAGCAAGAGCTGCGCCCGGGCCATGACCCGCGCCCGCTGGGGGCGGATCATCAATGTGGGTTCGGTGGTGGGCGCCATGGGCAATGCGGGCCAGGTCAACTATGCGGCGACCAAGGCCGGCGTGGAGGGTTTCGGCAGGTCCTTGGCCAGAGAGCTGGGTTCGAGGGGCATCACGGTCAATACCATCGCACCGGGGTTCATCGACACCGACATGACCCGGGAGCTGCCCGCGGCCAACCGCGACGCGCTGCTGGCTGCGATCCCGCTCGGCAGATTCGGAAGGCCGGAGGAAATTGCGGCTGTGGCCGTGTTTCTTGCCGGCGAAGGCGGCGCCTACATCACCGGCGAGACCATTCAGATCAACGGTGGCATGTATATGAGCTGAGGGTAGCGGGCAGGGCGGGCGGCGGTTACGCGCCCGGGGATTTTGGGTAAAATGCGCGCCGTTACCGCGGAGCGCTCTGGCTCCAACGGCATCAGGCCGCCGACCGGAGCCGTACCACATAACAGGCTGGCACAACAGGAGTGATGGTCAATCATGAGCAATACGAGAGAGCGCGTCATCAAAATGGTCGCCGAGCAGCTGGGGGTCAAGGAAGAGGATGTCAAACCCGATTCATCGTTCATCGACGATCTCGGTGCGGATTCGCTGGATACGGTCGAACTGATCATGGCGCTCGAGGAAGAATTCGATACCGAAATCCCGGATGAAGATGCCGAGAAACTCACTACCGTACAGGATGCGATCGACTACATCGAAAACAATCTCGGCTGATTTCGGCCCCCCGCCATCGAGCCGCCGGGCATAGCCGGCGGCCTCTCCTCCGCATACGTGGATTTTCCTTTTTTCCTCCTGTTGCCGGCAGCCCGCAGGTTCGGGATCCGATGCTGAATTTTCCGTGGCTGGTCAATGGCAGCGCGGCCGAGGGCGTATCGGTCCACGATCGCGGGCTGCATTACGGCCACGGCCTGTTCGAGACCATGCGCTTGAGCGGGGGCGTTCTGCCACTGTGGTCCTGGCACCGGGAACGGCTGCTGCACGGCGCAAAGCTGCTGGGCCTGGCGCTGGATCCGGCGCTGGTCGAGGGCGACCTGGCGGCGGCGCTGCGGCACTGGCCGGCCGCCGGCGTGGTCAAGCTGCTGATCACCGCGGGGGCTGGCGGCGAGGGCTATCGCCCGGGTGATGGGCCGCCCACCCGCATACTGGGTTATCGTCCGCTCCCGGCCCCCCGTCCCCCGCTGCGGCTCAGCGTCTGCAGCCACCGGCTTGCGCGCCACCCGGCGCTTGCCGGCGCCAAACACCTCAATCGTCTGGACCAGGTGCTGGCGGCCCGGGAGCTGCCCGAGGGGCACGAGGGGCTGTTGCTCGATACCTCGGAGCTGGTGGTCGAGACGCTGGCGGGCAATATCTTCCTCAAGACCGCCGCCGGCTGGCGGACTCCCGCACTGCGCGATGCCGGCGTGCGCGGGGTGATGCGTCACTTGCTCCTCACCGAGCTGCTGCCCGGGCTCGGCGAGCCGGTGGTCGAGACCGAGATCGCGCTGGCCGAACTCGCAGGCGCCCGGGCTGCGCTGGTGTGCAATGCGGTCCGCGGCGTCGAGCCGGTGGCCCGGATCGAGCGCTGGAATCACCATCTCGACCCCGCAGCGATCGACCCGGTGCGGCTGGCATTGGGTTCGAGATGGCCCTGCTTCGCCTCCTGACGGGCGCCGCGCTGGCCGCGGCGCTGACCTCGGCGGCCGCGGCCGCCTGGCTGTACGGGCAGTTGCGTGCCCCCCTGCGGGTCGACGCCGATGCCGCGGTGCTGGTGGTCGAGCGCGGCGAGACGGTCTCCCGGGTAGCGGAGAAGCTCCGCGCAAGCGGATACCTGCGCCACAGCCTGCCGCTGCGGATCTACGTTCGGTGGAGCGGGCGGGCGCGGATCCATGCCGGCGAATACCGGCTGATCCCCGGCCAATCGGTGCTGGACCTGCTCGGCCGGCTCGAACGGGGAGACGTGATCCGCTACCGCATCACCTTTCCCGAGGGCTGGACCCTGGCCCAGTGGCGCCAGGCGCTGGCCGGTGAGCTACGCCTGCGGGCGGTGTCCCGGGAGTGGTCGGCGGCCCGGCTCGCCGGGGAGCTGGGCATCGCGCAGGCCAATCCGGAGGGCTGGTTCTCCCCCAACACCTATTCCTTCGTCGCCGGAGACAGCGATCGCGACCTGCTGGCCCGGGCCCATCGCCGCCAGACCGAGATCCTGGCGGCGCTGTGGCGGCAGCGGGCCGCGGGGTTGCCCTATGCGGAACCCTACGAAGCGCTGATCCTGGCCTCGCTGGTCGAACGGGAAACCGGGCTGGCGGCCGAGCGGCCGCAGATCGCCGGCGTATTCGTGCGACGCCTGCAGTCGGGCATGCGCCTGGAGACCGATCCCTCGGTCATCTACGGGCTGGGCGATCGCTACCAGGGCAATTTGACGCGCGAGCATCTGCGCGAGCGGAATGACTACAATACCTATGTGATCGACCGACTGCCCCCCACCCCCATCGCCAACCCCGGGGACGATGCATTGCGCGCGGCGCTGATGCCGGCGGCGGGAGATGCGCTGTATTTCGTCGCCCGCGGCGATGGCAGTCACGAATTCAGCGCGACCCTGGAGCAACATCTGCGCGCCGTGCGCCGCTACCAGTTGCAACGCCGCCCGGACTACCGTTCTTCCCCCCAGCCGGGTGCGGGCGCGCCGTGAAGGCCCGTTTCATCACGCTGGAGGGCGGCGAGGGGGTGGGGAAGAGCACCAATCTCGCCACGATCGCCGATTTTCTCCGCGCGCGCGGCATTCCCCATCTGGTCACCAGGGAGCCGGGCGGCACCGAGCTGGGCGAGGCGGTGCGCGCGCTGCTGCTCGGCGACGGCGTGCCGGCGATGGATCCGCTGGCCGAACTGCTGCTGATCTTCGCGGCGCGTGCCCAGCATTTGGCCCAGGTGATCCGCCCGGCACTGGCCGCCGGGACCTGGGTGGTCTGCGACCGCTTCACCGATGCCAGCTACGCCTACCAGGGCGGCGGCCGGCAACTGGGCGACGGCCCGGTGGCGACCCTGGAGCGGCTGGTGCAGGGCGATCTGCGGCCCGATCTGACCCTGGTGCTGGACCTGGACCCCGAACTGGGGCTGGCCCGCATCCGGGGCCGCGCACTGGATCGCTTCGAGCGCGAGCGGCGCGAGTTCTACGGCCGCGTGCGCGAGGTCTATCGGGCCCGGGCGCTCGCCGACCCCGGGCGCTGTCGCTGGATCGACGCCAGCCAGACCCCGGACCGGGTCGGCGCGGCCATCGTCGCGCAGTTGCGCAGCCTGCTGGAAGCCGATGGACGCTGAATCCATACCCCTGCCCTGGCAGGCGGCCCAGTGGGCGGATCTGCTGGTACAGCGGGCCGCGGGCCGGCTGCCGCACGCGCTCTTGCTGGCCGGACCCTCCGGCACCGGCAAGCTGGCGTTCGCGACCCGGTTCGCCGCCCTGGTGCTTTGCGCGGCGGGGGAGGCCGCGCCCTGCGGCACCTGCCGTCACTGCCGGCTGGTGGCGGCCGGGAGCCATCCGGATCTGGTCGCGGTGCGGCCCGCGGAGCCGGGCAAGGCGATTCGCATCGACGCGATCCGCGCGCTGCGGGATTTTTGCGCCGCGCGCCCCCATCAGGCCGGCTGGCGGGTGATCCTGATCGAGCCGGCCGAAGCGCTCAACAATCCCGCGGCCAACGCCCTGCTCAAGACGCTGGAGGAGCCGGGAGAGCAAACCCTGCTGCTGCTGGTCGCGCACCAGCCCAGCCACCTGCCGGCGACGGTGCGCAGCCGCTGCCGGGCGATCCGGTTTTCCGAGCCGGGCTTTCAGGTCGGTCTCGACTGGCTGCGGGCGCGACTGCCGCACGGCGAGGATCCGGCCGACCTGCTGCGGGAGGCCGGCGGCCGGCCGTTGCACGCCCTGCAGCTCGCCGAAGCCGAGTCTGCCGCCCAGCGCGCGCGCCTGCGCGAGCTGGCCGCCGCGGTCGCCTGCGGCGAGCTGACCCCGGCCGACGCCGCGCCGGAGGCCGCCCGCCTCGACTGGGAGTTGGCCGCGGAATCCCTGGCCAATTTGCTGCGCGACGCGGCCCGGGCGGAGGCGGGGGCGCGTCGCCCGCCGCGGCTGGCGGCGCTGCGCTGCTTCGACGAATTGGTCAGGGCGCGCCGCGACCGGGCGGCCAACACCAACCTCAACGCGGAACTCGTCTGGGACCGGCTGTGGCAGTCCTGGCGGCGGGCTGCCGGTACCGCCGGCGCCAGTGGTTGACGGAGCCGACACTGTGGTAGGCTCCGGGCTCCGGGCGCCCCCGGCGGCGGGGCGGGCCGATCCGGATGTGACAGCGATGAATCCGCGAGCGTGAAATCATGCGTACCCCAGGCGGCAGTCTGCGCAACGGAATTCTCAACCTCAGCCTCAAGGACGTGCACGAAATCTACGGGAGCTTCATGCCGTTCATCGAGCACGGCGGCCTGTTCGTGCGGACCCACAAGGAGTACAGCCTTGGCGATCAGGTGTTCGTCCTGCTCGATCTGATGGATGAACCCGAGAAGATCCCCTTGACCGGAGATGTCGTCTGGATCAACCCGGCCGGGGGCAGTTCGCGGCCCCAGGGGATCGGCATCCGGCTGGGCGCGGAATACGCGGAGGTGGCGGCCAAACTCGAGAATCACCTCGCCGGCATGGTCAACGCCGATCGCTTCAACTACACGCTCTGATCAGCGCCATGCTGATCGACTCCCACTGCCATCCGGACCGGCTCGATCTGTCCGCTTACGGCGGATCCCTCGAGGCCCTGCTGGATGAGGCTCGGGCGGCGGGGCTCGGTGCCCTGCTCGCGGTGGGAATCGATCTCGAATCCTCGCGGGAGATGATCCGCCTGGCGGTACGCCATCCCGATGTCCATGCCAGCGTCGGCGTCCACCCGCTGCAGGAGCGGCCCACGGCGCTGCCGGACGAGCGCCAGTTGCTGGAGTTGGGTGGCCATCCCCGGGTGGTGGCGATCGGCGAGACCGGCATCGACTGCCACTACGACCGCGCCAACCTCGACTGGCAGCGGGAAAGCTTCCGCATCCACGCGCGGGTGGCCCGGCGCCTGCGCAAGCCGCTGGTGGTCCACACCCGGGATGCCCGGGCCGAGACGCTGGAGCTGCTTCGCGAGGAGGTCGATCCCGGGATCGGCGGCGTGCTGCACTGCTTCACCGAAGACTGGGAACTCGCCGAGGCCGGTCTGGAACTCGGTTTCTACATCTCGTTTTCGGGCATCCTGACCTTTCGCAACGCGGGCGCATTGCGCGAGGTCGCCGCCCGGGTGCCCCTGGACCGCCTGCTGGTGGAGACCGATGCGCCCTGGCTGGCGCCCGTGCCCTATCGCGGCAAGACCAACCGGCCCCAGTATGTCGCGGAAGTGGCCCGCTGCCTGGCGGGCTTGCGCGGCCTGGATGAAAGCGACTTCCAGGAGTTGGTGGCGGCGAATTTCTCGCGCCTGTTCGGAGTCGCGGTGCCCGACTGAGGAGTAACCGGTGGAGCAACGCATAGCGGTCATGCTCGCCCTGCAGGACCAGGTCAATACCCAGGTGCACCCGCAGTGGCGCGGACAGGGCTACCCCTGGTATCGCGCGATCTGGGTGGAGTGCGCCGAACTGCTCGATCACCACGGCTGGAAGTGGTGGAAGCGACAGGCGCCGGACCCGGAGCAGGTGCGCCTGGAGCTGGTGGACATCTGGCATTTCGGTCTCAGCGCGCTGCTCGCCGGGGAGGTGCCGGCGGCACGCATCGCCGGGGTTCTGGCCTCCGCCCTGGCGGAGCCGCCGCCGGGAAGTGGCGCCGAGGCCTTTCGCGATGCGGTCGAGCAGTTTGCGGCCCACACCCTGGTGCGGCGCGATTTCGATCTCCCGGGCTTTGCGCGCCTGCTGGGCGCGGCCGGACTGGACTTCGACGGCCTGTATCGCGGTTACGTCGGCAAGAACGTGCTCAATCGCTTCCGCCAGGATCGCGGCTATCAGCAGGGTCTGTACCGCAAATGCTGGCGCGGCCGCGAGGACAACGAGTGGCTGGCCGCGCTCAGCGCCGAGCTCGATCCCGAGAGTGCGGACTTCGCGGTCCGCCTGTATGCCGCGCTGGCTGCCTGCTACGACCGCGACGGATGAAATCGGGGGCCCGATCCGTATAATTGGCGGCCTTCCGACCCGCGTCCCCCCAACCCACCAAAACGGAGAACCCTCTCGTGAAAGCACCCGTTCGCGTCGCTGTTACCGGGGCGGCTGGACAGATCAGCTACTCGCTGCTGTTTCGCATCGCCGCCGGGGAGATGCTCGGGCCGGATCAACCGGTGATTCTGCAATTGCTCGAGATCACCCCGGCGCTGTCCGCCCTGGCCGGTGTCGCGATGGAGCTCGACGACTGCGCCTTTCCGCTGCTTCGCGGCATCGTCCAGACCGACGACCCCAATGTCGCCTTTCGCGATGCCGACTATGCGCTGCTGGTCGGCGCCCGGCCGCGCGGTCCCGGCATGGAGCGCAAGGACCTGCTGGAGGCCAATGCCAACATCTTTTCCGTGCAGGGCCGGGCGATCAACGATTGCGCGAGCCGCGCCGTCCGGGTGCTGGTGGTCGGCAATCCGGCCAATACCAATGCGCTGATCGCCCAGCGCAATGCGCCCGATCTCGACCCGCGCCGGTTCACCGCCATGACCCGGCTCGACCACAACCGGACGCTGACCCAGTTGGCGGTCAAGACCGGGACCACCGTCGACGATCTGCGCCGGGTGATCATCTGGGGCAACCATTCGGCGACCCAGTACCCGGACATCCACCACGCCCTGGTGCAGGGCCGTCCGGCGCTGGAGCGGGTGGACCGGCAGTGGTTCGAAAACGAACTGATCCCCCTGGTCCAGCAGCGCGGGGCCGCGGTGATCAAGGCGCGCGGCGCCTCCAGTGCCGCCTCGGCCGCCAACGCGGCCCTGTCGCACATGCGCTCCTGGGCGCTGGGCACTCCTGCCGGCGACTGGGTGAGCATGGGCGTCTACAGCGACGGCAGCTACGGCATCGCCGAAGGGCTGATCTACTCGTTTCCCTGCATCTGCGAGGGTGGCGACTGGCGCATCGTCCAGGGGCTGGAGATCAACGATTTCTCGAGACAGAAGATGGCCCTCACCGAAGCCGAGCTCGGCGAGGAGCGCGACGCCGTCCGCCATCTGTTGCCCTGAGCGGACGGCCCGACGCAGCGGAGGAGATCACTGTGGCGTTTCCCAGGATCGGCAATCTGGCCCCGGCATTCACCTTGCCCAATCAGCGCGGCGAAATGGTCTCGCTGCGGGCGTTCCGCGACCGCCATCCGGTGGTGCTGTATTTCTACCCCAAGGCGATGACGCCGGGTTGCACCGTCCAGGCCTGTGGGCTGCGCGACAGCCGGCAGGACTTTGCGGAGTTGGATGCGGTGGTGCTCGGCATCAGCCCGGATCCGGTGGCCCGGCTGGCGAAGTTCGCCGAGCGCGACGGCCTCGCGTTCGACCTGTTGTCGGATGAGGACCACCAAGTGGCCGAACGCTACGGCGCCTGGGGACCCAAGAAATTCATGGGTCGGGAATTCCTGGGGATCCTCCGCACCACCTTCATCATCGGCCGCGACGGACGCCTGCGCCAGGTAATGGACAAGGTCAACACCAAAACCCATCACCAGGAAGTGCTCGCCTGGTTGCGCCAACATCCCGTCTGACCGGGCGGGCAAACCCACCGAAGAGGTCGCTGCATGTCGCTGTTCATTCCGTCCGCCTGGGCCCAGTCCGCACCCGCCGGGGAGGCCAATCCGCTGTTCACCCTGCTGTTGTTCGGCGGGCTGTTCGTGTTCATGTACCTGGTGGTCATCCGGCCCCAGCAAAAGCGGCGCAAGGAGCACGCCAGGCTGGTGGCCAATCTCGGCAAGGGCGACGAGGTGGTCACCACCGCCGGCATCCTGGGGCGCATCAGCCGGATTGAGGGCAATTATGTGGTGCTCGAAGTCTCCGACAAGATCGAGCTGAAGTTGCAGCGCGACGCCGTGCACGCGGTGTTGCCCAAGGGAACCCTCAAGGCCATCTGAGGACCCGGGCGGTGGCGCCGGCCGTGGTGTTTCCCGAGCGCTTGTCGCTGGCGCGCCTGCCCACCCCGCTCGAACCCCTGGACCGGATCAGCGCCGAACTCGGCGGGCCGCGGATCTGGGTCAAGCGCGACGACCTCACCGGCTGCGCGCTCACCGGCAACAAGGTCCGCAAGCTGGAATTCACCCTGGCCCGGGCCCTGGTCGCGGGGGCGGACACCCTGATCACCGCCGGCGGCCTGCAATCCAACCACTGCCGCGCCACCGCCATCCTCGGCGCCCGCCTGGGGCTGCGGGTGCACCTGCTGCTGCGCGAGGAGGGCGATTCGCCGCCCACCCAGGGCAATCTGTTTCTCGACCTGCTCGCCGGGGCGGCGGTGTCGCGCTACAGCAAGTCCTACTACCAGGCCCACCTCCAGGAGCTCTACGACACCTGGTGCGAGCGTTATCAGCAACAGGGCGCACGGCCCTGGGCCATTCCGGTCGGCGCCAGCGACGGCACCGGCGTCTGGGGCTATATCGGCTGCGCGGCCGAGCTGGCCGATGACTTCGCCGCCGCGGGCATCCGCCCCGGGGCCATCGTCCACGCCACCGGTTCCGGCGGCACCCAGGCCGGCCTCACCGCCGGCGCCGCCCTCCACGGGCTCGGCTGCCCGGTGATCGGCATGGCGGTGTGCGACGATGCCGCCTATTTCCACACCAAGGTCCGCGCCGACCTGCGCGACTGGGCCGCGCGCTACCGCCCGCCCCTCGACGTCGAGCACCTGGCGATCGAAGTCAACGACCGCCATATCGGCCCGGGCTACGGCCGCGCCGGCGCGGAGGTCTTCGCCACCATCCGCCACCTGGCCCGGCGCGAGGGGCTGATTCTCGACCCGGTGTACAGCGGTAAGGCCTTCCACGGGTTGACCGAGGAAATCCGCGCCGGCCGCTTCGCCGGCGTGTCGGACCTGGTGTTCATCCATACCGGGGGGATATTCGGCCTGCTGGCGCAGGCCGATCAGGTGGAATCGTCGTGTTGAGTGGGGTGGGCCTTACCCGATTATGTGCTGTCTTCGAACCGTTCCGCGATAGTCTCAAGCAATCGTTTCCCATGTATCACTGCCACAATCAGAATTCTCATGGATTCAATCCGATACACTAGTCGATAGCTGTAAATAAATCGCTCTCGAATATGCTCATCATCGATTTCTGGGACGATGCGGCCTATCAATGGAAACTCACCGGTACTCCGAGAAACCGACAATATTTTGGTGACAACTGCCCGAGCGTAATACTCAGAATCCCGTGCAATATATTCGGCAATGGCTTCAAGGTCCTCGGTTGCCTCTGGTGACCACATTACTTCGAGATCCATTTACCGAGTTTCCTTTCGACCTCATCCTGGCTAAGCGCGCCTTCCTTCTCGGCGCGTTCGATTCCCCTTTGGATTTTCTCCACAACGTATAGGTGATACTGAATATCTTCCAATGAGCAATCGTCAGGAAGTTGTTCCAGAAGCGCTTTTACCTTTTCCTTAGCAGTACTCATAATTCATCACCTCCATTATTGAGCACATAAAAAAAGGCTCTGTTGAATTTCAAGTGGGTTGCTGGGCATGAGGGTTGACGGCGCCGAAGTCGAGTTTGCCGGCGATCAGGAAGATGACGGTGCGGATGGTGTTGTCAACGCCGACTGAAAATTGACCCCCTTTACGCTCCTGTCGCCGAAGTAAAATTGACCCCCCTGACGGTGTGATTGAGCGCAGGCTGACCTTGGATCGGTCAGCCTGCGCGGCCCTTCCTGCCGG
>JBMOPO010000032.1:122500-303599 GCA_049325095.1 Pseudomonadota bacterium | reverse complement strand
TGCACGATGAGACCTCGCGTCTGGGTAGATACGAGGCAAAAAACGCGTCGTGCACGCGCCGTTTTTCCGCAGACTACGACGCAAGGCATGGATCTGCAAGGAAAAAATGTGGGGAATCCTCAGGGTCTGTACCGGACTGGCAACAGAAGCAATGACAGGACGCGCCTTGCTTCACCGACGCTGAACCCGCCGGCCGGCGGCAGCGCCAGGGCGCCGTCGGTCAACGCTCGGGGGGCGCCGGCGGCGCGGCCCTGCGACCCGGGTGGCCGCCATTGTCCGGGCCATCGCCGCGGCCGAATTCGCGGCGCAATTCGGCAAAGGCGCGCAGCCGCGCCTGCACCCGGCCGTTGACCGTATCGGGCGGATACTCGCCCTGTGCATCGGGCTCGCCCGCGGCCATCCCGGTGAGGATCTCGATCGCCTGATCGACCGCTTCGACGGCGTAGAGATGGAACTGTCCGGCGGCGATCGCATCCAGCACGTCCTGGCGCAGGATCAGGTTGACCACATTGGCCCGCGGGATCAGCACCCCCTGCTCGCCGGTCAGACCGCGCCGCTGGCAGATGTCGAAGAACCCCTCGACCTTTTCGTTCACGCCGCCGATCACCTGGACGCGGCCCAGTTGGTTGACCGAGCCGGTCATGGCGAAGCACTGGCGGATGGGAATCCGGCCGATGGAGGACAGCAGCGCACAGAGCTCGGCGAGGGAGGCGCTGTCGCCCTCGACACCGCCGTAGGACTGCTCGAAGGTCAGGCTGGCGGTGAGCGCCAGCGGCTGGGTCTGACCGTAGCGGGCGCCCAGAAAACTGGACAGGATGAACACGCCCTTGCTGTGGATTGGCCCGCCCATCTCGGTTTCCCGTTCGATGTCGATCACCCGGCCGTCGCCGAGCCGGGTGGTGGCGGTGATGCGCGAGGGCTGGCCGAAGCTGAAGCTGCCCACCTGCAGCACCGACAGGCCGTTCACCTGGCCGATCACCGCGCCCTGAGTGTCGATCATCACCGCGTCGCGCAGGATGTGTTCGTAGCTGCGATCCCGCACCCGGTCGAGCCGCTCGACCTGGGCGCGGATCGCCTGGCGCACGTCGTCGCCGGTAACCCGCTCGCGGCCGGCCCGCCCGGCCCAGTAATGGGACTCGGCGAGCAGGTCGGCGATGCTGCGCATGTGGGTGGAGAGCTTCATCGAGTCCGCCTCCAGGCGCATGCTGTGGCGGATCACCGCGGCGACCGCGGAGCGCTCGAAGGGCGCCAGGCCACGCTCCCGCACCAGGCCGGCGATCATGCGGGCGTAGCGCAGATCGTTGTCCGGCGAGCGCTCCAGCCCGGTCTCGAAGTCCGCGGCCACCTTGAACAGCTCGGCGAAGTCCGGATCGTAGGCGTGCAGCAGGTAGTAGAGGGAGCGGTCGCCGAGCAACACGACCTTGACCTCGAGCGGCATCGGCTGGGGTTCGAGGGAGGTGGTGGAGGCGAAGCTCAACACCTGCTCCAGGGGCTCCAGGCGCAGCTCCCGCTTGCTGAGCGCCTGCTTGAGCGCGTCCCAGGCGAACGGCTGGCCGAGCAGCTTGCGGGCGTCGAGAATCAGGTAGCCGCCGTTGGCGCGATGCAGTGCGCCCGGCTTGATCAGGGTGAAATTGGTGAGCAGCGCGCCCATCACCGCGCGGTGCTCGATGCGGCCCACCAGATTGGCATAACTGGGATGGTCCTCGTGGATCACCGGCCGGCCGATACTCCGGCCGTGGTCGAGGATCAGGTTGACCCGATAGCGGTGCAGGGCGTCGTCGACCACGGGGATCGGCAGCAGTTGTTGCGCTTCCTGGGGGCGGAACAGGTCGGCATGGGCGATGATGTCGCGCTGCACGCTGTCGAGGTATTCGAGCGCCTCGGGCAGATCGGCGTAGCGGCGGCTGAGGCTTTCCATGTACAGCCCGACCGCCTCCCGGGTCACCTGGTGGTTGAGGGCCCGAAACCACTCGCGCGCCTCCTTGCGCCAGGCCGGCATCTGGCGCTGGAACAGCTCCTGCAATTGCTTGCGGACCTCCACCACCGCCGCTTCCAGCTCCTTGCGCTGCGCCTCGGGCAGCTTCTGGAAGGCTTCTGGATCCAGGTCCTGGCCATCCGCCATGGGCACCAGGGTGATCTCGCCGGCATTCTGGTACACGCGGATGTTGTCGCGGGCGGCGGCGTCGTGGAGCTCCTGGAAGGCGCGCTCCTGGCGGCCCTGGAACTCGGCCTCGATCTGCTGCGCGCGGGCCTTGTACTGGTCGCTGTCGAAGGCTTGGGGAATGGCGTTGCGGAGATCCTCGACGAGGCGCTGCATGTCGTCGCGCAGCAGGCTGCCGCGCCCGGCCGGCAGGGCCAGCAGAATGGGTTTGGAGTCGTCGGCAAAATTGTTGACGTAGCACCAGTCGCCCGGCACCGGGCCGCGCCGCGCGGCCTCGGTCAGATACTGGTTGATGGCGGTGAACTTGCCCACCCCGGGCGGTCCGAGCACGAACAGGTGGTAGCCCGGGTGGGCCATGCCCAGCCCGAAGCGAATCGCCTCGACGGCCCGGTCCTGGCCGATGATCCCGGTCAGCGGGGCCAGATCATCGGTGGTCTCGAATTCGAAGTCCGCCTCGACGCAGCAGCGCGGCAGCTGCTCCGGTGACAGTGGCTGATGCTTCATTCACCCCCCCTTTTTGTCCACTGCGTCGCCGGGCCCGGCCGCAGTCAATGCCCGCCGGATTCGCGCGCCAGGCGCGCCAGTTGCTCGGGCGTGGCTTCGCGCTGGTGCTTGGCCTTCCACTCCGCGTAGGGTTCGCCGTAGACCAGCTCGCGCGCCGCTTCATAGTCGATGGTCTCGCCGCGCTCGGCAGCGGCCGCCACATACCACTTGGCCAGGCAGTTGCGGCAGAAGCCGGCGAGGTTCATGAGTTCGATGTTCTGCACGTCCTTGCGACGGTCGAGATGTTCCAGCAGGCGGCGGAATACCGCCGCCTCGATTTCGGTACGGGTGTGTTTATCCATGATTCACCTCCTCGCCGCGCGCCTGCCGGTCGGCATGATAGGAAGAACGCACCAGCGGCCCCGCGGCCACGTGCCGGAAGCCGAGCCGGTAACCATAGTCGCGATAGGCGGCGAATTCATCCGGGTGCACATAGCGCTGCACCGGCAGATGGGCCCGCGAGGGCTGCAGGTACTGGCCGATGGTGAGCATCTCCACGCCCTGTTCGCGCAGCTCCTCGAGGGTGGCCAGCAGTTGCTCGCGGGTTTCGCCCAGCCCCACCATGAGCCCGGATTTGGTCGGCACGCCCGGATTGCGGCGGCCGAACTCGTGCAGCAGGCGCAGCGACCACCGGTAGTCGGCGCCGGGCCGCACCTGCCGGTAGAGCGCCGGCACCGTCTCCAGATTGTGGTTGAAGACATCCGGCGGCGTCTCCGACAGCAGCTCGAGCGCGGGCGCCATGCGGCCGCGGAAATCGGGCACCAGGATCTCGATGGCGATCCCCGGCGAGCGCTCGCGCACCGCCCGGATGCAGGCCGCGAAGTGGCCGGCGCCGCCGTCGCGCAGGTCGTCGCGATCCACCGAGGTGATCACCACATAGCCCAGCCCCAGCTCGGCGATGCAGGCGGCGAGCCGCTCGGGCTCCGCCGGATCCGGGGGGTTCGGCTTGCCGTGGCCGACGTCGCAGAACGGGCAGCGCCGGGTGCAGATGTCGCCCAGGATCATGAAGGTGGCGGTGCCGCCGCCGAAGCACTCGCCCAGGTTGGGGCAGGACGCCTCCTCGCATACCGTCGCCAGGCCGTGTTCGCGCAGCACCCGCTTGATGCGCTGCACCTCCGGACCCAGCCCGGCGCGCACCCGGATCCAGGGCGGCTTGCGCAGCAGAGTGTCGCCGGCGATCACCTTGACGGGGATGCGCTCCAGCTTGGCGGCATCGCGCAGTTTTTCTCCGGGCTGCAACCGGCGGGTGCGCCGCACCGGCAGCGGGTCAGCGTCCTTCATCGCAGGCTCCAGGGGCCGGGTCGTCGCCGGCCGGATGCCAGCCAGTGTAGCCCAGCGTGTGGGCGAGATGGCCGAGCAGCGCGCGGCGCGCGGCCGCGGGCGACGGCCGGCGGTCCGCCGCCACCAGCTCCGCGACCTGGGTCACGCGCAACCCGGCGTAACCGCAGGGGTTGATGCGGGCGAAGGGCTCGAGGTCCATGTCCAGATTGACGGCCAGGCCGTGGTAGCTGCGCCCCTTGCGGATCCGCAGTCCCAGCGAGGCGATCTTGGCATCGCCCACATAGACCCCCGGGGCGCGCTCCCGAACGGCGGCCTCGATGCCCAGTCCGGCGAGCCAGTCGATCACCGCCCGCTCCAGCGCCGCCACCAGTTGGCGCACATCCAGGCCGCGGGACCGCAGGTGGAGCAGCGTGTAGAACACCAGTTGGCCGGGACCGTGGTAGGTCACCTGACCGCCGCGGTCGGCCGCCACCACCGGGATGTCGCCGGGCGCCAGCAGATGTTCGGCGCGGCCGGCCTGGCCCTGGGTGAAGACCGGCAGATGTTCGAGCGCCCAGATCTCGTCCGGCGTCGCGGGACCCGCGGCATCGACCCAGCGCCGCATGGCGGCGAACACCGGGAGGTAGGGGCACAGCCCCAGCTCGCGGACCGCCACCGAGCCCGCCGGACTCAGAGCACCAGGTGCACGCCGGGGCATGCCTTGAGCCCCTCGAACAGGCTGCGCAACTGGGCCTCGCCGGTGGCGGTGATGGTGAACCTCAGCGACTGGTAGTTGCCGTTGCGGCTGGCGCGCGCGATGACCGCGGCGCGGTCGAAGCCCGGGGCGTGCAGCTCGAAGACGGCAAACACCTGCTCGCGCAACGCGCCCCCCGCAGCGGCAACCACGGTCACCGGGTAGCGGCAGGGAAATTCGATGCGCGGGGGTTCCGGTTCCGCCATGGCCATCCCGTTCAGGAAAACAGGCCCTTGAGAAACAGCACCAGGTGGTCCCACAGGCGGGCGAAAAATCCCGCTTCCGCGACCTCCCGCTCGGCCACGATCGGCGCGCTGAGCACCGCTTTCCCCTCCTGCTCGACCTGGATGGTACCGACCTCGGTGTCGGCCGACAGCGGCGCGCGGATCACGTCGTCGATCAGCAGGGTGGCCTTGAGCTGGTCCCGCGCGCTGCGCGGCAGGGTCAGATACAGATCGCCGGGCACCACCAGGTTGACCCGATCGACATCGCCGAACCAGACCCGGGCGTCGGCCCGGACCACTTCACCCGCCTGGTAGAGGCGGACGGTTTCGAAGAAACGGAAGCCATAGCCCAGGAGCTTCTGGGTTTCCGCGGCCCGCGACTGCTCGCTGGCGGCCCCCATGACCACACTGATCAGCCGCATGTCGTCGCGCAGCGCCGAGGCGACCAGGCAATAGCCCGCCGCCTCGGTGTGCCCGGTCTTGCCGCCATCCACCGAGGGGTCGCGCCACAGCAGCAGGTTGCGGTTCGGTTGCCGGATACCGTTGTACTCGAAATATTTTTCCGCGTAGAGGCGGTAGTGGTCCGGGTAGTCGCGGATCATCGATCGCAGCAGGACGGCCAGGTCGCGGGCGGTGGTCAGGTGGCCCTCGGCGGGCCAGCCGGAGGCGTTCTCGAAATGGGTGCGGGTCATGCCCAGCCGCGCGGCCTGCTGGTTCATCAATTGGGCGAACGCGTCCTCGCTGCCGGCGACATATTCGGCCATGGCCACCGTGGCGTCGTTGCCCGATTGCACGATGATGCCGCGCAGCAGATCGCCCGCCGTCACCTGGGTGCCCTCGCGCACGAACATCCGCGAACCGCCCATCCGCCAGGCGTTGACGCTGATCGGCACCAGGGTCTGCTCATTGAACTTGCCGCTGGCGATTTCCCCGGCGATCAGATAGCTGGTCATCAGCTTGGTGAGGCTGGCCGGCGGCAACTGCTCGTCGGCATTGTGTTCGGCCAGCACCTGACCGGTATGGGCGTCCATCAGCACCCAGGATCTGGCCGCCAGTTCCGGGGCCGCCGGCATCGGCTGGGGTCCGGCGGCGGAATTCGGCGCCGGCGCGGGCTCGGCAGTGGCCGCGGCGAGCGCCGCGCAGGACGCCAGGGCCAACAGCAGACCAATGACTGGATTTCGCGTCATCCGAACAGATTCCTTGGCATTGCGGTGGGTGCCGGCCGCAGGCCGGTCGAAAAGTCTAGCACGCGCCCGGGGCGCGGCCCCCTCAGGGGGTCAGCCCGTTGACCACGAACGGATTGAGGCGTTCCGCCTCGACCAGCAGATTGCGGGCGTAATCGAGCTCCGCGGGATCGGCGAACGGCCCGACCAGCACCCGGAACAGATTGCGCCCGGCCACCTGGGCCTTGTGCACCCGGGTCGGCGCGGCCACGCGCTGCACCACCTTCGCCTCCAGGGAGCGCGCCGACGCCAGGCTGGCGAAGGCGCCGACCTGCAGGAAGGCCGGTTGCATCAGCGGCGGGCCGTCCGCCCGGCCCCGTGGCGTGGCCGGCGGGCGATCGAGGCGCGCGCGCGCCGTTATCTGCGGTTGTTCCACCGCATTGCGCTGATAGTCGGCGGGATCGATGGCGACCACCTCGACCCGCGCGGTGCCCCGGTCGTAGACGCCGAGCTTGCGCGCGGCGGCGTAGGACAGGTCGATGATGCGATTGTCGCGGAACGGGCCGCGGTCGTTGACGCGGACGATGGCGCTGCGGCCGTTCTCGAGATTGGTCACCCGCACATAGGCGGGGATGGGCAGGGTCCGGTGGGCCGCGGTCATCGCGAACATGTCGTAGGGTTCACCGTTGGAGGTGGAACGGCCGTGAAACTTGGTCCCGTACCAGGAAGCGGTGCCCACCTCGCGATAGCCCTTGGCGGTGGGCAGCAGGTGGTAGGTCTTGCCCAACACCGTGTAGGGGCTCTTGTTGCCCACCCGGGTGATGGGTTCGGCCCGCGGGACGGCATCGGCCGCGCCCTCGCCATCCGGGTGCCGGCGCGGTGGTCCGTCGCGATCCGCGCCGGCATCCAGGTGCGGCCCCTGACCGGCACAACCGGCGAGCAACAGCACGACCAGCAGTCCCCATCCCAGCCTGCATTGCCTGTTCATCGTCTATTCATCCGACGAGATCCTGTCCGAGATTGCCTGGGAGAGCTGATACACCGCCATGGCGTAGCGGTGGCTGTGGTTGTATCTGGTGATCACGTAGAAATTGTCGAACGCGAGCCAGTATTCATCGCCCTCGGCGCCCTCCAATTGCAGGGGGAGGGCCGGCGCCTCGGGGATCGGCTGCGCCGGCCGATAGCCCATGGCGGACAGTTCCTCGAGCGACCATGCCGGCTTCACCAGCGCATTGACCGAACTGGTGTCGCGGGGCTCGCCGGCCACCGCCGGTACCGCCACCGGGGCGCCCTGCCGCCAGCCGTGGCGGGCGAAGTAATTGGCGACGCTGGCGATGGCATCCACCGGATTGTTCCAGATATCGGCGATGCCGTCGCCGTCGTAATCCACCGCATAGGTCCGATAGCTGCTGGGGATGAACTGGCCGTAACCCATGGCGCCGGCATAGGATCCCTTGAGCGCCAGGGGATCGAGGCCCTGTTCCCGGGCCAGCAACAGATAGTGCTCAAGCTCGCGGGTGAAGAAGGCGCTGCGCTTGGGGTAATCGAACGCCAGGGTGGCCAGCGCATCGACCACCCGAAAACTGCCGGTGATCCGCCCGTAGAAGGTCTCCACGCCGATGATCGCGACCACCACGCCCGGGTCCACGCCGTAGTCGCGCTGCGCGCGCTCCAGGGTACTGCGGTGGTCGCGCCAGAACTCGACCCCTTCGCTAATGCGCCGCTCGGTGAGGAAGATCTGCCGGTATTCGTACCACGGCTTGACCCGCTCGGCGGGCCGCTCCATGGCCTTGACGATGGCGTCCTGGTAGTGGACCTGGGCGAACAACCGCTGCAACGCCGAGCGCTCAAAGCCGTGCTTTTCGGCCATCGCGGCGGCAAAGGCCCGCGCGGCCGGATGCTCTCCGTACTCGCGGGCAGTGGCCAGGGCGGGAGCCAGCGCCAGGCACAATATCGCGACCCGGCGCCCGGCGGACGCCCACCTGAACAATCTATGCACGCCTACCGGTCTCGGATCGAACCGCCATGAGAATACCAAAGCCGATCGACAAAGTGACCACCGAGGTGCCGCCGTAGCTCACCATGGGCAGGGGCACGCCCACCACCGGCAGCAGGCCCGCGACCATGCCCATGTTGACGAACACGTAGACGAAGAAGGTCAGGGTGATGCAGCCGGCCAGCAGACGCCCGAAGGTGGAGGGCGATCCCAGACTGATCACCAGGCCGCGCGCGATGATCAGCGCATAGAGGGCGATCAGCGCCAGCACCGCAAGGAAGCCGAACTCCTCGGCGAGCACCGCGATGATGAAATCCGTGTGCCCCTCGGGCAGAAAGTCCAGTTGCGACTGGGTGCCCTGCTGCCAACCCTTGCCGGTCCAGCCGCCGGCACCGATCGCGGTGGTGGACTGAATGATGTTCCAGCCCGCGCCCAGCTTGTCGGATTCCGGATCGAGCAGGGTCAGGATGCGGGTTTTCTGGTAGTCGTGGAGGACGAACAGCCACATCACCGGCGCCGCCGCCGCCAGGGCCGCGCCGGCGATCAGCAGGTAGCGCACCGCCATACCGGCCAAAAACAGCACGAACCCGCCCCCGCCGCCGATCAGCACCGCGGTGCCCAGGTCGGGCTGCGCCATCACCAGCAGCAGCGGCACCAGGATGATCGCCCCCGCGGCGATCAGATCGCGCAGGCGGGGCGGCGCCGGTCTTGCGCCCAGATAGGCCGACAGCGCCAGCGGCAGCGCGATCTTCATCAGCTCGGCCGGCTGAAAGCGCAGCGGTCCCAATGCCAGCCAGCGGCGCGCGCCCTTGGCCTCTTCGCCGATGAGGTCCACCGCCAGCAGGAGCAGCACCCCGGCCACATAGGGCAGCCAGGCCCAGCGCTGCAGGGTGCGCAGCGGCACCTGCGCGGTGGCCGACATCAACGCCAGACCCACCGCCATCGAGAACAGTTGCCGCCGGACCTGGCTGTGGCCGGGGTCCCCGGCGCTGTAGAGCACCACCAGGCCCACCGCCATCAGCAGCAGCAGCAACAGGGCCAGCACGGGATCTAGGTGCAGTGCCAGCCAGTGGCTGCGGCGGCCGTACACCACGGCGCCCGGTTCGCGCAACTGGTGGTCGAAATCGCGTCTAGTCAACTGCGGCCGCCTCCACCGGGGTCGCTGTGGCCATATAGGCATCGATCACCCGCCGCGCCACCGGCGCCGCGGTCGAACTGCCGTGCTCGCCGTTTTCGACGATCACCGCCACCGCGATGCGCGGCGCCTCCACCGGGGCGAAGGCGATGAACAGCGCGTGATCGAGCTGCTCCTTGGCCAGGCGCCTGGGATCGTAGCGCTCGTTCTGCCGGATACCGACCACCTGGGCCGTGCCGGTCTTGCCGGCCAGGCTGTAGGCCATGGGCCCCAGCGCCGCCAGCGCCGCCCGGGCGGTCCCCCGGCGATCGGCGACCACGCCCTGCAGGGCCTCGATCACCACCCCCCAACTGCCCGGTGCCAACTCGATGCGGGCGCCGGGCTCGGCCAGGGTCGGCACCAGTCCCAGGCTGCGCGCCAGCCGCGGCGCGCGCACTTCGCCGCGGCTGGCGATGCGCATGGCCGCCACCGCGAGCTGCAGCGGGGTTGCGGTCATGAAACCCTGCCCGATGCTGGTGTTGACCGTATCGCCAGGGTACCAGGCCTGACCCCGCGCGCCGCGCTTCCAATCGCGCGACGGCATCACCCCGGCCGCCTCATCGGGCAGATCGATGCCGGTTGGGACCCCCAGCCCGAACCTGGTGCCGGCCTGGTGCAGGCGATCGATACCC
Source organism: Pseudomonadota bacterium (assembly GCA_049325095.1). Taxonomy (GTDB): domain Bacteria; phylum Pseudomonadota; class Gammaproteobacteria; order Pseudomonadales; family Porticoccaceae; genus JAGPUQ01. The sequence goes on along the minus strand of JBMOPO010000032.1, from coordinate 293,692 downwards.
AGCCGCACCCCCGCCTGGTAGAAAAAGACGTCGCAGGACTGCACCACGGCATCGCGCACCGTCACCCAGCCGTGGCCGCCGCGCTTCCAGTCGCGATAGCGATGACTGCTGTTGTCCAGCCGGAAAAATCCCGGGTCATAGATGCGGGTCGCGGGTGTCACCACGCCGCTGTCGAGCGCGGCGAGCGCGAAGATCGGCTTGACCGTGGAGCCCGGCGGATACTGGCCGCGGGTGGCGCGATCGAACAGCGGGCGGTCCGGCGATTCGAGCAAGGCCCGGTAATCGGCGCCGGAAATCCCGGTGACGAAGGGGTTGGGATCGAACCCGGGCGCGCTGGCCAGGGCCAGTACGCCGCCGTCGCGGACCTCGATCGCCACCACCGCGCCGCGCTCGCCGCCCAGCGCCTCGTAGGCCACCTCCTGCAGCCGCAGGTCCAGGTTGAGGCGGAGGTTCCGGCCCGCCACCGGCTCGATGCGTTCGAGCACGCGCATCACCCGGCCCCGGGCGTTGGTCTCGGCGTACTCGTAGCCCGGCCTGCCCAGCAGGCCGGCCTCGTAGAAGCGCTCCAGCCCGGTCTTGCCGATGCTGTAGATCCCGCGATAGGCCTCGATATCCAGGTTCTTCAGATCCCGCTCATCGATGCGGCCCATGTACCCCAGGACATGGGCGAGCAGGGCGCCATGGGGATAATGGCGCACCAGTTGGGCGGACACTTCGAGGCCGTCGAGGCGGTACTCGTTCACCGCCAGCAGGCTCTGCTCGCGCTCGCTCAGGTTGTAGCGCAGCGGCACGGCCTCATAGGGCCGCCGGCGCGCGGCCAACTCCCGGAAGCGGTCGATTTCGGCGTCCCCGAGCCCGATCAGCCGCTCCAGTTCGGCGAGCAGGAGATCCAGATCTCCGGCCCGCTCGACGACGATCGACAGGGTAAAGCCGGGGCGATTGTCGGCCAGCAGCACGCCGTGGCGGTCGAAGATCAGCCCGCGCGGCGGCGCAATGGCGCGCACATGGATCCGGTTGCGATCGGCCCTGGTGATGAAATCCTGGTGGCGCAACACCTGCAGATCGAAGTACCGCAATACCAATGCGACGAGCAGCAGCAGGACCGCCAGGGCGGCGACCAGCAGCCGGCCGGCGAACAACCGGTGTTCGTTGCGGTAGTCGCGCAGCAGGCGGTCGGCGGCGCTCATCGATGATAGGGATGGCCGGCGTTGATGGCCCAGGCGCGGTAGAGCTGTTCCGCGACCACCACCCGCACCAGCGGGTGCGGCAGGGTCAGCGCCGACAGCGACCAGCGTTGGTGCGCGCGTCGCAGGCACTCCGGATCGAGGCCGTCGGGGCCGCCGATCAGCAGACAGCAATTGCCGCCGGCGGCCTGCCAGGACGCCAGCCGCGCCGCCAGTTGCGCGGTGCTCCAGGGTTCTCCGCCGCCATCCAGGGCGACCAGGGTGGCGCGCTCACCGGCGGCCCGCAGCAGCGCCCGGCCCTCGGCGGCGACGGCGCGCGCCAGGTCGCCGCCCCGGCGGCGCGCGAGTGGAATCTCGACCACTTCCAGCCGCAGCTCGGGCGGCAGGCGGCGGCCATAGTCGTGCAGCGCGGCCTCGACCCAGGCGGGCATGCGGGTACCGACGGCGAGGATGCGGAGGCGCAAGCCGGGTCAATCCTCCCTGCGGCGGAGATCCTCGGGCCGCAGCGACCAGAGCTTTTCCAGCTCGTAGAACGCCCGGGTCGCGGGCAGCATGACATGCAGCACCAGGTCGCCCAGATCGACCAGTACCCATTCGGCGGTCTCCATGCCCTCCAAGCCCAGGGGCGCAAATCCCGCGGCCCGGCAGGCCTCGATGACGTGCTCGGCCAACGCCTTCACCTGGCGGGTGGAATTGCCGCTGGCCACCACCAGGATGTCGGTGACATCGGTCAGGCCGCGCACATCCAGGCGGACGATATCCTGACCCTTGAGGTCTTCCAGGGCATTCACCACCACGGCGGCGAGACGGTCGGTCATCATGGCTCCTGCGGGTTGCATGGGGTGGAGGCTGCATAGAGTCCGCGCTCGCGCAGCCGGGCCAGGGCGCCGTCGGGGACCAGGTAGCGCACCGAGCGGCCGGCGGCCAGATCGGCCCGGATGCGGCTGGAGGATACCGGCAGCAGCGTCAGTTCCAGGATCAGCACCCGGCCCTGCGGCGCGCAGTGCAGCTGCCGTGGATCCTCGACCCGGCGCGCGGCGAGCCACTCGGCGATCGGCCCGGATGCCGGCGCCTGCCAACCCGGGCGCGCCGCGACCACCAGATGGGCGAAGTCGGTGAATTCCCGCCAGCGCCGCCAGCCGGCGAGACCGCTCAGGGCGTCCATCCCCACGCACAGGCACAGGATCGCCGCGGGGCCCAGCTCGGCGCGCAGTTCGATCAGGGTGTCGATGGTGTAGGAGGGCCCGGGGCGGCGCAGTTCGCGGTCGTCGGCGACCAGGCCCGGCTCGTCGCCGATGGCCGCCGCCAGCATGGCAAAGCGGTCTTCGGCGCTCACCCGCGGCGGCGCCCGGTGCGGCGGCCGGGCGCTGGGCACCAGCAGTACCCGCTGCAGGCCGAGCTGCTCGCGCAACTCCACGGCGGTCCGCAAATGGCCGATGTGCACCGGATCGAAGGTGCCGCCGAACAGGCCGACCGCAGGCAAACTCAGGAGCGCACCTGTCCGTCGCCGAGCACGACGAATTTCTGGCTGGTCAGGCCTTCGAGACCCACCGGCCCGCGGGCGTGCAGCTTGTCGGTGGAGATGCCGATCTCGGCGCCCAGACCGTATTCGAAGCCGTCGGCGAACCGGGTCGAGGCATTGACCATCACCGAGCTGGAATCCACCTCACGCAGGAAACGCCGCGCGCGGCCGTAATCTTCGGTGACGATCGCGTCCGTGTGTTGCGAGCCGTAGCGGGCGATGTGCTCCAGGGCGGCGTCCAGGCCGTCCACCACCCGGATCGCCAGAATCGGGGCCAGGTATTCGGCCTGCCAGTCGGCCTCGGTGGCCGCCAGGCAATCCGGGACCAGCTCCCGGGTCCGGGGACAGCCGCGCAGTTCGACGCCGGCCTCCCGGTAGCGCGCCGCCAGCCGCGGCAACAGCGCCGCCGCCACCGGCGCGGCGACCAACAGGGTCTCCATGGCGTTGCACACGCCGTAGCGATGGGTCTTGGCATTGACCGCGATGGCGACGGCCTTGTCGGGATCGGCGCGGTCGTCGATGTAGACATGGCAGACCCCGTCGAGATGCTTGATCACCGGCACCCGCGCCTCGGCGCTGATCCGCTCGATCAGGCTCTTGCCGCCGCGCGGCACCACCACATCGACATACTCCGGCATGGCGATGAGCTCGCCCACGGCGGCCCGGTCGGTGGTTTCCACCACCTGCACCCCCGCCGCCGGCAGACCCGCCGCGGCGAGCCCGGCGCGGATGCAGTCGGCGATGGCGCCATTGGAATGGATCGCCTCGCTGCCCCCGCGCAGGATGCAGGCGTTGCCGGACTTGATGCACAGGCTGGCGGCATCCACGGTCACATTGGGTCGCGATTCATAGATGATGCCCACGACCCCGAGCGGCACCCGCATCCGGCCCACCTGAATGCCGCTGGGGCGGTAGCTGAGCCCGGTGATCTCGCCCACCGGGTCGGGCAGCGCGATGACTTGGCGCAGCCCGGCGATCATCGCGTCGATGCGCGCCGGCGTGAGTTCGAGGCGGTCGAGCGCGGCGGCGTCCAGGCCATTGTCACGTCCCGCGACCAGATCCCGCGAGTTGGCCGCCGCCAGCGCCGCCCGGGAGCGGTCGAGCGCGGCGGCGATGCCCTCCAGCGCGGCGTCCTTGTCGCGGCTGCCCGCCACCGCGAGCGCGCGCGCCGCCCGCCGGGCCCGCCGGCCCAGATCGCGCATGTAGGAAACGATGTCCGCCGCCAATTCCAACACCCCGGATCAACCCGCCGCGCGATCCATTATACAAGCCCACCCCCCGGCGGGCAGGCGGTTTGCCACACCCGGTGGATTGCCGCACTATCCGCGCTGGTCGGTTTCCGGGGGCGACGACATGCGGCAGTTGGGTACGGGTTTCTACTGGCAGGATCTGCAGCCGGGCGATCGCTTCCGCTCCTGGGGCCGCACCCTGCTGGAAGCCGACATCGCCAGCTTCATCAACCTGGTCGGCCTCCATGAGGTGGTGTTCAGCGACCGGGAATTCCTGCGCGAACATTCGGTGATCAAGCGCCCGTTCGCGCCCGGCGCCCTGGTGTACAGCTTCGCCGAGGGCCTGCTGCTGCCCAGCATGCAGGGCACCGGCATGGCCTTTCTCAACATGGAGCTCGACATCAAGCGGCCCTGCTTCGCCGGCGACACCATTCACGTCGAGGTCGAAGTGCTGGAGGTGCGCCCCACCAGCAAGGGCAACCGCGGCCTGGTGCGCACCTTCAACCGGGTCGTCAACCAGAACGGCGAGGAGGTCCTCACCTACAATCCGCTGCGCATGCTCAAGGGCCGCGAGGCGTAACGGCGGGGCGCGGAGCCCCCTAGCCGGCGCCGCGCCCAACCAGTTCCGCCACCCAGCGGCGCACCTCTCCGAGGCGCGCGACCGGGTCCTCCACCGCCAGCAGGGCGATCTTGCGCTCGACCGCCACCGGCAACAGATCGGCCAGCCGCCAGCCGAGCAGGCCGGTGTCGAGCTCATCCCCCAGGCAGGCGGCCTCCACCCCCAGATGGCGCGCGAGGTCGTCGAGCAGCGCCACCAGATCGGCCTCGGCCTCGGTCAGCGGCGGTGCCGCCGCCTCCGCGGGCTGCAACGCCACCTCGCCGAGCAGCAGGCCGTCCGCCGCCACCCGGGTGGCGCCCAGCACCAGGCGGCGCTCGCCGCGGATCTCGATACCGAGCAGGCCGTTGGGCAGGGTGGACCAGTCGGTAATGCGCGCCCAGGTGCCGCGGCGGGCGACGGTCGGCGGGGCGCCGACCTCGCGCCCGGCGAGGATCGGCACCACGCCGAAGCCGGTGCCGGCGGCGAGCGATTCGCGCACCAGGCGCAGGTAGCGCTGCTCGAAGATGCGCAGGGGAAACGAGACCCCGGGGAACAGCACCCGCTGCAGCGGGAACAGGGGCTGTTCCGCCACGGCGTTGGATCCATCGGCCGAATCAGACATTTACGCTGCCCCCGCACCGGATTACCATGGACTTTCCATATAACAACCACACAAGGAAACCTAGCATGAACCCCGCCCTCCACGCACTCGCCGGCTTTGCCGGCTGGACCCTGCTGCTGACCCTGATCATGGCCACCAACCGCATGGCCAACCTGTTCGCCGGCGCCCGGATCCCGATCAACCAGTTTTCCCCGACCGGCGAGGATCTGCCCGGCTTCGGCCAGCGGGTCACCCGCGCCCACCTCAACTGCGTGGAGAATCTGCCGGTATTCGCCGCGCTGGTGGCCGCGGCCGGCCTCTCCGGCCAGTTCGGGGTGATGGAGGGCACCGCGCTGTACGTGCTCTATGCGCGCATCGCCCAGTCGGTGACCCACCTGATCTCCACCAGCCCGGCCATGGTGTGGATCCGCGCGACCTTCTTCTTCGTCCAGGTGCTGCTGATGGCCTGGTACGCGGTACAGCTGTTGTTCTGATCGCGGAACAGGCGCGCCATGACCGCCGACCGCCCCGCCTGGTTCGACGCCGCCCTCGCGGTCCCCGCGACGCCGGGCGCGGTGACGGTGGCCGGCTGCCCCATCGCCTACCGCTGCTGGGGGGCGGAGGGCCGGCCCGGGCTGGTGCTGATCCACGGCTACAGCGCCAACAGCCATTGGTGGGATTTCATCGCCCCGGCCTTGGCCGATGACCGCCGCGTGGTGGCGCTGGATTGCTCGGGCGCCGGCGACAGCGGCCATCGGCCCAGCTACGACCTCGACGTTTTCAGTCGCGAGGTTCTGGCGGTCGCCGATGCCGCGGGCCTGGGTGAGGATCTGGTGCTGGTCGGGCACAGCTTCGGCGGCGGCATCGCGCTGCGTACCGCGGCCCGCCATCCGGAACGGGTCAAGGCGATGGTCTCGGTGGACGCCAAACTGGTCCCGCTGCCCGGCGAGCACCGGCCGCGGGCCACCAGGGGTTTTTTGCCGCACAGCTGCCATCCGGACGAGGAGAGCGCGGTCGCCGCCTATCGGGTAGTACCTCCCCAGCGCTGCGCCAACGGTTATCTGCTCGACCACATCGCCCGCCACTCGGTGCATGCGACCCCGGAGGGCTGGCAGCTCAAGGCCGATCCGGCCCTGCTGGACCGCTTCAGGTTCGAGGATCAGACCGATGCCCTGCTCGGCCTGGGCACCGGCTTCGGCATGATCCACGGCGCCCTCAGCGCCTCGGTCACCGAGGAGGACCTGGCGTATCTCCAGTACGTCGCGCCGCCCGGCTCCCCCTTCCGCACCATCCCCGGGGCCGCCCACCACGTCTTTCTCGACCAGCCGCTGGCCTTCATCGATTGCCTGCGCGACCTGCTGGCGCACTGGAGCTGACCCCTGCCGGGGCGGGATTTCAGCGCTCGAGGTGGCCCAGGGAGCGCCCCGGATCCACCCGGTCCCGGACCCGCTGCTTCAGCACCTTGATATCCGGAAAACCGCCGTCGGTGGCCCGGTCCCACACCGGGACGTCATCGATCAGAATGCGAAAGGTGCCGCCTTCCCGGGCCGGGCACAGCGCCACCTCGCCGAGCACGTCGCCGAAGGTGTGGAGCAGTTCCTGCGCCATCCACGCCGAGCGCGGCAGCCAGTGGCAGCCCGGACAATAGTGGATCTCGACCCGGGGCGCGCTCATGCGTCGGCCCCCGCCGGGATCCAGGTCTCCGGGGGATACTCGTCGAAGCAGGGCGCCAGGCGCCCCGCCTCCAGCCAGGGCGCCCGGCTGGCCCAGAAGATCTGGCGGTCGGGGACCGGCCCGGGCGCGCGGTCCAGCACCCCGGCGGGCACGATCAGGTGGGCGCCATTGCGGCTCAGGTAGGGCAGCGCCGACCCGCAACTGGAGCAAAAGCACTTGGAGAAGCTGCGCGCCCCGGCCAGTTGGTAACGGCGGAGCAGGTCTGCACCGCGCAGCCAGCGCAGGTGATCCGGCGCGGTGAACAGGTTGGCTGCATGGGCCGCTGCGGTCGCCTTGCGACACCGGGTGCAGTGGCAGATCACGAAGCGCTCGAACGGCCCCCAGACCTCGAAGGCCACTCCGCCGCACAGGCAGGAACCGGGAATGGCGGGCGGGCCGGACATGGACGTCACCGAACGCTCTCGACTGTGGACAACCCCGATCATCGCCCCGCAAGATGGCCGGCGACAAGGGGATCGCCGAGCCGGATGCGGCCGCCGGCCAGCACGTCGGCGCGCAACCCGCCGCGCCCGGCGAGCGCCGCGGCAACCCCGGGCCGGGTCAGGCGCTCGAGATGGGCGCAGGGTTCGCACGGCCGCCGGCCGCGCAGCCAGACCTCGCCGATGCGGAAGTCGCATCCCACCAGCGCGTCGAGATCGACGCCCCGGGTGACCAGGTTGCGGCGCGCCTCGGCGGCGCCGATCCGGCAGGCGGCCGGCATCTGCTCCAGCACTTCGGCGGCGATCAGGGTCACCGCGCGGCCGGAGCCCGGCCAAGCGGACCAGGTGCCGAGACCGGCCTCGTAGCGATCCCCGACCAAGCCGCGGCCGGCGCGCAGCTCGGCTTCGGCCACCGCGCGGGGCAGTTGTCCGGGGCGCGCCGCGACATAGATTCCCACCACCCGACCGCACCCCCCGGCGCCGGGATCGACCGGCTTCGGCATCCCGGACGTCGCGGGCATGCGGGGATCCCGGGACATCTGGTCACCCGGATTCCAGCGCGCGCTGACTCTCGTTGATGGCCGGGTCATAGCGGGTGCCGGTACGGAACAGGAGATGCCAGGGGTTGTTCTGACGGCAGCGCCATTCGCCCTCGGCGAGCGCCGCTGCGGCGGCCCGGCAACGCGCCAGGGACCAGTGGGTGGCGCCGCTCCGCCAGGGCTGATCGCCGGCCGACCGAACGGCCAGTTCATAGGTGGGATAGAAGAGGTAGACCACCGCCAGCAACCCGATCGCCACACCCAGTTTCATGCGCACCTCCGGTGGCACACCGGGCGGCGCGTGCCGCGCGCCGCCGCGCTAACAGGCTGCTGAAAAACGTTGGCGAGGCAGCGGGTGCAAGGCAAAAATGGCCGACAAAGCGGAGTTGCCCATGGCAAATGAACACTTTGAGGCCATTTTTCAACGCCGCAGACGCAACCCAGGTAATTTTTCAGCGGTCTGCTAAGGATCTGTCCTGGTGGTCCGACCGGATACCGCGGGAAATTGCGGGAAGGCCATCACATTGCTGCCGCGGGCGTCGGTCACCTTGCAGACCCCTTCCTTCTCCACCTCGTCGATGCGCACCACCGCGTGGATGGGAATGAAACTGCGCTTGACGCCGGTGAACTCCGTCTTGAGCTTCTCCTCGGCCGGATCGACGATCATCTGGGATTTCTCGCCGAACACGAATTCCTCGACCTCGAGGAAACCCATCAGGTCGCTCTGATACACGTAGCGCGTATAGACCTCGTACACCTGCCCCTGGTTGAAGAAGATGATGCGGTAGATGGGTTCGTTGGACATGCCCTGCGGCCTTGGGGGATTGCTGACGGCAGCTTAGCACAATGGGGCCGGACGGCTCGACTTCAAGGCCCGGCGGGCAGCGGCGCCGGTTATAATCGGCGGCCATCCTCCAGTTTCGCGTCGTCACTCGCCCATGCCCCGACCCGCGGTCCGCAAGCTCCACATCGCCACCCAGGGCTGCCAGATGAACGAGTACGATTCGGCGCGCATGCGCGATCTGCTCGGCGCGAGCGAAGGGTTGATCCCCACCGACGACCCGGCGGAGGCCGACATCCTGCTGCTCAACACCTGCTCGATCCGCGACAAGGCGCAGGAGAAGGTGTTCCACCAACTGGGCCGCTGGAAGCATCTCAAGGATGCCAACCCGGAGTTGATCATCGGCGTCGGCGGCTGCGTGGCCAGCCAGGAGGGCGAGGCCATCGCCCGCCGCGCACCCTATGTCGACCTGGTGTTCGGGCCCCAGACCCTGCACCGGCTGCCGGAGCTGATCCGCCGGCGGCGCGCCGCTCCCGGCCGGGCGGTGGTGGATGTCAGCTTCCCCGAAATCGAGAAGTTCGACCACCTGCCGCGCCCCGTGGCCGACGGCGTCAGCGCCTTCGTGACCGTCATGGAGGGCTGCTCCAAGTACTGCAGTTTCTGCGTGGTGCCCTATACCCGCGGCGAGGAGGTGAGCCGCCCGGTGCTGGATGTGCTCACCGAAGTCGCCGCGCTCGCCGGCCAGGGCGTGCGCGAAATCAACCTGCTGGGCCAGAACGTCAACGCCTATCGCGGCGCCCTGCCCGACGGCGGCAACTGCGACCTCGCCGAGCTGATCCGCGCCGTGGCGCGCATCGACGGCATCGACCGCATCCGCTACACCACCTCCCACCCGGTCGAGTTTTCCGACGCCCTGATCCGCATCTACGCCGAGGTCCCCGAACTGGTCAGCCACGTCCATCTGCCGGTCCAGAGCGGTTCGGACCGGATCCTCGCCGCCATGAAACGCGGCCATACGGTGCTCGAATACAAGTCGAAGATCCGCCGCCTGCGCGCCCTGCGTCCGGACATCAGCATTTCCTCTGATTTCATCGTCGGCTTTCCCGGCGAGACCGAGGACGATTTCGCCCGCACCCTGGAGCTGGTGGCGGACGTCGGCTTCGACCACTCCTTCAGCTTCATCTACAGCCGGCGCCCCGGAACTCCGGCGGCCGGTCTGCCGGACGACACACCAGAGGAGGTCAAGAAGCGGCGCCTGCAACTGCTGCAGCAGCGCATCCACCAGCAGGCCGCCGCGATCAGCGGGAAGATGGTGGGCGAGACCCACCGCATCCTGGTCAGCGGCCTGTCCCGCAAGCACCCGGGCGAGCTGCAGGGGCGGACCGAAAACAACCGGGTGGTCAATTTTCCAGCCACCGATCCGGGGCTGATCGGACAGTTCGCGGCGGTCCGCATCCAGGCCGCGCTGCCCAACTCCCTGCGCGGCGAATATGTGGGCTGCTGAGTCCGAATCCCGGGTGACCGGGGCGGGCGGCGGCCCTATTCCCCCGGCCGGACAAACTGGTTATTCTTCGCCCATCCCAGGCTGTCGGGCATCGCCACCAACCGTTTGAATACTCTGCCTGCCGTTCAGACCCTCACGCTGGAACCCCACGACACCCGTCGTCTCGCGAACCTCTGCGGACAGTTCGACGAAAATCTCCGCCATATCGAACACCGGTTGGATATCGAGATCCGCAACCGCGGCAACGTCTTCGCCTTCTACGGCGACACCGCGCGCACCCGGGCCGCATCGGTCCTGATCCGCCAGCTCTATCAGGAGACTTGCGGCGATCGCGTGCTGATGCCCGCCGAACTCCACGTTTTCCTGCAGCAATCCGCCATGGAGCAGTGCATGGACCAGCAAACCACGGGCGCCGGCGACAAGGTCACCGGCTTTGGGATCGTGCGCACCAAGAAGGGCAATGTCCGCCCCCGGGGGATGAACCAGCAGCGCTACGTGCGCGCCATCCAGACCCATGACATCAATTTCGGCGTGGGCCCGGCCGGCACCGGCAAGACCTACCTCGCCGTGGCCTGCGCGGTGGAAGCCTATCTGCGCTCGGAGGTCGAGCGCATCCTGCTGGTGCGGCCGGCCGTCGAGGCCGGGGAAAAGCTCGGCTTCCTGCCCGGCGATCTGGCCCAGAAGGTCGATCCCTATCTGCGCCCCCTCTACGATGCGCTCTACGAAATGCTGGGCGTGGAGACCGTGGGCAAGCTGATCGAACGCCAGGTGATCGAGGTCGCGCCCCTGGCCTATATGCGCGGCCGCACCCTCAACGGCGCCTTCATCATCCTCGATGAAGCCCAGAACACCACCTGCGAACAGATGAAGATGTTCCTCACCCGGATCGGCTTCGGCTCCACCGCGGTGATCACCGGGGACGCCACCCAGATCGACCTGCCGCGCGGCGTGCGCTCGGGCCTGCTCCAGGCCGCGGACGTGCTGCGGGACGTCGAGGGCATCTCCTTCACGCAGTTCGTCGCCAAGGACGTGGTCCGGCATCCGCTGGTGCAGCGCATCGTCGAGGCCTACGAGAGCCACGAGCGCGACCGCGCCCCCGAACCCGACCGGTGACCATTTCCATTTCCATCGCCGTCGACGCCGCCTGCGGCGCGGGGGAGGAGGTACCCGAGCCCGCCAGGTTGCGCGCCTGGCTGCGCGCCGCGCTGCGCCACCAGGGGCGGCAGCGCGCCGCCATCTGCGTGCGCATCGTCGGCGAGGCCGAGGGCCGGGAGCTCAACACCCGCTACCGGTTGCGCGATCCGGCGCGGGCCCGCGCCACCAATGTGCTGTCGTTTCCGGCCGACCTGCCCGCCTGGGTGGACGACCCCCTGCTCGGCGACCTGGTGATCTGCGCCCCGGTGGTCGCGCGGGAAGCCGCCGAGCAGGGCAAGCCTGCGGCGGCCCACTGGGCCCACCTGGTGGTACACGGCGCCCTGCACCTGCTCGGCCACGACCATCAGGACGACACCGCCGCCGAACGCATGGAGGCCCTGGAAACGGAGATTCTGGGCGCCCTCGGCTTCCCCCCTCCCTACCGACCGGCGCCCGAACCCACCGGGATCGCCTCGTGACCGCCGACCCCAAGCCCCGGTCATCCTGGCTGCGGCGCGCCGCCCGCGCGCTGATGCCCGGTCCGAGGTCGCGCGAGGACCTGGCGAAGCTGCTCGAAGCCGCCTACCGGGACGCACTGCTCGACAGCCAGTCGTTCGACATCATGCGCGGCGCCTTCCTGCTGTCGAGCCGGCAGGCGCATGAAATCATGATCCCCCGCGCCCGCATGGTGGTGATCCACCGCGACCTGTCCCTGGCGGAGGTCCTGCAGCGGATCGTCGAAACCAAGCACTCCCGCTATCCGGTGATCGGGGAATCCCTCGACGACCTGCGCGGCATCCTGCTGGCCAAGGACCTGCTGCCGCTGATGCTCGACCGCGAACGCCCCTTCCAGCTCCAGGAGCTGATCCGCCCGGCGACCATCGTCCCGGAAACCAAGCGTCTGGACATCCTGCTGCGCGAATTCCGCGAACGGCGCTACCACATGGCGGTGGTGGTGGACGAGTACGGCGGCGTCGCCGGCCTGGTCACCATCGAGGACATCCTCGAGGAGATCGTCGGCGACATCGCCGACGAGACCGACCTCGAATCCGGCTGCGACATCCGCCGCCAGGCCGATGGCAGCTTTCTGGTGGCCGCACTCACTCCGATCGAGGATTTCAACGCCCACCTCGGCACCCGATTGGCAGACGGCGAAGTCGATACCATCGGCGGGCTGGTCTGTCAGGAGGCCGGCCGGCTGCCGGAGGTCGGCGACCGGATCAGCCTCCCGGGCATGACCTTCACCGTGGTCGCCGGCGACGAACGCCAGTTGCACGAATTGCGGGTGGAGTTCGAACCCGCGCCGGGCAGCAGCTGAACCGTGACCGGGCGCCGCGCTCCGCCCGGGTGGCGTTATCCCGCGGCGCTGCTGGCCGGCGCCGCACTGCCTTTGGCCTTTGCGCCGTTCGGCTGCTGGCCCCTGGCGCCCCTGGCTGCGGGCGCGCTGGGCTGGCTGCTGCGGGACTGCGCGGCCCGTGGCGCGGCCGCGCTCGCCTGGTGGTTCGGCGCCGGCCTCTACGGCCTGGGCGCCTCCTGGATCTATGTCAGCATCCACGTCTACGGCGCGGCCTCGCCGCCCCTGGCAGCGCTGCTCACCGGGCTGTTCTGCGCCGGCATGGCGCTGCTGTTCGCGCTGCCCTTCGCCTGCGCCGGATTCCTGGATCTGCACCGCCCGCGCGGCGCGCTGCTCGGGTTTCCCGCGCTCTGGGTGCTCGGCGAATGGCTGCGCAGCTGGGTGCTGACCGGCTTCCCCTGGCTCTATCTGGGCTATGCCGCCATCGATACCCCGCTGGCCGGCCTCGCCCCGGTGACCGGCGTGCTGGGGATGAGCCTGGGCGTGGCCATCACCGGGGCCGCCCTCGCCGCGCTCGCGACCGGCCCCGGCTGGCGGCGGCTGGGGCTCTGTGCGCCCCTGGTCGCCGCCGTCTGGGGCGGTTCCTGGTGGCTCCAGCAACGGGCCTGGACCACGCCGGACGCCACCCCGATCGATCTGGCCTTGGTCCAGCCGGCGCAGTCGCTGCACATGAAGTGGGATCCGGACCAGTTGCCGGCGATCTTCGCCAATTTCACCGCCACCAACCGGCGGCTGAGCGATACCGACCTGATCGTCTGGCCGGAGACCGCGATTCCCCGTTTTCGCCACGAGGTCGCCCCCCTGCTCGACGGCGAACACCGCTGGGCCCGGGCCGCCGGCATCGGCCTGGTGCTGGGCGTGCCGATCGCAGACCCCGGCGACGGCCGCTACTACAACGGCCTGATCGGCCTGGGCGCGGCCGACGGGACCTACCGCAAGCGCCGCTTGGTACCCTTCGGCGAGTATGTTCCGCTGGAGCCGCTGCTGCGCGGCACCATCGCCTTTTTCGACCTGCCGATGTCGAATTTCAGCCCGGCGCCCGAGCCGCAGCCGCTGCTCGCCCTGGGCGCGACCCGGCTCGCGGCGGCGATCTGCTACGAAATCGTCTATCCGGATCTGGTCGCCGCTTCCGCCGCCGCGGGCCTGCTGGTGACGGTGAGCAACGACTCCTGGTTCGGCGCCTCCATCGGCCCCCACCAGCACTTCCAGATGGCGCGCCTGCGCGCCCTGGAAAACGGCAAGCCCCTGCTGCGCGCCACCAACGACGGCATCACCGCGGTGGTTGACAGCCGCGGCCGGGTCAGTGCCGAACTACCACAGTTTCAACCGGGGATCCTGCGTACATCCGTGACCCCGCGCACCGGCAGCACGCCGTTCAGCCGCTATCGATCGATGCCGGTGGTGCTGTGCTGCGCGGTATTGCTGCTGTCGGCCGCCGGCCGCGCCGCGATCCGCAACTCCCCTAGCAGGCGTTGAAAAGCCCATCCATGGGCCTTTCAACTCGCTTCGCTGCGGCGTATCGCCGCAGCGCTCCCAGAAAATCAAACACTTGCGCATTTGATTTTCGATGTGACGCCTCCCTGCGGCGCCCACCAGGGCGTTTTTCAACGCCCTGGTGGGTCGGCTACCCCTTTGCCTCTATAATTCCGCGCTTTCCCGGCCCCACCGGCGGATCCCCGGCGATGGAAGATCAGTACCACCCCGAACGCATCGAAGCCCGGGTGCAACGGCAATGGCGCGCTGCGCGCACCTTCGCGGTACGCGCGGATCCGGACCGGGAGAAGTACTACTGCCTGGCGATGTTCCCCTACCCCAGCGGCAAGCTGCACATGGGGCATGTGCGCAACTACACCATTGCGGATGTGATCAGCCGCTATCAGCGCATGCTGGGCAAGAATGTCCTCCAGCCCATGGGCTGGGACGCCTTCGGGCTGCCGGCGGAGAACGCAGCCCTGCAGCACCACACCGCGCCGGCGAGCTGGACCCGCTCCAACATCGCCTACATGAAGACACAGCTCCAGGCGCTCGGCTTCGGCTACGACTGGGACCGGGAACTGGCCACCTGCGACCCGGACTACTACCGCTGGGAGCAATGGTTCTTCACCCGCCTCTACGCCAAGGGGTTGGTCTACCGCAAGACCAGCCCGGTCAACTGGTGCCCCCACGACCAGACCGTGCTGGCCAACGAGCAGGTGGTGAACGGCTGCTGCTGGCGCTGCGACACCCGGGTCGAGCGCCGCGAGATCCCCCAGTGGTTCATTCGCATCACCGCCTATGCCGAAGAGCTGCTCGCCGCGCTCGACCGCCTGGACGGCTGGCCGGAGCAGGTGCGCACCATGCAGCGCAACTGGATCGGCAAGAGCCGCGGCCTCAGGATCCGCTTCCCCCTGCCCGCGGCGGTGGCCGGCCAGCGCGAGCTCGAGGTCTACACCACCCGCCCCGACACCCTGATGGGTGTGACCTATCTCAGCCTGGCCGCCGAACACCCGATCACCCGCGCGCTGGCGGAGCGGGATCCGGAACTGGCCGCCTTCGTGGAGGAGTGCCGGCGCCATTCGGTGGCGGAAGCCGAGCTCGCCACCATGGCCAAGCTTGGCCGCGATACCGGCCTCGAGGCCCTCCATCCCCTGACCGGAGCGCCGCTGCCGGTGTGGGTCGCCAACTATGTATTGATGGACTATGGCTCGGGCGCCGTGATGGCGGTGCCGGCCCACGACCAGCGCGACTGGGAATTCGCCACCGCCTATGAGCTGCCCATCCGCCAGGTCATCGCGCCGCTCGGCGGCGGCGGCTGCGACCTCGGCACCGGCGCTTTCACCGACCAGGGCGTACTGGTCAACTCCGGCACCTTCGACGGCCTCGGCTTCGAGGCCGCCTTCGACGCCATCGCGCAGGCCCTGGCGGCCAGGGGCCTGGGCGAAGTCACCACCAACTACCGGCTGCGCGACTGGGGCGTCTCCCGGCAGCGCTATTGGGGCGCGCCCATCCCCATGCTCTACGATGCGGGGGAATGCGTCATCCCGGTGCCCGCCGACCGGCTGCCGGTGCTGCTGCCCGAGGACGTGGCGATGGACGGCATCCACTCGCCGCTGAAGACCGACCCCGAGTGGCGCCGCTGCGTGATCGATGGCCGGGAATTGCAACGCGAGACCGATACCTTCGACACCTTCATGGAGTCCTCCTGGTACTACGCGCGCTTCACCTGTCCTGACTACCGGGAGGGCATGCTGGATCCCGCGCAGGCCAACTACTGGCTGCCGGTGGACCAGTACGTGGGCGGCATCGAGCACGCCATCCTGCACCTGCTCTACGCGCGTTTCTTCCACAAGCTGCTGCGCGACGAAGGTCTGGTGGCCTCCGACGAGCCCTTCACCCGGCTGCTGTGCCAGGGCATGGTGCTCAAGGACGGCAGCAAGATGTCCAAGTCCAGGGGCAACACGGTCGATCCCCAGGCGCTGATCGACCGCTACGGGGCCGACACCGTGCGCCTGTTCACCATGTTCGCCGCGCCGCCGGAACAGTCGCTGGAGTGGTCCGACGAGGGCGTGGCGGGTTCCTACCGCTTTCTGCGCCGCCTGTGGAAGGCGGTCCACGCCCATCTGCAGCGCGGCCCGGTCCCGGCGCTCGACCCCGCCCGTCTCGACGGGCCGGCCCGGGCGCTGCACCGCAAGACCCACGCCACCATCGCCAAGGTCAGCGACGACTTCGACCGCCGCCAGACCTTCAACACCGCCATCGCCGCGGTCATGGAACTGCTCAACGAGATCTCCCGCCTCGACCCGGCGGCGCCCCAGGCCGCGGCGGCGGAACGCGAGGCGCTGGAAGCCGCGGTGCGGCTGCTGGCCCCGGTGGTGCCGCACATCACCCAGGAACTGTGGCACCAGCTCGGCCGCGACGAACTCCTGGTCGACGTGCGCTGGCCGCAGGCCGATCCCGAGGCGCTGGCGGAGGACAGCCTCACCCTAGCGGTACAGGTCAACGGCAAGCTGCGCGCGCAGCTGCACGTGGCGAGCGACGCCGGGCGCGATGACATCCAGCGCCAGGCGCTCGCAGAACCCAATGTGGTCCGCTTTACCCGGGACAAGACCATCCGTAAAGTCATTCTCGTGCCGCGGCGCCTGGTCAACATCGTCACCGACTGATGTCCACCCCGCCGCCCCTCATCGGAACCCGCCCATGACCTCTGGCTTTTCCCCACTCCGGGGCCGACTCCGGACCGCCCGCTGCATCTGGCTGCCGGCAGTGCTGATCGCCGCGCTCACCGGCTGCGGCTGGCAGTTGCGCGGCCAGGGCGACGCACCCCAGCATGTCGACAGCCTGCACCTCGGCGGCCGGCCGCTCGACGACCAACTCCGGCGCGAGCTGATCCGGGATCTGGAAACCCTGGGCATCGCGCTCAAGGACAACGCCAATCAGGCGCAGTACAGCCTGGTGGTGCTCGACCAGCGGTCCCGCCGGCGGACCGCAGCGCTCAGCGGCCGCGCGCGCATCGCCGAACTGGAGCTGATCGAGGAGGTGGAATTCACCGTCCTGGCCAGCGACGGCAGCGAAGTCATCCCGCCCGCCCGGGTGAGCGACGACCGGGTGTTCGAATACAACGAGGACGACATCCTCGCCACCGACGACGAGGCGCAGCTCGTGCGCCGCGAAATGCGGGCCAACCTGGTGCGGCAGATCATCGGCTACCTGCAGCGGATCGGGCCGCGCGACGCCGGCGATGCAACTGCGCCCTGAGCACCTGGCAGCCCAGCTCGACGGCGCGCCGGCCCCCGTCTATCTGGTCACCGGCGACGAACCGCTGCTGGTCCAGGAATGCGCCGACCAGATCCGCGCCGCGGCCCGCGCGCGCGGATTCGCGGAGCGCCAGACCTTCGAAGTGGACGGCCGCCAGTTCGACTGGGGCGCGCCGCTCGCCGAGGCCGGCGCCCGCTCCCTGTTCGCCGAGCGCAAAGTGCTGGAACTCCGCCTCGCCACCGCCAAGCCCGGCGAGTCGGGCGGCACCGCCCTGGCCGAACTCTGCCGGCGCGCCGGGGACGAGCTGCTGCTGCTGGTGATCGCCCCGCGACTGGACCGCGCCGCGCAGCGCTCGGGCTGGGTCAAGGCCTGCGACCAGGCCGGGGTCTGGATCCAGGTCTGGCCCGTGGGTCCCGGCCAGTTGCCCGCCTGGATCGCCGGCCGCCTGCGCCGGGCCGGTATCTCCGCCAGCCGACCGGCGCTGGAGCTGCTCGCCCAGCGGGTCGAGGGCAACCTGTTGGCCGCCGCCCAGGAGATCGAAAAGCTGCGCTTGCTGGCGCCCGCCGGGGAGCTGGATGCCGACACCATCTCCATGGTGGTCGCCGATTCCGCGCGGTTCAATCTGTTCGAGCTGATCGACCGCGCCCTGTCCGGAGACGCCCACAGCGCCTGCCGATCGCTGCGCGGTCTGCGCGAGGAGGGGGTGGAGCCCACGCTGGTGTGCTGGGCGCTGATCCGGGACCTGCGGGTGCTGGCCCGGGCCAGCCGGCGCCGCGGCACCTCGCTGGACCGGACCCTCGCCGGACTCGGCGTCTGGGAAGCCCGCCGCCCCCTGTTTCGCGCCGCCGCGGCGCGCCTCGACGCCGCCCAGGCCGAGCTGCTGCTGCGGCAACTGGGCGCCATCGACCGCGCCGTCAAGGGCCTGCGCGACGCATCGCCCTGGGACGACCTGCAGGATGTCCTGCTGGCGCTGTGCGGCCGCAGCGCCATCCATCCCCTCAACCTGCAGATCGGGCTCGACAGCGGCCACCCCTGAGCCCGAGGGCTGCCGGGCCGGGACTCAGCGTTTGTGAAGCAATTGTGAAGCAATGCGCGTCCTGTGCATTGCTTCTGTCGCAAGTCCGGCTCACGCCCGGACTTGCTCGCGCGAATCAAGCCGTTGCGTGCTTGATTCGCGTCCGGCCATCCCTGGCCGGGCTGCGAGCCTGAAAAATTCACAAGCTCAGCCCCGGCTCTGTCGCTCCAGCCAGAACTGGCGCGCGGTGCGGCCGCTGCGCGAGGCCCGGGCGAGCGCGAACTGGCAGGCCTCGCGGTGCAGCGCCGCGCGATCGCCGGGGCAGCCGGCGAACAGATGGTCGATGATCGCCAGATACTGCTGCTGGCTGTTGGGATGGAACGACAGCCAGAGGCCGAAGCGATCGGCCAGCGACAGGCGCTCCTCGACGACATCGCCATAGTGCAGCTCGCCGCCGCGGAGCTCGACGCCGAGATTGTCCGCGCGCGGTTCCGCAACCAGGTGGCGCCGGTTGGAGGTGGCATAGATCACCACATTGTCGGGCGGCAGCTCGACGGAGCCTTCCAGCACGCTCTTGAGGTGCTTATAGGTGGTCTCCTCGGCCTCGAACGAGAGGTCGTCGCAAAAAACGACGAAGCGCTGCGGCAATTCGCACAGCCCGTCGACGATCTCCGGCAGATCGGCCAGATCGTCCTTGTCCATTTCGATCAGCCGCAGCCCGGCCGGGGCGTATTCATTGAGCAGCGCCTTGATCAGTGACGACTTGCCGGTGCCGCGGCTGCCCCACAGCAAGGCATTGCAGGCCGGTTTGCCCGCCAGCAGCGCCTCGGTGTTGCGGCACAGCGCCTCCTTCTGGGCATCTACGCCGAGCAGGTCGGACAGGCGTACCGGATCGAGCCTGCGCACCGGGCGCAGGCCGCCCGCCCGCGGCCGCCACACCGCCGCCAGGTTGCGGCTCCAGTCCAGCGTCATCGCGGCACCCTGCGCGCCGCAGCGGGGCCCGGCAACCGGCTGGCGCAGCGGGCCGCGACGAGCACGCCGAGCCCCAGGCCGGCGGCATTGGCCAGCAGATCGCCCAGCGAACTCTCCCGGCCGGGGACCAGCGACTGCAACCCCTCAATGATCAATCCGTGGCAGAACAGGCCGGCAACCAAACCCCAGACCGGCCGCACCGCGGCCAGGGCGCCGAGCCCGCAGAGCACCGCGTAGGCGGCCAGATGCAAGACCTTGTCCAGCCCCACGATCCATTCCTGACCGACCCCGGGGCGCAGCGCCAGCCAGGTGACCAGCGCCAGTGCGCAGGCCCAGACCCAGCGCGCCCCGCTGCGGATTGTTTGCGTCATCGCATGGTGCACGACGGGCGGGCTCCGGCATACCGAAAGCGGATTCTAGCCCGGCGCCGGCGCCGCCAAAAGGTCAAGCCATTGCCAGGTTTGCCGGGCGAAATGGTAGCTGATACGCTTGCCCGGCTACGCGGAAAGCGCCGCCTCGAGCGCTGCTTGCCACACCAAACGACATACTTTTCGTTCCTTCCAGAATAGTTTAGAGAGGTTGCTATGGATCAGGGGTTGGGGTACTGGGCTACCAAGCGAGCGATGATCTCCGGTGACCGCTTGGCGATCGTGGACCGCCACCTGCGTTTCACCTACCGCGAATTCAACCAGCGCTGCAATCGTCTGGCCAACGCCCTGCGCGACAGCGGCGTGCGCCCCGGCGACCGCGTCAGTTCGCTATTGCAGAACGGCCACGTCCAACTGGAGCTCATTTTCGCGGTCGCCAAGCTGGGGGCGATCTTCCTGCCGATCAATTTCCGGCTCACCGTGCCGGAGATCGAGTACATCATTCAGGACTCGGGCGCCCGTACATTGTTCTTCCACGACGAGTTCCGCCATCTGGCCGAAGGCTTGCAGCACGGCGTGCACCTGGACACCCTGGTGTACTGCGGGCGCAGCAACGCCTGCGACGACGAGGACCAGTACGAGGCCTTTCTCGCCGCGGCATCCGATGCCGAGATCAATGCCAGCGTCGGCCAGGACGACGTCGCCCTGTTGATGTACACGTCCGGGACCACCGGCCGGCCCAAGGGCGCGATGCTGACCCACGCCGCCCATACCTGGAACGTGTTCCACACCACCCAGCGGCTGCCGATCCACGCCGGCACCGTCGCCCTCGGGGTGGCGCCCATGTTCCACATCGGCGGCACCAGCGTGATCGTGCTGCCCACCCTGTTCCAGGGCGGCACCGTGGTGACCATGCCCGGGTTCGATGCCCGGGCGGTGCTGGAGGCCACCCAGCGGGAGCGCATCACCGGGCTGTTCTGCGTGCCGTCCATGTGGCAGATGATCGTCGAAGAGCTGGAAAAACAGCCCTACGATCTGAGTTCCGTCGAATTCCTGATGACCGGGGCCGCACCGACGCCGCTCAAGATCCTGCGGTATTTCCAGGAGCGGGGACTGTCGATCTACGAGGGTTTCGGCATGACCGAGATGGCCCCGCTGGTGACCATCCTCGACAAGTGGGACTGCGAGCGCAAGAACGGCTCGGTGGGGTATCCCGCGTTCTTCGTCGACGTGCGGGTGGTCGACGAGGAGGACCGGGATGTGGGCCCCAACCAGGTGGGCGAAGTGATCTGCCGCGGTCCCAACATGCTCAAGGGCTACTGGAACAAACCCGAGGCCACCCAGGAGGCGCTGCGCGGCGGCTGGTATCACTCCGGGGATCTGGGCTATCTGGATGACGAGGGCTTTCTCTACATCGTCGACCGCAAGAAGGACATGATCATCAGCGGCGGCGAGAACGTCTATCCGGCCGAAGTCGAGCAGGTCATCTACCAGCACCCGGCAGTGGCCGAGGTGGCGGTGATCGGCATCCCCCACGAGAAGTGGCAGGAGGTGCCGGCGGCCATCGTCGTGACCAAGCCGGGCGCGACCCTGACCGAGGCGGATCTGATCGGCCACTGCAACGAACGCCTGGCCCGCTTCAAGATCCCCAAGACCGCCTATTTCGTCAAGGAACTGCCCAAATCCGGCGCCGGCAAGATCCTCAAGACTGAGCTGCGCAAGATGTACGGCGGCTACAAGGCCAGCGACAAGTAACCGCCCGCCGCCGGCGCTCGGGGGAGGTATCCGGACACCCTTCCCTCGGGCGCCGGCCGGCCCTCTCCGAACCCTACATCAGCAGCCCGACGGAAACGCGGCTCCGCCACGCATTCAGGCGTCCATCACCCGGGCCAGCGCCTCGACCACGCAATCGACATTGGCCTGGTTGATTCCGGCCACATTGATGCGGCTGGAGTTCACCATGTAGATGCCGAACTCGGCGATCAGCCGCGCCACCTGCGCCTCGCTCAGGCCGAGGAACGAGAACATGCCACGCTCCCGCTCGATGAACGCGAAGTCGCGGCCGACGCCCCGCCGGCTGAGCCGCTCGTGCAACAGCCGGCGCAGACCGTTGATGCGCTCGCGCATTCCGTCCAGTTCTGCGCGCCACTGGGTGGCGAGCGCCGGGTCGGAGAGGATTTCGGCGACGATGGCGCCCCCGTGGGACGGGGGCATCGAATAGATTCCGCGCACGATGTTGTTGACGTGGCTGACCGCGATTTCGGCCTGCTGCGCGGTGTCGCCGATGACCGAAAGACTGCCGACCCGCTCCCGATAGAGACCGAAGTTCTTGGAGCAGGAACTGGCCACCAGCATCTGGGGGACCCGCGCGGCAAGCAGGCGCAGGCCAGCGGCATCGGCCTCCAGGCCGTCGCCCAGGCCCTGATAGGCGAGATCCACGAACGGCAGGAACCCGCGCTGCTCCGCGAGCTCCGCCACCGCCCGCCACTGGCCGCCATCCAGGTCGGCGCCGCAGGGGTTGTGGCAACAGCCATGCAGCAGCACCACATCCCCTGCGCCGGCTTCGGCCAGCGCGGACAGCATGGCGTCGAAGCGCAGCGCGCTGTGCTCGCGATCGTAGTAGGGATATTGGCGAATCTGCAGCCCGGCATTGCCGAGCAGCGGAATGTGATTGGCCCAGGTCGGATCGCTGACCCAGATGGTCGCCCCCGGTGCGGCGCGCTTGAGCAGCTCGGCGCCGACCCGCAGAGCCCCGCAGCCGCCGGGGGTCAGTACGGTCGCCACCCGGGCATCCGCGAGCACGGGGTGTCCGGCGCCGAACACCAGCTCCTGCATGGCGACATTGAATTCCGCGACCCCGGCGGGGCCGATGTAGGCCTTGGTGTCCTCGCCGGCCAATACCCGGCGCTCGGCGGTCTTGACCGCCGCCATGATCGGCGTCCGGCCCTGCTCGTCCTTGTAGACGCCGACCCCGAGATCGACCTTGTCGGGCCGGGGATCGGCGCGGAACTCCGCGATCAGGCGCAGGATGGGATCCGGCGGATAGGCTTGCAGGACTTCGAACATGGCGGTCTCGATACGTTCGGGGCGGCGGGACGGATGCCGGGGCCGACCGGGCCTCCGGCCGGCCGCGCCGGGCGGCGAATTGTAGCCGCAATCACCTCCGGTTTCGTAGCGCCGGGACCGCTGCCCCCGACCCGGACCGCTAGCCTTCGAGCGCGGCGCGCAGGGCGGCGAGCCGCTCCGGCGTGCCGACATCGCTCCAGCGGCCGGTGTGCAGGGCGCCCGTCACCCGCCGCCCGGCAATGGCTGCAGCCAGGGCGTCGCGCAGCGGGAACGCGGTTGCCTCCGGAAACCCGGCCACCAGTTCCGGCGCGATCACCGCGATACCGCCAAAGGTCAGGCTGGGGGCACCCGCCACCGCCGGCCGCACCCGGGCATCGCTTTCCAGCCGATAGTCCCCGGCGGGATGGTGGCCGGGATTGGCCACCAGCACGAGATGGGCGCTGACAGGGTCCGGCAAGTCCGGGGGCAGTGCCTGATAGGGGTAATCGCTCCACACGTCGGCGCTGATCACCGCAAACGGCCGCTCGCCCAGCCAGGGCAGCGCCCGGCGAATGCCGCCACCGGTCTCCAGCGGCTCGGGCTCGCGCGACCACTGGATCGCCACGCCGAAGCGGGCGCCATCGCCCAGCCGCCGTTCGATCTGCTCGCCCAGCCAGGAGAGGTTGATGACCAGTTCCCGGATGCCGGCCGCCGCGAGCTTTTCGATGTGATGCTCGATCAGCGGCTTGCCGCCGACCTCTACCAGGGCTTTGGGCAGGTGCTCGGTCAGCGGGCGCAGGCGTTTGCCGAGCCCGGCGGCGAGGATCATCGCGCGCATGGGATTCCCGCCGTCCGCCAGTCGCGATACCAGGGCTGGCCGCCGGCCGCCGGCAAGAGTCGCCGCTGGAACCAGGCGGCAAACTCACGGGTGGCGGCATGGTGCCGGGCGACCTCGAGCACGTAGCGGATCACCAGGGGCAGGTCGTCCAGATAGCGGGCCTTGCCATCCCGCAGCCACAGGCGCGCGAAGATGCCCAGCACCTTGAGATGGCGCTGCAAGCCCATCAGGTCGAACCAGACCCGCCACTGTGGCCGCGCCGCCGCCGGCACCCCGGCGGCATCGAGATACCCGGTCAGATACCGGTCGAGGTCGGCCTCGTCGAGGCGGTGATAACAGTCGCGCAGCAGCGACACCAGGTCATAGGTCACCGGCCCGATCACCGCGTCCTGAAAGTCCACCACCCCCAGCCCGCGGCTGCCGGTGAGCAGCAGGTTGCGGCTGTGAAAGTCGCGATGCACCACCACCTGCGGCTGCTGTCGGGCGCTCTCCACCAGGGTCGCCCAGGTTCCGCCCAGCAGCCGCCGCTCCTCGTCGCACAGCGCAATGCCGAGCAACTCGCCGATGAACCACTGTGGAAAGAGCGCCAGTTCGCCCTCCAGCAGCGCCGCGTCGTAGGCCGGAAAACACCCGGGGTCGGGGGGCACGCGCTGGATGCTCGCCAGGGTCTCCAGGGCGCGCCGATAACAGGCCGGCGCCGCCCCGCGGCGCAGGGCGTCGGCCATCAGGTCACTGCCCAGATCCTCCTGCAGCAGAAAGCCGCAGCGGTAATCCACGGCGTAGATCCTGGGCACCCGGACCCCGGCGCCGGCCAGCGCCAGCCCCTTGGCGACGAAGGCCTGACTGTCCTCGTGCGCGGGGGGTGCATGGGTGGCGATCAGCGACGGGGAACCGACCAGGCGAAAATAGCGTCGAAAGCCGGCATCGCCCGGCAGCGGCCGCAGTTCCAGCGGCCGCGGGACACTGACTTCCGGCGGCAGGTGCAGTTCGACCCAGTCCGCCAGTTGCCGCGGTTCACTCATGGATTGGCCCGATCATCCGACGGGCACATTCTACGCACCCGGCGGACGAACTGCGCCGCGGACAACATCGGGTACAATGCCGGCGGCTAAAAAGGGCAATGCGCGTGTCTCTCCTCCCCACCTCCGGCCCTCGGCCATTCGGGCAAATCGGTCCATTGGGACGCAAGCTGTGGTGGGCGGCCGCCAGCCTGGCGCTGGCGCTCGGATCGCCGGGCTCCGCGGCCGCCGGCGATCAATGGAACTGCACCCCGGGCACTGGCGGCGGCTGGGTCTGCGAGCCGCGGGTGGCGCCGGCAACCAAGGACTACGAACGCCCCAAATGGCCGGCCAAGGCCCGCCGCGGGGAGCCCGCCGCGGAACGGATGGCCAAGGCTCAGGTGGTCCGCCCCCTCGACTGGGTGCCGCTCGAAGAGCTCGACAGTGAACAGCGCAAGCAGGTCCAGCCGGGCTGCTGCGGTGCCTACATCGAACCGCCGCGCCGCCTCCCGGAGGCCAATCTGCTGCCCGAGAACGCGCCCTTGCGCGCCTCCGCCGACACCACCCAGGCCGAGGGGCCGGTGGCCACCCTCAGCGGAGACGTGCAGCTCGCCAAGGGCAAGCGCCAGGTGCGCAGCGACCGCGCCCAGATCAACCGCGACACCAACCAGATCGTCCTGGAGGGCAACATCCAGTTCCGCGAACCCGGCGTGCTGCTGCTCAGCGACCGCGCCCAGCTCGACACCCAGACCCAGGAAGCGGCGCTCGACAACACCACCTTCGTGCTGCACCAGCAGCGCGCCCGCGGCACCGCCCGGACCTTTCGCCGGGATGAGCAGGGCGTCATCTACATCGACAACGGCACCTATACCACCTGCGAGCCGGCCAGCAATGCCTGGCAACTGCGGGCGGGGCAGGTGCGCATCGACGCGGACGGACGGTTCGCCACCGCGCGCCACGCCCGCATCGAGGTCAAGGACGTGCCGGTTCTCTACGCGCCCTGGATCCGCTTTCCCGTGGACGACAGCCGCGCCACCGGGCTGTTGTTTCCGCGCCTTGCGTTCGGCGACGAGAACGGCATCGATTACGCCCAGCCCATCTATTTCAACCTGGCGCCGAACTACGACGCCACCCTCACCCCGAGGTATATCCAGGAACGCGGCGCCATGCTCGAAGGCGAGTTTCGCCACCTGTCCCGCTTCGACGACACCCTGGTGTCGGGGGCGTGGCTGGGCGACGACGCCGGCGGCAACGATTCGGACGAAAATCCGGATCCGCTCTCCGGCAAACGCCGTTTCGAAGGCGAAGACCGCTGGCTGGTGGGCGCAGCGCATCGCGGCGGACAGGGCAGGGCCTGGAACACCCAGGTCGACTACACCAAGGTCAGCGACGTGGATTACTTCCAGGATCTGGGCGTCTCCACACTGGAATCCAACGCCCAGGCCCACCTGTTGCAGCTCTTTGCCGCCGGCTACGCGCTGCCCCACTGGAACCTGAACGTCGCCCGGGTGGAATACCAGACCATCGCCGAAGACCTGGAGCGCCAGTACCAGCAGCTCCCGCGGATCGACCTGGACGGCGATTACCGCTTCGACGATCTCGACCTGCTGCTCGCGCTCAACCACCAGTACACCAGGTTCGATCACGACGACGACCGGAGGATCACCGGAGACCGCCTGCGCACCGACTACGGCCTGAGCTGGGACCGGCGCTGGATCTGGGGCTTTGCGCGCCCCGGCATGAAGATCAAGCACATCAGCTATCAATTGGATGACCCGGTGCTGCCCGCCGGCGACGACAACCCGTCGGTCGCCGTACCGGTCGCGGACCTGGACGCCGGCCTGTACTTCGAACGGGACACCACGCGGCTGTTGCGGGGCTTCACCCAAACCCTGGAGCCCAGGCTCTACTACCTCAACGCACAGTTCGAGGATCAGACCGACCTTCCGGACTTCGACACCTCGGATCTCACCTTCAGCTATCAGCAGTTGTTTCGCGACGACCGCTTCTCCGGCGGCGATCGCATCGGCGATGCCCATCAGCTGACCATCGGCGTCACCAGCCGCCTGCTCGACCCGCGCGGCGTCGAACGGGTGCGCGGCAGCTTCGGTCGGATCCAGTATTTCGACGACCGCTACGTCTCGCTGGAGCCGACCTTCACCAAGGATTTCCTCAAGTCGCTGTCCAGTCCCCAGGACCTGGCGGACCGGACCAAGCGCGAGACCGCGCGGAGCCTGCTCAGCGACGAGTCGCCATTCGCCGGCGAGTTCGCCGCCCGCCTGAACCCGTACTGGCGGCTGCAAAGCGACCTGCTCTACAGCGAACAGGACGACAAGGTCGACAAGGGCAGCCTGAGCCTGCGCTACGCCCGCGACCGCGCGCTGCTCAACGCGGCCTATCGCTTCACCCGCGAATCGCCGCGGCTGGTCGATACCCAGCTCATCGACACCGACATCGAGCAGACCGATCTCTCCGCCTATCTGCCGGTCTCGCCGCAATGGGCACTGGTGGGGCGCTGGAACCACGACCTCACCAACAGTCGGGAACTGGAGGTGCTGGCCGGCTTCGAATACGACAGCTGCTGCTGGCGACTCAGCCTGCTGGCCCGCCATTGGCTGGATCGGGAGGACGAGCTGCTGATCCCCGAGGAAGAACTCGAATACGACCAGGGCATCTTCCTGCAAGTCCAGCTCAAGGGCCTTGCCGGCAGCGGCAAACAGGTGGACAACATCCTCCTCGACAGCATCTATGGGTATGAATCGAGAACTCCCTAGGAACTTCGCGCCGGCGCACCGCCTGGTTCTGTTGATGGTCGCGCTGCTGCTCCCGTTGGGCAGCCCGGCGGCCCGCGCGGAACTGGAGCTCCTGGATGGGGTGGCCGCGATCGTCAACGACGACGTGGTGCTGCTCAGCGAACTCCGCACGGAAACGGAGATGATCCACCAGCAACTGCTGCGCACCCAGAACCAGGCGCCGCCCAGGGAGGCCCTGCTGCGCCAGGTCCTGGAACGGCTGATACTCGACAAGCTGCAACTCGCCATCGCCCAGCGCGCCGGCGCACAGGTCAGCGAAAGCGAACTGAATCAGGCGGTGGCGCAGATCGCCGAGGGCCAGGGCCTCACGGTCGATCAACTCTATGCGCAGGCCGCTGCGGATGGCCTCGACCGCGGCTGGGTGCGAGAAAAAATCCGCAACGAACTCTTGATCAGCCGGGTTCAGCAGTCGATCGTCAATCGCCGCATCACCGTTTCCGACCAGGAGATCGACAATTTCCTGAGCTCGACCGCGGCGGAATCCCTGCACGCCGAGGAATTGCAGATCGGCCACATTTTGCTGCCGCTGCCCGCGGCGGCCGACGATCGCACCGTCGCCGATGCCGAGGCCCGGGCCGAGGAA
The DNA here is from genome assembly GCA_049325095.1 of Pseudomonadota bacterium. Classification (GTDB taxonomy): domain Bacteria; phylum Pseudomonadota; class Gammaproteobacteria; order Pseudomonadales; family Porticoccaceae; genus JAGPUQ01. The sequence continues at coordinate 265,727 of JBMOPO010000032.1, read as the reverse complement.
CTACGCGAACAGATCCTGCAGGGAGCCGATTTCCGCCAGCTCGCGGTCCTGCATTCCGCGGGACAGCATGCCCTCCAAGGCGGGGATCTCGGCTGGCGCTCGGCGGCCCAGTTGCCCCCCGCGTTCGCGACCGCACTGCGCGATCTCGAACCCGGGCAGGTCACTGCGCCGATCCGCACCGATACGGGCCTGCACCTGCTCAAGCTCTACGCTCGCCGCGGCGGGGGGGAGAGCGTGCTGCGCCAGAGCCGGGTCCGCCACATCCTGATCAAGCCCAGCGAGATACGATCCGACGATCAGGCCTATGAACTGGCCCTGCAACTGCGGCAGCGCATTCTGTCCGGGGAGTCGTTCAGCGAGCTGGCGAAAGAGTTTTCGGAGGACACCGGCAGCGCCCTGAAGGGCGGCGACCTGGGCTGGTCGCTGCCCGGCAAATTCGTCGAAGAATTCGCGCGGGTCGCCGACACCATCGAAGTCGACCAGGTGTCGGAGCCCTTCCGCACCCAGTTCGGCTGGCATGTGCTGCAGGTCACCGAGCGGCGGGACCAGGACTTCTCGGAGGAGATCCGGCGCAACCAAGCGCGCAACGCGCTGCGCCAGCGCAAGTTCGGCGAAGAATTGCAGATCTGGTTGGGAGAAATTCGCGACGAGGCCTTCGTCGAAATCAAGCTATGACCCTGCGCTTCGCGGTCACGCCGGGGGAGCCCGCCGGGATCGGCCCGGATCTGCTGATCGAGCTGATCCAGGGCGGCTCACCCCACGAACTGGTCGCCTACACCGACCCGGCGATGCTCCGCGCCCGGGCCGCCCTGCTGGGCCGCCCGCTGAAGCTGCGCCCGGCGGGCCGCAGCCCGCGGGCGCTGCAGCCCGGTGAGCTGGCCGTCGCGCCGCTGCCCGCGCCGGTGCCGGCAATCCCGGGTCGCCCGCAGCCCGATACCGCCGCCTGGGTGCTCAAAACCCTGGAGCTCGCCAGTGCCGCCTGCCGGTCCGGAGACTGTGCCGCGCTGGTGACCGGACCGATCCACAAGGCGATCGTCAACCAGGCCGGCATCGCCTTCAGCGGGCACACCGAATACCTCGCGAGACTCACCGGGGCGCCCCAAGTGGTGATGATGCTGGCCACCGCCGGACTCCGGGTCGCCCTGGCCACCACTCACCTGCCGCTGGCGGATGTCCCGGCGGCGATCACCCGGGCGTCACTGACCGCGGTCCTCGAAGTCCTGCACGCCGGGCTGCGCCGCTGGTTCGGCCTGCCCCGGCCGCGCATCCTGGTCTGCGGGCTCAATCCCCACGCGGGCGAGGGTGGGCATCTGGGCTGCGAGGAGATCGAGATCATCGCGCCGGCGCTCGCCGCACTGCGCGCCCGGGGCCTGGATCTGGTCGGCCCACTGCCCGCGGATACCCTGTTCACCCCCGGGCACCTGGCAACCGCCGACGCGGTGCTGGCGATGTATCACGACCAGGGTCTGCCGGTACTCAAACACCTGGGCTTCGGCAAGGCCGCCAACATTACCCTCGGCCTGCCCTTCATCCGCACCTCGGTGGATCATGGCACGGCCCTGGAGCTGGCCGGCACCGGCGCGGCCGATGCCGGCAGTCTGGCCACCGCCATCGAGTACGCCGCACAGATGGCCGAGCACCGTGCAGCCGGTTGAAGTCCGGCACCGCCCGCGCAAGCGCTTCGGGCAGCATTTCCTCCGCGACCGGAGCGTGATTCACCGTCTGGTCGCGGCGATCGCTCCGCGGCCCGGCGAGCCCCTGGTGGAAATCGGGCCGGGGCGGGGGGCGCTGACCGACGCGCTGCTCGAGGCCGGCGCCGAGGTGCAGGCGATCGAGATCGACCGCGACCTGGCGGCCCTGCTGCGCCTGCGCCATGCGCACAACCCGGGCTTCTCGCTGCAGGAAGGCGACGCCCTGCGCTTCGATTACCGGCAGCTCCAAACTTCGGCAGCGCGGTTGCGCCTGGTGGGCAACCTCCCCTACAACCTGTCCACGCCCCTGTTGTTTGCGCTGCTCGGCCAGCGCGACTGCATCGCCGACATGCACTTCATGCTGCAGAAGGAAGTGGTGGAGCGGCTGGCGGCCGAGCCCGGTTGCAAGGCCTACGGCCGCCTCAGCGTGATGGTTCAATACCACTGCGAGGTGGAAGCCCTGTTCGCGGTGCCGCCCACCGCCTTCGCGCCGCCACCCAGGGTCGAATCGGCGGTGGTACGGTTGCGACCGCGCGCGGCCGCAGCCCCGGCCGCGGCGGATCTCGGTCAGTTCGAGCGCCTGGTGAACCAGTGTTTTCAACAGCGCCGCAAGACCCTGCGCAACTGCCTCAAGGCGCTGCTGCCGGCGGCTGCGCTGGCGCAATTGGAAATGCCGCTCGATGCCCGCCCGGATACCCTTTCGGTGGCCGACTTCGTGCGCCTGAGCAACCGCATCGAGGCCCGGGCTTGAACCCGGCCGCGCGCGCCGGTCGATCGCCGGGCCCGCCGCAGGGCGCTGCGCGCGCCCGAAACTCATCGCCCAGGAAGCCAATCCCGTGGCCGGATATGTGGTAGGCGACATCCAGGGCTGCCTGGATCCGCTGCGCCGGTTGCTCGACAGCCTGGCCTTCGATCCGGCGCACGACCGGCTGTGGGCGGTGGGCGATCTGGTCAACCGCGGCCCGGCCTCGCTGGAGACGCTGCGCTGGTTGCGCGGCCTGGGATCCGCATTCGAGACCGTGCTGGGCAACCACGACCTGCACCTGCTCGCAGTCGCCAACGGCGTCCGCCCCGCCCACCCCAGGGACACGCTGGAGCCCGTGCTGCGCGCACCGGACCGGGATGAACTGCTCGCCTGGCTCGCGCAGCGCCCCTTCCTGCTGCACGCCCAGGGCGTGGTGGTGGTGCACGCCGGCATCCCCCCGCAGTGGTCGCTGGCGACGGCCGCCGCCCTGGCCGCGGAAGTCGAGGTGGTGCTGCGCACCAACCCCGGCGAACTGCTCGCCGGGCTCTACGGCGATCAGCCCGACTGGGACCCCGGTTTGCGGGGGCCACCGCGCTGGCGGGCCATAGTGAATGCCCTTACCCGGATGCGCTTCTGCACCGAAACCGGCGCCCTGGACCTGCGCACCAAGACCGGCCCCGATCAGCCCCCACCGGGGATGCTGCCCTGGTACGCCCACCCGGGCCGCCTGACCCGCGGCCTGGACATCGCTTTTGGCCATTGGGCCGCCCTGGATGGCGCAGACTGTGGCCCCGGGCTCTTTCCCCTGGATACCGGCTGCGTTTGGGGCCGGCGCCTGCGGCTGCTCGATCTGACCAACCGCCGCTACCACCACTGCGCCTGCGGGGATCGCCAAGACTGATCCCCGTCCCGGCGGCGTCGGGGAACCCGGGGCGCACCGCCCCGGACGGCCGCTGGCTCCGGCACCCGGCCCGGGGCGGGGTAACCGACCCGTCCTGCGGCGCGCAGATGCCGGAGCGATGAGTGCGGCGGGTTTCGACCGCGCATCGACGGCCCGACCGGCTGCCGCTGCCGGTCCGGAAACCGGCTCGCCACGCCGGCCTCAATCGTCGCTCGCGATGCCCCCCGGATGCGCCGCCTGCCAGCGCCATACGTCGATCATCATCTGCTCGAGGGAGCGCTCCGCCCGCCAACCCAGCTCGCGTTGCGCGCGGCCCGGATCCGCCCAGCAGCTCGCGACATCTCCCGGCCGCCGGTCCACCATGGCATAGGGCACCTTGCGACCACTGGCGCGTTCGAATGCGGCGACGACCTCCAGGACGCTGGCGCCGCGGCCGGTGCCCAGGTTCCAGACGAAATAGCCCCCTGCATCCTCACGCAGCAGGTAGCGCAGCGCCGCGATGTGGCCGGCGGCGAGGTCCATCACGTGGATGTAATCCCGCACTCCGGTGCCGTCGGGCGTCGGGTAGCCATTGCCGAATATCCGCAGCAGTGGCCGGCGACCGACTGCCACCTGGGCGACATAGGGCACCAGATTTTCCGGTTCGCCGCGCGGATCCTCGCCGATCAATCCGCTGGGGTGAGCACCGACCGGATTGAAGTAGCGCAGCGCGGCCACCCGCCACGGCTGCGGAGTGCCGCGTCGGGCCACGACGAGGTCGGCGAGCGCCCGCTCGACCATCAGCTTGGAGCGCCCATAGGGATTGGTGGCGCGCAGCGGCGCATCTTCCCGCAACGGCATCTCCCCGACCCCGCCGTAAACGGTCGCCGAGGAGCTGAACAGCAGGTGGCGGACCTCGAACTCCGCCATCACTTCGCACAGCGTCAGGGAGCCGCCGACATTGGTCCGGTAGTAGGCGAGGGGATCCCGCACCGACTGGCCGACCGACTTGCGGCCCGCCAAATGCGCGACCGCGAGGAAGCGATGCGCGGCAAACACCCGCTGCAAGGCGGCCGGATCGGTCACATCCGCCCTGGCCACGGCGATCTCCCGACCGGTGATCCGCGCCAGGCGATCGCAGACCTCGGGCCGGCTGTTGCTGAAATCATCCAGGACCACGGGTTCAAAGCCCTGCTCCGCCAGCGCCACCACCAGGTGACTGCCGATGAAGCCGGCGCCACCGGTCACCAGCACCTTGGCGCTCCCGCTCACTGTGCCTCCCGCACCGGGCAGGGGGGCGAGCCGCCCCTCAAAACGCAAAAAGCCGGGTCGCCCCGGCTGATCGCTGCGCTGCGCGGTCTCGGCTCACTCCTCGGCTGCGTCATCGCGGTCGCCCTCGACCACCGGCCGGCCGACCAGTTCGACGTACGCCATCGGCGCCTTGTCGCCGGTTCGATACCCGCACTTGAGAATGCGCAGATAGCCGCCCGGACGGGCTTCATAGCGCGGTCCCAGCTCGGTGAACAGCTTGCCCACCGCCGCCTTGTCGCGCAGGCGACTGAACGCCAATCGGCGGTTGGCCACGCTGTCGTTCTTGGCCAGCGTGATCAACGGCTCCGCCACCCGGCGCAATTCCTTGGCCTTGGGCAGGGTGGTGCGGATCAGTTCATGGGTCACCAGGGAGGCGGCCATGTTCCGAAACATGGCGCGCCGGTGCGCGCTGGTGCGATTCAGTTTGCGACCGCTGTGACGATGGCGCATTGCTCGGTTTCCTCAACGGGGTCGAACCCCGGGTTCGATGGACTTTGGAATCAGATACCGGATTCCGACTTCAAGCCCGCGGGCGGCCAGTTTTCGAGTCGCATGCCCAACGACAGTCCCCGGGACGCCAGGACGTCCTTGATCTCGGTCAGCGACTTCTTGCCCAGATTCGGCGTCTTCAACAGCTCCACCTCGGTGCGCTGAATCAAATCGCCGATGTAATAGATGGCCTCGGCCTTCAGGCAGTTGGCCGAGCGCACGGTCAGCTCCAGGTCGTCCACCGGGCGCAGCAGAATCGGATCGATCTCGGCGAGCCGCTTCTCCGGTTCGGCTTGGCGATCGGTCTCGATGCCCGCGAATACCGCCAATTGCTGCTGCAGAATGGTCGCCGCCCGGCGGATGGCTTCTTCCGGACCTATGCTGCCGTTGGTCTCCAGATCCAGCACCAGCTTGTCGAGGTCGGTGCGCTGCTCGACCCGCGCGCGCTCGACCACATAGGAGACGCGGGTTACGGGACTGTAGGACGCATCCAACTGCAACTTGCCGATGGAGCGGGTTTCATCGGCATCGCTCTCGCGGCTGTCGGCGGGCTCGTAGCCGCGGCCGCGCAACACCCGAATGATCATGTTCAGACTGGTATCGCCGGAAATGCGGCAGATCACGTGATCCGGATTGTGAATCTCGATGCTGGCATCCGCCTGGATATCCCCGGCAGTGACGATACCGGGCCCCCGCTTGCTCAAAGTCAGGCGGGCGTCGTCCTTGCCGTGCATCGAGATCGATACCCCCTTCAGGTTGAGAAGGATCTCGATGACATCCTCCTGGACACCCTCGATGGCGCTGTATTCGTGCTGGACCCCTTCGATCTCGACCTCGACCACCGCACAACCCGGCATCGAAGACAACAGGATCCGCCGCAGTGCATTGCCGAGGGTATGGCCGAAGCCCCGCTCCAGGGGCTCCAGAACGATCCGCGCACGATTGGCGTCGTAGGCCGTGATGTCGATGGAGCGCGGCGTAAGCAGCTCGGTAGATGACGTTTGCATGAGTCCTCGGCTATTGATCTGCCCGGTCAGGAGCGCCGGCAATTACTTCGAGTAGAGTTCGACAATGAGGTTTTCGTTGATCTCGCTGGGCAACTCGGAGCGATCCGGCGCCCGCTTGAAAACCCCTTCCAGCCGGTTCACGTCCACTTCGACCCACTCCGCGGCTCCGCGCTGGGTGGCCAACTGCAGCGCCGACTGGATCCGCAGTTGGTTCCTGGCCTTCTCGCGCACCGCGATGACATCGCCCTCGGCCACCTGCAGCGAGGGGATATTGACCTTGCGTCCGTTGACCTGGATGCAGCCGTGGGCGACCAGTTGCCGGGCTTCCGCCCGGGTTGCCCCAAAGCCCATGCGATAGACGACGTTGTCGAGACGTTGTTCCAGCAGCCTCAGCAGATTCTCACCGGTCACGCCCTTGATCCGCGCGGCCGCTGCGTAGTAGTTGTGGAACTGCTTCTCCAACACCCCGTAGAGGCGGCGCACCTTCTGCTTTTCGCGCAACTGGACGCCGTAGTCGGACAGCCTGCTGCGACGCTGCCCGTGTTCACCGGGGATGCTGTCGGCACGGCACTTCGACTCCAGCGGCCGGATGCCGCTCTTGAGGAACAGGTCGGTTCCCTCCCGGCGGGAAAGCTTGCAGGTGGGGCCGAGATATCTAGCCATGGATCAAACCTCTCGATGCACGCATCAGACGCGTCGTTTCTTGGGCGGCCGGCAGCCGTTGTGGGGGATGGGCGTCACGTCGGTGATGTTGGTGACTTTGAACCCGGCATTGTTCAGGGCACGCACCGCCGATTCCCGCCCCGGTCCCGGTCCCTTCACCCGCACATCCAGAGTCTGCACGCCGTATTCCTGCGCGGCAGCCGCGGCGCGTTCGGCGGCGACCTGGGCCGCAAACGGCGTGCTCTTGCGCGATCCGCGGAAGCCTGAACCGCCCGAGGTGGCCCAGGCAAGGGCGTTGCCCTGGCGATCGCTGATGGTCACGATGGTGTTGTTGAAGGATGCGTGAATGTGTGCCACGCCGTCGACGATGGTGCGCCGGACCTTTTTCTTGACTACCTTGCTGGGTGTTTTCGCCATGGTCAGGATTCGCTCGCTGTCAACGCTTGATCGGCTTGCGCGGGCCCTTGCGGGTGCGCGCATTGGTCTTGGTGCGCTGCCCGCGCACGGGCAATCCGCGGCGGTGCCGGAGGCCGCGATAACACCCCAGATCGAGCAACCGCTTGATGCTCATGTTGACCTGGCGGCGCAAATCCCCCTCCACCGGGATCCGGGCGACGGCGGAGCGCACGGCGTCCAACTGCGCTTCGCTCAACTCGCCGAGCGGCTGGGTTTCAGGCACATTGGCCTCCCGGCAGATCTTCCGGGCGGTGGTGCGGCCGATGCCGTACACATAGGTCAGCGAAATCACCGCGTGTTTGTTGTCTGGGACATTGACGCCGGCAATACGGGCCATCTGGTTCACTCCGTCATTACAGTTGCGCCCCGATGCCTCTCGGCGGGGCGCGCTAGGCTAATGATCACGCCCGACAAAATCAACCCGCCGGGGCTCAGCCCTGGCGCTGCTTGTGCCGGGGCTCCGCGCTGCAAATGATGCGCACCACCCCGTTGCGGCGAATCTGCTTGCAATTGCGGCACAGCTTTTTGACCGATGCCCTCACTTTCATCTTCCACCTCACCGCTCAGCGGACACCGCCGCCATAACCCTTGAAATTGGCTTTTTTCAACACCGATTCATACTGGTGCGACATCAGGTGCGACTGTACCTGGGCCATGAAATCCATGGTGACCACCACGGCGATCAACAATGAGGTGCCGCCCAGGTAGAAAGGCACGTTGAAATACACGTTCAGCACCTGCGGAAGCAGGCACACCCCGGCGATGTAAATCGCTCCGATCACCGTCAGTCGGGTGACCACGCCGTCGATGTAATGCGCCGTCTGTTCTCCCGGCCGGATGCCGGGTAGATAGGCGTTGCCGCGCTTGAGGTTGTCCGCCACTTCCTTCGGGTTGAACACCAATGCCGTATAAAAGAAACAAAAAAACACGATCAGTCCCGCAAACAGCACATTGTGCAATAACTGGCCGGGCCCCAGAAAAAACGCCACGTCCTGCAGCCAATCCGGTGCGCCGGTCCCCTGCCCGAACATCTGGGTCACGGTGGCCGGAAACAACAACAGACTGCTGGCGAAGATCGCCGGTATCACCCCGGCCATATTCACCTTCAGGGGCAGGTGGCTGCTCTGCTGCCCGTAGGCGCGACGCCCGTACTGGCGCTGCGCATAGTTGACCGTGATCCGGCGCTGTCCGCGCTCGATGAAGACCACGAAATAGATCACCGCCACCGCGATCAGTCCGACGGCCAGCAGTACCACCACATTCAATTCGCCTTGGCGCGCCGACTCGAACGCCTGCCCCAGAGCGCGCGGCAGACCGGCCACGATGCCGGCGAAGATCAGCATGGAAATGCCGTTGCCCACCCCGCGCTCGGTGATCTGCTCCCCGAGCCACATCAAAAACACCGCGCCGGCCACCAGGGAGGTGATCGCCGTCAGATAGAACGTCGGGCCCGCGTAATACGCCAAGCCCTGCCCGGACAATCCGAAAGCCATCCCGGCACCCTGGATGAGTGCGAGCCCCACGGTCAGGTAACGGGTCATCTGGGTCAGCTTGCGCCGGCCGGCATCACCCTCTTTCTTCAGTTGTTCCAGCGACGGGGTTACCGCACTCAACAGCTGGATGATGATGGACGCTGAAATGTAGGGCATCACCCCCAGCGCCATGATGCTCATCCGCTCCAGGGCGCCGCCCGAGAACATATTGAACATGCCGAGCAGGGTGCCCTGGTTCTGCCGAAACAGATCAGCCACCCGATCCGGGTCGATTCCGGGGAGCGGGATGTGCGTACCGATCCGGTAAACGACAATGGCAAGCAACAGGAAGCGCAGGCGTCCCCAGAGCTCACCGAAGCCCTTTTGATTGACCGGAAGCGGCGAACGCGCCATGAGCCTCAGGGCGCCTCCACTGTGCCGCCGGCGGCCTCGATGGCCGCACGCGCGCCCTTGGTCACCGCCAGTCCTCGAATCACCAACGCTCGCGCCGGGGCCAACTCCCCGGACAGGAAGATCCGGGCCCGCTGTACGCCGCTGCCGATCAGACCGGCCCGCTTGAGTGCTTCCAGATCGACCAGGTCTCCAGTGAGTCGATTGAGTTCACCCAGGCGGATTTCCTCGGTCACCCGACCCACCCTGCTGGAGAAGCCGTACTTGGGCAGCCGCTTCTGCAACGGCATCTGCCCGCCCTCGAATCCCGGCCGCACGCGACCACCCGCACGGGCCTTCTGGCCCTTGTGACCCCGGCCGCAGGTCTTGCCCAGCCCGCTGCCGATACCCCTGCCGACCCGCTTGGCGGTTTTGATGCGGCCCGGCGCCGGACTCAAAGTGTTCAGTCGCATGTTGCTCAAACCTCCTCGACCCGCACCATATACTCCACCTTGCGCACCATACCGCGCACTGCGGGCGTATCCTCGACCACAACGGCCTGGCCGATGCGGCGCAGCCCCAGCCCGGTCAGGCAGGCGCGATGCCGCACCAGACGGCCATGGCTGCTCTTGACCTGCACGATTTTCAATTTGCCAGTCATCGCTTCACCTCGTCCAGGGCCCGCCCTGCTCAGCCCAGCAGATCCTCTACGCGCTTGCCGCGGCGTGCGGCCACCTGATCCGGAGAACGCATTTTCCGCAGCCCTTCGAAAGTGGCGCGCACCACATTGACCGGATTGGTGGATCCATAGCATTTGGCCAGCACGTTCTGCACCCCGGCCAGCTCCAGCACCGCCCGCATCGCTCCGCCGGCGATCACGCCGGTACCCTCCGAGGCGGGCTGCATGTACACCCGCGACGCTCCGTGTTTGGCGGTGATCGGGTACTGCAAGGTACTGCCCCTCAGATCGACGTCGATCATGTTGCGGCGCGCAGCTTCGATGGCCTTTTGAATGGCCAAGGGCACTTCCCTCGCCTTGCCGCGCCCGAATCCGACCCTGCCCTTGCCGTCCCCGATCACGGTCAACGCAGTGAAACCGAAAATGCGGCCCCCCTTCACCGTCTTCGCAACACGGTTCACCTCGACCAGCTTTTCGATCAGGCCTTCGTTGCCTTCACTTTCTCTGGGATTCTGCTTCGCCATCAGTATCGCCCCTAGAAATCCAGTCCGCCGGCGCGCGCTGCCTCGGCGAGCGCCTTGACGCGCCCGTGGTAGCGGAAACCGCTGCGATCGAAAGCCACCTTGCTGATCCCAGCATCCACCGCCCGCTTCGCAATCAGCGCGCCAACCGCAGAGGCCGCTTCGACATTGCCGGTCGTCGAACCGCGCAGCGACTCATCCAAGGTCGATGCCTGGGCGACCACCTCGTCCTTTCCGCCCTGGCTGCGAATGATCTGTGCGTAGATGTGCTGCGAACTGCGATACACACACAGCCGCTGCGCACCCAATTCCCGGATCTTGGCGCGGGCGCGTCGAGCGCGACGCAGTCGGGAAACTTTCTTGCCGTTCATCGAATCACCTGCTGCTATTTCTTCTTGGCCTCTTTGCGTCGGACCTGCTCGTCGGCGTATCGCACGCCCTTGCCCTTGTAGGGCTCGGGAGCGCGAAAGGCGCGAATTTCCGCCGCCACCTGACCGAGCAACTGTTTGTCTGCCGCCTTGAGCACGATCTCGGTCTGGCTGGGCACCTCGGCGGCGACTCCTGCCGGCAGCACGTATTCCACCGGATGCGAAAACCCCAGGGTCAGGTTGAGCTTGTTGCCCTGCAACGCGGCCCGGTACCCGACGCCCACCAGGGTCAACCGCCGCTGAAACCCGGTACTCACGCCGGTCACCATATTGTTGACCAATGCCCGGGTGGTACCCGCCATCGCGCTGGCAGTCCGGCCACGAGGCGCGAAAGTCAGTGCGTCTTCGCTGCGACCGACCTCGACGGTGGAGTCGAGCTTCATCGACAGCTCTCCATTGCGCCCCTTGACCACCAAGAGGCCGCCGTCGAGCCGAACATCGACGCCGGCGGGGATCTGCACTGGGTTGTTGGCTACTCTCGACATCTCAATGGCCCTTCAGAACAGGGTACACAGGACTTCGCCGCCGATACCCGCGGCGCGCGCCGCGCGGTCGGTCATCAGCCCCTGGCTGGTAGAGATGACGGCAACGCCGAGGCCGCCGCGAACTAGGGGGAGCTCTTCGACTCCTGCGTAGCGCCGCAATCCCGGCCGGCTGACCCGCTTCATCTCCTCGATGACGGGCCGGCCTTCGAAATATTTCAATTGGATGCTCAGCTCTTTCTTGATGTCACCGCTCTCGACGAAGTCGAGGATATATCCTTCATCGCGCAGCAACTGCGCCACCGCAACCCGCAACTTTGAAGAAGGCATGGACACGGACGGCCGCAAGCGGGCCTGCGCGTTGCGCATCCGCGTCAGCATGTCGGCGAGTGAATCCTGCATACTCATGGGCCTGCTCTCCTACCAGCTCGCCTTGACGAGACCCGGCACATCCCCGCGCATTGCTGCCTCCCGCAATTTGTTGCGGCACAGTCCGAATTTCCGGTAGACCCCTTTAGCCCGCCCGGTGATCTGACAGCGACGCCGCTGGCGCACCGGGCTGGAATCGCGAGGCAGCTTCTGGAGTTGCCGCTGCGCCTGCCAGCGCTCCTCGTCCGGCCGCCCGGTGTCGGCGATGATCTTTTTGAGTTCCGCACGCTTCTCAGCGTACTTGGCAACCGTCCTGGTACGCCGCAGCTCTCGTTCGATCATGGATCTCTTTGCCATATGCTCAACCTCTGAGCGGAAAGCCGAAAGCCCGCAGCAACGCCCGGCCTTCGTCGTCGTTACGCGCTGAAGTCGCAATGACGACGTCCAGCCCCCGCAGCTTGTCGATCTTGTCGTAGTCGATCTCGGGAAAGATGATCTGCTCGGCAATCCCCATGGCAAAGTTTCCTTGGCCATCGAACGACTTGGCGCTGATACCGCGAAAATCCCGGATCCGCGGTATGGCGATGGAAATCAGGCGCTCCAGGAAATCGTACATGCGCTCCCGGCGCAGGGTGACCTTACAGCCCACCGGCCAGCCATCGCGAATCTTGAATCCGGCGATCGACTTGCGCGCGCGAGTTATGACCGGCTTCTGGCCGGCAATGCGCGCCAGATCTGCCATCGCGTTATCGAGCACCTTCTTGTCGGCCACAGCCTCCCCGACTCCCATGTTCAGGGTGATCTTGGTAATCCTCGGCACCTCCATGATGTTGGCGAGGTGCAGTTCTTCACGCAGCCGGGGTGCCAGTTCAGCACGATACAGTTCATGGAGTCTTGACATCTTTATCGATCTCTCGCGTCCAGAGGCTCGCCACTGGACTTGAACACGCGGAATTTTCGGCCGTCTTCCCGCACCTTGAAGCCGACCCGGTCTGGCTTGCCGGTAGCGGGGTTGTAAATCGCCACATTGGATACCTGAATGGGCGCTTCGAGCTCCACGATACCGCCGGGCACGCCCAATTGCGGATTCGGTTTCTGGTGCTTCTTCACCATCTGGATTCCCGACACCAGCAGGCGGTTGTCCGGAAGCACCCTGAGCACCTTGCCGCGCCGGCCTTTGTCGCGGCCGGCGATCACCACGACTTCGTCTTGACTACGGATCTTTTTCATCGCCCCAAGTCTCCCGCCCGCGCTCAAAGCACTTCCGGCGCCAAGGATATGATGCGCATGAATCGCTCGCCGCGCAGCTCCCTGGTCACGGGCCCGAAAATGCGAGTACCGATCGGCGCCAACTGGTTGTTCAACAGCACCGCGGCATTGCCATCGAAACGAATCAGGCTTCCATCGGGGCGCCGCACTCCCTTCCGGGTACGCACCACGACGGCGTTCATGACCTGCCCCTTCTTGACCTTGCCCCGGGGAATGGCTTCCTTGACGCTGACCTTGATGACATCGCCGATCTGGGCATAGCGGCGCTTGGACCCGCCCAGCACCTTGATGCACATCACGCGCCGTGCGCCGCTGTTGTCCGCGACATCGAGATGGGTCTGCACCTGAATCATAGGTTCTCTCCAGCTGTAACGGGCCGGTCCTCAGACCTGTACCGCGCGCTCGATCACTTCGACGAGACGCCACGCCTTGGTTCTCGACAGGGGTCGGGTTTCGGCGATGGTCACCAGATCCCCGATGCGACATTGGTTGCCTTCGTCATGCGCCTTGATCTTGGTGGTGCGGGTTACCACCTTGCCGTAGACCGGATGGCGCACCCGGCGTTCGACCAGCACCGTGATGGTCTTGTCCATCTTGTCGCTCACCACTCGTCCGGAGAGCGTTCTGGCGCGAGTCCCGACTGCCTGTTCGGCCATTTCAGCGTTCAACCCTGTTTCCTCTGTCGCAAAACGGTTTTGATGCGCGCAATGTCACGGCGGGTGGTGCGAATCACGTGACTCGCCTCCAGCTGTCCCGTCGCTTTCTGCGTGCGCTGACGGAACTGATCCCGCCGCCGCTCCAACAAGAGCGCGCGCAGGGCTTCGGTAGACTGCTCGCGTAGTTCACTGGCTTTCATCACATCACCGTGCGCTTGACGAAGGTGGTGGTCATGGGCAGCTTGGCTGCGGCGAGGGTAAACGCCTCGCGCGCCACTTCCTCCGGCACCCCTTCCATTTCGTACAGCATCCGCCCCGGCTGAATTTGGGCCACCCAGTACTCGACATTCCCCTTCCCCTTGCCCATCCGCACTTCCAGCGGCTTCTGGGAGATCGGCTTGTCCGGGAAAACCCGAATCCAAACCTTGCCGCCGCGTTTGATGCGGCGGGTGATCACCCGCCGGGCGGCCTCAATCTGCCGCGCGGTGAGCCTGCCCCGGCCGGTCGCCTTGAGTCCAAACTCGCCGAAGCTGACCTTGTTGCCCCGCTCGGCCAGCCCGCGGTTGCGGCCCTTGTGTTGCTTTCGGAATTTCGTGCGCTTCGGTTGCAGCATGCCGGCGGTTCCACCAAATCACGGTTCAATTGCTTTTACTTTCTGGCCGGCGCATCGGCAGCTTCGCCGCCCAGCACTTCGCCTTTGAAAATCCACACCTTCACGCCAATGATTCCGTAAGTAGTGGCGGCCTCGGCGGTCGCATAATCGACATCGGCACGAAAGGTGTGCAGGGGCACCCGGCCCTCTCTATACCATTCCCTGCGGGCTATCTCGGCGCCGCCCAGGCGTCCACTCACCTGGATCTTGACGCCTTGGGCGCCCTGCCGCATGGCATTCTGCACCGCTCGCCGCATGGCGCGCCTGAACATCACCCGACGCTGCAGCTGCTGCGCCACGCTTTGCGCCACCAGCGCAGCATCCAGATCGGGCTTGCGCACCTCCTCGATATTGATGTGCACAGGCACACCCAACTCGCCGGCGATCTGCGCGCGCAGTCGATCGACGTCCTCGCCCTTCTTTCCGATGACGATGCCGGGCCTGGCGGTATGAATGGTGATTCTCGCCGACGCGGACGGCCGCTCGATCTCGATCCGGCTCACCGACGCATGGGCCAGCTGATCCTGAATCAGCTTTCTGACCCGCAGATCGGCGTTGAGCTTTTGCGCGTAGCCGGCCTTGTCCGCATACCAAATCGAGGTATGCCGTTTGACGATCCCCAGCCGAATCCCGGTTGGATGTACCTTCTGACCCATCTCCGCCCTCGCTTAAGCGTCCGCCACTTTGATCGTGATGTGGCAGGTGCGCTTGGAAATCCTGTCGGAACGCCCTTTCGCGCGCGGCATCACCCGTTTCAGGGTTGCCCCCTCATCGACAAAAATGGTCGCCACCTTCAACTCGTCCACGTCGGCGCCCTCGTTGTGCTCTGCGTTGGCGATCGCTGACTCCAGCAATTTCCTGATCACCGCAGCGCCTTTCTTGTTGCTAAACGACAGCAAATCCAGCGCCTGCTCAACCTTCTTGCCGCGCACCTGATCGGCCACCAGCCGCGCCTTCTGTGCGGAAAGCCGCGCGCCTCTCAGCCTAGCTGCCACTTCCATCCGAGAGTCTCCAATTAACCAATCAACGTTTCGCTTTCTTGTCAGCGATGTGACCACGAAAGGTTCGCGTCGCAGCGAACTCGCCGAGCTTGTGGCCAACCATCTCCTCGCTGATGAGTACCGGAACATGCTGCCGGCCGTTGTGTACGGCGATCGTGAGACCGACCATCTGGGGCGCGATCATGGAGCGGCGCGACCAGGTCTTGATGGGCCGCCGGTCATTGTGCTCCGCGGCGATGCGCACCTTCTCCAACAGGTGGAGATCAATGAACGGACCCTTTTTCAGCGAACGTGGCACGATGTCTTCCTCAGCTCCGGGGTTGCGGCATCAACGGCTGCGACGCCGTACGATCAACTTGCCGGTACGTTTGTTCTTGCGCGTCCGGTAACCCTTGGTAGGCACACCCCAAGGCGTCACTGGGTGCCGCCCCCCCGAGGTCTTGCCCTCTCCGCCGCCGTGGGGATGATCGACCGGGTTCATCGCCACGCCGCGCACCGTGGGCCTAATGCCCCGCCACCGCTTGGCGCCAGCCTTGCCGAGCGCGCGCAGATTATGGTCGCTGTTGGAGGCCTCGCCCAGGGTCGCGCGGCAGTCCGACAGGACCTTGCGCATTTCTCCGCTGCGCAGGCGGAGCGTCGCATAGCGACCCTCGCGGGCGACCAACTGCACCGATGCCCCGGCGCTGCGCGCCAGTTGGGCACCTTTTCCAGGCTTCATTTCCACGCAGAAGACGACGCTGCCCACCGGGATATTGCGCAATGGCAGACAGTTGCCTACCTTGATCGGCGCATGGGCACCGGACTGCACCTCGTCCCCCGCCGAAAGCCCCTTGGGAGCCACGATGTAACGGCGCTCGCCATCGCGATAACACACCAAGGCGATGTGGGCAGTACGGTTCGGATCGTACTCCAGCCGTTCGACCACCGCCGGAATGCCATCTTTGTCGCGACGGAAATCGACGATCCGATAATGCTGCTTGTGGCCGCCGCCCCGGTGGCGAACGGTGATGCTCCCGCTGTTGTTGCGCCCCGCCCTGGATACCTTGCGCTCGACGAGCGGCGCATGGGGCGGCCCCTTGTGGAGCTCGGGAGAGGTCACGCTGACCACGAATCGCCTGCCCGCGGAGGTCGGCTTTCTTTTGATCACTGCCATGGGCTACCCCTAGTCGATCGCGGTGAAGTCGATGTCATGGCCTTCGGCCAGGCGCACATAGGCCTTCTTCCAGTCGGAACGCCGCCCCATGCCGTGGCGGGTACGCCGCTGCTTGCCCTTGACATTCAACACCCGAACCTGTTCGACACGAACCTTGAACAACTCCTCCACCGCAGCCTTGATCTCGGGCTTGGTCGCATCCCGGGCCACGCGCAACACGACCTGTCGTTCGGCTTCCGCAACACGGGCGGCCTTCTCGGAAAAGTGCGGGGAGGCAAGGATCTGAAATACGCGCTCCGGGTTCACGCCAGCACCTCCTCGAATTTCTTGACGGCCGCCGCAGTCATGAGCACTTTCTCATGACCGATCAGACTCACCGGATCGGCGGCAGCGACATCGCTCACATCGACGCTGTGCAGGTTGCGCGCGGAGAGCCACAGATTCTCGGTGACTTCCTCCGTAATGATCAGCACATCCTGTTGCAAGCCGAGCGCTCTCAGCTTGCCGCAAAGTTCCCTGGTCTTGGGCTCGGACACCACAAACTCCTCGACCACCACCAGGCGATCCTGGCGGGCCAGCTCCGAAAGAATGGACGAGAGCGCCGCCCGGTACATCTTGCGGTTGAGCTTTTGACCATGATCGCGCGGGCGTGCAGCGAAGGTGACGCCACCGGAGCGCCACAGGGGGCTGCGAGTGGTCCCGGCACGCGCCCTGCCGGTACCCTTCTGGCGCCAGGGCTTGCGGCCGCCGCCGGAAACGTCCGCGCGGCTCTTCTGCGCCTTGGTCCCCTGGCGGGCCCCCGCGAGATAGGCGGTGACGGCTTGGTGGACCAGATCCTCATTGAACTCCCGTCCGAACGCCGCATCGGAGACCGTCAGCGTAGCGTTGCTCCCGGAGGGGCTGGCGATGGTCAACTCCATGATCAGGCTCCTCGGACCTTGCGCCCGGAGCGCACGATCAAATCGGCGCCGGCGGCGCCGGGCACGGCACCCTTGACGAGCAGCAGGTTGCGCTCCGTATCGACACGCACCACCTCGAGGCTTTGGACGGTAACCCGCTCCGCCCCCATGTGGCCGGCCATCTTTTTGCCTTTGAACACCCGGCCTGGGCTCTGGTTTTGCCCGATGGAACCCGGCGCGCGATGGGACAGGGAGTTGCCGTGGGTTGCATCCTGTGCACTGAAGTTCCAGCGCTTGATGACCCCCGCAAACCCCTTGCCCTTGGACACCCCGCTGACATCGACCAGCTGGCCGGCCTGAAAGCGATCCACGGTGACGACGCCACCCGGCGCCAGCCCGTCGAGTTCGACACCGGAGGACACCCGAAACTCCCAGAGCCCGCGGCCCGCATCGGTACCGGCTTTGGCGAAGTGGCCGGCCCGCGGCCTGGAGACCCGGCTTGGCTTGGCCGCGCCACAGGTAACCTGCACCGCGCAATAGCCGTCGGTTTCGTCGGTTTTGATTTGGGTGATGCGATTGGGCTCGACTGCGATCACCGTGACCGGGATCGAGGCGCCATTGTCTGCGAAGACTCGCGTCATGCCGCACTTGCGGCCGACGACTCCGATGCTCATTTCGTTGCAACCTCTCGTGTATGGGGCTGTCACCCGCTATGGCCGCCCATTGCAGAGCGTCACACGCCGGCCATTTCCGGCCAGCCAGGCTTTGCGGTTATCCCAGGCTGATCTGAACCTCTACTCCCGCTGCCAAATCCAGCTTCATCAGCGCATCAACCGTTTTTTCGCTGGGCTCGACGATATCGAGCAACCGCTTGTGGGTCCTGATCTCGTACTGGTCCCGCGCATCCTTGTTGACATGGGGGGAGATCAGCACGGTAAAACGCTCATTCCGGGTGGGCAGCGGGATCGGCCCACGAATCTGCGCCCCGGTACGCTTCACGGTTTCCACGATCTCCCGGGTCGAAGCGTCGATCAGGCGGTGATCGAACGCCTTGAGGCGAATCCTTATCCGTTGGCCCTGCATGAACTGTCACTCCGACCTGGTCCGGTCAATCTTGCCGGAATCCAGCGAAAAAGAGGCGGCATTCTATGTGCGAGACGGGCAACTGTCAACCGAAATCCCGGTGCAGCACATTGTCCGGGCACCGGTGGCGCCGATGCCCGGACCACCGATCACTCGATGACCTTGGCGACCACGCCGGCGCCCACGGTGCGACCACCCTCGCGGATCGCAAACCGCAGCCCGTCCTCCATCGCAATCGGCGCAATCAGCGTCACCACCATCTGCACATTGTCCCCAGGCATCACCATCTCCACACCCTCCGGCAACTCCACCGCTCCCGTCACGTCCGTCGTCCGAAAGTAAAACTGCGGCCGGTAACCCTTGAAAAACGGCGTGTGACGACCACCCTCGTCCTTCGACAGCACATACACCTCCGCCTCGAACTTGGTGTGCGGCGTGATGCTTCCTGGCTTCGCCAGCACCTGACCCCGCTCCACATCATCGCGCTTGGTCCCGCGCAGCAATACCCCAATGTTCTCCCCTGCCCGACCCTCGTCCAGCAGCTTGCGGAACATCTCCACCCCAGTGCACACCGTCTTGGCCGTCGGCCGGATCCCCACAATCTCCAGCTCATCCCCCACCTTGACGATCCCCCGCTCCACCCGGCCCGTCACCACCGTGCCACGACCCGAAATCGAGAACACATCCTCGATCGGCATCAAAAACGCCCCGTCAATCGCCCGCTCCGGCTCCGGAATGTACTCGTCCAGCGTCTCCACCAGCTTCTTCACCGCCGTGGTGCCCAGCCCATTGTCGTCCCGTCCCTCCAGCGCCATCAGCGCCGAACCCACCACAATCGGCGTGTCATCCCCCGGAAAATCATACTTGTCCAGCAGCTCCCGAACCTCCATCTCCACCAGCTCCAGAAGCTCCGCGTCGTCCACCATGTCCGCCTTGTTCAAAAACACCACAATGTACGGAACCCCTACCTGCCGCGACAGCAAAATATGCTCCCGCGTCTGCGGCATCGGACCGTCCGCCGCCGAACACACCAAAATCGCCCCGTCCATCTGCGCCGCTCCCGTGATCATGTTCTTCACATAATCCGCATGCCCAGGACAGTCCACATGCGCATAGTGACGCTTCGACGACTCATACTCCACGTGCGCCGTCGCAATCGTAATCCCCCGCTCCCGCTCCTCCGGCGCATTGTCAATCCCATCAAACGGCACCGCCGTCCCGCCCCACGTCTCCGCACACACCCGCGTCAACGCCGCCGTCAGCGTCGTCTTCCCATGGTCCACATGACCAATCGTCCCCACATTCACGTGCGGCTTGATACGCTCGAATTTTTCCTTTGCCACGAAGAGGCTCCTCTGTCAAAGATGTCAGGTTGAGAACGGGCGGTGTCAGGCGCGCTTGGCGATGACTTCCTCCGCGATATTGTTGGGCGCTTCCGCGTATTTGAGAAACTCCATGGTGAAGGTGGCGCGGCCCTGGGTGGCGGAACGCAGCGCGGTCGCATAACCGAACATTTCCGCCAGCGGCACTTCGGCGCGGATGACCTTCCCCGACGGGCTCTCGTCCATGCCCTGGATGAGACCACGCCGCCGGTTCAGATCGCCGACCACGTCACCCATGTTTTCCTCAGGGGTGACCACCTCGACACTCATGATCGGCTCCAGCAACACCGCACCACCTCTTTTCGACAACTCCTTGGTCGCCATGGAGGCGGCGATCTTGAAGGCCATTTCGCTGGAATCGACATCGTGGTAGGAGCCGTCGAAGAGCGTGGCCTTGAGCCCGAGCAGGGGATAACCGGCGAGCACGCCGTTCTGCATCTGCTCGGCGATGCCTTTCTCGACCGCCGGCACATATTCCTTCGGCACCACGCCGCCAACGATGCCGTTGATGAACTCCAGACCCTCCTGGCCCGCCTCACGCGGCTCGAAGCGTACCCAGACATGGCCATACTGGCCTCGCCCACCGCTCTGCCGCACGAACTTGCCCTCGATTTCACAGGTATTGCGAATCGCCTCGCGATAGGCCACCTGGGGCTTGCCGATATTGGCTTCGACGCCGAACTCCCGCCGCATGCGATCGACAATGATATCGAGGTGGAGTTCGCCCATCCCCGAAATGATGGTCTGTCCGGTCTCCTCGTCGGTTTTCACCCGGAACGAGGGGTCTTCCTGGGCGAGCTTGCCGAGGGCGACGCCCATTTTTTCCTGATCCGCCTTGGACTTGGGCTCCACCGCCACGGAAATCACCGGATCGGGAAAATCCATGCGCTCCAGCGTGATGACCGCGTTCAGGTCGCACAGAGTCTCTCCGGTGGTGACATCCTTCAGCCCGATCGCCGCAGCGATGTCGCCAGCGCGCACCTCCTTGATCTCATCGCGCTGGTTGGCGTGCATCTGCACCATGCGTCCGATGCGCTCCTTCTTGCCCTTGACCGGGTTGTATACCGCATCCCCCGAGTTCAGCACCCCGGAGTACACGCGAATGAAGGTCAGCGCACCGACAAAGGGGTCGGTTGCGATCTTGAACGCCAGTGCGGCAAACGGCGCGCTGTCGTCCGCTTCCCGCCTTGCCACGGTCACCCCATCCTCGAGCGTACCCTCGATTGCCTTGACCTCGGTCGGCGAGGGCAGGTACTCCACGACGCCATCGAGAACCGCCTGGACACCCTTGTTCTTGAATGCCGAGCCACAGAACACCGGCACAATCTCGCTGGACAAGGTCCGCTGACGAATGCCTTTTTTGATCTCCTGTTCGGTCAGCTCTCCGCCTTCGAGGTACTTTTCCATCAACTCCTCGTTGGCTTCGGCAGCCGCCTCGATCAGCTGTTCGCGCAGGCTGTGACACTGCTCCCGCAGCTCGGCGGGGATTTCGGCGTACTCGAACGTCATCCCCTGGTCGGCGTCGTTCCAGAGAATCGCTTTCTGCTTGACCAAATCGACCACGCCGCGAAAGGTTTCCTCGGCGCCAATGGCCATCTGTACCGGCACCGGATTTGCCCCCAACCGCTCCCGCAAGTGCTTTACCACACGCAGGAAGTCGGCGCCGGCGCGGTCCATCTTGTTGACGAACACCAAGCGGGGCACGCCGTACTTGTTGGCTTGGCGCCAGACGGTTTCGGTCTGGGGCTGCACGCCGGAGGCGCCGCACAACACCACCACGGCGCCGTCGAGGACGCGAAGGGAGCGCTCGACCTCGATGGTGAAATCGACGTGGCCTGGTGTATCAATGATATTGATGCGGTGCTCGTCGAACTGCTGCTGCATCCCCCGCCAGAAGCAGGTGGTGGCGGCAGAGGTGATGGTGATGCCCCGTTCTTGCTCCTGCTCCATCCAGTCCATGGTGGCGGCGCCGTCATGAACCTCTCCCATCTTGTGAGAAAGGCCGGTGTAGAACAGTACACGCTCGGTCGTGGTGGTCTTGCCAGCATCCACGTGGGCGACGATGCCGATATTGCGGTATCTCGCTATTGGTGTCTTACGTGCCACTGTCAGCTTCCCCAGATTTGGTATTCCGAAAACCGCGAGAGGCAGCCCTGCGGCGGCCTCTCGATGAACGCCGCTCCCCCGCGGAGCGACGCGCCATGTCGAATCAGAAGCGGTAATGCGAGAAGGCCTTGTTGGCCTCCGCCATACGGTGCACGTCCTCGCGCTTCCTGACCGCGCTGCCACGTCCTTGGGCGGCATCGGCAATCTCTCCGGCAAGGCGTTGCGCCATGGATTTCTCGCTGCGCGCGCGGGCGTAGTCGACCAGCCAGCGCATCGCCAGCGCGGTGCGCCGCGAAGCCCTGACCTCCACCGGGACCTGATAGGTCGCGCCGCCGACCCGCCTGGATTTGACCTCCACCATGGGCGCGATGTTGTCCAGCGCCTGCTCGAAGGTTTCCACAGGGTCGCGCTTGAGGCGCTCCTGGACCAAGTCGAGCGCCCCATAGACGATGCGCTCGGCCACGGCCTTCTTGCCGCTGACCATGACGTGATTGACGAATTTGGCCAGCGTGCTGCTGCCGAATTTGGGATCGGGAATGATTTCGCGCTTGGCGACTACGCGTCTTCTGGGCATGTGCTGCTCTCTTCAGGTGGCCCCGGGATGTTTCGCCCGGCCTTACTGGTGTAAAAACGCGGGGCGATCAGCTCTTCGGACGCTTGGCCCCGTATTTGGATCGCCGCTGCCGGCGATTGCTGACCCCGGACGTATCCAAACTGCCCCGTACCGTGTGGTAGCGCACCCCGGGGAGATCCTTAACCCGGCCGCCGCGGATCAGCACTACGCTGTGCTCCTGCAGGTTGTGGCCTTCGCCGCCGATATAGGACGTCACTTCGTAGCCGCTGGTCAGTCGCACGCGGCAGACCTTTCGCATCGCCGAGTTGGGCTTCTTGGGCGTCGTGGTATATACCCGGGTGCAGACCCCCCGGCGCTGGGGGCAGCCCTGCAACGCCGGCACCGCGCTTTTCGCGGCCTTGCGCTTTCTGGGCTTGCGAACCAATTGGTTGACAGTTGCCATGAACTCAATGCTCCTGAACAAGGGCCGGCGCTCGGGAGATCGCCGGCCCTGGGAAATACCCTGCCGGCCACTGCGACCCGGGCTGCAGCGGGGAGGCGGGATTCTAAAGACCCCCCCCCAGGGCCGTCAAGCAGCCCCACGCGGGCTGCCTGCGGTCAGGGGGTTGGTCGATTGTCCCTATTGGTCGTTGTCGCCCGCACTGAGGGCCTCGGTCAACGCGGCTTCGACATCGAGCGCCGAGACGCCCGTGCTCTCCAATTCGCCAAGCTCGCGCTGCCGGCGGCGCTGGCTGTGATAGGCCAGGCCCGTACCGGCGGGAATGAGGCGGCCCACGACAACGTTTTCCTTCAGGCCGCGCAGATGGTCGGTCTTGCCGGTGACCGCAGCCTCCGTCAGCACGCGAGTGGTCTCCTGGAAGGACGCAGCGGACACGAAGCTCTCGGTGGCCAGCGAGGCCTTGGTGATGCCCAGCAGCACGCGCTCATAGCGGGCGGGGATGAGATCCCGCTCGCGCAACTCTTCGTTGATCGCCTGCACCTGGGCGTACTCGACCTGCTCCCCGGGAATGAATTCCGAATCGCCGCTCTCCACGATATCGATCTTGCGCAGCATCTGGCGAACGATCACCTCGATGTGCTTGTCGTTGATGCGCACCCCTTGGAGTCGGTAGACCTCCTGAATCTCGTTGACAATGTACCGCGCCAGCGCCTCGACACCCTTGAGCCGCAGGATGTCATGGGGATTGGATGGCCCTTCGGAGATCACCTCACCGCGCTCGACCTGTTCACCCTCGTAGACGTTCAGCTGGCGCCACTTGGGAATTAACTCCTCATGGGGTTCGGTGCCATCGGCCGGGGTGATGATGAGCCGGCGCTTGCCCTTGGTCTCCTTGCCAAAGGTCACGGTACCCGAGATCTCGGCCAGGATCTCGGGGTCCTTGGGCTTGCGCGCCTCGAACAGGTCGGCGACCCGCGGCAAACCGCCGGTGATGTCCCGAGTCTTGGAGCCCTCCCGGGGAATTCGGGCGATGATGTCGCCGACCCCGACCAGATCGCCGTCCTTGATGGTGATGATCGCGTCGCTGGGCAACAGATAGTGAGCCGGGACCGTCGAATTCGGGAAGCACAGCTCCTTGCCGTCCGCCCCGAGCAGGGTGATCATCGGCTTCATGTCCTTGGCGGCCGCCGGACGCTCATTGGGATCGATCACCACGGTGCTGGTCAATCCGGTGACCTCGTCGGTCTGGGTGCGGATACTCAGGCCTTCCTCCATGCCGGAAAAGGCCACCCGACCTTCCACCTCGGTGATGATCGGGTGGGTGTGGGGATCCCAGTTGGCCACCACCGCACCCGATTCCACCCGGGCGCCGTCGACCACACGGATCGTCGCACCGTAGGGCAGCTTGTAGCGCTCCCGCTCCCGGCCGCTCGCATCGGCCACCGCGAGTTCTCCGGAACGGGATACCGCAACCAGCTCGCCGTTGCGGCGCGCCGCAACCTTGGCGCCGAGCAGACGGATAGTGCCGCCGGTCTTGACCTGGATGTTGTCGGCCGCCGACGCGCGGGATGCCGCACCCCCGATGTGGAAGGTCCGCATCGTCAACTGGGTTCCCGGCTCTCCGATCGACTGGGCGGCGATCACACCCACCGCCTCACCGGGATTGATGCGGTGACCGCGCGCCAGATCGCGGCCATAGCATTGGGCGCAAATGCCCCAGCGCGTCGTGCAGGCAATCGGCGAGCGCACCAGCACTTCGTCGATGCCGCTGCGCTCGATGAGTTCGACCAGCTTCTCATCGATCAGCGTATTGGCCGGCACCACCACCCCGCCATCGGGGCCGACGATATCCTGGACCACCACCCGGCCGAGGATGCGATCACCCAGCGATTCGATGATGTCGCCGCCCTCGATGACCGGCGCCATCAACAGGCCCTCCTCGGTGCCGCAATCGATCTCGGTAACCACCAGATCCTGGGCGACATCGACCAGCCGGCGGGTGAGATACCCGGAATTGGCGGTCTTCAACGCAGTATCGGCGAGCCCTTTGCGCGCTCCGTGCGTGGAAATGAAATATTGCAGGACGCTCAGGCCCTCGCGGAAGTTGGCGGTGATCGGTGTCTCGATGATCGAGCCGTCGGGCCGGGCCATCAGGCCGCGCATCCCGGCGAGCTGGCGGATCTGCGCCGGGGAACCCCGGGCGCCGGAGTCCGACATGATGTACACCGAGTTGAAGGAAGTCTGCTCGACCTCATCGCCCTCCCGGCTGCGCACCTTCTCCTTGGAAATGATCTCCATCATCGACTTGGCGACCAGGTCGTTGGCCCGGGACCAGATGTCGATCACCTTGTTGTACTTCTCCCCCTGGGTCACCAGACCGGAGGAAAACTGGTTTTCGATCTCCAGCACCTCCTGTTCAGCGCGGCTGACGATTTCGGCCTTCTGCTCGGGAATGACGAAATCGTCCACGCCGATGGAAACCCCGGAACGGGTGGAGAAATCAAACCCCATGTACATCAATTGGTCGGCAAAGATCACCGTGTCCTTGAGTCCCAGCACGCGATAGCACTGGTTGATGATCCGCGAAATCGCCTTCTTGTTCATGTCCTGGTTGACCAGATCGAAGGTCAACCCGCGGGGTACGATGTTCCACAACAGCGCGCGACCCACCGTGGTGTCGTAGAGGCTGGTGGTATCGATCCAGCCACCCTGCCCATCGGGCTGGGACTCGGTGATCCGCACCCTGACCCGCGCCTGCAGGTCGACCTGGCCGGCGTAGTAGGCTCTGGAGACCTCTCGAAGATCGGCGAAGAGCATGCCCTCGCCGCGCACGGCCACCCGCTCCCTGGTCATGTAGTAGAGCCCCAGCACGACGTCCTGGGAAGGCACGATGATGGGCTCGCCGTTGGCCGGAGAGAGAATGTTGTTGGTGGACATCATCAACGCTCGGGCCTCGAGCTGGGCCTCCAGCGTCAGCGGCACATGGACGGCCATCTGGTCGCCATCGAAATCGGCGTTGTAGGCCGCGCACACCAAGGGATGCAGCTGAATGGCCTTGCCCTCGATCAGGGTCGGCTCGAACGCCTGGATCCCAAGCCGGTGCAGGGTCGGCGCGCGGTTGAGCAACACCGGATGCTCGCGGATCACATCGTCGAGAATGTCCCACACCACCGGCTCTTCCCGCTCGACCATTTTCTTGGCGGCCTTGATGGTGGTCGCCAAACCCTGGGTTTCCAGCTTGGAAAAAATGAACGGCTTGAACAGCTCCAACGCCATACGCTTGGGCAGGCCACACTGGTGCAGGCGCAGGGTCGGACCGACGACGATCACCGACCGACCCGAGTAGTCGACGCGCTTGCCGAGCAGATTCTGGCGGAACCGCCCCTGCTTGCCCTTGATCATGTCCGCCAGCGATTTCAACGGCCGCTTGTTGGAACCGGTAATGGCACGGCCGCGGCGGCCGTTGTCCAGCAACGCATCCACCGCCTCCTGCAGCATGCGCTTTTCATTGCGCACGATGATGTCAGGGGCGCTCAATTCGAGCAGTCGTTTCAACCGGTTGTTGCGATTGATCACCCGCCGGTAGAGATCGTTCAGATCGGAAGTGGCAAACCGCCCGCCGTCGAGCGGAACCAGCGGCCGCAGATCGGGAGGCAGCACGGGCAGCACATCGAGAATCATCCACTCCGGACGGTTGCCCGAACTGTTGAACGCTTCCAACAACTTGAGCCGCTTCGACAACTTCTTGACCTTGGTTTCGGAGCGGGTATCGGGAATTTCCTCGCGAAGCCTGTTGATCTCGCCTTCCAGATCGAGCTCCTTCAACAGCGCCTGAATGGCCTCGGCGCCCATGCTGGCGACGAATTCGCCGCCAAAGTCTTCCATGGCCTGGTAGTACTCGTCGTCGCTGAGCAACTGCCCGGCTTCCAGCGTGGTCATCCCAGGATCGATGACGACAAAGGATTCGAAGTACAGGACCCGCTCGATCTCGCGCAACGTCATGTCGAGCGCCAGACCGATTCGGGATGGCAGGGATTTCAGGAACCAGATGTGTGCGACCGGACTCGCGAGCTCGATGTGGCCCATGCGTTCACGGCGTACCTTGGCATGGGTGACCTCCACGCCGCACTTCTCACAGACGATGCCGCGATGCTTCATTCTCTTGTATTTGCCGCACAGGCATTCGAAATCCTTGACCGGGCCGAAGATCTTGGCGCAAAACAGACCGTCCCGTTCCGGCTTGAAGGTCCGATAGTTGATGGTTTCCGGTTTGCGGACCTCTCCAAAGGACCAGGAGCGGATCATGTCGGGCGACGCCAGACCGATCCGGATACCATCGAAATCAGCAATGCGGTCCTGGGTCTTGAGCAAATTGAGCAAATCTTTCAAGGCCTTTCCTCCAGTGTGCATACCACGGCGGGCGCTGTGCGGCACGCGAAACAGGGTGCAGGATTACTCGTATTCAAGATCGATATTGATTCCCAGCGAACGGATCTCTTTGACCAGCACATTGAACGACTCGGGCATTCCGGGCTCCATGCGGTGATCGCCGTCGACGATGTTCTTGTACATCTTGGTACGACCGTTGACGTCATCCGACTTGACGGTGAGCATCTCCTGGAGGGTGTAGGAAGCGCCATAGGCCTCGAGTGCCCAGACCTCCATTTCCCCGAAGCGCTGACCACCGAACTGCGCCTTCCCACCGAGGGGCTGCTGGGTCACCAGACTGTAGGAGCCGGTGGAACGGGCATGCATCTTGTCATCCACCAGGTGATTGAGTTTGAGCATGTACATATAACCGACGGTCACCGGGCGGCTGAACGGGTCCCCGGTGCGGCCGTCGAACAGGGTCATCTGGCCACTTTCGGGCAGCTCGGCGAGTCGCAGCAGCTCCTTGATTTCTTCTTCGCGCGCACCATCGAACACGGGCGTGGCCATCGGCACTCCGCCAATGAGATTGCGGGCCAGGGCGACGATCTCCTGGTCACTGAGACCATCGAGTTCGACATTGGCGAATCCGCCACCGGCATCATAGATCTGCTGCAGAAATCCGCGCAGCTCGGCCACGCTCCGCTGGGCCCGGATCATGGCGTCGATCTTGTCGCCCAGGCCCTTGGCGGCCAACCCCAGGTGGGTTTCGAGGATCTGTCCCACATTCATCCGCGAGGGCACTCCGAGCGGATTGAGCACGATATCGACGGGCACACCGTTTTCGTCGTAGGGCATGTCTTCTACCGGCATGATCGCGGAGATCACCCCCTTGTTGCCGTGCCGGCCGGCCATCTTGTCGCCGGGCTGGATGCGGCGCTTGACGGCCAGGTACACCTTGACGATCTTGAGTACCCCGGGGGCGAGATCATCGCCGGTACCGACCTTGCGCTTCTTCTCCTCGAACCGCTCATCCAACAGGCGCCGGCGCTCGAGCAGCTGTCGTTCGGCATCGGCGAGCAGGTCGTTCAGCGCCGGATCTTCCATGCGCAGCTTGAACCATTTGTCGTGATCGAGGTCCGCCGCCACCCCGGCGCTGAGCGGCTCGCCCTTCTTGAGTCCCGGCGCCCGAACCACGGCCTTGCCGACCAACGCCGAGCGGAGGCGGGCAAAGATCGCGTTTTCGACGATACGATATTCGTCGTTGAGGTCCTGGCGGAATCGATCCAGTTCCGCTTTTTCGATCTGCAGCGCCCGCGCGTCCTTTTCGAGCCCGTCGCGGGTGAATACCTGGACATCGATGACCGTGCCCTTGGTCGCGCTGGGCACCCGCAGCGAGGTGTCCTTGACGTCGCTGGCTTTCTCGCCAAAGATCGCCCGCAGCAGCTTTTCCTCGGGAGTGAGTTGGGTTTCGCCCTTGGGCGTCACCTTGCCCACCAGGATGTCACCGGCATTGACCTCGGCGCCGATGTAGACGATCCCCGATTCGTCCAGCCGCCGCAACGCCGCATCGCCGATGTTGGGAATGTCCGCGGTGATCTCTTCGGGCCCTAGCTTGGTATCACGGGCCACACAACTCAGCTCCTGGATGTGGATGGTGGTGAACCGGTCTTCCGCCACCACACGCTCGGAAATGAGGATGGAATCCTCGAAGTTGTAGCCGTTCCAGGGCATGAACGCGATGCGCATGTTCTGCCCCAGCGCCAACTCCCCCAAGTCCACCGACGGGCCGTCGGCGAGGATATCGCCACGCGCCACCACATCGCCCTGCTGCACGATGGTGCGCTGGTTGATGCAGGTGTTCTGGTTGGATCGCGTGTACTTCACCAGTTTGTAGATATCGACCCCCGCATCATCGGCGGCGACTTCCTCTTCTGCCACCCGCACCACGATCCGTGCGGCGTCGGCGCTTTCGACCACTCCGCCCCGACGGGCTACCACACAGACCCCGGAGTCGCGGGCAACGATGCGCTCCATCCCGGTTCCCACCAAGGGTTTTTCCGACCGCAATGTGGGCACCGCCTGGCGCTGCATGTTCGAGCCCATCAGTGCGCGGTTGGCGTCGTCGTGTTCGAGAAACGGGATCAGGGACGCCGCCACCGAGACGACCTGGCGCGGAGAAACATCGACGTACTCGACTTCGCTGGGCGACTTCATCGTGGATTCGCCACCGTGCCGTACCGACACCAGCTCCTCGAGAAACTCGCCACGGTCGTTCACCTTGGCGGAAGCCTGGGCGATGACGTGTTCGGCCTCGTTGATCGCCGAAAGATATTCGATCCGGTCGCTGACCCGGCCGTCGATCACCTTGCGATAGGGGGTTTCCAGGAAGCCGTATTCATTGGTGCGGGCATAGTTGGCCAGCGAGTTGATCAGACCGATGTTGGGACCCTCCGGGGTTTCGATGGGACACACCCGGCCGTAATGGGTCGGGTGCACATCACGCACCTCGAAGCCGGCCCGCTCGCGGGTCAGACCACCCGGGCCCAGGGCGGACACCCGGCGCTTGTGGGTAACCTCCGACAGGGGGTTGTTCTGGTCCATGAACTGGGACAACTGGCTTGAGCCGAAGAACTCCTTCATGGCGGCCGCCACGGGTTTGGCATTGACCATGTCCTGCGGCATCAACCCTTCGGACTCCGCCACCGACAGACGTTCCTTGACCGCCCGCTCTACGCGCACCAGACCGATGCGGAACTGGTTCTCGGCCATTTCGCCCACCGAGCGCACGCGCCGGTTGCCCAGGTGGTCGATGTCGTCGACCGTACCGCGGCCATTGCGGATATCGATCAACATGCGCAACACATCGATGATATCTTCGTCGGTCAGCGTGCCGGGGCCCTCCACGGCTTCGCGTCCCAGCCGGCGGTTGAATTTCATCCGCCCCACCGCGGACAGGTCGTAGCGATCCGCGGAAAAAAACAGATTGTTGAACAGGGTTTCCGCCGACTCCTTGGTGGGCGGCTCGCCGGGACGCATCATGCGGTAGATCTCCACAAGCGCATCCATTTGGCTGCGAGTGGCGTCAACGCGCAGCGTTTCCGACAGGAACGGGCCCTGGTCGATATCATTGGTGTAGATGGTATCGATCGTGTCCAGGCCCGCCGCTTCGATCCTGGCCAGATCGGCCGCGGTCAGGGCGGTGTTGCAGGGAAGCAGGACCTCCCCGGTTTCCGGGTCGACGACATCCCGCGCCAGACTGCGCCCGACCAGATACTCGCGCGGCACTTCCAACTGCGAAATCCCGGCATTTTCGAGTTCACGAATGTGGCGCGCAGTGATCCGCCGACCCTGCTCGACCACCAGTTTGCCGCCCTTGCCTCGGATGTCGAAACTCGCAATGTCGCCGCGCAGCCTGGCGGGCACCAGATCGTACCGATAGCTGCCGTCCGCGTCGCGGTGAAAGCGGTTGATTTCGTAGAAGGAATTCAGCATTTCCTCGGTGGTCATGCCCATTGCGCGCAGCAGGACCGTGGCCGGCAACTTGCGACGCCGATCGATCCGCACGTACAGCAGATCCTTGGGGTCGAATTCGAAATCGAGCCAGGACCCGCGGTAGGGGATGATGCGAGCGGAAAACAGCAGCTTGCCGGAGGAATGGGTCTTGCCCTTGTCGTGATCGAAGAACACTCCTGGAGAGCGATGCAACTGCGACACGATCACGCGCTCGGTACCATTGACGATGAAGGTACCGTTTTCCGTCATCAGCGGGATTTCGCCCAGGTATACCTGCTGCTCCTTGATATCCTTGATGGCCTTGTTGGGGGAATCCTTGTCGATCAGCACCAGCCGCACCCGTACCCGCAGGGGCGCTGCATAGGTAGCGCCGCGCAGCTTGCATTCCTCGACGTCGAACACCGACTTGCCGAGCACGTAGTCGACATACTCCAGCCGCGCGTTGCCGGAATAACTCTCGATCGGGAATACCGAATTGAAGGCCGCGTGCAGCCCGGTGTTGGCGCGCCGCTCGGGCGGGACGTCGGATTGGGTAAACTTCCGGTAGGAGTCCAGTTGAATCGCCAGCAGATAGGGCTGCTCCATGACTTCAGGCAACTTGCTGAAATCCTTGCGAATCCTTTTCTTTTCGGTGAATGAATAGATCATCGACGCTCCCCGGCAGGTTCACTCGAACATGGTTGCTGCGCCAACTCCAAACCTGGCGCCATGCCAGGCCCGAAAGCGGCAAAAGGCCGACGGGCAGGCCCGTCAGCCTTCGGACGATTGGGCAGACGCCGCACTATCGGCGTCGGTCTGGCCAAACTTACTTGAGCTCGACAGTGGCGCCCGCTTCTTCGAGTTGCTTCTTGGCATCTTCCGCCTCGGCCTTGGACACCCCCTCCTTGACGGTGGCCGGAGCGCCGTCGACCAGGTCCTTGGCCTCTTTCAGGCCCAATCCGGTGATCGCGCGCACCGCCTTGATCACGTTCACCTTTTTGTCGCCTGTGCTGGCCAGAACGATGTCGAACTCGGTTTTTTCCTCGGCGGCAGCACCGGCATCACCCCCGGCGGCGACCGGAGCGGCTACCGCCACAGCGGCCTGGGCGGAAACACCGAATTTCTCTTCCATGGCGGAAACCAATTCCACTACTTCCATCACGCTCATTTCGGCGATGGCGTTGAGAATATCTTCTTTGGACAGAGCCATGCTCCTACTCTCCTTACACGAAATTGTGAATAGATGGGCGCCCAACGGCTAGGCGGCGTCCCGCTTTTGATCGCGCACTGCCGCCATCACACGGGTGATCTTGGCCGGCACCTCGTTGAAGGTACGCACCAGCTTGGTGATCGGGGCGATCAGCACAGCGGCCAGCTGGGCCAGCGCCTGTTCGCGCGTCGGCAGCGTGGCCAGCACGTCGATCCTGGTGCCATCCAGAACCTGTCCTCCAATCGACAACACCTTGATGTCGAACGCGGCGTTTTGCTTCGCAAACTCCTTGAACAGGCGCGCCGCCGCACCGGGATCCTCCATGGAAAACCCGTACAGCGAAGGCCCCGTCAGCTCCCCTTCCAGGCACTCGAATTCGGTGCCCTTGAATGCGCGTCGCGCCAGCGAATTTTTGATCACCCGCAGGCTGACTCCCTGCTCCCTGGCCTGTTTGCGCAATGCGGTGATGTCTGTGACATTGACTCCACGGGCATCGGCAACCACCAGGGACAGTGCGGAGCTGGCCGTCTGGTTAACACTGGCGACAATCGCCATCTTTTCTTCAAGACGCAATGCCATCAGGTCTCCTCCTGGACTCAACCGGCTTCGAGGCCGGTCAACTGCCGGCCACAGCCGACAACTTGTGGGTGGACTAATCCAGTCGGCAAACTGAATTGGGTCACACCGTCTACGCGGGCGGAATCCGCTGCAATTGAGCGAATTCCCTTAAGCCCTGCCGGGCACCAGCGGTCTTTAACGGCCGAGGGGAATCTACGACCCCCTGACCCCAAAGTCGTGTCAATACGCCAGTGATGACAGATCGACCTGGAGCCCGGGGCCCATGGTGGTCGACACGGTCACCTTCTTTACATATACACCTTTCGCCGAGGGAGGCTTTACCTTGACCAGATCGGCGAGCAGGGCCTCGATGTTCTCCTTGAGCGCGGTCGCTTCAAATCGCACGCTGCCGATTCCGCCGTGGATGATGCCATTGCGGTCGGCGCGAAAGCGTACCTGACCGGCCTTGGCGTTCTTTACGGCGGTCGCGACATCCGGGGTCACGGTACCCGTCTTGGGGTTGGGCATCAGACCCCGCGGCCCGAGAATCTGTCCGAGCTGGCCGACCACGCGCATGGCGTCGGGACTGGCAATGACCACGCCAAAGTCCATCTCTCCACCTTTGATCCGCTCCGCCAGATCCTCCATGCCCACCAGGTCGGCCCCGGCCGCTTTGGCAGCCTCGGCCGCCGCCCCTTGGGCAAACACGGCCACGCGCACGGTCTTGCCCGTGCCGTGGGGCAGGGTAGATGCCCCTCGAACCGCCTGGTCGGATTTGCGGGGGTCCACCCCCAAATTGATCGCCACCTCCACCGTCTCGGTGAACCTGGCCGGGGGAAGGCCCTGCAACAACTGCACCGCCTCCTCGATGGGGTAGAGCCTTCCGGGCTGAACCCGTTCCCGAATGATCCGCTGCCGTTTGGAAAGGCGGGCCATCATACACCCTCCACTTCAAGGCCCATGGAGCGGGCGGTCCCGGCAATGGTGCGCACCGCCGCGTCCAGGCTTGCCGCGGTCAGGTCCGGGCTCTTTTGGGTGGCGATGTCCTTTATCTGAGCCAAGGTAACCTTGCCCACCTTTTGGGTGTTGGGGCGCGCACTGCCACTCTCGATGCCGGCCGCCTTGCGCAGCAATACGGATGCCGGCGGCGTTTTCATGACAAAGGTGAAACTGCGGTCGCTGTAGACCGTGATCACCACCGGGATCGGCAATCCTGCCTCCATGCCCTGGGTTTGGGCATTGAAGGCCTTGCAGAACTCCATGATATTGACCCCGCGCTGGCCCAGTGCCGGGCCGACGGGAGGGCTGGGGTTGGCTTGACCGGCCTTTACCTGCAGCCTGACATAGGCTTCGATTTTCTTTGCCACTGCACAGCTCCTCTGGGTTCGAACGCCTCGGGGCGCGACCGATCGCTCCCGTCACCGGCTCCCCTAGGTTGAGTCAGGCCTTTTCGACCTGATTGAATTCGAGCTCGACCGGAGTCGAGCGACCAAAAATCATGACCGCCACCCGCAGCCGGTTCTTTTCGTAATTGACTTCCTCCACAGTGGCGCTGAAGTCATTGAAGGGTCCATCTACCACGCGCACCAGTTCACCGGGCTCGAACACCGTTTTGGGTCGCGGCTTCTCCTCGGAATCCTGCACCTGGCGCAGGATGGCGGCGGCCTCACGATCGGTGATCGGCGCTGGTTTGTCAGCCTTGCCGCCGATGAAACCCATGACCCGCGGGGTCTCCTTGACCAAGTGCCAAGTCTCGTCGTTGAGCTCCATCTGCACCAGAACATAGCCGGGGAAAAACTTTCGCTCGCTCTTGCGCTTTTGGCCGCCACGCATCTCGACGACCTCTTCAATAGGCACCAGGATATCACCGAAGAACTCCTGCATTCCGGCTCGGGCAATGCGTTCGCGCAGCGCCGCGGCCACCTTCTTCTCATGGCCGGAGTACGCGTGCACGACATACCAACGCTTCGATGACATCAGCCCACCTAGCCCATGATCAGAGAGACGAGCCAACCGAACAGCGAATCCAAGCCCCACAGCAGCAGGGCCATGATCAGAATGAACCCCAGCACCACCAAGGTGGTCTGATTGCGCTCCTGCCGATTGGGCCACACCACCCGCCGACGCTCCATGTTGGCGCCCTTGAGCAGTTCCCACAAGGCGGCTCCGCGCGCAGTCTGGGCAGCGATGGCCACCGCGACACCGGTAATCGCCACCAGACCCAGCACCCGGTACAGGAGCGGCCACCCACCAAAGTGGAAATTGCCGTAAATGGCCCCGCCCAGCAGCAGGGCGACCACCAGCCATTTCAACCGGTCCTGCGCACTGCTGCCCTGAGAATCCTGCTTGGATCCACTCACCGCCATGTCCGGCTCTTTGGGTTACGCAACGCCAGGTTTGGCTGTGGGTGAATGCTGGCAGGCCAGGAGGGACTCGAACCCCCAACCCCCGGTTTTGGAGACCGGTGCTCTACCAATTGAACTACTGGCCTGTATCCAGGAATCGTCATGCGACCTGCGCCAACCGTCGGATCACTCGATGACCTTGGCGACCACGCCGGCGCCCACGGTGCGACCACCCTCGCGGATCGCAAACCGCAGCCCGTCCTCCATCGCAATCGGCGCAATCAGCGTCACCACCATCTGCACATTGTCCCCAGGCATCACCATCTCCACACCCTCCGGCAACTCCACCGCTCCCGTCACGTCCGTCGTCCGAAAGTAAAACTGCGGCCGGTAACCCTTGAAAAACGGCGTGTGACGACCACCCTCGTCCTTCGACAGCACATACACCTCCGCCTCGAACTTGGTGTGCGGCGTGATGCTTCCTGGCTTCGCCAGCACCTGACCCCGCTCCACATCATCGCGCTTGGTCCCGCGCAGCAATACCCCAATGTTCTCCCCTGCCCGACCCTCGTCCAGCAGCTTGCGGAACATCTCCACCCCAGTGCACACCGTCTTGGCCGTCGGCCGGATCCCCACAATCTCCAGCTCATCCCCCACCTTGACGATCCCCCGCTCCACCCGGCCCGTCACCACCGTGCCACGACCCGAAATCGAGAACACATCCTCGATCGGCATCAAAAACGCCCCGTCAATCGCCCGCTCCGGCTCCGGAATGTACTCGTCCAGCGTCTCCACCAGCTTCTTCACCGCCGTGGTGCCCAGCCCATTGTCGTCCCGTCCCTCCAGCGCCATCAGCGCCGAACCCACCACAATCGGCGTGTCATCCCCCGGAAAATCATACTTGTCCAGCAGCTCCCGAACCTCCATCTCCACCAGCTCCAGAAGCTCCGCGTCGTCCACCATGTCCGCCTTGTTCAAAAACACCACAATGTACGGAACCCCTACCTGCCGCGACAGCAAAATATGCTCCCGCGTCTGCGGCATCGGACCGTCCGCCGCCGAACACACCAAAATCGCCCCGTCCATCTGCGCCGCTCCCGTGATCATGTTCTTCACATAATCCGCATGCCCAGGACAGTCCACATGCGCATAGTGACGCTTCGACGACTCATACTCCACGTGCGCCGTCGCAATCGTAATCCCCCGCTCCCGCTCCTCCGGCGCATTGTCAATCCCATCAAACGGCACCGCCGTCCCGCCCCACGTCTCCGCACACACCCGCGTCAACGCCGCCGTCAGCGTCGTCTTCCCATGGTCCACATGACCAATCGTCCCCACATTCACGTGCGGCTTGATACGCTCGAATTTTTCCTTTGCCATAGTGTGTATCTCCCGGCATTGGCCCTGTTTGCGAAACGAATGGCGAAACGTCAAAAAACGCCGCGCGGCCCCGCTGCTCGGCGCCCGGCGTCATAGTGGAGCTCATAACCGGATTCGAACCGGTGACCTCTTCCTTACCAAGGAAGTGCTCTACCGACTGAGCTATATGAGCCAAACCCTGTGACCTGAAAATCCTCTTCTGACACTTGGAGCGGGTAGCGGGAATCGAACCCGCATCATCAGCTTGGAAGGCTGAGGTTCTACCACTGAACTATACCCGCGCGAACCGACCCACTGCCCGTCCGACGCGCAGGTCGGGCGACCCGGATCCGCCTCGCCCGGGCCGAGCCCAGGGTTCGCATTCACTTTGGTGGAGGGGGGTGGATTCGAACCACCGAAGCTTGCGCGTCAGATTTACAGTCTGATCCCTTTGGCCACTCGGGAACCCCTCCGGAAAAAGCGGGGTACTCTGTACCATTGCCCCCCAGTTGTCAACAGCCAAGCGGCTCCCGGCCCCGCCGGCCCTGGAGCTGGCGAGAGGAGTCGAACCCCCGACCTGCTGATTACAAGTCAGCTGCTCTACCAACTGAGCTACGCCAGCGCGGCACAGGCAAAAGCGGACGGCGATTCTATGGGATGCCTGGACCCGAAGCAACCGCACGCCCCGCCCCATCAGGCAGCGAAAAAGGCCGGAGCTTGCGCCCCGGCCTCGCCGATCCCCCGTTGAAACCGGGATCAGGCAGCGCTCGACATATCCGCAGCCTTCCCGTGCCGCAGCAACTTGCCCGGAACAGCGCCGGTGCAGACGCCGTCGACAAAGGTTACCTCGCCATTGACGATGGTATAGCGGTAGCCTTCGGCTTTTTCGACATAGCGCCACTCGTTGCCCGGCAGATCATGGACGATCTCGGCGGGCAGCATCCGCAAATTCTCGTAGTCGTAGACCACGATATCAGCGGCTCGGCCGACTTCAAGCGTACCCCGATCACTGAAACCCGCCGCCATCGCGGGCAGTGCGGCCAGCCGGTAATGCGCTTCTTCGAGCGTATAGGACCCACGCTCGCGCACCAGGTCCTGAAGCATGTTGGTCGGATAACGGCCAAAGTTGAGAAATTTGGTGTGGGCACCGCCATCCGATACGCCGGGAACGGTCCATTCGTTCTGGAGAATTTCGTCGAGCAGATCTTTGCGATAGTTAAAGGGCACCACATAAAAGACCGTCTGCAACTGCTCGCTGATGGCGAGATCAAGCATCGCGTCGGCCGGGTGGCGATTCATGGCCACACCCAACTGGGCAATGGTCAGGCCTACATATTTCCGGTTTTCCGGATTGGCGACCGAGTCCACGACGATTTCCGCGATCGGGCCACTGACGAACGGCGCACTGCCAAAGTCATAGTCGTGACGCACCGCTTCACGCAACTTCGGATCCTGCATCTTGCGGATGCGGGTCGGAACATCGCCGATGGTGACATCGCGCCAGGCGCCGTTGCCGTCGAACAAATTGAAGTTGTCCAGCTTGAAGCGCATGTCGTTGGGCGTGGTGATCGCCTGCATCCAGATTTTGAGCCCTTTCTCGCGCGCCTCGTTGACCCACTTGAGCATGCGGCGATGCTGGTGGGGATGGCGCTCGTTGACCTGGACGGCGTTCCACAGCACTGGGGCATCGGAAGCTTCCGCCAGTTTGAGGCCGAAATCGAGATCGGCAGTGAATTCGTTCTTGGCCTGGGTCAGCTGGATGAAACCCTGACCGCGCCGCTTCAGGATGCGCGCGAAAGCCAGGCAGAGCTCGTCGGACATGGTGTCCGTCGGCATCGGGGTGCCGTCATAGTCGCGCTGCACGGAGGTAAAACCATCGCCCAAACGCTGCATGGAAAAACCGACGCCGCCGGCGTCGAGGGACTCCTCCATCAACCGCAGCATTTCTTTCAGTTCACGCTCGTCAGGGTCACGCGTCTTGGCTGCATCCACGCCCATCACGTAGATCATCAGGGGATTGAGCGGGACGAAGCTCATCACGTTGATCCCCTTGGGACGGCGCTCAAGGGAGTCGAGCCATTGCGGGAAGGTCTCCCAGTCCCAATCCATGCCGGCTTTCATGGTGGCGAGGGGAATGGCTTCCACCCGCTCCATCGACAGCATCATGCGCTCGCGCTGCTCGGGATGAGTCGGCGCGAATCCGAAACCGCAGTTGCCAATGGCCACGGATGTCACCCCATGCCAGCTTGAACAGCTCGCGTAGGGATCCCAGAGGATCTGGCCGTCGTAGTGGGTATGCAGATCGACAAAGCCCGGCGCGACGACCAGCCCCTCGGCATCGATGATCTTGTCGGCGCTCCGCCCAGACAGGCCGCCGGCGCCCGTGATCGCTGCGATCAGACCGCCCTTGATGCCCAGATCTCCGACAAAACGCTCCCGATGACGGGTGCCATCGACGATGGTCCCGCCCCTGATGATGGTATCGAAATCGGCCATGATATCCCCCGAAGTTATTGATCAGCCCAATTCATCATTACTGGAAATTATGTTTGTTCAATTAAATCGATTCCCCTGACAAAAATCCAGTGCAACGGGCCGGATAAAGAGGGACTCAAATCCCGGGATTGGTTCCAGCCCAGGAGGGTGGCGAGGCGTGCCGCGGCGCAGCGACGCCGGGATCGGCACCCTGACGGCCGATCCCGGCCCCTGTCCCCCGCCGCGGTCCGGGGAGGGTCCGCCGATCAACCCCAATCAGGCGCTGGCGCGACTCTGCCGGCCCGGCGGCTCGCAGGCCCACTGGCGCAGTTCCGGCAGCACCTCGCGACTGAACAGGCGCATGCTGCGCTCGGCGTAGTCGAAGGGCATGCCACCGTAGCTGAAGGATACGTTGAGGTGCATGGGCCCGGCCAGAGCCCGGATCTCCTCCAGCCGGCGCAGAATCCGGTCCGGAGTGCCGTGCACCTGGTTGTTGGTGAACAGTTCGGCCACCGACTCGCGGCCGCGATCGCGCATGATGGCGGCGCTGCGCGCATAGTAGTCGTAGACCTGCTTGCCGCTGAAGTGGGTACCGTCCATCTCGTAGTGGTCGAGGGCGGAAATCCAGTAATCGTGCATGTGCTTGTGGGCCATTTCGTCAGCGCGGTTGGGGTCGTCGTCGCACACGCAGAAGATATTGGCGACAATCGGCGGCGGCTCCCGGCCCTGCACCTGGCGAAACCGCGCCCGATAGCGCTCCACGTCCCTGGCCCGGGTCTCCCAGGGTGAAATGGCGAAAATCATCATGGTGGCGCCGAGATCCGCCACCACGTCGGCCGAGTCCGGCGACTGGCAGGCCATGTACAGGCGCTCCTTGAACGACTTGAACGGACGCGGCCGCAGTTCGCGCCGCTCCTGCTTGAAGAACTGGCCATCGAACTCGATGAAACCGGTCTCCAGCCCCTGGATGATGATCTGTGCGGCCTCGTCGAAGCGCGCCCGGGATTCCTCCATGGGAATGCCGAAGCCGTCGTACTCCACCCGGCCGATGCCGCGGCCAAAGCCCATCAGGGCACGCCCGTCGGAGAGGTTGTCGAGCATCGCCATCTCCACCGCGGTGCGCCCCGGATCCTTGTGCCAGGGGAGGATCAGCACCGCGGTGCCCAACCTGATGCGCTGGGTGCGCCCCGCCATGTAGGCGAGAAACTCGGTGACGCTCGGGCACATGGTGTAATCGGTGAAGTGATGCTCAGCGGCCCACAGGGAATCGAAACCCAGCGGCTCGACCAGATCGCAGATGCGCAGGTTGCGCTTGTAAATCTCCCAGTCGGTCAGGTTCTGACCCAGACCGGCCTGAAAGACGCTCAGGATACCGACGTCCATCGCAATGCTCCTTGAGTGAGAGGGTAGAGGGGATCGAAAGTCGTCGCCCGACTCTACCCGCCCAACCGAAGCCGCTCAAGCTGCGGTTGATGACCACAGCGCCACCTCTTACCCCTGGGCCCCTTCAATTCAGCACCCGGTAGCCGCGGCCGCGCAGGCAGTTCTTCACCACCCGATCGCGCTCGCGCAAGCCGGAGGCGGTCCCCTTGGTGCCCCCGACCACGCCGCCGACTCCGGCGGTCCGCTCCGCGGTATCGCTGTCGCCGGCGATGGCGCCCACGGCACCACCGATCACCGCGCCGGCCAGGGCGCCCCCGGCGGCGCGGCGTCCCACCCCGACCTGGTCGGCATAGGCCCGGCATTCCTCGAGGTCGTGATGGTAGGCGTGCATGTCCACCCCCTGCGTATCGACGATCACGTCACCGGAGCGGTAGCGGTGCCCGGCGCAGGCTGCCAGCACCAAGGCGCATGCCAGTACCAGCGCCACGCGCCCCGCCGCGCTCCACTGCGTCCCCAGCTGCACCTGCCACCTCCCCTGCCCGGACTGCTCTCGACCGAAAACGCCGCCGCCGGTTTCCCGTTGACGCCGCCGATACGCCCGCTAAGCTCTGGATGTCAGCCCCCGGCTTCGCAGATGTGGGAGTGGCCAGGCGATGCGGATCGGCGTACCCAGGGAACGCAAACCCGACGAATACCGAGTGGCGCTGAGCCCGGCCGGGGCAATGGCGCTGGTGGCTGCAGGACACCGCGTCCTGGTCGAAACCGGGGCCGGCGCAGGCGCCGGTTTCAGCGATGCAGACTACCGCGCGGCCGGCGCCGACACCGTGCAGCGGGAGGCCGCCTGGCAGACCGACCTGGTGATCAAGGTCAAGGAGCCGATTGCCGAAGAGTACCCACTGTTTGGCCAGCAGATGCTGTTCACCTACCTGCATCTGGCGGGTGCCGACCCGAACCTGACCCTGGCCCTGCTCGACAGCGGCACCACCGCCATCGCCTACGAGACCGTGGAAGACACCGACGGTCGGCTGCCGCTGCTCGCGCCGATGAGCGCAGTGGCCGGCAACATGGCGATCACCATGGGCGCCTACCACCTGGCGCGCCCGGCGGGCGGCCGCGGCCTGCTGCCCGGACGCCTGTTCGATCGCCGGTTCGGCAAGGTGGTGGTGATCGGCGACGGTGTGGTCGGCCGCCACAGTGCACGGATGGCCGCCCGGCTGGGCGCCGAGACCCTGGTGCTGGGCCGCCGGGACAGGGTCACCCCGGAAGAGCTGGCAAGGTTCATCGAGGCCGAGTTTCGCTGGGCGGAATCGACGCCAGAGACCATTGCCCGGGAAATCCCCGACGCCGATCTGGTGGTCGGCGCGGTGTTGGTGCACGGGGCGCGGGCCCCCTGGGTGATCAGCGAACGCATGGTGCAGACAATGGCCCCGGGGGCTGTCATCGTGGATGTCAGCATCGACCAGGGGGGTTGCGTGGAGACCTCCCGCCCCACCACCCACCACGATCCGGTATTCGAGCGCCACGGCGTGATTCATTATTGCGTGGCCAATATGCCCGGCGCCTATCCGCGCCTCTCGACCCTGGCGCTGACCGAGGCGACCCTGCCCTATGTGCAACGCCTGGCCCGGCAAGGGCTGGACGCCCTGCGCGCCGACGCGGGCTTCGCCAAGGGCGTCAATGTGATCGCCAGCCGCATCGCCTGCCGGCCGGTGGCCGAGGCCCTGGAGCTGACCGGCCGCTACGCGCCCTGGCCCTGAGGCGCGCCCAGCAGCCCGGAGAGAAACGCGCGCAACCCGGATTCGCCGCCGTCTTCCCAGGCCGCGAGCGCCGCGGTGCCGATGATGGCGATGTCCGCCCGCCCCCGCAGAAATTCCATATCGGAGCGGCTGCCGATGCCGAAGCCGACACCCACCGGCACCCTGGTGGCGCGGCGGCAACGGCCGATGAAGGCCTCGAGATCCTCGTCCATGGCGGTCTTGCTGCCGGTCACCCCTTTGCGCGCTACCGCGTAGACGAAGCCCCGGGCCGCCTCGCCCAACTGCGCCAGGCGGGCATCGGTGTTGGTGGGCGCCATCAACAGGATGGGATCCAGATCGCGCTCGGCGGCCAGGCGGCGCAGCGTTCCGGCCTCTTCCAGCGGCAGGTCCGGGACGATCATGCCGCTGCCCCCGGCGGCGGCGAGCCGCTCGACGAAGGCGGCCTCGCCCATTTTGAACACCGTATTGTAGTAACCCATCATCAGCAGCCTGAACGGAAACCGCCGGGCGGCGCGGGCCATGAACGCGAAGCAGTCCCGGGTATGGGTACCCCGCTCGATGGCCACCTGGTTGGCGTGCACGAACCTCGGCCCGTCCGCCGAAGGCTCCGAAAAGGGAAATTGCAACTCGACCAGGTCGACGTCGAACTCGGCCATCACCTCCAGCGCGCGCAGGTTGTCCTCGAACGACGGATAACCGCACACCACATGGGTCATGACCAGCAGGGGTTTGCGAACCAGGCGTTCGCGCAGATAGGCTTCAAGCGCCATATTGCGCCGCCTTGGTGCGAATGAACTGCTTCCAGGCGCGATCGTCGATGGCGTCGGCCACGGTGAAGATATCCTTGTCGCCGCGCCCGGACTGATTGATCAGAATGATTTCATCGCGCGCCATCGCGGGCGCCTCGGCGATGGCGCGCGCGAAGGCATGCGTGCTCTCCAGCGCCGGAATCAGGCCCTCGGTGCGCATCACCAGCTTGAGCGCCTCGCGCACCTCGTCGTCGGTGGCCGCCTCGAACCGGACCCGCTGCTGTTCCCACAGGTAGGCGAGGATCGGATTGACGCCGATGTAGTCGAGGCCGGCGGCGATGGAGTGGGTCTCCAGCATGTTGCCGTCCTCATTCTGCAAAAAATAGGTCTTGTAGCCCTGGGCGACACCCAAGCTGGCGTCGCGGTAGGCCAGCCGCGACGCATGGCCGCCGGCGCCCGGCCCGAAGCCGCCCGCTTCACAGCCCACCAGCTCGACCTGCGGGTCGTCGAGAAAGCCCTGGAAGATGCCGATGGCGTTGGAGCCGCCGCCCACGCAGGCATAGACCCGGTCCGGCAGCCTGCCGGTGAGTTCGCGAAGCTGCTCGCGCGCCTCGCTGCCGATGATCGACTGGAAAAAGCTGACCATCTCCGGGAAGGGATGCGGGCCGCAGGCGGTGCCGAGCACATAGTGGGTGTCGGCCATGTTGGTCACCCAGTCGCGCAGGCATTCGTTGATGGCATCCTTGAGGGTGCGCTGGCCGTCCTCCACCGCAACCACCTCGGCGCCGAGGTTCTCCATCCAGAACACATTGGGGCGTTGGCGGGCGACGTCCACCGCGCCCATGTAGATCCTGCATCTGAAGCCGAAGCGCGCGGCCATGGTGGCGGTGGCGAAGCCGTGCTGGCCGGCGCCGGTCTCGGCGATCACCCGGGTCTTGCCGAGCCGCCTGCACACCAGGCCCTGGCCCATCACATTGTTGATCTTGTGCGAGCCGGTGTGGTTGAGGTCCTCGCGCTTGACATAGATCTGCGCCCCGCCCAGGTGGCGGCTCAGGTTCTCCAGATGGGTCACCGGGGTCGGTCGTCCCGAATAGGCTTGCATCAGTGCGGTGAATTCCCGCCAGAATTCCGGATCGGCCTTGCAGGCGCGAAAGCATGCGCGCAGCTCCTCGATGGTCGAGGTCAGGATCTCCGGCAAAAAGCAGCCGCCGTAGGCGCCGTAGTAACCCTCCCGGCCGGGGGCGAAATCGAACAGAGACATGGAAACCAGGGCGTCGATCGCGGGCGCCCATGGTAGCCAAGGGGCGGTGGGGCAACAAGCGCAGCCAAAGCGCATGGCCGCGGCTTGCGCCGGCCGGGCAATCGGGAAACCATGCGGTTTTCCCCGCGCGGAGATCCGCCATGACGGCCTATGTGATCGTCGAGATCGAAATCGCTGACGCCGCACTGTACGAGCGCTACAAGCAGTTGGCGCCGGCCACGGTGGCGGCCTACGGCGGCCGCTACCTCGCCCGGGGCGGCGAGACCGCGAGCCTGGAGGGCGACTGGCGGCCGCAGCGCCTGGTGATCCTGGAGTTCGAGTCCCTGGAGCGGGCCCGGGCCTGGCATGATTCTCCCGAGTACCGCGAGGTTCGGGCACTGCGCTGGCGCGCCGCACGATCGCGGATGCTGGCGGTGGCGGGTGTCGCCGCCGGCGGCGGGGAAACCGGTCAGTAGGTCGCCCGCAGCGAGCGCCAGATCACCCGCAATGCGCCGTGCTCGAAGGGCGGCCGCAGGAAGGCGTGCAGTTCGCCCGCCGGATTGATCAAGACCAGGTTCCCGCTGTGCTCCACCTGGTAATCGCCGCCGGTCGCGGTCGCCGGCTCGAATCCCGACTGCCACTCCAGCGCCAGCTTGCGAAGCTGCGCCGGCTCTCCGGTGAGGCCCCAAAACTCCGGCTGGAAGCCGGTCACGTATTGGGCCAGCACTTCCGGAGTGTCGCGGGCCGGATCGACGGTGATCAGCAGCACCTGCAAGTCCGCCTGCTCGGCGGGTTTCAGTTCGCGATACATGCGGGCCAAGGTCGCCATGGTGGGGCCGCAGATATCGGTGCAGGAGGTGAAACCGAAGAATGCCAGCGTCCAGTGGCCCTTCAGGCGTTCG
Source organism: Pseudomonadota bacterium (assembly GCA_049325095.1). Classification (GTDB taxonomy): domain Bacteria; phylum Pseudomonadota; class Gammaproteobacteria; order Pseudomonadales; family Porticoccaceae; genus JAGPUQ01. The sequence continues at coordinate 221,089 of JBMOPO010000032.1, read as the reverse complement.
CGGGTGAACGGCGAACCCCGATGATCGGTCAGCGCCAGCGGCTGCACCGCGGACGGCGAATCCAGCACATAGACGCGTTGTTCGCGCAGCTCGTGGGAGCTCAGGATGCGCGGTTGCGACAGCTTGTGGACCAGGGCTCCCAGCACGCTGAGCGCGAAGACCAGCGCGGCCGCGACAGTGATGCGGATATTGCGCCGGGTCCGGGGATCCAGTGCATCGCGCATCGCGACCTCACACCGGCAGCGCGGGCGCGACCAGCTGGTGGTCGGCGAGCATGATCGCAAACAGCGCCAGCAGGTAGATGATCGAATACCTGAAGGTGGTCATCCCCAATGCAGTACCGGCCTCGCGATACAGGCGAACGGCCCAGTACAGGAATCCGGCCCCGAGCACCAGCGCACCGAGCAGATAGAGCCAGCCGCTCATCCCGGTCAGGTAGGGCAGCAGCGTCACCAACACCATGAGAATGGTGTAGAGCAGGATGTGCAGCTTGGTGTAGCGCTCGCCGTGGGTGACCGGCAGCATGGGGACACCAGCGCGGGCGTATTCCTCCTTGCGGTGCAGCGCAAGCGCCCAGAAGTGCGGCGGCGTCCAGGCGAAGATGATCAGCGCCAGCAGCAGCGCATGACCGTGCACGGCACCGGTGACCGCGGTCCAGCCCAGCAGCGGCGGGGCCGCCCCGGCCAGCCCGCCGATGACGATGTTCTGCGGCGTGGCCCGTTTGAGAAACAGCGTGTATACCACTGCGTAACCCAGCAGCGAGGCCAGCGTCAGCCAGGCGGTCAGGGCGTTGATCCACAGCAGCAGAATGGCCATGCCCAGACCGCTCAGCAGCAGTGCGAAGCCCATCACCTGCAGCGGCGCGATCCGACCCTGGGCCACCGGGCGGTGCAGGGTGCGCGCCATCTTGCGGTCGATGTGGCGGTCGACCAGGTGATTGACGGCGGCCGCGGCGGCCGCGCACAGGGCGATGCCCAGGTTGCCGAGCACCAGCACCTCGAGGGGCACCATCCCGGGCACCGCCATGAACATGCCGATCAGCGCGGTGACGATCATCACCAGCACGACATTGGGCTTGCACAGCTCCAGGTAATCGCGCCAACCCGGCGCCCCGGAAACCGGTTCAGTATGGGTCGCCATCGCTCTCTCTCAGCGTCCAGGTGCGGGCCGCCAAGGTTACCAGCACCAGCAGCAGCAGTGCCGCTCCCAGGTTGTGGGCGACGGCCACCGGCAGCGGGAGGGCGAGCAGGACATTGGCCACCCCCAGCCCGATCTGCAACACCAGCGCCGCGGACAACGCCACCGCCAGCCGCCGCGCTCCGGTCCAGTCGATGGCCAGCAGCGCCGCGGCCAGGCCGAGCAACACCAGGGTGACGGCCAGCGCACCGAGCCGATGCGCCACATGGATGGCGGTGCGCGCCTCGCTCTCCAGCAGGCCGCCGAGATAATTGGGACCCACTTCCTGCGCCACGTCGAACCCCCTGGCGAAGTCCGGCGCCGGCCACCACTGGCCGTGGCAGGTCGGGAAGTCCGCACAGGCCAGCGCGGCGTAGTTGGAGCTGGTCCAGCCGCCGAGGGCAATCTGGCAGAACACGGTCACCACGCCCAGAATCATCCAGGGCTTTAGCCGCCTGAGCCTGCCGGCGGGCGCCGCCGGCACTACCCAGGGCGCGTTGCGCAGCCGCAAGGCCAGCACCCACAGCAGCGCGAGGGTGCTGATCCCTCCCAGCAGGTGCAGCGTCACCACCTGGGGCCAGAGTTTCAGGGTCACCGTCCACATCCCGAACAAGGCCTGCCAGACGACCAGAAACAGCAACAGCATGGGCAGTCGAAACGGATATTCCCGATCCTCGCGGCGCCACCAGCTGATCAACGCCAGCCCGGCGATGCACAGCGCCAGGGTGCCGGCGGCGTAGCGATGCACCATTTCCGGCCAGGTCTTTTCGGTCTCCACCGGGGCTTGGGGGAAGCGCGCGTCCGCCATGGCGATCTCATGGTCGGCGGTCGGCCACAGCAGATGACCGTAACAGCCCGGCCAGTCGGGACATCCCAGACCTGCGTCGACCAGTCGCGTGAAAGCGCCCAGGCCCACGACCACCAAGGCCAGACAGGTCGCGGCCAGCGCCAGTCGAAAGCCCGGTTTCGCATCGGTAACGCCGGCGGCCATGATCAGGGTTCCGGCGAATATTTGAGCAGGTGGTTGAGATCCTCGAGCAAATCCGCGCCCTCGTGTTCCAGGGTGAAATAGAGTATCGCGGCGCCCTGCGGGTCGACCACGAAAATCCGCGGTTCGCCGTCCGTCCAATGCATCTGCCCGGCGCCGGGCCAGTGGGCGAACTCCGCCGGAGCCACCAACAGCGTCCGCAGCCGCGGATGCTCCCGCTCGAGCAGCGCTGCGAGTTCGGCGTCCAATGCATCGTCGACTGCCAGCAGCACGCGCTCGACACGGCCGGCGTTGCGCGCCAGCCGCACATGGACCTGCCGGGTAAGGTAGAGTGCTTCCCGGCAGGGCTGGCCGCAGGGCATCGCCGCCGCGATCACCACCCGCCAGTGCGGCGCCCAGCGGCTCCAGTCCTCGGCCGCGCCGGCGGGCGAAACCAACCGCAACCCGGCCATGGGCACCACCGGCGACAACAGGATCCCGTGGTTGCTGGTGCCCAGCACGCTCAGGAGCCGCGCCCTGCCGGCCTGATCCCGCGGCAGCAGCAGGAAGCCTCCCGCCAGCACGCCCGCGGTGATGCCCAGAATCAGCCAGAGCTGCAACTGCTGCCGCCATTTCGACGCCTCAGCCGTCACGCCGCCTCCGCACGGAGCGCAACCACTCCGGCAAATTGCTGTTGGCGAACAGACCCAGCACGACCAGGGCCACCGCCAACGCAAACCATTGCACCGCGTAACCCCGGTGCTGCGCCGGCGAGAGACTGGTGGTGACCCACCCGGTGACAAAGCCGGGGCTGTCCTCCAACCGCACCTGATAGGGAAACAGGGAGACTCCCAGGCGCTGTTCGAGCAGTTGTGGATCCGACTGCTGGATGACCTGCGGCCAACCGGCGGCCGGGTCCTCCGGCCCCAGCACCAGCGCTCCCGATGCCAGGGGATGGAGCTGGCCGACCAGCGCAACCCGATCCGCCAACCGGGGAATGTCCGGCAGCCGGGTACGATCGACACCCCGCGGCAGCCAGCCCCGATTCACCAATACCCAACGGCGTTCCGCGAACTGAACCGGCGTGAGTACCTCATAGCCGGCCCGCCCGTCGCGCATCCGGTTGTCGAGCAGGAATTGCCGCCGCTGGTCCGGCCTGCCGGCCACCGACACCCGCAGGTAGCGGTGGTCGGCAGCGGGATCGACCTCCGCCAGGGCGACCGGCGCCTGCTGCGCCCGGGCGTCGAACGCGGCCAACAGCTCGCGCTTCTCCTCGGCCCGGCGCAACTGCCAGCATCCGGCGGCCAGGGTCAGCGGCAGCGCGATCAGGCAGAAGGCCAGCAGCGGGCCGTTCCATTGCCATTGCAACCGCGGTCGCTCCCGTTCGCGATGGGGATCTGGGGACATCTGTGGTTAAATTTCCGATTCTGTGCGTGGGGTTTCCAATCGTGTGGCTCAAGGCACTCATCGTAATCCTGTTCGCCGGGCTGTTGATCAGCCTCTCGGCGGGACTGGTATTTCTGCTCAAGGATGTCGGCAGCCCCCGTCGCCGGACCCTCTACGCCCTCGGCATCCGGGTGTCCCTGGCCACGGCGTTGATCCTCAGCATCGTCTGGGGATTCTGGTCGGGGCGGTTGAACAGCACCGCACCCTGGGATCGCCAGCTGCATCCCGGTCAGGTCAGGCCGGCGGTACCGGATTGACGGCGAGGCCCGGCGGCTCGGGCATTCACCAAAATGCGGAAACGGCCAGGCCTGGCCGTTTCCGCGTCGCTGTCGGCGCCGGATCAACCCAGCACGTAGACGAAAATGAAAAGGCCCACCCAGACCACGTCCACGAAGTGCCAGTACCAGGAGGAGGCCTCGAAGCCGAACTGATCGTCCGGCTTGAAATGTCCCTTGAGACCCCGGAGCAACTGGACCAGCAACATGAAGGTGCCGAGGCAGACGTGGAAGCCGTGGAAACCGGTGAGCATGAAGAAAGTGGTGCCATAGATCCCGGACTTCAGGGTGAGGCCCATCTCGGCATAGGCCTCGTGGTATTCCACGTACTGAATGGCGATGAACGCCAGTCCCAGGGCCACCGTGATCGCCAGGAACAGGTTGAAGCGCGCGCGGTTGTCATGCTTGAGCGCATGGTGGGCGATGTGCACTGTCCAACTGGAGCTCAGCAGAATCACCGTGTTCCACAGCGGCAGCCAGCCGAAAAACTTGTCCCAGCCCGGAAACCCCATGTTCTCGTGCGGCGCCACGAACTTGCTGCCGCCGACCACCTGGTCGGGGGTTTGCATCAGCGGCCACTGGGCCTCGAAACCCTGCCACAATAGTTGGTTGGTCATCGCTTTGTCGCCCTCGCCTCCCAGCCAGGGGACCGCGAACATCCGCACATAGAACAGGGCGCCGAAAAAGGCGGCAAAGAACATCACTTCGGAGAAGATGAACCAGCCCATGCCGATCACGAAGGAACGCTTGACCTGGGCGTTGGGCAACCCCCGCATGTTTTCGTCGATCACGGTGCTGAACCAGCAGAACAGCACCACGGCCAGCAGCACCAGCCCGGCCAGCAGCGGCAGCGCCGTGTACCCCTGCACGGCCAGGCCCGCGCCCACCGCCATGGTGCCCATCGCGGTCGCGGTCACCACCGGGAACCAACTGCCTTCGGGAATGTAGTAGCTGCTTTCGGATGCCATTTTGATCAACTCCCCTCGATAACCGCGCCCGTGGTTTCGGCGCTCAATTGGTCACGCCAGCCACCTCGGCGGCCTGCCGGTCGGTGACATCGAACAGGGTGTAGGACAGCGTGATCGTCCTCACCGCTTCCGGCAACTCCGGATCCACGAAAAAAACCACCGGCATGTGCGCGTCCTCACCGGCCCGGAGCGGCTGCCGGTTGAAGCAGAAGCACTCCGTCTTGTGCAGGTACTGCGCGGCATTGGCCGGGGTCACACTGGGGATGGCCTGGGCCACCATGTCGTCCCGGGTAGGGTTGCGCGCATAAAAGGTCACTCGGGTCGATTCCCCGGGGTGCACGCGGACCTCTGCCGCGGGTGGGCGAAATTCCCAGGGCATGGCGCCGTTGTTGGTGGTCACGAACTGCACCTTCACCATCCGCTCCGCGTCCACCGCAGGGGTCTCGGCCACATAAGGCCCCCCCGTCTTGCCGCCGATCCCGGTGACCTCACAGAAGACGTCATACAGCGGCGGCATGATGAAGACCGCAAAGGCGAACATCACCGGCACGGCCAGCGCCAGGCGCAGTGCCGTCTTTCCGACCCGGGAGTCCGCCATCGCCGCTCTACCGGACTACTTCACCGCCGGCGGCGTGGAAAAGGTGTGGTAGGGGGCGGGCGTCGCCACCGTCCACTCCAGGCCCTCGGCACCTTCCCAGACCTTGGGATCGGACACTTTCTTGCCCGCCACGATGGTGGCGATCACGTTGTAGAGGAACAGCAACTGTGACGCACCATAGATGAAGGCACCGATGCTCGACACCAGGTTCCAGTCGGCGAACTGCAGCGAGTAGTCCGCGTAGCGGCGCGGCATGCCGGCCAGACCCAGGAAGTGCTGGGGAAAGAAAGTAATGTTGAAGCCGATGAAGGAGACCCAGAAATGCACCTTGCCCAAGGCCTCGTTGTACATCCGGCCACACCACTTGGGCAGCCAGTAGTACACCGCCGCGGTACTGGAGAACAGGGCGCCGGCCACCATCACGTAGTGGAAGTGCGCCACCACGAAGTAGGAATCGTGGTACTGGATATCCGCCGGGGCGATGGCCAGCATCAACCCGGTGAAGCCACCCAGGGTGAACAGCACCACGAAGGCGATGGCGAACAGCATGGGCGTCTCGAAGGTCATGGCGCCGCGGAACATGGTGGAGATCCAGTTGAACACCTTCACCCCCGTGGGCACCGCGATCAGCATGGTGGCGTACATGAAGTACAGCTCGCCGGCGATGGGCATGCCCACGGTGAACATGTGGTGCGCCCAGACGATGAACGACAGGAAGGCGATCGCCGCGGTCGCGTAGACCATCGACGAATACCCAAACAGCGGCTTGCGGGAGAAGGTCGGAATGATCGCCGAGATCACCCCGAACGCCGGGATGATGATGATGTAAACCTCGGGATGGCCGAAGAACCAGAAGATGTGCTGGAAGAGCACCGGGTCGCCGCCGCCGGCGGCATCGAAAAAGCTGGTGCCGAAATTGATGTCCATCAGCATCATGGTGACCGCGCCGGCCAGCACCGGCATCACCGCGAGCAGCAGGAAAGCGGTGATCAGCCAAGTCCAGGCGAACAGCGGCATCTTCATCAGGGTCATGCCGGGGGCGCGCAGATTGAGAATGGTGGCGATGATGTTGATCGAGCCCATGATCGAGGAGGCGCCTATGATGTGGACCCCAAAGATGAAGAAGTTGACCGTCGGGGGCGCATAGGTGGTCGACAGGGGCGCGTAGAAGGTCCAGCCGAAGTTGGGCGCCCCGCCTTCCATGAACAGGGTGGCGGCGAGCAGCGTGAAGCCGAACGGCAGAATCCAGAAGCTGAGATTGTTCATCCGCGGCAGCGCCATGTCGGGCGCGCCGATCATCATCGGGATCATCCAGTTCGCGAGCCCCACGAACACCGGCATGATGGCGCCGAACACCATCACCAACCCGTGCATGGTGGTCATCTGGTTGAAGAATTCGGGCTGGACGATCTGCATGCCGGGCTCGAACAGCTCGGCGCGGATCACCATCGCGAAAAAGCCGCCCAGCAGAAACATCGCGAAACTGAACCACAGGTACATGGTGCCAATGTCCTTGTGGTTGGTCGCGAACAGCCAGCGGCGAATGCCTTTTGCGGGACCGTGTGCCATGAGCAGAATCTCCCTCAGCGCGCTTGCTTGAACTGGAATACGTCCGCAGGCTGGACGATATGGTCTTCGGCCTTGTTGCCCCAGGCATTGCGCTCATAGGTGATGACGGCAGCCAGATCCACCTCGGAGAGCTGGGCACCGAATGCCTGCATCGCCGTCCCCGCCTTGCCGTTGACGACGATATCGAGGTGATTGGCCACCGGACCCCGGGCGATGGCGCTGCCCTTCAGTGCCGGGAAGGCTCCCGGGATGCCCTCACCAGACGCCCCGTGGCAACTGGCGCAGGAACGGCCGTAGACCGCCTCGCCCTTGGCCATCAGCTCGTTCAGCGTAAAGGTCTTCTCGGTCAGCTCCCGCAATGCAGCGCCTTCGGCCTGCTTGGCGGCCAGCCAGGCGTTGAACTCCGCTTCGGGAACCGCGTTGACCACGATCGGCATGAAGGCGTGGTCCTTGCCGCAGAGTTCGGCGCAGCGCCCCCGATAGATACCCGGCTGCTTGGCCAGCGCCCAGGTTTCGTTGACGAAGCCGGGAATGGCATCCTTCTTGACCCCGAGCTCCGGCACCCACCAGGAGTGGATCACATCGGCGCCGGTGATCAGAAAGCGGACTTTCTTGCCCACCGGGATTACCACCGGTTCGGTGACCTCTTCGAGGTAATACTGGGTCTTGGGCGCTTGGCCGTAGACGGAAGCCTGAGTCGTCGCCAGTTCGCTCATGTAACCCACATCCGTGCCCAGATAATCGTACCGCCACTTCCATTGGTAGCCGGTGACCTTGATGTCCAGATCCGCCTCACTGGTGTCGTAGAGCTCCTTGACCGTGCGGGTGGCCGGGAATGCCATCACGATGAGGATCAGCGCCGGGATGATGGTCCACACCAGCTCGACCGTGGTGCTCTCGTGAAAAGTCGCCGGCTGGTGGCCGCGGGACTTGCGGTGGGCGAACATGCTGTAGAACATCACCCCGAACACCAGCACGCCGATCCACACGCAGATCCAGAGCACGATCATGTGGATGTCGTGGATTTCGCGGCTGACGCTGGTCACACCCTCGGGCATGTTCAGCAGACTCCACCCCGTCGGGACTGCCTCCCCCGTCGTGGCGGCAGCAGGCATGAGCGGCGCCAGCGCGAGCGCGCCGACACATCCCCGGACCAATCGCTTAGCTCTAGAAACCATCGCCCTCGTCGTCTCCGTATTGATTGAACCACTGCCGGGCTTGAAGGGGCGGCCTCGGGCGACCGCTGGCACCGGGAAAAGTTCGGCGCGCGATTGTAACAGAGGCCCCGCGCTCGGAGGCAACGTCCGCGCGGCGTTTTCGCCCCCTCCTGGCGCCGGCCCGACCCCCGGCCTTGATCTGGATCAGTCCGGATCGCCCCCGGATCGCGGTGCGCCCGGCGCACGGGCGCCTGCGGTCGGAGCACCACCCCAGACCTCGATCCATCCACAGGCCACGCACTCCCGATGATCCAGTCCGTCACGTCGATAGACGACCACGCGATCCTGCGCCGCGCAGCGCGGACAACGCGCGCCGGCGATGAAGCGGCGGGTCTCGCTGAACATCCGCTGCCCCTTCAACACATGTCCGCGTAGGGGTTGTCGACGCGCAACCCGATCTCGCCCCCGAATCCCGGCACCCGGATACGGGCGGCGCTGATTTCCAGGGCGTCGTCGTCCAGGCCGTCCTCGCCGAACCTGTAGATGGGCGCAAACTGGCCGCGCTCGACCCGCTCTTGGTAGGCAGCCGCGGCGGCGCGGTTGCGCTCGCGGCGATCCAGGTAGCCGCCCCAGCGCTCCGCATGGCGGCGCGCCAGCATCGCTTCCGCGACCGCCGGGGAGAGCACCAGGCCGCTGGCGTTGTTGCCGCCGAAGCCCTTGGCATTGAGGATGGCCGCATCCAGGCCGGCATCCCGCAGATCGAGGTCGGCCAGCGGAATGCGCAACCGCCGGGCATGGACATCCGCCGCCACCTCGGTGATGGTCTTGATGCCGGGCAGCCAGCCGTGGCGGAGCGCGCCGATGGCAGTCACCAGTTGATCCCCGCCGGCGGTGGCCAGCGAGTGGCCGACATAGGCCTTGACCGCACAGACCGGCCAGTCGGCGATGCCGAAAGCCTCGGCCAGGCGATCGAAGATCAGGGATTCGGTGACCCGATTCTGGGGCGTGCTGGAGCCGTGGGCGAAGATGGCGCTGCGGCGGCGCAGGCTCGCCTCGCCGAGAATGGCGCGGGCCGCGGCCACCGCCTTGCCGAAGGACAGGTAATTGCCGGGCCCCGGGCCCGAGATCGATTTCTTCACCCCGTCGGCGTCGATGCAGACCTCCGGCACCGCGCCGTGGATCTCGAGGCCCAGTTCCACGGCCAGGGCGTCATCCATCAGGAACACATACTGGGCCGATTCGCCGACCACGAACCCGGCGTTGTAACCGAACGGCCGGCTGTAGCGGCGCGGGTCGGCGTCGCCGAGCCGCGCCATGGCCTCCTCGGTGGCCAGCGCGTTCATGTTGGCAAACCCCTCGATGATCTCGGGCGTGACGGGCGCCTCGCTGCCGCCCACCAGGGCCACCCGGCGCGCGCCGCGGCGAATGTCGCGCACCGCCGCATGCAGGTTGTAGAGAAAGCTGGCGCAGGCCCCGGTGATGGCCTCGGTGTGACCCAGGCTGCCCAGCACGTAGGCGTTGACGAAATCCGCGGGCATGCTGTTGAGCCCGAGCGGCAGCTGCTTGGCGGTGGCGCGCCCGCCGAGCAGCGCGGCGCGCAGCATGCCTCCCAACCCTTCTTCGCCGAGCTGCCCCATGGCGCAGGAGGCATAGGTGCCGATCTGGTCGGGTCGCACGGCGGCGCAGATCGTCTTCCAGGGGACGCCCAGCGAATGCAGGGCGTCGCTCGCCCCGGCGATCGCCATCTGCAATCCCCGAGGCTGGAAGCGGGAGTTGTAGCCCGCGCCCGGATCGAACCCGCGCGGCAACTGACCGGCGGCCTTTACCCCCTGCACCTGGGTCGCCGGGATCCGCCACTGCTGCGCGCCCTGCACCCGGACCCAGACCGCATCTCCGACCGGCGCCTCCAGCACCCAGCCCGCCGGCAGCGGCTCCGGCAACTGGCGGCGCGGGATGCGGAAGCGAAGTCCATCCTCGTCCGGATCCAGGCTCAGGGTGCGGTGGCAGAATACGGCGTCCGGATCGAAGTGGTTGGCCTCGATGCGCCGAATCAGCGTGCCGTCGACGACGGCTGCGGCCGCCTGCTGCGCCAGCATCCTGCGATCGCACCGCACGCCCTGGTCGTCCACGTAGCCCGCGCCGTCCCACCGCGCCAGCCCCATCATGCAGGCCAGACCGGCGATGGTGCGCTCCCGATCCAGACCGCTCAGGTTTTCCAGAATCATCCGCCGGTAGGCCTGATCGAACGAGCTGCGGCCCGCGGCGTTGCAGCCGCCGTAGCCGACGATGACGGGCAGTACGGCCATGCGTGGCTTCCGAAAATTTCAGGGAAGCGAAATTCTAGGGACGCACTGCTGGTTGCGTTACGGCTGATTCGGCCATAATCTGCGGCAATTCAGCCAACTCATTCGCCATGAACGACCCGCAACCGTTCCGGATAGGGATCATCCTCTGCGAGCAGGTGCTGGCCACCAGCGCCACCCTGCCGGTGGAAATCTTCCGCAATGCGGAAGCCTTCGCCAAACGTTGCGGACGCGATTATCGACCCATCGGCATCGACACCCTGACCCCGGACGGACAGCCGGTACAGTCGGCGTCGGGCCTGGCGCTGGCCCCGAGCCGGGGGCTCGAGCCCTTTGCGCCCTACGACCTGGTCCATGTGCCCAGCCTGTGGCGCAGCCCGCGCCGCGCCCTGCAGCGCCATCCCGAATTCCTGCCCTGGCTGCGCGCCCAACACCAGGCCGACGCCATTCTCACCGCCGTCGGCACCGGTACCTGCCTGCTGGCCGCTGCCGGTCTGCTGGACGGCAAGCCGGCCACGACGCACTGGCATTACTTCGACCAGTTTCAGCGGGAATACCCCAGGGTGCATCTGCAACGCCAATACTTCACCACCAAGGCGGGCAACATCTATTGCACCGCCGGGGTCAACGCGCTCGCCGAACTGCTCGCCCATGTGGTGTACCTGGTCTACAACCGCAGCGTGGCGCGCCATGTGGAGCGGGTGTTTTTCCATGAGATCCGCAATGCCTTCGAGGGCAGCCGCTATCTCGACGACGGGGCCGCCCGGCACGGCGACGAGGACATTCTCCAGGCACAGATCTGGATGCAGGATCACTTCGACAAACCCGTATCCATGGCCGAACTGGCCGCGCGCTTCGGGCTCAGTCTGCGCACCTTCAACCGCAGGTTCCGCGATGCGGTGGGCGAATCTCCGCTCGAATATCTGCAGGAATTGCGGCTCGACACCGCGCGCCAACTGCTGCAGAGCACCAACCTGTCGATCGCCGAAATCGCGCAGCGCTGCGGCTACCAGGACACCGCCTGGTTCGCCCAGTTGTTTCGCCGCTGCTACGACGTGACGCCCCGCGCCTACCGCCACACGGTGCGGGCCAAGCTGTTCAGTTCCAGTTGAGGCGGTCACCGATGATCGGCCCCAATCCGCCGCCCGGGAAGTAACATCGGACGGACCATTCCACTGTCCGAGGGAGCACTCCCATGGCCATCAGCGAAATCCACCACGCAGCCCTCAGCGTCCGCGACCTGGACAGATCCATCGCCTTCTACGAGCAGGTGCTGGGCTTCACCAAGACCCTGGACATGCCGCTGGCCGGCCCGGTCACCGAGAAACTGCTCAAGCTGAGGCCGGGCACCAAGGGCCGCTCGGTGATCCTGCAGCAAGGAGGAAAGCTGACCGGCGAGATCGAGTTGATCCAGTTCGATCCCCCCGCCGAACGGTGCACCGGCCCCAAGCGGCCGGGAGATCCCGGCGTCTTTCTGCTCTCCTTCGAGGTGACCGGAGAGTCCCTGCAGGCAGTCCATGAACGCCTGCGGGAGCGGGGCGTCGCCTTCCATGCCGAGCCGATGGCATTGGAACTGAAGGGCTACGGCACCATCCAGGCGGTGATCTGCGAGGATCCGGATGGCAACCTGATCGAGTTGATCCAACTGCCGTCGCGCGAGGAAGTGCGCGCCTATCGCGCCCGCCACGGCGCCTGAACGTCGCGACGACCCACGGGGATCTCCGAAAATGGTAGCTACGGGCGGGCTCGAACCGCCGACCCCAGCATTATGAGTGCTGTGCTCTAACCAGCTGAGCTACGTAGCCACGACGGCAAGGGGCGGAAATTTTCCCGGCATCGCCCGGGGGTGTCAACAACAACTCCGCGGGTCGGCAGGCCGCCGCCGACCCCGGGGAACGCTCGGGCCATCTGTCTGCCGGACGGGCGCCCCTCAGCCCGGACGCCACGGCCTCGCCGAGGGTCCCGTCGAGCCTCGATCCGATGGGCCACGAAATCCCCGCCAAAGTCGCGGCTGCCGGCGCCGGCGGCGGGAATTCAGGGCGCTCCGACGGCCGCCTCCTGGGGGATCACCGTCGGCCCCGAGATGGCGAATACCTTGTCGCTGGCCGCGGCACCGCGGAGCAGTTTCACCCGGCTCTTGGGCACCCCGAACGATGCCGCGAGAAAGGCGATCGCGCGGGCATTGGCCCGGCCCTCCACCGGCGGTGCCGACAGGCAGAGCTTCAACTGTCCCGCGTGCACGCCGGCAAAGGCATCGCGCCGCGCATTGGGCCGCACCCGGCAGCGCAGCACCAGCGTATCGCCCCGCCACTGGCAGTGGCCGGCGCCGCTCACTTCAGAGCCCGGGCACTGCGCCGCCGATCAGGCTGGCGGCACCGGCCAGGTTGCGCAGCAGAATCCGCATCCCGCCGAGCGCGAACAGCACCAGCATCGGGGACAGGTCGAGGCCGCCCAGCGGCGGGATCAGGCGGCGCGCCGGAGCCAGCACCGGCTCCACCAGCTGTCCCACCAGGGCGGCGGCCGGATGACCGGACTGCGGCGCAATCCAGCTGAGGATGACCAGGGCGAAGATCCCGTAAAAATAGAGATTCACCAGCAGCGCGGCCGCTCCCAGCACGCCCCACACCAGCAGGCGCAGGCCCGGCAATTCGACCCCGGCCAGGGTCAGGGTGGCGACAATGGCCAACCACTCGCAGCACAGGACCAGCAGCAGGCTCGCGGTGTTGCACCGTCCGACAGTGGGCAACACCCGGGCCAGGGCGTCGACCGGCACCCGGGTGGCGCGGTGTATCGCCTGGGAGATCGGGTTGTAGAAGCTGGCCCGGCAGAGCTGGAGCAGAAAGCGCAGCAGGAACAGAAACGCCAGCAGGCCGAATCCGAACTGGAGGGCATAGATCAGCAATGACATCAGGGTCATCATCGCGCGTCGCCGCCCAGCTCCGCGCCCATCTCCCGCGCCCGATCGCGCGCTGCGGCCATGGCAGCGCCGAACAGCGCCGCCAAACCGCCGGCCTCCAACACCCGGATCGCCGCCTCCGTGGTTCCCCCGGGCGAAGTCACCCTGCGGCGCAGCTCGGCGACATCCAGGTCGCTGTCCTGGGCCATGCGCGCGGCACCCAGGGCGGTCTGCAACGTGAGCTGCCGCGCCACCGCCGGCGCGAGCCCCAGGTCTTGGGCGACCGCCATCAGGATCTCCATGACCAGGAAAAAGTAGGCCGGCCCGCTGCCCGACAGGGCGGTCACGGCATCGATGGCGGACTCCTCCTCGACCCAGACGGTCGCCCCCACCGCCGCCAGGATCCGCTCGGCGGCCCGGCACTGATCGGCGCTGACGCCGGGCCCCGCATACAGGCCGGTGGCGCCGGCCCCGACCAGGGCGGGCGTGTTCGGCATGCAGCGGACCAGGGGCATTCCAGAGCCCAGCCAGCGCTCGAGGGCGGCCAGGGGAATGCCCGCGGCGATCGAAATGACCAGCGGCCGATGCGCGAGCGCGGCAGACAGGTCGCGGGCGACCGCTTCCATCACCTGGGGTTTGACCGCCAGCACCAGGATGTCGGAGGCTGCCGCCGCGGCGCGGTTGTCGCCCGAGGTTTCGATGCCAAACCCGGCGTGCAGGCGCTGCCTCGCGCCGGGATCCGGATCGCAGGCGGTGATCCGCTGGGCGGGATAGCCCTTGCCGATCAAGCCGCCGATCAGGCTGGCAGCCATGTTGCCGGCGCCGATGAAAGTCAGCTTTCCGTCTTGCACTCAGACTCCTGACGCGGAGGCGCAGCGCGCGGCCCGAACAGCGCCTGGCCGATGCGGACCACGGTGGCGCCCTCCAGCACGGCGGCAGCGTAATCCGCGGACATGCCCATCGAGAGTGTATCCAATCCGGCCAGCCGCGGCGATGCCAGCCGCAGCGCGGCCAGCAACTCCGCCAGCCGGTGAAAGGGTGCGCGCTGCCCGAGGGGGTCGCCGCGCGGGCGGGGAATGGCCATCAGCCCGCGCAGGCGGAGGCCGGGCAGCTCCGCCACCGCCAGCGCCAGGTCCAGAAGCCCGTCCGCGGCGACGCCCGACTTGGTGGACTCGCGATCCAGGTTGACCTGCAGGCAGACCTGCAGCGGCGGCCGGTCCGCAGGCCGCTGGCGTGACAGCCGCTCGGCGATCGCCAGGCGATCGAGGCTGTGCAGCCAGTCGAAATTCTCGGCGACGCCGCGCGTCTTGTTCGATTGCACCGGGCCCAGGAAATGCCAGCGCAGGCCGAGGCCAGGCAGCGCCCGGATCTTGCCCAGCGCCTCCTGCAGATAGCTCTCTCCGAAATCGTTCACCCCGGCGCGGTGCGCGTCGGCGATTGCCCCGGGCGGCTGGCCCTTGCTGACCGCCAGCAACATGATGTCGTTGGCATTTCGGCCCGCGGCGACCGCCGCGCGCTGGATTTCGGCGCGCACGCGGCTTATGTTGGCGGCGATTTTGCTCATATACTGGAGTTCCCGGCCAGCCCGAAGTGGCCGGATCCATCCGGGAGACCACGGGACTCAACATGGATATCACGGAACTGTTGGCGTTCAGCGTCAAGCAGGGAGCCTCGGACCTGCATCTCTCGGCGGGGCTGCCGCCGATGATCCGCATCGATGGCGACGTGCGCCGCATCAACCTGCCCCCCCTGGAGCACAAGCAGGTCCACGCGCTCATCTACGAAATCATGAACGACAAGCAGCGGCGCGACTACGAAGAGTTCCTGGAGACCGATTTCTCGTTCGAGATCCCGGGCGTGGCCCGGTTTCGCGTCAACGCCTTCAACCAGAACCGCGGCGCCGGCGGCGTATTCCGCACCATCCCCTCCCGGGTCCTGACCCTGGACGATCTCGGCTTCGGCCAGATCTTTCGCGACATTGCGATGCTGCCGCGCGGACTGGTCCTGGTGACCGGACCCACCGGTTCCGGCAAGAGCACCACCCTGGCGGCGATGATCGACTACATCAACGAGAACCGCTACCAGCACATCCTCACCATCGAAGACCCGATCGAATTCGTGCACGAAAGCAAGAAATGCCTGGTCAACCAGCGCGAGGTGCACAAGGACACCCATGGCTTCAGCGAGGCCCTGCGCTCGGCGCTGCGCGAAGACCCGGACATCATCCTGGTGGGCGAGATGCGCGACCTGGAAACCATCCGCCTGGCGCTGACCGCCGCGGAGACCGGGCACCTGGTGTTCGCCACCCTGCACACCACCTCGGCGGCCAAGACCATCGACCGGGTGGTGGACGTGTTCCCGGCAGGCGAAAAGGCCATGGTCCGCTCCATGCTCTCCGAATCCCTGCAGGCCGTGGTTTCGCAGACGCTGATGAAGCGGATCGGCGGCGGCCGCATCGCCGCCAACGAAATCATGATCGGCACCCCCGCGATCCGCAACCTGATCCGCGAGGACAAGGTCGCCCAGATGTATTCGGCGATCCAGACCGGCGCCAGCCACGGCATGCAGACCATGGACCAGTGCCTGCGGCGGCTGGTCCAGCAGAAGATCATCACCCGGGAAGCGGCGCGCGAGAAGGCCAAGATCCCGGAGGATTTCGCCTAGTCCCGGCCCGGGCAAATGACCCCGGGCACCGGCCGCCGGGGAGGAGGACCAGATGGATTTCGATACCCTGCTGAAACTGATGGTGGACAAGAAGGCCTCCGATCTCTTCATCACCCGGGGGGTGCCGCCCAGCCTGAAGATCAACGGCCAGATCATGCCGGTGGGCAAGGTGCCCCTGTCGGCGAGCCAGGCGGTCGCCCTGGTGGAGGGGGTCATGGACGAGCACCAGCGCCAGGAATTCCACAGCCATCACGAACTCAACTTCGCGATCGGCTCCGAGCGGGTCGACGGCGCCCGCTTCCGGGTCAGCGCCTTCTACCAGCGCAACGACGTGGGCATGGTGCTGCGCCGCATCGAAACCCGGATTCCGACGGTGGAGGAATTGCTGCTGCCGCCGATCCTCAACGAGTTGGCCATGACCAAGCGCGGCATCATCTTCTTCGTGGGTGCCACCGGGACCGGCAAGTCCACCTCGCTCGCCGCCATGGTCGGCCACCGCAATCGCAACAGCCACGGCCATATCGTGTCGATCGAGGATCCGATCGAATTCGTGCATCAGCACGAGGGCTGCATCGTCACCCAGCGCGAGGTGGGCATCGACACCGAATCCTACGAGGTGGCGCTGAAGAACACGCTGCGCCAGGCGCCCGACGTCATCCTGATCGGCGAGATCCGCACCCGAGAGACCATGGAGCACGCCATCACTTTCGCCGAGACCGGCCATCTGGTGCTGACCACATTGCACGCCAACAACGCCAACCAGGCGCTCGACCGTATCCAGCATTTCTTCCCGGCGGAACGCCATCCACAGCTGTGGATGGATCTGTCCCTGAACCTGCGCGCGATGATCGCCCAGCAGCTGATCCCCACCGCCGACGGCAAGGGCCGGCGCGCGGCCATCGAGATCCTGATCAATACGCCCCTGGCGTCGGATCTGATCCGCAAGGGCGAGGTGCACAAATTGAAGGAGCTGATGGCGCGCTCCACCGAGCTCGGCATGCAGACCTTCGACCAGTCGCTGTTTCGGCTCTACAACGAGGGCATCATCAGCTACGAGGACGCGCTCGCCTCCGCCGATTCGAAGAACGATCTGCGGCTGATGATCAAGCTGCAATCCGAGACCGATCCCGGCTATCTGTCCAACGCCGCCGACGACCTGTTCCTCAAGGAGGACGAAGACTCCGAGCGCATGCGGCTGTTCCAGCGCTGAGCGGCGCTTCGGTTCAGGGTGCGCAGCCGGATTCCGGCGCCGACAGCCAGGTATCCAGGATCAGCGCCGCCGCTCTGCCGTCCACCGGATGGCGGCGATGGTCCCGGGGCGGCCCGGCCTCGGACTTGGCGGCGACCGTGGACAGCCGCTCGTCGACCATGGTCACCGGCAGGCCCGATCGATCCTGGAGTCGCCGCGCGAACTTTCGTGCCCGCCGGCAGAAGTCGCTCTCGCTGCCATCCATGTTGAGCGGCAGCCCCACCAGCAGCCGATCCGGCTGCCACTCGCCGATCAGCCGCATGACCTCCGGCCACTGGGGTTGGCCGTCGCGGGCCCGCAGTACCGCCACCGGCTGGGCAGTGTTGATCCGGGTTTGGCCACAGGCGACGCCGATCTGCCGGGTTCCGAAATCGAAACACAACAGCCGCAGCGGACGCTCAGGCGTGACCGACACTGTGGCTGAGCCTGGCGAGATCCACCCCCACCCGGGCCGCCGCCAACCGGGCCCGCTCCTCGATGGGGACCTCGAACAGCAGGTCCGGCTCCGCCGCCACGGTCAGCCAGGCATTGGCGCCCAGTTCCTCCTCCAGCTGTCCAGCGCCCCAGCCGGCGTAGCCGAGCGCGACCAGGCTCTGCGCGGGAGCGTCCTCGCCGGTGGCGAGCGCTGCGATGATGTCCTTCGACGCGGTCAGCGCCACGCCCGGGGCCACCTCCAGCGTCGACTGCCAGCGGCGGTCCGAGCCGGGATGCAGCACGAACCCCCATTCGCTGCGCACCGGCCCCCCGGCGAGCAGCAACTGATCCGCCAGCGGCCCCTCCGAGGGCAACTGCAAATGGAGAAACAGCTCGCGCAGGGTGACATCCAGGCGGTGATTGACACGCAAACCCATGGCGCCGTCCGGCGTATGCCGGCAAATATAGATCAGGGAATCGGCGAACCCGGAATGCCGCAAACCGGGCATCGCGATCAGAAAATGATGCTGCAAGGAGGTGAAGGATGGGTTGCCGCCGGGCCTGTCCATGGCTCCAGTATTGGGGCGCCCCGGCCGCAAGACAAGATCCCGGGCCGGCTAATCACCGCTGGTCTGCAGCCGGTTGCCGGGCACGAACTGCCAGGTGCGGATGATTTCCAGCCGATCCCACTGCGCCAGTTCGGGCGGGAAGGGCGCAAACGGCGCCGCCAGGCGAATGGTGCGGATCGCGGCAGAGTCCAGCACCCGGGAGCCCGAGCTTTCCAGTACATCGACCTGCTCCACGCTGCCATCCGACCGCAGCATTACCGCCAGCCGGAGACTGCCGAAAATGCGCTTGCGCCGCGCCTCCTCGGGATAGTGCCGGTTGCCGACCTGCTCCACCAGGGATTCCCAGTAATCGAGATAGACCGCAGCCTCCGCCGCCCGGGCGCTCACCGAAGTCACCCGCAGCACATTGGGCGCATGGCTGTAATCGCGGCGCAGGTAGTCCAGCTTGGCCCGCAGGCTGGCGATTTCCGGGCTCGGCGCCCGGGGCTCGCCGGGCGCCGGGATCGGCTCGGGGATGGCGACCTCCGGCTGCGCCGCGGGCGCCGGCCGCACGCCGGCCTCCGCCGTCACCACTGCCGCGGCTGGCGCGATCGCCGGGACAGGCTGCGGCTGGGGCGCCGGGGCGGAGATCGGCTCCGCGGCGGTGATCCGCAGGTCGCTGAACTCCGCCTCCCGGTCGTTGCTCAGCTCCACCGGCTCGGGATGCTGCCCGCCGCCCAACTGGTGGCTTTGGGCGAGGAAGTCGGCCTGTTCCGGGGCCCGTTCGGCGACATTGACCGCGATGGTCACCGCCAGCGACGGCGGCGCCGGCGGCCGGGGGAGCGCGGCAAAGCCGATGCCGAAGATCAGGATCAGATGGACAGCCACCCCCACCAGCACCGCGAACCCCAGCCGATCCGGGTCGCGATTGTCGAAGGTTCTCCGGAACCCGCCGACCGCCCTGCTCAAGACAGCCGCCGCTCGATGGCGGCCAGCAGCCGCCCGCCGATGTCGGTATCCTTCTCCCGGTCGATCTCGCGGGCGCAGGTCGGGCTGGTCACGTTGATCTCGGTGAGATAGTCCCCGATCACGTCGAGGCCGACGAACAGCAGGCCCAGGTCGCGCAGCCTGGGCGCGACCTGGCCGACGATCCACCAGTCCCGCTCCGACAGCGGCCGCACCACCCCGGTGCCCCCCGCGGCGAGATTGCCGCGCACCTCGCCCACTTCGGGCACCCGCGCCAGGCAGTAGGGAACCGCTTCGCCATCGACCACCAGGATGCGCTTGTCGCCGTCGAGGATCTCCGGGATATAGCGCTGCGCCATGATGGTGGTGCGGCCGTGCCCGGTCAGGGTTTCGATGATCACGCTGAGATTGGGCTCCGGATCCCGGGCGCGGAAGATCCCGATCCCGCCCATGCCGTCGAGCGGCTTGAAAATGACATCGCGGTGCCGATGATGAAAAGCGCGCAGCCGCGCCGGATCCCGACTCACCAGCAGCGGCGGCGTGCATTGCGGAAACTGGGTAGCGAACAGCTTTTCATTGCAGTCGCGCAGGCTCGCCGGCCGGTTGACCACCAGGACCCCCAACCGCTCGGCAGCCTCCAGCAGGTAGGTGCTGTAGATGTACTCGCTGTCGAATGGCGGGTCCTTGCGCATCAGCACGCAGTCGAGATCGACCAGGGGCCGCTCCTGGGGTGTGCCGAGCTCAAACCACCGGTCGAGCGCGTCCTGGACCCGCAGCGGCGTCTGCCGGGCCACCGGCACGGCGCCATCCAGCGCGAGATCCCGCTGCTCCATGTACCAGAGCGCCCAGCCCCGCGCCTGGGCGGCCAGCAGCAGGGCCAGGGTGGTGTCCTTCTTGGGGTTGATGGTCGCGATCGGATCCATGATCACACCCAGATTGCGAGTCATGGCAGCGGATACCTCGAGGTTGCGGTGCGCGTCCCCCGCGCAAAGTGGCGCCGGTTTGCGGAATCAAGCCGGCAATCTGGATAATACCCCGGGCTTGTGTTACATAGGCTGCGAGCCGGTACGCAGCCCGCCCAGGGGTGGCTGGTCGGGCAATCCGCGGCGGCCGCGCTTGCCCTCACCCCTCCCGATCGGACCAATGGGGCCTCCTAGGTGAAAATCCTGGTGATCGACGACAGCAACACGATCCGCAAGACGGCGGAATCCCTGCTGACCCGCGCCGGCTACCAGGTGGCAACCGCGGTCGATGGCTTCGAGTCGCTGGCCAAGATCGCCGACGATCCGCCGGATGTCATCTTCGTGGATATCATGATGCCCCGGCTCGATGGCTATCAGACCTGTGCGCTGGTCAAGAACAACCGCCGCTTCCGGCACATCCCGGTGGTGATGCTGTCGAGCAAGGACGGCCTGTTCGACAAGGCCCGCGGCCGCATTGTCGGCGCCGATGCCTACCTGACCAAGCCCTTCAGCCGCCAGGAACTCCTGGAAGTCGTCGCCCAGGTGACGGGCGCGGCGGGCGCGGCCGACGGGCAGGATTTCGCAACCGAAGGCTGAGCCCGGGACCCGTTGCTCGAGGAGCGAACATGCGCAAGGTGCTGATCATCGACGACTCCCCGGCCGACGCCCGGGAACTCGCCGCGATACTCGCCCAGCACGGCTATCGCGTAATCCAGGCCGAGTCCGCGGAAGCCGGGCTGAAAGCGGCCAGCGAACAACAACCCAACCTGGTGCTGATGGACATCGTCTTGCCGGGGATCAACGGATTCCAGGCCACCCGCCAGCTCACCCGGGGCGCGGGGACCCGGCATATCCCGGTCATTCTGGTATCCAACAAAAATCAGGAGGTGGACCGCATCTGGGGGGCCCGCCAGGGGGCCCGAGGCTATGTCACCAAGCCGGTCCGCGAGGCGGAGTTGCTCAACGCCATTCGCGATGTGACCCACTGACGGCCCCGTGAACGGCGCTGCATCGCCTGCGGATCCGCTGCAGCTGCTGAGGAGCCTGGCGGCGGCCTATGCCGCCGGTGCGGCCCAACTCCCCGCCCGGATCGATCCCGCACCCACCGAAACCCTGATCGCGTTTCAGCTCGCCGGCTGCCGCGCCCTGATCGACCTCGCCTGGCTGACCGAGATCCTGCCCGTGCCGCCCCTGTCGCGGGTGCCCCAGGTGCAGCCCTGGGTGCGCGGCATCGCCAATGTCCGCGGCAAGCTGCTGCCGGTGATCGACGGCGCCGAGTTCCTCGGGGCGCCCCGGCCACCGTCCCGGCAGCAGCGCATCCTGGTGGTCGTTCACGAGGATTTTGCCGCGGGGATCATCGTCGACCGGGTCGAGGGCCTGCGGCGCTTTCCGCACGATGCCTATGTGGCCCCGGAACAGCTCGCCCCGAGCCCGTTGCGGCGCTACGCCGCGGGGGGACTGGCCGAACCCAGTCAGGGAACCGCGCCGCTGTTCCGGCCCGCGCTGCTGTTCCAGGATCCGGCGTTTCGCGACCTGTCGCTGCGCGATCCCGGACCCCCTTCCCCCGAACTGCGGAGCCCAGACTGAACCATGGCAACCAAAAGCTCCAGAGGACGGGCCTCGACCGGGATACCGGTGCTGCTCCTGGTGGTGGCGTTGATCGGGTTGACGATCGGGCTGGGGTTCGTGTTCTACGCCCTGTATCGCGACGCCGAATACGACCGCGCCAGCGCGCAGATGGCGGCCGACGTGCAGGCCCTGGCCGACCAGTTGCCGCTCAGCGCCGCGCTGGCCGCCCTGGGCGATGCCGATGCGCGCGCACTCATGAGCCAGCAACGCAACCGGATGGCCGCCATCTGGGCCGGCATCGACGGGGACCTGGCCAGGCAACTGCCGGCGGCGGGAGTGGCCGCGTTCGAAGCCGGTTGGGCCGAGGTGCAGCGCGCGATCGACAGCGTCGCGGTGCGCAGCGAGGCGGCGGGCGACTTCCGCAACGCGGTGGCCCGAGTCCGGGAGACCCTGCCCGCCCTGCAGGCCGCCACCGCCCATCTGGGCAAGACCCTGGTCAACGCACGCGCCTCGGCCACCGAAGTGGACGCGGCCTATTCGCTGGCCGCCTGGGCGGAGCAGTTCGATGCGCTCGCCGCGGCGCTGCTGCAACCCGATTCCCGGGTCGCCGACAGCCTGGCTGCCCTGCGCGAATTGCAGCAGCGCTTTGCGCGGACCCTGGATGGCCTGCGCAACGGCGATCCGGCGCTGGAGCTCAGTGCGCCCCGCAATCAGGACGTCCGCTATGAGCTGGCGGCGACCGCGGACCGCTTCCGGGCGCTCGGCGAAGCCCTGGCGGCGCTCCAGCCGGCCGCGGACCAGGTCATCGCCGGGCAGACTGCGGCCGACCACATCGCGGCGGGCAACCGCGAGCTGGCGACCCAGGCGAAGGCGCTCGCCGACCACATCCGGGCGCTGGGTACCGGCGCCGGCGTCGAGTTGCTGCCCGGTCTCAGCGTCACCGCGCTGGCGATACTGGGCGTCGGCTTGCTGGTGGCGGGGCTGGCCGCACTGGCCTTCATTCTCGTGTCCGACAGCCGGCGGCGTCTGCGGGAGACCGCAACCGCCAATCAGGCCAACCAGGATGCGATCCTGCGGCTGCTCAACGAGATCGAGGGCCTCGCCGAAGGCGACCTGACGGTGGAAGCGACCGTCACCCAGGACTTCACCGGCGCCATCGCCGATGCCATCAACTACGCCATCCAGCAACTGCGGGAACTGGTGGCGCGCATCGAGGAGGCCGCCACCGATGTCTCCGCCGCCTCGGATCGCACCCGCGCCACCGCCCTCGAACTGTCCGAGGCCGCCGAAAGCCAGGCGCGGGAAATCGCCAGCGCGTCGGCGGCGATCAGCGAGATGGCGATCACCATCGACCAGGTGTCGGCCAACGCCACCGAATCGGCGGCGGTGGCCGAGCGCTCGGTGTCGATCGCGACCCAGGGCGCGAGTGTGGTCCAGAACACCATCGCCGGGATGGATCGCATTCGCGAGCAGATCCAGGAAACCGCCAAGCGCATCAAACGGCTGGGCGAGAGCTCCCAGGAGATCGGCGACATCGTTTCGCTGATCGGGGACATCGCCGACCAGACCAATGTGCTGGCCCTCAACGCCGCCATCCAGGCTTCCATGGCCGGCGACGCCGGACGCGGTTTCGCGGTGGTCGCAGACGAGGTCCAGCGGCTCGCGGAACGCTCCGCCAATGCCACCAAGCAGATCGCCACCCTGGTGGCCGCGATCCAGGCCGATACCGGGGCGGCCGTGGCCTCGATGGAGCAAACCACCGCCGAGGTGGTGGCGGGCGCCGCACTGAGCCAGAATGCGGGCGTGGCCCTGGGACAGATTCAGACGGTGTCCACCGATCTCGCCGAACTGATCCAGGACATCTCCACCGCCGCGCGCCATCAGTCCAGCACGGCCGGCCACATCTCCAACACCATGAACGTGATCCAGGAGATCACTTCCCGCACCCTCGAACAGGCCAACCAGACCGCGCATTCGATCGGCGAGCTCGCCGACATGGCCATCGAGCTGCGCGAATCGGTCTCGGGCTTCCGGCTCCCGGCAGTGCAGCGGCGGGCGCGAGCGCAACCGCAGCGCGCCGACCCGACCCCGGGAGGTCCGCCGGCACCGGGCGCGGGCGCGGCCGCTGCCCCTCCGGCGGCGCAGCGGCCGCCAGCGCCCCAGCCGCACATCGCCGCGGTGCTGGCCGAGAGCAGCGCGCGACTGGATGAACTGGACCGGCAGCCGGCGGATACCGATCCCGCCACCTGGTTCTCCGGCGCCCTGGAGGACGAGTTGGACGCGAAGTCTCCGGACAGCGAACCCCACCGGACCCTGGGTGCCGAATTGGCGGAGATCGACCTCGACGAATTCGACCTCGACCTCGACCGGGATCAGTCGCGCCGATGAACACCGCCCGCCGCCCCCTGTCCGCGACCGCGCCCGGCGAGGCGCCGCAGCGGCCGCCCGCCCAGCCCGGGACGGCGCTGGAAGAGGGGCCGTACCGGATCTGGGCGGAGCTGTTCGAACAACGGACCGGCGTCTGCATCGATCGCCATCGGGAGGCCTTCGTCCGGCGCGAACTGACGCGGCGGCTGGACGAGCTCGAACTCGATATCGAGACCTATCTCCAGCGCCTGGCGCACCCGGCGGTCGGCCTGGGGGAGTGGCGCCGGCTGCTCGATCGCCTGCTGATCAAGGAGACCCGCTTCTTTCGGCACCGGGCCTCGCACGACCTGGTGCGCGAGACGGTCCGCCGGCGGGCCCCCGGATTGAACGGCGCGAGCCTCAATCTGTGGAGCCTGGGCTGCTCCACCGGCGAGGAGGCCCATGCGCTGGCCGCCGATGCCCTGACCGGCTTTCGGGACGCGGGATGCCCGCCGGAATTCGCCGTCATCGGCACCGACATCAGCTGCGCCGCGCGGCGCGCCGCGCGGGCCGGGATCTACCCCCTGCATGCGCTGCGGGACGTCGACCGCGACGCCCTGGCACCCTGGCTGGAGCCCGCCGGCACCGGGCGGTTCCACTTCACCGCCGAACTCCGCCGCCATGTCGGCTTCGTCGCCGACAACCTGCTGGAACAGAGGCGCGGCTTCTTCCCCGAGGGGCTCGACATCATCTTTTGCCAGAACGTGCTCGTCTACTTTCGCCGCTGGCGGCGCCACCAGGCGCTGAACTTCCTGGCCGGCCGGCTGAAACCCGGCGGGCTGTTGATCATCGGCCCCGGCGAGGGCAGCGACTGGAGACCGGAGCAGTTGCTGCGGGTCCGCACCACCGATGTCGCCGCCTATCGCCGGCCCGGTTCCCGGGAGGATCGGGGTGACCGCTGAGCCCGGACCCTGGGGACTGCACTGGCTGATCGAGGAGATCGCAGCCACGCTGGAAGCGGCCGCCGCGGCGCTCGACGCCTACCTGAAGGCGCCCGCCGATCACCAGCAGCTGCAATTCTGCCAGGCCCACCTGCACCAGGTGGCGGGCTCCCTGCAACTGGCCGAAAACCGGGGCGGCGGCCTGCTGATCGAGGCCATGGAAGCGGTGGTCGACGCCCTGCTCAACGACGACATCCCCAGTCCCGACCAGGCGGGAGAAGCACTCGCCGTGGCGGCGGCGATCCTGCCGGAATACCTGGACCGCAGCCTCGCCGACGGCGGCGAACGGCCCGGGCGGCTGCTCGCCCCGCTCAACGATCTGCGCGCGCTGTGCCGCCAGCCGCTGGCCACCGAGGGCGGTCTGTTCACCCCGGACCTGGCGCCCCATGAAGCGGCCCCGCAAACCTGGCCCGCCGCCCGGGATCGCGCCGAGCTGGGCGCACTGTGCCGCAGGTTGCGGCAGGTCTACCAGCACGCCCTGCTCGGCCTGCTCAAGGACGAGCGGAGCGGTCGCCCGCAGGAGCTGATGGCCAAGGTCGCCCAGCGGATGCAGGAGCTGTTCGGGGACAGCCGCCGCGGGCAGCTATGGCAGCTCTGCGAGGCAGTGGTCGGCCAACTCGGCACGCGGTCGCGCGTCGGCGCCGCGCTCCGCCTGCTGCTCTGGGAACTCGACCGCGACCTGCGCGCCTGCGGCCAACCCGACCCGGCCGACCCCCGGCAGCCCGAGGTGTCGCGCGCCCTGTTCCGGAATCTGCTCTATTACGCCGCCGCCGGCGACGGCGCCGCGGCCCGGGCCCTGCGCGAGCGCTTCGCGCTCGACCCCGGACTGTTCGCCGGCGGCGACAACGGCGGCCCGCGGGGCGGGGGGCACGAGCACCGGACCCGCGCGCACCTGGGGCGGGAACTGCTCGAGGAACTGCGCGCACTGCGCAGCCTGGGCGAGGAGCGGCGGCAGGCCGGCGAGACCCTGGCCGCGGCCGCGGCCCAGCTGCGCCAGCCGTTGCGCAGGTTGCGCGATACCCTGGCGGTGGTCGAATTGCAGCCGGCCATCGACCTCGCCGAGCGGGCTGCGCAGGCGCTCCTCGATCCGGCCGGCGCCCCGACCGCCGACGGCTGGGCCCCTTGGGCGGAGGCGATCGAAGCCCTGGAGCAGCGGATCGACCACTGGGCCCGGACCGGTGCCGAGGCGGACGATGGCGACGCGGCCCGCGCCGCCCTGGTCGATGCCGCCACTGCGGCGGTGATCACGACCGTGCGCAGCCTGATCGACGAGCTCAAGGATGCGGTGATCGGCCATGTTTCCGGGCATCGGGAGCCGTCCCGGCTCGGCGCCGCGGTCGAACTCGCCCGGCAGATCCAACAGGCCCTGGAGTTCATCGGCGAGGAGCGGCTGGGCGCGGCGATCGCCGGTTGCGGCGAGCATCTGGCGGAATTGCCGGCGGCCGGGGGCAGCCCGTCCTGGATCCGGCTGGACACGCTGGCCGACTGCTTGATCGCGGCGGAGTACTACCTCGAATTGCTGGCTCAAAAGGACGCCGCGGGCGCGGCCCGGGCGCTCGCCCAGGCCGAACACCGGGCCGCGCGGCTGCGGGCGCCACCCGGCCCCGCCGCGCCGGAGGCCGCTGCCGCCGCGCCGGCGGTGACCGCGGCGCCACCACCCGCCGCCGCTGCGCCGGTGCAGTTCCAGGCCGCGGAGGAGATCGATGCGGAAATCCGCGCCATCTTTGTCGAGGAGGCCCGTGAAGTCCTGGACGCCCTGGCCGCGCTGGGCAGCGGCGATCCCGCCGCACCGCCCGCGGCGATCGGCGAAATCCGCCGCGGTTTCCATACCCTCAAGGGCAGCGGCCGGATGGTCGGGGCCACCGACATCGCCGCGCTGTGCCAGGCGGTCGAGCAGCTCTTGAACCGGATGCTCGACGGCCACCTGGAGTGGTCCGCGGCGGCGGCCACCCTGCTGGCCGAGGCCTGCGCCCTGCTGCCGGGACTGGTCGACGCCTTTGCCTCGGGCGCCGCGGGCCCCGCCGCGGGCCCCGCCGCGGCCGCGCAGCAGCTGAGCGAGCGCGCCCAGTCCCTGGCGGCGGGCCCGGCGCCGGACTCCGCACCGGCCCTGGCCCCGCCCGCGGCCACCGTTGCCGAAGCCGCCGGCGCCCCAGACCGGGAGCCGGAACCGCTCGCCGCGGCCTTTCGCGCCGAGGCGCTGGCCCAGCTCGACACCCTCGCCCACTTCGTCGCAGCCCAGCGCGGCCCGGCGCCGGCGCCGCATCCCGAGCTCGCGGTGCGCGCCGCGCACACCCTGGTCGGCTGCGGCGAACGCCTGGGCCATCCCGAGCTGGCGCGGGCGCTGCGCCTGCTCGAGGCGCTCGCCGCCGGCTGCGCGCAGACCGGCGCCCGCCCCGCCGCGGACGCACTGGAAGCGGCATCCCAGGTCCTCGAGGGCGCCCGCGCGCTGCTGTCCGGGCAACCCGGCCCGGACGCGGATCTGGGCGCGCTGGCCGATCGGCTGGGCCGCGAGCGCGACCGCCTGGCGCGGAGCGCTCCACGGGAGCGGCTGCAATCCCTGCTGACCGAGGGCCTGACCACCCTGCTCGAGGGTTCGGACTGGCGGTCGGCCGCGGCGGCGCCGCGGCTGCCGGCGCTGCTCGCCGAGTTGCGCGCCCTGGCGGACGCCGCCGCTGCGGCCGGGCTGGCGGCACCCGCGGAACTGGCCGGGCTGCTGGCCGCCCGGATCGCGCCGCCGGGCGCCGGGCTGGCCGCCGCCGCCGACCGCGAGGCCTTCGCCGATGGCGTTGCCCAGCTGCTGGCCATGCTCGATGCCATCGCCGCCGGGCTGCCGGTGCCGCCCCTGGCGCCGGAACTCGGGGCACGGCTGCTGGCGCGCGCCGCAGACCAGCTCCCCGTTGCGCCACCCCCGGCCGCGATCCCGGCGCCGGCGCTCCCCGACCGCCCGGAGGAGAGCCCCGCTCCGGCGCAGGACTCCGGCGCGGATGCCGAGCTGGTGGCGATTTTCCTGGAAGAGGCGGCCGAGCTGAGCGAGCAGATCGAACAGGCGGTCACGCGCTGGCGCGCCGGCGACGACCCCGGCCGGCGCGCGGAGGAGCTCAAGCGCGCGCTGCATACGCTCAAGGGCGGGGCACGCATGGCCGGCTGCCTGACACTGGGCAGCCTGTGCCACGACTTCGAGTCCTTGGTGATGCAGGCCGATCCAGCGGCGGATGCCGGGTTCTTCACCACCTGTCTGGCCTTCTGCGATCGCATCGAACAGCAGCGCGAGCAGATCGCCCGGCTCCGCGGGCCGCAGGCGCAGCCTTCCGCGGAGCCGGCGCCGCCACCCGCGCCGACCAGGCTGCCCGCACCGCTCGCCGGGGTGCCGCCGGAAGGGGAAATCCCGGTGCCTGCCGAAGCCCCCCCGGCCCCGCTCCCAGCGGTGGCCCGCGCCCCGCGGCTCGCCTCGGCCGCCCGGCCGCCGCCGCCGTGGCGCCGCGCCGACCGGGCGCCGTCCCCTCGCGAGCTCGCCGGGGCTCCCGCCGAGCCCCGGGAAATGGTCAAGGTCCCGGCCGCGATTCTCGACGACCTGGTCAATCTGGCCGACGAAACCAGTGTCAGCCGCAGCCGGATCGAGCAGCAGTTGCAGCAGTTCCATTTCCAGCTCGAGGAAATGGAAACCACCGTGGCTCGCTTTCACGACCAGGTGCGCCGCCTGGGCATGGAAACCGAAGCCCAGATCCTGTTTCGCCGCGAGCAGTGGGTTTCCGCAGACCTGGAAGACCAGTTCGATCCCCTGGAGATGGATCGCTATTCCACCCTGCAGCAACTGTCCCGGGCGCTGGAGGAATCCGCTTCCGATCTGCTGGATCTGAAGGACACCCTGCTCGCCAAGGCCCGCGAGACCGAAACCCTGCTGATCCAGCAGGCGCGGGTCAACCGTGATCTCCAGGAAAACCTGTCGCTGACCCGCATGGTGCCCTTCGCGCGGGTGGTGCCCAGACTGCGGCGCATCGTGCGCCAGACCGCGAGCGAGCTGGGCAAGCCGGTCGAGCTGGAGCTCCACAACATCGAAGGCGAAATGGATCGCTCGGTGCTGGAGCGCCTCGTGCCCTCGCTGGAGCACCTGATCCGCAATGCCATCGACCACGGCATCGAGCCCCCGGAGCGCCGCGAGTCGACCGGCAAGCCCGCCGCCGGCCGGATCTCCATCACCTTCTCCCGGGAAGCCGGCGACGTGCTGATCCAGCTCGCCGACGATGGCTGCGGCCTGGATCTGGACGCCATTCGCGCCAAGGCCCTGGCCCAGGGTCTGATCCATCCCGAGGTGCCGATCGCCGAACAGGATCTGATCCAGCTCATCTTTCACCCGGGGTTTTCGACTTCCAGCGCGGTCAGCCAGATCTCCGGGCGCGGCATCGGCCTGGACGTGGTGGACAGCGAGCTGCGGCAACTGGGCGGCAGCGTGACCCCCCGCTCCCGGGCCGGGCAGGGCACCGAATTCACGCTGCGCCTGCCGTTCACGATGTCGGTCAACCGGGCGCTGCTGATGAAGAGCGGCCGCGAACGCTTCGGCACCCTGGTCAACAGCGTCGCCGGCGTGGTGCGGCTCGACGCGGCGGAGCTGGAGCGCCTGCGGCAGAGCACCGCCCCGGACTTCGCCTACCGGGGCGAGCGCTACCGGGTGTGCCGGCTCGCCGATCTGGTCGGCGGCGCCGAGCCGGAGGCCGAGTGGATCCCGGGCAAATCCGCGCTGGTGCTGACCAAGGGCACCTCCGAACCGGTCGCGGTGCTGGTCGATGCCCTGGAGCCCAGCCAGGAAATCGTGGTCAAGTCCCTGGGGCCCCTGTTCGCCAAGGTGCGCGGGCTCTCCGGCGCCACGGTGCTGGGCGACGGCCAGGTGGTGCCCATCCTCGACCTCAACGCCCTGATCGTGGATCGCTCGGCGCCCTGGTCCGCGGCGCGTCCGCTGGCGGCTCCCGCGCCGCCGCGGCCCCGGGAGGCGGATGGCACCTTCACCGTGCTGATCGTGGATGACTCGGTGACCATGCGCAAAGCCACCGGACGGCTGCTCGAACGCCACGGCTACCGAGTGGTCACCGCGCGCGACGGCGTCGAGGCGATGCAGATGCTGCAGGAGATCACGCCGGATCTGATGCTGCTCGACGTCGAAATGCCGCGCATGGACGGATTCGAGGTGGCCCGGCAGGTCCGGGGGTCGGAGCGCCTGCAGCGCCTGCCGATCATCATGATCACCTCGCGCAGCGGCGAGAAACACCGCAACCGGGCCCTGGAACTGGGGGTCGACCACTATCTCGGCAAGCCCTATCAGGAGGAGCAACTGCTGGCGCTGATCGAATCCCGCCTGCCGCCGGAGGAGGAGGCCGCCCGCGGTGATCGTGGGCTTGGTGTCTGAGGCCGCGGGCGACCGCCGCCCGCTGCGGCGCATGCTCGAAGAACTCGGGCACCTGGTGCTGTTCGACATCGGGCCGGGGCAGGCGGTGCGGGCCGCGGACTGGGCGCATCTCGAGCTGCTGATCGAAATCGACGCCGGGGGCGAGGGCGTCGCCCTCCCCCTCGACTGCTTCCGGCTGCGGGTGGAGGCGGATTTCGTGGCCCGGTCCCGCACCGGATTCGAGCTCTGCAAGCAGCAACTGCGACGGCGCATCGCCACCGCGCGCCGGCAACTGGGCGAGCTGGGCTGTGCCGCGCGGGCCGAGCGCGTCTGGTTGCTCGCCGCCTCCGCGGGCGGCCCGGGCACGGTGGCGCGCTTCCTGGCCGCCGTTCCCCCGGTCCCGGGAGTGGCCCTGCTCTACGCCCAGCACATCCACACCAGACACCTGCCGCAACTGCGGCGCTGGCTCGACCGCGACAGCGGCTGGCGGGTCGGCATCGCGGCCGCCGGCGATTACCTGCTGGAAGGATCGCTCAGCATCGCCCACCCCGAGCGGCTGCTGCGCCTGCACGCCGAGCGCGCGGTGCGCGTCCTGCCCGCCCCCTGGCCGGGCCCCTATCGCCCGAGCATCGATCAGCTCGCCGAGAGCCTGGCGCTGGCCTACCGCGAACGGGCCGGAATGATCGTGTTCAGCGGCCTGGGCGACGACGGCGTACTGGGCAGCCAGCACCTCCGCGAGCAGGGCGGCGAGGTCTGGATCCAGGATCCGGCCGGCTGCGTCGCCAGCGCCATGCCGGAGGCGGTGATCGCCCGCGGCGCCGCCGACTACGTCGGCGATCTCGCCGCGCTGATCCGCCGCTTCAACCGGATCCACCACTGCGCCCCACAGGCGACGGAAGCCTCATGAGAGACACCGAAGCGGACACCCTGGCGCCCCCGGCAGCCGTCGAGTGCGCCCTGCTGACCCTGTCCGATCAGCGGCTGCCGCTGCTCATCCCCTGGAGCGCGATCGCCGAAGTGCTCGAAAGCCTGCCCGAGCTGCTGCCGGCCGACCCCGCCCCGGGCTGGCTGCTCGGCTGGCTGAGCTGGCGGGAGCTGGCCATCCCGGTGCTCGACCCCGGCGGGATCGGCGAGCACCGCGCCGCGGCGCCCGATCCGGGCCGCAGGCTGGTGGTCCTCAAGGCCATCGGCCCGGCGGCGGAGTGGGCGTTCTACGGACTGGCGATCCGCGATCTGCCGCGACCGCTGCGGCTGGGCGCCGACAGCGATCTCCGGGCCCAGCCGGTGACGCCGCCCGGCGGCGCGGCCATGCTGGTGGAAATCGGCGGCGAGCCGGCCCTGATCCCGGACTTCGAGCTGCTCGAAACCCTGGTCCGTCAGGCGCAGGCACAGGCGCCGGTCGCCGGCTGACCGGCAGTCGGCGGGCCGGACAACGGCGCGCTCGGCGAGCGGGCGCCGCCGTCATGCTAGACTGCAACGCCTTGATCCACAGCCAAGCAGCCGCAATTCGACGGAGGACATCATGCTCGGTCAGATGATGAGCGACCCGCTGACCATCACCTCGATCCTGCACTATGCGGAACAGGTGTTCGCCGCCACCGAAATCGTATCCGTCACCGCCGACAACCCCCGCCACAGATATACCTTTGGCGAGGCCTTTCAGCGGGCGCGCCGGGTCGCCAACCTGCTCGACGGGCTGGGCCTGCAGCGCGGCGACCGCATCGCCACCCTGGCCTGGAACGACTACCGGCACTTCGAGCTGTACTACGGCATCAGTTGCGCGGGCTATGTCTGCCACACCATCAACCCGCGCCTGTTTCCCGAGCAGATCGCCTACATCGCCAACCACGCCGAGGACCAGTGGGTCTTCACCGACGTCGCCTTCGTGCCCCTGCTGGAAAAACTTCAGGACGAGCTGAACACGGTCAAGGGCTTCGTGGTGCTGACCAGCCAAGCCGCCATGCCGGCGACGAAGCTGCGCAACGTGCACTGCTACGAAGCCCTGCTCGCCGGGCAACCGGACCAGTACCAGTGGCCGCAACTGGATGAGAACAGCGCCTCCTCCCTGTGCTATACGTCCGGGACCACGGGCCACCCCAAGGGCGTGCTCTACTCCCACCGCAGCACCGTGCTGCACTGCCTGGCGACCGGGCAGCGCGACGTGATCGGCCTGGGCGCCGGCGATACGGTGATGCCGGTGGTGCCCATGTTCCACGTCAACGCCTGGGGCGTGGTCTATTCCGCCGCCGCCGCGGGCGCCCGGCTGGTGTTTCCGGGGCCCAAAATGGGCGACGGCGCCACCCTGGCGGAGCTGATCAACGAGGAGCAGGTCGACCTGGCGCTGGGCGTGCCCACGGTGTGGCTGGCGCTGGCCAATCACCTGCAGGAGAACGGCGGCAGCGTCCCCTCCCTGAAGCGGGTGGTGGTGGGCGGCGCCGCCTGTCCCGAGGCGCTGATGCGCGCCATGGAGAAGTTCGGCGTCTATATGCACGTGGGCTGGGGGATGACCGAGATGAGCCCGCTCGGCACCCTCAACACCTTGCTGCCCTGGATGGAGGAGCTCCCCGACGCCGAGAAAATGGCCTACCGCCTCAAGGCCGGCCGGCTCATCTACGGGGTGCAGATGCGCATCGTCAACGACGACGGACAGGAGCTGCCCTGGGACGGCAAGGCCTCGGGGCGACTCCAGGTTCGCGGCCCCTGGGTGTGCAGCGGCTACTACCGGATGGAAAGGTCCGACGCCCACCTGCCCGACGGCTGGTTCGATACCGGGGACGTGGCCACCATCGATCCCCACGGCTACATGCAGATCACCGACCGCACCAAGGACGTGATCAAGTCCGGCGGCGAATGGATCAGCTCCATCGACGTCGAAAATGCCGCCATGGGCCACCCCGAGGTGCTGGAGGCCGCGGTCATCGGCGTGCCGCACCCGAAATGGACCGAGCGGCCGCTGCTGGTGGTGGTCAAGCGGCCGGGAACCGCGCCGAAAAAGGAGGACATCCTCGGCTTTCTCAAGGGCAAGATCGCCAACTGGTGGATTCCGGAAGACTGCGTGTTCGTCGAATTCATCCCCCACACCGCGACCGGCAAGGTCAGCAAGAAGGACCTGCGCGACCAGTTCAAAACCTACAGCTACTGACGCCCGGCGCCGCCCGCCGGCGCCCGTTCACCACAACAAGAACCGCCGCTGATGATCCCATTGCTCAACGACCGCGATATCGCCTTTCAGCTCTACGAAGTCCTGGATACCGAAGCGCTGCTGGCGCGGGCACCCTACGCCGACCACTCCCGCGCGGTGTTCGACGCCACCCTGGCGACCGCCAGGACCGTCGCCGAGAAGTACTTCGCCAACCACAACGCCAAGGGTGACGCCAACGAACCCAGCTTCGATGGCGAGCGGGTCCACCTGATTCCGGAGACCCGGGCGGCCTGGGAGGCCTTTGTCGAAGCCGGCTTCCTGGCCGCCCACGAGACCCTCGAGGAGGGCGGCGCCCAACTCCCCGAGGTCATCTTCCGGGTGGTCATGGCCTATATCGACGCCGCCAACATCAGCACCGCCGCCTATCCGTTCATCACCATCGGGGTGATCAACCTGCTGCGCGCGTTCGGCTCGGCGGAGCAGAAGGCCCGCTATCTGCCGCTGCTGATGTCCGGCCGCGCCAACGGCACCATGGCGCTCACCGAACCCGCGCAGGGTTCCGCGCTGGGCGACATCAAGGTGACCGCCGAGCCGGCGGCGGACGGCAGCTACCGGCTGTTCGGGCAGAAGATGTTCATCAGTTGCGCCGACCACGACATCACCGGCAACGTCATCCACATGGTGCTGGCCAAGATCCGCGGCGCGCCCCTGGGGGTCAAGGGCATCTCCCTGTTCATCGTGCCCAAGTACCTGGTCGGCGAGGACGGCAGTCCGGGCGCCCGCAACGATGTCGCGGTGGCCGGGCTCAACCACAAGATGGGCTACCGCAACGCCACCAACACGGTGCTCAACTTCGGCGAGCGGGATGGCGCCGTCGGCTACCTGGTGGGCGAGCCCCACCAGGGGCTGGGCTACATGTTCCAGATGATGAACGAGGCGCGCATCGGCATCGGGCTGGGCGCCGCGGCCATCGCCTATCAGGGCTACAACCTGTCGCTGGACTACGCCCGCAACCGCCCCCAGGGCCGGTTGCCCTCGTGCTCCGACCCGACCTCGCCCCAGGTCATGCTGGTGGAGCACGCCGACGTGCGCCGCCTGCTGCTGGCCCAGAAGGCCTACGCCGAGGGCGGGCTGTTCATGTGCCTCTACGCCAGCAGCCTGTTCGAGGACCAGCATAGTGCGCCCGACCCCGGGCGCCGCGAGCAGGCCGCCCTGCTGCTCGACCTGATCACCCCCATCGTCAAG
This sequence comes from Pseudomonadota bacterium, assembly GCA_049325095.1. Classification (GTDB taxonomy): domain Bacteria; phylum Pseudomonadota; class Gammaproteobacteria; order Pseudomonadales; family Porticoccaceae; genus JAGPUQ01. The sequence continues at coordinate 186,251 of JBMOPO010000032.1, read as the reverse complement.
TCCTGGCCGTCCCGATACGGCTGCCTGGGCAACGATCACGCCATCCAGATCCTGGGCGGCGCCGGCTACATGCGTGAATACGGCGCCGAGCAGCTCTACCGCGACCAGCGCCTGAACCCCATCCACGAAGGCGCCGAAGCCATCCACGGCATCGACCTGCTGGGCCGCAAGGTGCGCCTGCGCGGCGGCGCCGGGCATCGCGCGCTGCTCGCGGCCGCGCGCGCCGACATCGCCCGCGCCGCCGAGCGCACCGCCACCGCCGATTTCGCCGCGGCGCTGGAAGCCGCCTTGCAGGTGCTCGACGAGACCACCGCCGCCCTGCTGGAACACCTGGCCGGAGACATCGACCTGGGCATGGCCAACGCCACCCTGTACCTCGACCTCTACGGCCGCGTAGTGGCGGCCTGGCTGTGGCTCAAGCAGGCGCTCGCCGCCGACGCCGGGCTGGCGCGCGATCCCCATCCCGCGGACTGCGATTTCTACCGCGGCAAGCTGCACGCGGCGCGCTACTGTTTCGAATGGGAACTGCCGCAGATCCACTGGCAGGCGCAACTGCTGCGCACCGCCAACCGGGTGCCGTTCGAGATGCAGGATGCCTGGTTCTGAATCCCGACCTGTGATCTGCTAACCGGCAGGGACCGGCCGGCCCGGGAATGGCGGTTCTTCGAGAAACCAGAGCCGAACCGGCTACCACCTTGGTTCCCAAGCCGCCAAGCGGATCGTCACCGATCGTCTGCCGCTATCCCCGAAGAAAACGAATCGTTATGCTTCCGGTCGGGCTGTTGCACAAGGGATCCAACGACCCACGGAATACCCCGGGACTGCCCGAGAGTGCGGTGCTGCGGATCGAGCAGGGACACGTCAGTGGCCTCTCGACAGCATACTGCCCTCCGCCTCAATCATCAGGATGCACGTCGATCAGGAGAAAATTCATGCCGCTACCAAGAACAACAATGGTGTTGGCGCTCGGACTCGCAATCAGTTTTGCTGCACAGGCCAGTCCATTTGCCTATGTGGTGGATGGCGACACCACGCCGGGCAATTTTTATCGTATCGACTTGGCGGACAACACCATCACGCTGGTCGGGCAAGTGAACACCAGTGCCGATGTCGAAGCCTCTTCATTTGGACCCGGGGGAACCACGCTGTATGTCTTTGCCGATGGCGATGACACGCTTTATACCGTCGACATCGCCACCGGGAATGCGACCTCGGTCGGGCCGCTCGGTGTTGATATCAATGATCCCGGCATGGCCTTTTGTCCGGATGACGGCATCATGTACCTGGTGTCGGAGGAAGGGGATCTTTATTCATTGAATCTCACCAATGGAGCTGGCACCCTGATCGGCAGTGGCGGACCTTATGGACCCACGGCGCTGGCTTGTACGGCAACAGGCACACTGTATGCGGTGAGCGATGCTGACGATCAACTGTATACGGTTGATCGCACTACCGGCGCAGCGACCGTTGTCGGCCCCCTCGGAGTCGATATCTCGGACGCCGGGCTCGGACTGAACGGCAGCACCCTGTTGCTGGTTACCGATGATCTGCCGACAAACCTGTATCAGGTCAATACCGGAACGGGAGCGGCGACGGTTTTGGCGGTGCTCGACGCCGGCGAGTTGAGCTTGGAAAGCATGGCTGTCGACGAGGAGGCCGCCGGCGGTCCTATCGCTCCTACTTCGATTCCCGCTCTTTCTACTTGGGGCATGATCTTCATGTCCTCCCTCCTTGCGTTGTTGGCGTTGTTCCAGTTGCGTCGTCGAGCTGCTTGACGAGGCCGCAGGTCGTTCGAGAAAGCTCACCTTGACCGGTGAGTTTTTTCTGCGCATTCGATGCCCATGACGATGTCATCGGCGAAGCGGGTGGTGGTGACGGGCGCGTCGGGGTTTCTCGGCAAGCACGTCGTGCTGGCGCTCCTGCGGGCGGGCCACAGCGTCCGTGCCTCGGTCCGCAATGCGGAGATGGCGGAACAGGTGCGCCGTGCGGTGCTGCCGCATGGGGACGGCGAGGCCGGCGAGCGGCTGGAATTCGCAACGCTGGACCTGACCCGTGACGCGGGCTGGGCGGAGGCGATGGCAGGCGCCGCGGCGCTGATCCATACCGCATCGCCCTGCCCGATCGCCCAGCCGAAGGATCCCGACGACCTGATCCGCCCGGCGGTCGACGGCACCAAGCGGGCGCTTTGCGCCGCCCGGGCAGCGGGCGTCGAGCGGGTGGTTCTCACGTCGTCGGCCATTGCGGTGATCCAACCGTGGCGCCGCGACGGACATGTCTTCACCGAGGACGACTGGTCGGATGCCGCCGGCCTCCCGGCGCAGCCCTATGCCCGCTCCAAGGTCATCGCCGAACGGACCGCCTGGGAGTTCGCCGCGCGCGAGGGGCTCCGGCTCACGGTCTTCAATCCCACATTCATCCTCGGCCCGCTCCTCGACGATCGGTTCGGCAGTTCAATGCAACTGGTCCGCCGGGTCCTGCGCGGCCGCGACCCGATGCTGCCCCGCCTGGGCCTGTCCATCGTCGATGTCCGCGATGTCGCCGCCGCTCATGTGCGCGCGCTGGAGCGCGACGGTACCGAGGGCCAACGCTTCATCCTCGCCTCCGGGTCGCTGTGGCTGACCGATTGGGGAAAGGTACTCAAGACCCTCTACCCGCGCCGCAGGATGCCCACCCGCGCCGCGCCGCTGCCGCTCCTGCGGCTCCTCGCGCTGTTCGACGGAGAGATCCGCACCGCGCTGCCCAGCGTCGGCCATATGGATGAGTTGCGTTCCGACAAGGCGCGGGATTACCTGGGCATCGATTTCATCCCCCCCGACCGGGCGCTGATCGCAGCGGCCGAGGCGCTGGTCTCGCGCGGGCTGGTCTGACGGCTCGTCGCTTGCCCGGCGGCCGGGCATGTCCCTGGTGACGGACAGGGTCTCGGAATCGATCGCTGGGTACCGGGTCCGGGGTCGGGAACCAACGCCTGCGCAGTGGCGATCGCACACCGACCGGCGCTACCGGTGGCTCAACTCCGCACCTTGGCCGATTCAGCAGCGAAATCGGGCAGGAAACGCCGCTCGAATTCAGCGGCCGGCAGCGGTTCGCTGACCAGGTAGCCCTGGATCATTTCGCAACCCAGGGATTCGATGACCTCCTTCTGGTGTTCGGTTTCGACACCTTCGGCGACCGTGTGCAGGCCCAGGCTGCGCGCCAGCGCGATGATGCCGGTGATCACCGGGATGTCGCGGCGGTTGCCGGTTTCGCCGAGGTCCTTGATGAAGGCGCGATCGATCTTCAGGACGTCCACCGGCAGGTTCTTGAGGTAGAACAGCGAGGAGTAGCCGCTGCCGAAATCGTCGATCGACAGGCTGAAGCCGGCGTTTTTCAACTCCAGGAGCTCTTCCCGGCTGCGCTCGGGATCCGCCATCAGCAGGCTCTCGGTGATCTCCAGCTCCAAGAGCCGCGGCGGCACCCCGTACTTGCGGGTGAGATCGCTCACCCGCGCAAACAGTCGCCCGGGCGCGGCGAAATCCCGGCCCGAGAGGTTGACCGCGAGCCGCACCGCGTAGCCGCGGTCCAGCCAGGTCCGGATCTGGAGGCAGGCCTTCTCCAGCACCAGGTCGGTCAGTTCGGTGATCAGCCCCGCCTCTTCGGCGAGCGGTATGAAATTGCCCGCGGTCAGTATCTTGCCGTCCTCGCGGCGCCAGCGGACCAGCGCCTCGGCGGCCACCGCGCGGCGCTCGTGCAGGTCGTACTGCGGCTGCAGATAGAGCAGGAAGTGGTCGTTGTCGAGCGCCTGGCGCAACTCCTGCTGGAGCTGGAGTTTGAGCGACACCGCATCTTCCATGCCCGGGGTGTAGAAGCAGAACCGGTTCTTGGTTTCCTTGGCCTTGAACATGGCCAGATCGGCATGCTTGAGCAGTGAACTGACATCCTCGCCGTGATCCGGAAAGACCGAGATGCCGATGCTGGTCGAGACCAGCATCCGCTTCTGGATGAACACGAAGGGTTCGCTCAGCGCCTCCAGAATGTTGCCGGCGATGTGGGAGATGATCTCATCGCTCTCGGCGCGGCGCAGGATCACCGTGAACTCGTCGCCGCCCAGGCGGGCGATGAAATCGCTGCGCCGCACGCAGCGGCGCAGCCGGTCCGCCACCGCCTTGAGCAGCAGGTCTCCGACCTGGTGCCCCAGGGTGTCGTTGACGTTCTTGAAGTTGTCGAGGTCGAGAAACAGCACCGCGACCCGTTCGCTGTTGAGGCTCGCCTGGTTGAGCGCAAAGCCCAGCTCCTGGTTGAGCCGGGCGCGATTGGGCAGCCCGGTCAGGGAATCGGCGAACGCCAGGGTGCGGGCACGGACTTCCGCGCGGTTGGCCTTGATCAGCCGGCCCACCCGCTCCTTGAGCACGGTGAAGTGGATCGGCTTGGTCAGATAGTCGGTGGCGCCGCAGCGAAAGGCGCGCACGATGGCGTCCTCGTCGTCGAGCGAGGTGATCACCAGGATCGGCAGGTCCGCGCCGCCCGGCAGTTGGCGGATGCGCTGGCAGGCGTCGAAACCGTTGACCTCCGGCATCATGGCGTCGATGAGGATGACATCCGGCATGGCGCGCTCGCACAGCGCGATGGCCTGGGCGCCGTCGGCGGCCTCCAGGATCTCGAATTCGTCGCTGGCGAAGGTCCCGCGCAGCGCCAGTCGCAGGGTGCGATCGTCATCGGCGATCAGCAACTGGTGCTTGCGCTGCGCGCTGGCCCGGTGTCCCGCTTCGGAAAGCTGGTACAGCTCCAGCTCCTTGCGCAGCTCCGCAAAGCGCGCCTCGCAGGCGTTGACCAGGGCGCCGGCCTGCGCGAGGTCGCCGGCTTTGCTTTGTGCCTCGAGGGTTCCCACCACGGCGAGGAAGGGCGCCGCACCGAAGTTGCTGGCGCTGCCCTTCAGGGCATGGGCGATCTCGTACACCCGCCGGGCGTCGTTTTCCAGCAGCGCGGATTTCAACGAATCCAGATAAACCGGCGTATCTTCGAGAAAGGACTCCACCATCCGGTAGGTGACATCGCCGACACTGTCGTGCAACTCCTGCATGGCCCCGGCACTGTAGGCGGCGCCGGGCTCGCGCACGCCGCCGGCGCCCGTCTCCGCCTCGGGTTGGGGCGCCGCCGCGGGTATCCAGCGCGCGAGCAGGGCGCGCAGCGCCTCCAGCCGCACCGGTTTGTGCAGAAAATCGGTGAAGCCGGCCGCCAGGGCCCGCTCCCGCTCCTCGTCGCCGGTGGCCGCGGTCATGGCGATGATGGGAATCTGCCGATCCGCTTCCAGCTCCCGGATCTGCCGGGTCGCGGCATAGCCGTCCATCACCGGCATGTTGCAGTCCATCAGGATCAGGTCATAACCCGTGCGGGCCGCCAGGGCCAGCGCCTGCTCGCCATGTTCGGCCAGGTCGGCGGCGACGCCGAGCCGGGCGAGCATCTCCGCGGCGACCTGCTGATTGACCGGGTTGTCCTCGACCAGCAGCACCCGCGACTGGGCGGCGAACGCCGGTTTCCAGGCGTCGGATTCGGGTTCCGCAACCGGCGGCGCCGCGGCGACCGGCGGCTGGCTCACCAACCGCGCCAGGGGGGCGAACAGGACCGGCTTTTCCAGCGTCTCGACCCGGCCGGCGGCGATCTTCAGTCTGCCGAACGGATTGAGCAGCACACAGACCCGGGCCGCGCCGCGCGCGGCGAGGGTGTCGAATTCGTCGCGGTGATCGAAATAGACGGCGTCATCGACGATCGCCAGCGGCACCTGGCCGCTGCTGTGGATGCGCTCCAACTGGAGGCGGGCGGCCTGCATGTCGGCGGCATGGACGCAGCCGAGGTGTTGGCGGCGCAAGGTGTCGGCGACAAAAACGAACTGCCGGGCGCTGCCCAGCACGCACACGGCCTGATCCCGGAGGCCGGGTTCGGCCGCCTGCGGCGGCGGGATCCGCGCCTGGGCGGCGACGAAGGGCACCTCGAACCAGAAGGTGCTGCCCTGCCCCACCGCGCTCTCGACACCGATCGCCCCGCCCATGAGATCGACCAACTGGCGGCAGATCGTCAGACCCAGGCCGGTGCCCTGGTAGCGCTTGCTGGAGGACGCATCCACCTGGGTGAAAGGTTCGAAGATCCGCCCGCGCTGCTCGGGGTCGATGCCGATCCCGGTGTCGGAGACCTCGAACCTCAGCCGCCGGTCATCCTCGCCGGCCAGCGCCACCCGCAGAAACACCTCGCCCGCCTCGGTGAACTTGACGGCGTTGCCCAGCAGGTTGATCAGCACCTGCTTGAGCTTGGGGGCGTCCAGGCTGAGGACCGCCGGGACTTCCGGGGCCATGAAGTAACCGATGTCGATCCCCTTCGACAACGCCTGGGTGCCGATGAGATTGACGGTCTCTTCCAGCAGGTCGCGAAAGATGACCTCCTGAATGGCGGACCGGATCACCCCGCTGTCGTTCCGGGAGAAATCGAGGATGTTGTCGATCAGGCTCAACAGCGCTTCGGCGGACTTGCGCGCCAGATCGATGTATTCCACCTGGCGCACCCCCAGCCTGGTGTCGCGCAGCAGGTCGAGGAGCCCCAGCACGCCGTTCATGGGCGTGCGCAATTCGTGAGTCACGTTGGCGGCGAATTCGCCCTTGAGGCGCGCCGCTTCCACCGCGACGTCGCGGGCCCGGTGCAGCTCCTGCTCGCGGTTCTGCAACTGGTCCATCATGGCGTTGAAGGCGTGCTGCATCTCCTGGATATCGGCCTGGCCGCCCGGGAGGTTGGCGCGCGCCGCCAGGTCGCCGTGCTCGGCCCGGCGCATGGCCTGGGCGAGACCTTCCAGGGGCCGGGTGATGCGCCGCGACATCTCGATCAGGAACAGGAGCAGCAGTACCGCGGCCAGGCTGGAGGTGCCCAGAATGCCAAACAGGATGCGCTGCGCCAGTTCATGCTGGGTGCGCTTGTGCAGGGCCAGGGTCACCTCGCCCAGCCGCTCGGGCTCCTCGGACTCGGCGGCGTCGGCCCCGGGGCCCCATTGCTCGTCCGCCCGCTCGGCCCGCACCTCGAGTCGAAACACCCAACTGCCGGGCGTGTCCACCTCCAGATATCCGGCCGGCGGCAGGGCCTCCTCGCCGGGAAGGTCGGGGCCCGTCGCGTCCCGGTAGAGCAGGGCACCGGAGGCGGCGCGGATCTCCAGCACCTGGACATCGGAAAAGCCCGCCACCGACTGCGCCGCGTCGGCTGCCGCTTCGGTGCTTTCGTAGAGCATGGCCAGCTTGGCGTTCTGGCCCAGGGTGCGGGTGATGTTGAGTCCCTGGCGGCGCAGCTCGCGCTCCACCAGATTGCTGGCGAAATTGCTGGCGGCGAACGAGCCGATCAGGGTGACCAGCACGCTGCCGGCCACGAACAGCAGGATCAGTTGCTGGCGAAAGCGGAGGTCGCGAAGACGCCGCATGCCGGGCGACCTCAGAGGACGAGGTCCACGCCCTGCCGAGCCTCGGGCGCGATGTCCAACCCCAGATGCCTGCTGGTGCGTTCGTTCAGCACCACCTTCATCTCGCGCAGATAGCTCACCCGGGACGGCTCGCCGCCGCACTGGCGCAGGCACTCCTCGATCAGGGTGCCGATCTGGCGACCGGCGGCTTCATTGTCCGGATAGAGCGCAAACAGGGCGCCGCGGCCGGCGTGGGCGGGGTTGGACGAGAACACCAGGAGCTGCCGCCGCCAGGCGGCGTCGAGGATGTAGGACAGCAGGGCCGGCTCCAGCAGCCGGCCGCCTTCGAGGATCCAGATCGCCTCGTTGGCGGCGGCCTGGTCCAGCAGCGCGCGATAGCAGTCGGCGCTGGCCTTGAGGTCGCCGGCCGGGCAGACGTCCAGGCCGAGCCCGGCGGCACCCAGCACTTCGCGCACGCGCTCCGTGTAGGCGCCGATCTCCGGCGCCGCGACCAGTTTCACCCGCCGGAGCTTCGGCTGAAACCGGCGCAATTGCTCGAGCAGCAGGGGCGGATCCGGATAGTAGGCCAGCCGGTGGCGCACCTTGAAGGGAATGTCCGCGGTGGCCGTGGTGATCACCGGCACCGACGGCCTCAAGGCGGCCAGTGCGCGCGCCGGGCCGTTGCCCAGCGCCACGGCGACGCCGGGCCCGTCCTCCGCAAACAACCCCGGGGCGAGGGGCGCGCCGGGCCGCACCGGCAGGGCCCTGCTCTCCCCGGTGTAGGTCTGTTCGATCCCGGCCAGCGTGTCCCGGTAGATTCCGGCATAGGGTTCGCGCACCAGGGGATAGAGGATCACCACCTGCTGGGCCAACGCCTGGCCGGCGGCCAACAGCGCGAGGGACAGCAGGGCAAGGCGGGTCAGACAGTTCACGTCGGTGGTACCGGTATCCCTACTGGCTGGATCAGCGGGGTCAAGGGCTGGTGCCCGGCGTATAGCGGACCTCCAGGAAGGCAGCCCTCCCCGCCAGTGGCAGGTCGTCGGGGATCAGGGGTACCGGATCCCCGTCGAGGCTGGGCTCGCGCGCATTGTCGTCGAACAGGTTCTTGACCAGCAAGGCGAATTCCAGGTTGGGCAGCCATTGCCGGTTGCGCAGGGTCAGGTCGGTGATCAAATGGTCGCCGATATCCGCGCGCGGATCGCCGAACACCCGATTGCGCGACGCCACCCACTTCGCCTGCACATCCAGGCGCCAACCGGGCAGGAAATCCCAGTCGGCGCGCACATAGCTCTGATGTTCCGGCGCATTGCCCGCATCCTCGCCGGTCAACTGATCCTGGGATTTCTGCACCGCCAGGTTGCCGGTCAGGGTCAGCGCCTCGGTGGCCTCCCAGGAGAGCGCGAACTCGGCCCCATAGCCGGTCTGCTCGCCGGCGTTCTGGGCGGTGCGGGTGCCGGCGCCGGCGGGGTCCGCGACGAACTGGATGGCATCGTCCCACCGGTAGTGGAAGACGTTGAAATCCAGGGTCAGATCGAAGCTGGGCTGATAGTTGACGGCGAGCTCATAGCTCTTGAGCTGTTCCGGCTTCAGCGCCGGATTGCCCAGGGAGACCGGGTTCGACTGCGCCCGGGTCTCGGAAAACGAGGGCGCCCGGAAGGCCTCGCCGTAGAGCGCCTTGAAGGTCAGGTTGCGGCGCGCCGACCACACCAGCGCCAGGCGGGGGTTGGTGGTATCGCCGAAATCGGAGAAATGATCGTAGCGGACCCCGGCGGTGAGCTCCCAGTCGCGGGCGAAGTGCCAGATGTCCTGGAGGAAGACATGGGTGTTCTCGCGCCGGCCCTCGGGCAGAAACACCAGCGGGGTATCGGAGACATCCACCAGCGGAGAACCCGGCAGGATGGGCAGGCCGGTGGCCGGGTCGATGCCGAAGTTCTTTTCCTCCTCGGTCCGGTACACCTCGCCATAGTGATAGCCGGTGCCCAGGGAAATCCGGTGATCCCGAAACCCCTGATACAGGGTGGTGGCGTTGAACCGGTAGTGGCGCTCCCAGAGCTCGGGATTGCCGATGACGCCATCCGGGAAGGGCGGGAAGACCGGCGCCCCCAGGGGCGTGAAAAAGGGGCCCCGGGAGCCCGGAGGGAAGAGCCGGAAATCCCGCTCCACCTCCTGGCTGGTGAACAATGTGCTGCCCTGCAGCTTCAGGCCGAGATGGTCGGTCAGGGCCGGGTTGTCGTAGGTCAGGTCGGCATTGAAGCGGTCGCTGCCGCCCGCGCCTTCAGGGTCGAGGGCCTGCGCCACCCCGACGCCAAGGCCCGCATCCTTGCGAATCTGCGCGCCGGTACGGAACCGCAGATTCCGGTACGCCAAATCCAGCCGCGTATCCAGATTCTCGCGATGAAGATTCACCGCGCCGGGCGCCAGGGACGCGCCGGTGCCGGAAACCGCGTCCAGAAAACTCTGGGCATCGGCGGCGATGTGCTCGCGCTGGCCGTCGGTCCGGTGCGCCTCGATCACCGCCCCATAACTCAGTTCGCCGCGGCGGCCGCCGTACTGCAGCCAGCCCGCCTGGGTATCGAAACTGCCGGCGCGGGCGCCGAGCGACAGTCCCTGGATCTCTTCCGGCGACTTGGTGACGATATTGATCACTCCGGCGAAGGCATCGGCACCATAGACCGCCGAGCCCGGCCCGCGCACCACCTCGATCCGCGAGATGGCCTCCACCGGCATCCCGCCCCACGCCAGGTTCCTGTCCCCGAAATGCAGATTCGTCAGAGGAATGCCGTTGACCAGCATCAGCACTTGGGGGTTGAAGTCCGAATAGATGCCGCGAAACACATAGATCGGGTTGTAGCCGATAGCGTTTCGCGCCACATGGAGGCCGGGTACGGTCTCCAGCACCTCGTCGATATCGGTGGCGCCCAGGGCGCGGATTTCGTCGGCGGTGATGATGGAGGCCACCGCCGGCGCCTTGGACACCGGCTGGGCGACGCCGGTGGCGATGCGCACGAACTCCTCGCCGCCGTAGAGCTCGGCCAGCTCCTCCTCGGGGCTGGGCTGGGCCAGTGCCACCGCCGGCAGCAGCGCGAGCAGTGCCCCGAGGTGCAGGGTCCTGTGGTTATTCTTCATGTCCCGCCCCAGCGCCGCGTGGGCGCGCCCCTGTAGTCGATTCTGGTGGTTCGCAATGGGAAAAAGCCGCCTTCCGGTTTGCTCCTCGCATCGATGTAACAGGGAAACATGCCGGCCACAAACGCCAGGGTTGCCAGATGGTACAGTTCGTCGGTCGAAAGACCCTGATCGGCGAGGATCGCTGCGGCGAGGGCGGCGACATTGATTTGATACTTGTATCTCGAATTCCTGAGAATTTCGTCGACTTGAAAGGCGAGTTGGACATAGTGCCCGTTGTCGGCATCCAGCGTTCGCGCAAACCGCAACAGGGGGCGAATGCGTTCGTCATCCCTCACCAGCGGCCGACCGAAGCCTGAAACGACCCGATGGTTGCGAAGCTCCTCCTTGATGACTTCGCCCAGTGCATGCCCGTCCCTCAACTTTCGGTCAGCCCGATAGAAAAAATCCATTGCGCCCTTGATCGGCCGCAGCCCGTACAGGGTGGCCTCGGTGACTGCGACTGCGGACGAAACCCCCAACACACAGGTCGATCGGGCAGCTCCCGCCAGGGCGGCCACCCGGTTGTTCCAAAGCCGGGGTTCGGGATAGCTGCAGCTTATGGCCCAGATGCCCTCGATCAGCCGCGCCAGGCGTGGCGATTCCCGACCCGTAATTCCGTAAACAAACAACTCCATCCAGGGCCGATGGCCGAGGTCATTGAGCAAATCCCTGCCCCGCAACACCACGCGCTCGCCGGGAAACCAGGCGCCCATGGCGGTAGCCCAGTTGTCCTCGCAACGGGCCAGGAACTCCGGACCTTGCTCTTCACTCATGACCGGGGCTCGACGGGACGGGACCGGGATCGTCCGTGAGCCGCAGGCCGGTGCCGAAAAAGGGGAACTTCGCCCAGTTCATTTCCTGCTCCAGGGCATGGGCGGCGGCCCCCGGCAGGCGCAGCAGCAGAAACAGCATCTCGCCCTGTTCCGGCGTGAAGCCCAGGACATGCAGGGCGGCGGCGGCGACGCCGGAAAATGCCAAGGGTGCATCGGCCTCCTGTTGCAATGCTTCACGATGCTGCTGAAGCCAGGGTAGCACCGGGCCGGCATCCAGCGCCGTGAGGTGGTTCAACAATTGCCGCACCGGCGTGGGGCAGCCGGCGCCATTGGGGTCGAACCCGGGGGTGTGCTCGAAGGGCGGCCAGACATCCGTGCGCTCCTCGACCGGCGGATTGCGGATGCGCTCCCGCCAGGCCGCGAGGTCGGTACCGCAAGCGGCCCAGTTGCCCATGGCCGCGAAGACCTCGCGCGCCCCGCCCAGGTTACCGGCGCCCACCGCCAGCGCCGCCATGAGCGCGGAGGCGCGCGTGGACCCGCCCACGCCGGCGCACATGGCGGCGTGCACGCTGGGCTCCCGGGGGCCGGGATTGGCCAGGCCCACGGCCAGGGCTTCGAGCAGTTGCGCCTGGGCCGTGGTGGGCGGTTCCAGCCGCATCAACAGCCAGAGATATTGAATCCAGGAAATCCTGCCCAGCAGGTCGCCGTAGACGTCGAATCCGGAGCAGTAACAGGCGCGGGCGGCGAAGGGGTTGTCCGGTTCCGGTTCCTCGCGCCAGATCTTGGTCGCAATCGTCTCTGCCGGTTGGTCGGTCATATCGGGCGCAAGGTCTTGGCTTTTCTCAGGGTGCCGGTACGAACCCCGATCGGCGGAACTTCGTTGCGATCGATGCGGACATCCAACAGGGTCGGGCCGCGTTTTGCACATATGGCGGCAATGTCCAATTGCAACAGATCCCGGGGCGCCTCGATGACGAAACCCTCGACGCCCATGGCGCGCGCCAGCCCCGCGAAATCGACTTTCGGAAGCTCCGTACCGATTTGTTCGGCTCCGGTGAGTCGCTGGCCATGTCTCACCATGCCCAGCTCGCCGTCGTTCAACACGATGAAGATCACCCGGACGCCATGTTGCAGCGCGACGGTGATCTCCTGGCCGTTCATCAGCATGCTGCCGTCGCCGGTAATGCAGACCACCGGATCGTCCGGACGCGCCAGTGCCGTACCCACTGCGGACCCGATGGCCCAACCCATTGGGGCAAAATCCAGACAGGCCCGGACCAAACCGCCGCTGTTGTCCCTGGCCCCCGCCATTCTCCGGTCATAGGGCAACAGGTAGTGGGTGGTCCACGAAAAGCTGTTGCCGGTATCGGCCAGGTAACGGGTATTCGGTGGCAACAGGTTGGGCAGCTCGCGCATCAATCTTTGCGGCTTGATGGGAACCGCATCTGAATCGTACTTATCCTGCTCGTCCAGCGTGAAGCGCCGCTTCATGGGGCTTTCTGCTGCATTCGCCGAAGCCGTCGGCTTGCGCTTGATCCCCGGCCTGCGAACGATCCCGAGCCGCCTCGCCAGATCCTCGAAGACTGTCGAGATACGGCCTCGCACATGCAGGCGGGCCATGGGCGTCTTGTGCAAGTTTCCTTCGATGCAATCGACGTGAATCACCCGGTTATCGAAAATGTTTCGATTCCAGCCGCCTGTGGCCCACTCGCCCAAATGGGCGCCGACGACGATGATCCGATCAACGCTCCGGTCGTCCAGCAGCGCCGCCGCTTCCCGGTGGCCCGAAAACCCGATAACGCCGCGATAGAGCGGGTGAAAGGGACTGATCAGGCCCTTGCCGTGGGGGGTCGTGACGATCTTGGCGTCGATGGCTACCGCAACATCCAGTATGGGCGCCATCGCTTCCCCGGCGCCATCGCCAATGAGGAACACGGGGCATCGAGCGGCCCGGATTTCTCCCCACAAGGTCTCCACCGCTTCGGCATCGAACAGCGAGGGCTTCTTGAGCAATGGCGCCAGATCATGGCGGGGGCGGCCTCCCGAATAGGGCGCCGCCATCACATCAATGGGGATGCTGAGATGGACAGGCCCCCAGGGATCGCCAAAGGCATGCAGCAGCGCGGAACTCAGTTTGGTCTCGATTTGCCCGGGGTGTGAAACCAGGGTGCTGTAGCGGGTGCAATGCTTGAATAGTTCGACGGTATTCAGGCCAGTGCAGGAGGACTCCTGAAATGCGCCCTGACCGAATGTCGACAGCGGCGTCTGCGCGGTGATCACCAGCATGGGGATATGGTTTTCGTAGGCCGAGGCGACCCCGGTGATCAGGTTGGTCGCCCCGGGGCCGGTGGTGGCGCAGCACACGCCCAGCTTGCCGGTGTTGCGCGCGTAACCGTCGGCCATGAAGGCCGCGCCGGTCTCGTGGCGGGCGACGATCGCCCGCGGCCCGCCGCGCCGTTCGCTGCGCGCCAGGGCGTTGTAGAAGGGCTCGATGGCACCGCCGGGAATGCCGAACACGTATTCGACGCCGAGCTGCTCCAGGTAGGCGAGGATCAGATCGCCGTATTCCGGGAGGACCTGGTCTCCGGGAGCCTGCTCGGGACGATCACCCATGGGAGCACCGCTTGATTTTCATGCAGTTGAACCGCCAACCTAAAGTTCGATGGCAGGGCCGAAAATAGCAGCTTGCGGGCCCGATTGCGAGCGCTGCCCGACCGCGGATGGGATGCCGGCGGAATTTTCCTTACACTGCCGGACCCGACCCGGCGCGACCTCAGGCACCCATGAACCCGGTCAACCTCGATCACTGGTGGCAGCCCTTCACCAATGTGCGGGCGTTTCGCGACAACCCCCGGCTGATCGCCCGCGGCGAGGGCTGCTTCGTCTACACGCCGGAGGGCCGCGAGATCCTCGACATCACCGCCGGACTCTGGTGCGCCAACCTGGGCCACGGCCGCCGCGAAGTGGCCGAGGCGGTCCGGCGCCAACTGCTGGAGTTGGATTTTGCGCCGCCCTTTCAGTTCGGCGCCCCGGTCACCTTCGAGTTCGCGGCCAAACTGGCCGAATACGCGCCGCCCGGCCTGGACCGCATCTTCTTCACCAACTCCGGGTCCGAGTCCGTGGAGACCGCGCTCAAGATCGCCTATGCCTGGCAGCGGGCCCGCGGCCGGGGCACCAGGACCCGCTTCGTGTCCCGCGAGCGAGGCTACCACGGCGTCAATGTCGGCGGTACCTCGCTGCAGGGGATTGCCAACAACCGCAAGGGCTTTCCGGTGCTCGACAATGTCGACTTCCTGCCCGACCCGCTCGACATCGCCGCCAACGCCTTCAGCCGCGGCCTGCCCGAGCGGGGCGCGGACCAGGCGGACGCCCTGGAGCGGATCATCGCCCAGCGCGGCGCGGAGAACCTCTGCGCGGTGATCGTCGAGCCCATCGTCGGCGCCGGCGGCATGGTGCCGCCGCCGGCCGGTTATCTGGAGCGGCTTCGCGAGCTCTGCACCCAACACGACATCCTGCTCATCTTCGACGAAGTGGTCACCGGCTTCGGCCGCACCGGCGCGGCCTTCGCCGCCACCCGGCTGGGCGTGACCCCGGACCTGATGACCACCGCCAAGGCGATCAACGGCGGCGCCGTGCCCATGGGCGGCGTGTTCGTGCGCCGCGACATCCAGGAAACCATCTTCGCGGCGGCACCAGGCGGCGGCCCCGAGCTGTTTCACGGCAATACCTATGCCGGCGCGCCGGTGGCGGCCGCCGCCGGGCTCGCCGCCTTCTGGATCTACGAGCGCGAGGGCCTGCTGACCCGCGCCGCCGGCCCCATCGGGCGTTACTGGGAAGACGCCCTGCACAGTCTGCGGGACCTGCCGCAGGTGATCGACATCCGCAATTACGGCCTGCTCGGCGCCGTTACCCTGGCGCCCGATGCAGGGTACCCGGGCGGCGCCGGGGTCCCGGTGCACAACCGCTGCTGGGAAAACGGCCTGCTGTGCCGGGCGGTCGGCGATCACCTGGTGATGTCGCCGCCGCTGGTCATCGCCGAGCGCGAGATCGACCTGTTCATCGAGCGGCTGCGGCGATCGATTCGGGATGTGTTCGGCTGAACCTCGACAACCGGGAGCGAACCCATGAAAACCCAGGCTGCGGTGGCCTTCGGCGCCGGAAAACCGCTGGAAATCTGTGAAGTCGACCTGCAGGGGCCGCGCGCCGGCGAGGTGCTGGTCGAGATCAAGGCCAGCGGCATCTGCCATACGGATGCCTTCACCCTGTCGGGCGACGACCCCGAAGGCCTGTTCCCCAGCATTCTCGGCCACGAGGGCGCCGGGGTGGTGCTGGAGGTGGGCGCCGGGGTGACCTCGGTGGCGCCGGGCGATCACGTGATTCCGCTCTACACGCCCGAGTGCCGCCAGTGCGAATACTGCCTGCACCCGAAGACCAACCTCTGCCAGGCGATCCGCGCCACCCAGGGCCGGGGGCTGATGCCGGACGGCACCAGCCGCTTCGCGCTGGACGGCGAGCCGCTGTTCCACTACATGGGCTGCTCCACCTTCGCCCGGCACACGGTGCTGCCGGAGATCGCGGTCGCAAAAATCAACCCGCAGGCGCCGTTCGACAAGGTCTGCTACATCGGCTGCGGGGTCACCACCGGCATCGGGGCGGTGGTGTTCCGCGCCCGGGTGGAGGCCGGCGCCCGGGTCGCGGTGTTCGGGCTCGGCGGCATCGGCCTCAATGTGATCCAGGGCGCCCGGCTGGTCGGCGCCCGCCAGATCGTCGGCATCGACATCAACCCGGCGCGGGAGAAGCTGGCGCGGCAGTTCGGCATGACTGATTTCATCGATGCGTCGCGGGAGCCCGATGTGGTGAGCGCGGTGCTCGACCTGACCGGCGGCGGCGCGGACTACAGCTTCGAATGCATCGGCAACGTCAAGGTGATGCGCCAGGCCCTGGAGTGCTGCCACAAGGGCTGGGGCGAGTCCTACATCATCGGTGTGGCCGGCGCCGGCCAGGAGATCGCCACCCGGCCGTTTCAACTGGTCACCGGGCGCTCCTGGCACGGCGTGGCGTTCGGCGGCGCGCGCGGCCGCACCGACGTGCCGCGGATCGTCGACTGGTACCTGGAAGGGAAGATCCAGATCGATCCGCTGATCACCCACCGCCTGCCGCTCGCCGAGATCAACCGCGGCTTCGACCTGATGCATGCCGGCGAGAGCATCCGCTCGGTGGTGATCTACTGAGCTTGTGCGTTTTTCAAGCTCGATCCGGCCAGGGATGGCCGGGCGCGGATCAAGCGCGTAACGCATTGCTTCACAAACTCTGCGCCGCCCGCCGCGGGCGGCAGGGCGGCGGTTGGCGGGTGCTCAATGCAGGGTCCGTCCGCCGCCGGGGGTCGCGGCGCGCAGCGCCTGGATCTTGCGCGCCACGGCGGCGCTGGCCTGGGGCTGGGCGGCCAGCTCGGGGCGCCGCGCCAGCCGCTCCAGTTCGTCCGCGGCCTGCGCGAAGTACTGGAGTTTTTCCAGGCACAGTGCGCGGTCCAGCCGCTCCTGCACGGCATCCGGATCGATCAGCAGCAGGCGATCGCACAGGCTGAGGCTCTCGGCGAAATCCTCTCGTTGCAGATAGATCTGCTTCAGGTTGCCGAGCATGCGGCGGAGGATCTCGCGCTTGGCGGCCGGCGCCAGCAACTGCGCCGAGAACGCCATGGTGCCCCGGGAGTTGGTGTGCAGCAGCTCCGCGCAGTCCTGGACCGACAGGGGGCGGCCGGCGAAGGGATCGATCAGGGTGGGGCCCTCGCCGGTGGATGCTTCCACCCGGACCAGAAAGTGGCCGGGGAAACTCACCCCCGCGGCGGCGACGCCCAGGCGCTCGGCCACGCCCAGGTAGACCAGCGCCAGCGAGATGGGGATGCCGGTGCGCGCATCCAGCACCCGGTTCAGGTAGCTGTTGTCCGGGTTGTAGTAGTCGGCGGTGTTGCCCCGGAAACCCTCTTCCCGGGCCAGGAAATGGCACAGGGTCTGGGCGACGGCACCTGGGGTACCGGCGACCCGGGTCGCGGCGCGCCGGGCCAGCGCCTCCAGCGCCTCCCGGCTGGTGGCCGGATCGACCAGGGCATCATGCTCCCGGGCGATCAGCAGGGCGGCCTCGATCAGATCGATGTCGGCATCCGGCCGGCTGAGCTGCGCGGCGAACAGGGAGCGCGGGCTTTCCATTAGCGGCGGACCGGGCGCATCGGGCGATGGCTACTTGTAGCACGGCACGGCATTCACGGCCAGGGGTCGAAACTGACCGCGCCGACCGCTCAGAGCTTGTGAGTCTTTCTGCTGCGCTCGGCAGCTCGCGACGAAATCTTCACAAGCTCTCAATCCATCGGGGTGAGCGTGACCCGGATGCCATCCAGGGCATCGCTCATCAGGATCTGGCAGGCCAGGCGGGAAGTCGCGGTCAGGCCATGCGCGGTATCGAGCAGGTCTTCCTCGTCCTCGCTGGGCGGCGGCAGGCGATCGTACCAGTCGGGATCGACCACCACGTGGCAGGTGGCGCAGGCGAGCGCGCCCCCGCAGGCGGCGAGCATCGGCAGATCATTGGCCTTGACCACTTCCATGATCGAGCGGCCGACATCCGCCGCCAGGTTCAATTCCTCACCTGCGACGGTGGTGACGTGGATCAGAGGCATGCTTCGTTTCTCTCCGGTGGCTGACGGCGGACGGTTGGACGACCGGGCTAGCGGCCCGGCACTCCGGTGGAGGTGGAATATTCGAAATGCAGGGCGCGCCCGGGGTTCACCAATTCGTAGGCGGCGTGGGCCGCGTGGGCGGCCTCGGCGAAGCCGGTCAGGATCAGCTTGAGTTTGCGCGGATAGCTGGCGATGTCGCCGATGGCGAACACGCCGCGCGCCGCGGTCGCGCAGGTCGCCGGATCCACCGGCACGGCGCCGTTGTGGGCCTCTAGCCCCCAGTCGTTGATGGGGCCGAGTTTGGTCGCCAGGCCGAAGAACGCGAGCAGGTGGTCCGCCTCGATGCGCCGCTGCTCGCCGGCCAGGGTCTTGACCAGGACTGCGGACAGCTTCTGGCCGTCGCCTTCCAGGCCGGCGAGTTGATAGGGGATCACCAGCCGCAGCTTGCCGGTGGCGGCCAACTGCTCGAGCCGGGCAGCGCTCTCCGGCGCGGCGCGGAAGCGGTCGCGGCGGTGCACCACGTGGATCTCCGCGGCCAGATCAGCGAGGGCGATGGCCCAGTCCACCGCCGAATCCCCGCCGCCGGCGATCACCAGGCGCTGGCCGCGAAAGCGCGCCCGGTCGTTGACCAGGTAGTGCACGCTGCGGCCCTCGTAACCTTCGATACCGGCCAGCGGCGGCCGATTGGGTCCGAAGGCTCCCGCGCCGGCGGCGAGGATCACCGCCCGCGCCCGAATCCGGTTGCCCGCCGATGTCACCAGTTCCCAGGTGTCCGCGCGGCGGTGGAGTTCCACCGCCTGCTGGCCGAGATGGAACTGGGGCGCGAAGGGCGCGACCTGCAGGTGCAGGCGGTCGATCAACTCGGATGCGGTCAGCTCCGGCGCGGCGGGAATGTCGTAGATGGGCTTTTCCGGATAGAGGGCGGTGCACTGGCCGCCGATGGCGGGCAGGGCATCGACCACATGGCAGCGCATTTTCAGCATGCCGCACTCGAATACCGCGAACAGCCCGACCGGGCCGGCGCCGATCACCGCGACATCGGTGGTGAATTCCCCGGTCACCTCGTCCTCCTGCTGCTATCCCATCCGGCCCGGCGCCGCACAAAGGGCCGAATGATGCCCCATCGCCCGCCGGGCGACTATTCGAAAACCACGGTTTTGTTGCCGTGGATCAATACCCGATCCTCCAGATGGAAGCGCAGGCCGCGGGCGAGCACGATCTTCTCGATGTCCTTGCCCTTGCGCACCATGTCCTCGACGCCGTCGTGATGGCTGATGCGGGTGATGTCCTGATCGATGATGGGCCCGGCATCCAGATCCTCGGTCACGTAGTGACAGGTGGCGCCGATCAGTTTCACTCCGCGCTCGGCGGCCTGATGGTAAGGCCTGGCGCCTGCGAAGGCAGGCAGAAAGCTGTGGTGAATGTTGATGGTGCGCCCGGCATAGGCCCGGCAGAGAAAGCCCGGCAGGATTTGCATGTAGCGGGCCAGCACCACCACATCGGGTGCGTGTTCGGCGAGCGCGGCGGCGACCGCTTCGAAATGTGCCGCCCGGTCGCCGGCGGAGACCGGCAGAAAGCGGTAGGGAATGCCGTGCCATTCGACATAGCTGCGCAAGTCCTGGTGATTGGACAGCACGGCGACGACTTCGCCGGGCAGATCGCCGCTGCGCCAGCGGTACAGCAGATCGGCCAGACAGTGCGCCTGGCGGCTGACCATGATCACCACCCGCTTGGGCACCCGGGTGTCCACCACCCGCCATTCCAGGCCCAACTCCCCGGCCAGCGGCGCGAAGCGGCGGCGCAGTTCCTCTGCGCCATAGGGCAGCGAGCCGGCGTCGATCACCTGGCGGGCGAAAAACCACTGGGATTCCGGATCGCGGTAGTGGTTGGCCTCGGTGATGAGACCCCCCTCCCGCGCCAGAAAGGAGCTGACCGCCGCCACGATGCCGACCCGATCCGGGCAGGACAGAATCAGGCGGATGGCATGCGGCTGCGGGGTCATGGACTGGGGTGTGCGGCCCGAAGAGGCGCCATCAAACACAGTGGGCGGGCAAAAAGCAAACCCATGATTTGGGTCATGGTGCGCCGGCCGCCGGCGCCCATACTGGATGACAGTGGCTCTAGGTCCAGGAGTACGCCGTCATGATCAAGGAATCTCTGGTAGGGAATATCGTGTTCAGCAAATCCGATGCCATCGTGCAGGGCATCGCCCCCGACGAAGATTTCACGCAGGGGGTCGCACTCGCGGTCAGCCGGAAGCACCCGGGCATCCTGGAGGACTTCGAACAATACCGTTCGAGCGAGTCGCCTCGCCCGGGTGAACTCTGGACTTGGCGCAATGGCGCCGGTCCCCGGGTGGTGAGCCTGATCATCCGCGAAGCCGCCGCGGACCATCGCGGCAAGGCGCGCCTGGAATGGGTCGACCAGGCGCTGGCCAAACTGCGGGAATTGATCGAGCGGGAGCATCTGCGCAGCGTCGCCCTGCCCAAACTGGGCACCGGGGCCGGCGATCTCGATTGGCGCGAAGTGAAGCCCCTGATCCAGAAACATCTGGGCGACCTGCCGGCCAGGGTCTACCTCTACACCATCTTCAACCCGCACGTGGAAGGAGTGGAAGACTGACCGCGGAGCGTGCGGGGAGGTCATCGCCGCCGATCCGGGACATCCCCAGCGCGGACCCGGCTGGCCGGGCCGGCGCGAACCTCCCGAAGCGCCGCGCCCGCGAATGAGGGAGCTGGCCGCGGCCGCCGCGCCCTGGCCAGCTTGGAACTGCCGGGGTCAGTTGACCTGTAGCGCGCCGCCGGTGCCCAGACCGCCCTCGACGGACTGCGCCTTGTAGTTGCGCAGCGCGCGCACCATGTTGTTGTAGGAATCCATGAAGGCGGCGGTGATGATCTTGCCTTCGGGGGTGTTGGTGTAGCCGCCGAGCCCTGCGACGCCGCCGAAGAAACCGCCGCCGAAACCACTCAGATCATAGTTCTTCGCGCTCCCCTGGGAGGCGGAGAGCTGTACCCCGGAACGGTTGTCGATCAGCAGCAGAGTGGTCGAGGCCTCGTTGGCCTTGAGGCCGCCGATCACCCCGCCGACCACGCCGCCAACCGCACCGCCGAGCAGGCCGCCGACCGCGCCCGTACCCTTCTCGCTGAAGTTGATGGTCGGACTCATGGTGTAGTCCGCGGCGACCATCTGGCCCTTGCCCATCTTGCTGCCCTCGCGCATTTCGCCGGAGGCCGCCAGATCGCGCTCCATCATCATGTTGTTGAGCGAGCGGCCGCGCTCCACCACCACGAAACAGTTGGACTGCTGGATCAAGGCGCGCAACACCGGAACGGTCGAGTCGAGCTTGTATTCGGTGGTCAGGCGGTAATACCAGGGCGCGTCGCGATCCTCGTCGACGGCGATGGTGCCGAGACTCGCGTCGCAATGTTCGAGTTGCGGATTGGCGCCTTCGCTGCTGGCGCCGGCCGCGGCGCCGGTGGCGGTGTTCTTGCCCCCGCCCAGGGTCGGGGTGGTGGCGTTGCAACCGCCCAGGGTGAACAGCGCGGCGACGATTCCCGCCGCGAGTTGGGTTGCGAGGAGCGGTTTGCGCTGGGGAGCTTTCCCTGGCATCGGAGGTTCTCCAGTCATGGTTGTCGTCGGCCGCCGGTGGCGCCGGCCATTATTCCGCCCCCGGGCACATTGTCAATGCGCCCGGGGGTCTGCCGGCCGGAGGATGTTCAGGCGATCACGTATTCCTGCAGGCGGGGATCCTGGAGATCGCCGCGGAATTTGGTGGCGGTCCAGGGCCAGGAGCCGGGCACGCCCTTGTCGTCGAGATACCAGCTCCGGCAGCCGGTGGTCCATACGGTGTTTTTCATGTTGGCGAGCATCTCGGCGTTGAACCGCTCGGTGGCGTCCTCGCGCGGGTAGATCCGCTCGAATTTGCGCTCGGCCCAGAGTTCCACGAACTTCATGATGTAGGCGCTCTGGGTCTCGGCGATCGAGGCCAGGGAGAAGTTGCCCACCGGGCTGTGCGGGCCCATCACCATGAAGAAATTGGGGAAGCCGGGCAGGGCCACGGTGCGGTAGCCGCGCGGGCCGTCCTTCCAGACGTCGTCGAGGGTGACGCCGTGCTCGCCGGTCAGGGTCATGGGCAGCACATATTCGTTGGCGTGGAAGCCGGTGGCCAGGGCGATGACGTCGAGCTCATGCAGCTTGCCGTCCTTCGTCACGATGCCCTGGGGCTCGATGCGCTCGATGTGCTCGGTGACCAGCTCGACATTGGGCTTCTGCATCGCCGGGTAGTAATCGGACGACATCACCAGGCGTTTGCACATGGCCGTGTAATTGGGCGTCAGCTTGGCGCGCAGCACCGGATCCTTGACCGTATTCAGGTTCCAGCGGCAGATCTTGCCGACCATGCGGCGCGACCAGCCATCCTTGATGATGCCCCGGCCCATCATCTGCTCCATGGCGAAGCGGAAGGCGACGTAGTAGAACCTGGAGATCACCGGGAAGCGCCGCGCCAGCCGGCGGCCGAACTCGCCGTACTTGCGGTTGGGGATCGGCAGCACCCACTGCGGGGTGCGCTGGAAGGACACCACCTTGCGGCAGATCTGCGACAGCGGCTCGATCATCTGTACCCCGGTGGAGCCGCAGCCGATCACCGCCACCCGCTGGCCGGTCAGGTCGACGCTGTGGTCCCAGCGGGCCGAGTGAATCACCGGCCCGGCGAAGCTGTCGAGGCCGGGAATGTCCGGATACTTGGGCCGCACCAGGATGCCGCAGGCGGCGATCAGGATGTCGCAGCGCAACTCCTGGCGGCCGCCCGCGGCGGACTCGATGTCCACCCGCCACTCGCTGCCGGTCCACTCGGCATGCTTGGACTGGGTGTTGAAGCGGATGCGTTCGAAGACCTGGTATTTGCGCGCCATGCGCTCGAAGTACTCGCGGATCTCCTCGCCGCCACAGAAGCGCTGGCTCCACTCGGCGCTGGGCTCGAAACTGTACTGGTAGTAGTGGGAGGGCACGTCGCAGCGCAGCCCCGGATACTGGTTGTAGTGCCAGGTGCCGCCGCAGCGGTCGGCCTGTTCGAGCACCACCAGGTCGTCGTAGCCCGCCGCCATCAGCCGCATGCCCATGCAGATCCCCGACAGCCCGGCGCCGATCACGATCACCCGCGGCTTGCGCTTGCCGGGAGCCAGGGACCGAAAGATTTTTTCGCTCTCGCTCACGCCCATGTTCCACTCCTGAATTGCGTGTGTGAACTTCAAAACGATCGGCCGGGATGATCCCCGCCGGCCTGACTCATGTCAACCGCAGGGCAGGGGATTCCCGCTGCCAAATCAACCGATTGAATGGTTTTTTCGAGCGTCCTTCGGCGCGGATGCGCGGCGGGTGGCGCAGCGGCGGCGGGACCACCCGGCCCACCGGCGGCCGGTGCGGCGGATCAGTGGAAACCTTCGTCGAGGTCCGCGTAGCGCAGCACCCGGGCGCTGCCGGCGGCGGAAAACTCCAGGATGCTGTGGGCGCAGTTGTGCATCCGCGGCGGCTCCCACAGGCGGCTGAGGGGGCGCTCCAGATAGTGGCTGAGCAGGGTGCGGATCATGGCGCCGTGGCTGACCACCAGGATATCGCCGCCGGGTTCGGCGTCGCCGAGGATGGCAGCGAGTGCGGCGAGTCCCCGGGCCTGGAGCGCGGCAAAGGTCTCGGCCCCGGGGTACTCGAATCGGTGGGGCTCCTCGCGAAACAGCCGCACCTCCTCGGGGTGGCTTTGCTCCAGATCCCGGTACAGTTGGCCCTCCCAATCCCCCAGGCAGATTTCGCGCAACTCGGGGAACAGCCTGAGCTCCAGATCCAGGTGGCCGAAGGCCAGCTCCGCGGTCTCCCGGGCGCGGGCGCTGGAACTGGCATAGAGGCCGACGGGGCGGATCTCGCCCAGCCGTTCGCGCAGCGCCAGCGCCTGTTGGCGGCCGGTGTCGTTGAGCGGATTGTCGGCATGGCCCTGGACGCGCCCCTCGGCGTTCCAGGCGGTCTCGCCGTGGCGGATCAGATGGATGCGGGTCATGTCGATCCTCAAGGCGCCAGGCGCCGGATGCACCAGCCGGCGCCGGCCGGGTCGGGCCGATACTCGAAACGGTCGTGCAGCCGCATCTCGCCGCCCTGCCAGAATTCGAACCGCTCGGGGATCACCCGGAAGCCGCCCCAGAACTCCGGGACCGGCACCGCGCCGGCCGCGAAGCGCTCGCCGGCGCGGCGGAAGGCCGCCTCCAGTTCCTCGCGCGACTCGATCCCGGCGCTCTGCCGGGAGGCCCAGGCGGCCAGTTGGCTGTCCCTGGGCCGGGTGGCGAAATAGCGCTCCACCTCCTCCCGCGACACCAGGCCGGCGGTGCCCTGCACACTGACCTGGCGGTCGAGAAAGAACCAGGGGAAGTGCAGGCTGGCGCGGGCGTCGTGCAGCAGCTGCACCGCCTTGCGGCTGCCCAGGTTGGTATAGAACACGAAGCCGCGCTCGTCGAAGCCCTTGAGCAGGACCGCGCGCTGCCAGGGCCGGCCCCCGGCATCGACGGTGGCGACCGTCATCGCGGTGGGGTCCTTGATCGACGAAGCCAGCGCTTCGTCCAGCCACGTCTGGAACTGCTCGAAGGGGGAATCGCGCAGCGACTCCCGGGTGAGGGTGCCGTAGCGGTATTCGCGGCGGGGAAAATCGATCGCCATGGATTCAACCGGCCGCCAGGCCGCCATCGATGGGAATCACGGCGCCGTTCATGAAGCTGTTGTCGTCGCAGCAGGCCCACAGCATGGCCTGCACCACTTCCTCCATTTCACCCAGCCGGCGCATGGGGTTGCCGGCCTCCAGATTGGCGCGGCTCTTGCCGCCGGCGGCATTGAGGCTGGCCTCCACCATGGGGGTGAGGGTGAAGGCCGGGCACAGAGCGTTGACCCGGATCCCCTTGCGGCCGTATTCGAGCGCCGCCGACCTGGTGAGCCCGATCACGCCGTGCTTGCTGGCGCTGTAGAGGCTGAGAAAGGGCGCCCCCAGGATGCCCGCCGCCGAGCTGACATTGAGGATCGCGCCGCTGTTGCGCTCCACCATGCGCGCCAGCTCCTGCTGCATGCACAGGTAGACGCCGCGCAGGTTGGTGCCGATCACCCGCTCCCACATGTCCAGGTCGGTCTCGTGCAGGCGCAGCTTGGCGTGGGACACGCCGGCGTTGTTGACCGCCACGTCGAGGCGGTCGTAGCAGTCGTCGAAGGCGGCGAAGAACTCCGCGATCTGGTCCGGGTCGCCGACATCGCAGGCGCGCGCCATGACCGCCTCGGCGCTCAACTGGCGGGCGGTGGCGGTCACCGCGACCTCGTCGATGTCGCACAGCGCCAGGCGCGCGCCGGCGGCCGCGAAGCGCTCCGCGGCCAGCCGGCCGAAGCCGGAACCGGCGCCGGTGATCAGCACCACCTGGTGGTCGAAATCATAGCGGGTGCGCATGGTTCGCCTCGGCTCCGGTAGCGGACTCAAATCGTAATCCCGCCGTCCACCGGAAGACAGGCGCCGGTGGTGTAACTGGCGGCATCCGACACCAGGTAGAGCACCGCGCCGGCCATCTCCCCGGGCTCGGCGTGGCGGCCCATGGGGATGCCGGCCATGATCTCGCGGTGGACGTCCTCGTTGGTGAACAGGGCGCCGGCGAATTTGGTGTGGGTCAGCCCGGGCAACAGGGCGTTGACCCGGATGTTCTCGGCCGCGCACTCCTTGGCGAAGGTCTTGGTCATGCTGATGATGGCGGCCTTGGAGATCGAGTAGATGCCCTGCAGCGGCCCCGGGGTGATGCCGTTGACCGAGCCCACATTGACGATGGCGCCGCGGCCGGCTTCGCGCATCAGGCGGATGGCGCCCACCGACATGTAGAAGTAGCCGCGCACATTGACATCCAGGGTCTTCTGGAAGGCGCCGACATCGGTGTCCACCACGTGGCCGAAATAGGGGTTGGCGGCGGCGTTGTTGACCAGGATGTCGAGCCGGCCGTGCCGGTCCCGCACCGCCCGGAAGGTCGCCTCGATCTGCTCCAGCTCGCCGATGTGGCAGGCCAGGGCCTCGGCGCTGCCGCCCGCCGCACGGATGCCGGCGGCGACCGGGGCGCAGCTCTCCAGCCGGCGGCTGGTGACGATCACGTGGGCGCCCTGCTCCGCCAGCAGCCTGGCGATCGCCTCGCCGATGCCGCGGCTGGCGCCGGAGACCAGTGCCACCCGGCCACTCAGATCGAACAGTTGAGTTGCCATCGACGGTCTCCTTCAGATGGACATCACCAGATGGCCGCCGTCCACCGGCAGCAGGGCGCCATTGATGAAGGACCCCGCCTCGCTGGCGAGCAGCAGCAGCGGCCCGTCGATCTCCTCCATGCGGCCCAGGCGGCCCCCGGGGGTCGAGGCGATGTAGCGCTGCCCGGCCTCGCTGTCGAAGTAGGCGTCGTTCATCTCGGTCTTGAAGTAACCCGGGCAGAGCGCATTGACCCGGATCCCCTTGCCGGCCAGTTCCAGCGCCAGGTGTTTGGTGAGCTGGATGACGCCCGCCTTGGTGGCCGAATAGACGCCGTGGCCGCGGCTGGTGGCCATGCCCAGCACCGAGGCGATGTTGACGATGGCGCCGCCCCGGCCGGCGGCCAGCAGCCGCCGCGCGGCCTCGGAGGCGACCAGCCAGGCGCCCTTGAGGTTGGTGTCCACCACCCAGTCCCAGTCGGCCTCGCTGGTCTTGTGCAGCAGCCCCGGGGCCGCCACCCCGGCGTTGTTGACCAGCAGATCGACGGTGCCGAAACGGGCCTCGGCGGCCGCGAAGGCGGCCGCCACGCTGCCGGCGTCGGTGACATCCATGGCCACCGCCAGGGCGCGCTCGTCCCCGAGTTCGCCGACCAGCGCGCGCAGCCGGTCCTCGCGGCGGGCGCCGGCCACCACCCGGGCGCCGGCCCCGGCCAGCACGCGGGCGAAATGTGCGCCGAATCCGGAGGAGGCGCCGGTGACCAGTGCCACCCGGCCGCTCAGATCGAAATTCGCTGCCATGGTCATGCCCTCAAAGTTTGTGAGCCTGGAAAATTCACAAGCCCTCAGGGTTTGTGAAGCAATGCGCGTCCTGCGCATTGCTTCTGTCGCGAGTCCGGTACACGCCCGGACTCGCTCAGGGTTTCACCACCACCTTGCCGCGCACATTGCGGCCGGTGACGTACTGGATGGCCCGGATGCCGTCGGCCAGCCGGAACACCCGATCGATGATCGGTACCACCTTGCCGGCCGCCACCCAGGCCAGCAGCTCGCGCATGTTGGCGGCGTGGGCCTCGGGCTCGCGGCGTGTGAACTCGCCCCAGAACACCCCCACCACCGAGTAGCCCTTCACCAGGGTCAAGTTGACCGGCAGCTTGGGAATCCGGCCGGAGGCGAACCCCACCACCAGCAGGCGGCCGTCCCAGGCCATGGCCCGGGAGCAGGCGTCGAAGGCGTCGCCGCCCACAGGATCGTAGACCACGTCCGCGCCGCGGCCGCCGGTGCGGGCCTTGATCGCCTGGTTGAGGTCCTCGCGGCTGTAGTTGATGCCCTCGTCGGCGCCCTGGGACAGGGCGAACTCGAGCTTCTCGTCGCTCGAGCAGACCGCGATCACCCGCGCGCCGATCGCCTTGCCCACCTGCACCGCACCGATGCCGGTGCCGCCCGCGGCGCCCAGCACCACCAGGGTCTCGCCCGGCTGCAGGCGGCCGCGCTGGCGCAGCGCGTGATGCGCGGTGCCGGTGGCACAGAGCAGCGCCGCGCCCTGCTCCACCGAGAGCGCGGCGGGCAGGGGATGGATCTCGGAGGTCAGGGCGACCACCCGCTCGGCGTAGGCGCCGCCGCCGATGTGCCAGCCGAACACCCGGTCGCCGACCGCAAAGCCGCCGGCCCCCGGTCCCAGCGCGGCCACCCGGCCGGCGAACTCGCTGCCCGGCACGAAGGGGCACTGCGGGCGCAGCTGATACTTGCCCTCCACCAGCAGGCCGTCGGGAAAGTTCACCCCGATCGCCTCGACATCGACCAGTACCTCCCCCTGTCCCGGCACCGGATCCGGAAATTCCCGGTAGACCAGGTCGTCGACCGGCCCGAAGGCCTCGCACACCAGCGCTTTCATATCCCCCTCCCGTTTGGTTTCAAAGTTCACCCTGCGCGCGCAGAAACTCGACCGCCATCTCCGCCATGGGGCGGGTCATGCGCCCATAGGTCAGCGCCTCGGTGCTGGAGGCGGTGCCGTCCAGGTAGCGCTTCATGATGCCCTGCAGGATGGCGGCGAAGCGGAAAAAGCTGAAGCCGAGATAGAACGACCAGTCCGGGATGCCGGGCAATCCCATGCGCTCGCAGTAGCGGGCGACGTACTCCTCCTCGGTGGGAATGCCCAGCGCGCGGCGGTCGAGGCCGCCCAGGCCGCCCAGGTTGCCCAGCTTCGGATCCGCGGGGATGCGCAGCTGCATGCACTGGTAGGCGATGTCGGAAAAGGGATGGCCGAGGGTGGACAGCTCCCAGTCGAGCACCGCGAGGATCTCCGGGCGATCCCTGGCAAAGATCAGGTTGTCGAGCCGGTAGTCGCCGTGGATCAACGCCACCCGGCCGTCATCGGCCGGCATCCGCGCCGGCAGCCAGGCCATCAGGATTTCCATGGCCTCGATGGATTCGGTCTCGGAGGCGCGGTACTGTTTGGTCCAGCGCTTGAACTGGCGCTCGAAGTAATTGCCGGGTTTGCCGAAATCCCCCAGCCCCACGGCCTCGACATCGACCTGGTGGAGATCGGCGAGCACCGCGTTCATGCGGTCGTACATGGCGGCGCGCTCGGCGTTGGTGAAGCCCGGCAGCGGCGCCTCCCAGTAGACGTTGCCGTCGAGGAAATCCATCACGTAGAACTTGCTGCCGATGACCGCGTCGTCCTCGCACAGCACCCGCACCGGCGGCACCGGCACCGGGGTATCCGCCAGCGCCTTCATGACCCGGTATTCGCGGTCCACCGCGTGGGCAGAGGGCAGCACCTCGCCCGCCGGCTTGCGGCGCAGCACGTAGCGGCCGCCGCTCGCGGTGAGCAGAAAGGTGGGGTTGGACTGGCCGCCCTCGAACTTCTCGGCGCCCAGCAGCCGGCCGAAGCCGGGGATGTGCGCGGCCAGATAGCCGCCCAACCGGTCCAGCGGCAGTTGGTCGATCGCCTGTGCCATCGCCGCCCCTCCGCTCAGGCGTACTGCTTCACCAGCGAACGGCCGAGCTGCATCATGTGCACTTGGTCCGGGCCGTCGGCGAAGCGGATCTGGCGCGCATAGGTGAAGGCCTCGGCGAGGAAGAAATCCTCGGTGAGGCCGGCGGCGCCGTGTACCTGGATGGCCCGGTCGATGACCCGCTGGGCCATGGCCGGAGTGACGATCTTGATCGCCGCGATCAGGTCGCGGGCCTCCTTGGTGCCCTGGCGGTCGATCTTCTCGGCGGCGCGCAGGGTCAGCAGCCGCGCCTGCTCGATGTCGCAGAACGACTGGGCGATGTCCTCGCGCACCGACTGGTGCTCGCTGAGCTTGCGGCCGAAGGTGCTGCGCCGCTCGACCCGCTGGCACATGAGTTCCAGCGCGCGCTGCGCGCAGCCGATCAGGCGCATGCAGTGATGGATGCGGCCCGGCCCCAGGCGGCCCTGGGCGATCTCGAAACCCCGGCCCTCGCCGAGCAGCAGGTTCTCCACCGGCACCCGCACGTTCTCGAACACCACCTCGCCGTGGCCGAGCGGCGGATCGGCGTAGCCCAGGGTGGTCAGCGCCCGGGTCACCCGCACCCCCGGGGTGTCGCGGGGCACCAGGATCTGCGACTGCTGGAGGTGGCGGTTGGGGTTGTCCGGGTCGGTCTTGCCCATCAGGATGATGATCTCGCAGTGCTCGTGCAGGATCCCGGTGATGAACCACTTGCGGCCGTTGATCACGTAGTGATCGCCGTCGCGGACGATGGAACACTGCACATTGGTGGCATCCGAAGACGCCACGTCCGGCTCGGTCATGGCGAACGCGGAGCGGATCTCGCCGGCCAGCAGGGGTTCGAGCCAGCGCGCCTTCTGTTCCTCGGTGCCGTACTTGATGAACACTTCCATGTTGCCGGTGTCGGGCGCATTGCAGTTGAACACCTCCGGCGCCCAGAGCACCCGGCCCATGATCTCGGCCAGGGGCGCATAGTCGAGGTTGCTGAGCCCGTCGGGATGGTGGCGGGCGGGCAGAAACAGGTTCCACAGGCCGGCCTGCCTGGCCTTGGCCTTGAGCTCCGCCATCAGCGGCGGGCTGGCCCAGGGGTTCTCGGCGGTCTTGAGGTATTCCCGATAGGCGTGCTCCACCGGATAGACCTCGTCCTCCATGAAGCGCTGCAGGCGGACCTGCAGGTCGCGCGCCTGGTCCGAGTAGTCGAAATTCATCGCTGACCGTCTCCTCCGCAATGGGGGTGAAAGGCGCCATCAGGCCATGGTGATCGCGTGCTCGCGATCGGGCCGCTCCATGTGCGCCAGGCTGTTGAAGGTGTGCAGCGCGAGCCGGTCGCCCGCGCGCAGAAAGCGGGTGGTCGCGGTGTTGCGGATCTGCATCATCAGGTCCACCGCGGCGTCATCGGACAGCCCCATCACGTGCTTGACCGCCAGCGACTTGGGGCCCCCGGACGACACGATCAACACCCGCTCCCCGGCCTCGCCCCGGGCCGCCGCGCGCAGCCCCGCCACCACCCGCGCGTTGAAGTCGCGCCAGCTCTCGACGGCATGGCCGGCGGCGGCCAGCTCGGCATCCAGGTCGCCGGAGATCCAGGCGGCCAGGACCTCGCGGAGGATGCCGAAGAACTCGGCGGCGGTGCGCGGCTCGGGCGTGCCCGGCCGGTGCACCCGGCAGTAGGTCAGCAGCACGGGATGGAAGGAAAACTCGTTCAGGCGCGGGTCGATCTCCGGGGTCAGCGCCTGCCCCATGCCCGCCGCGATGCCTTCCAGCGTCTCCCGGTGGCGCCGCATGTCGCCGACCACCACCCGGTCGAAGCTCAGGTCGCGCTCCCGGAAATGCTCGCCCAGCCAGCGCGCCTGCTCCCAGCCGAGCGGCGACAACTGGTCGTAATTCCGCGCGCCAAGCGAAGCCTGGCCGTGGCGCACAAAGTAGATTTCGCTCATGGGATGGCCGTGCGGGAGGGCCCGCTACGCCGCGACGACCTCCGCCACGACATCGCCACCGGGCCGATTGGACCCCGGCATGGTACACAAGCGGCGCCCGGCCTGTCAGCCGCGCCAGCGACCGGGACTGCGGCGGCGAGCGCAGGCTTGGCGAAGTGCGCAGCGGATCGCTATCGCCGGCGCAGGCGGCGGGTACAATGCCGGCCAGCTTTTGGAACCCTCACGCGACCATGCCGACCACGCCAACGACACCCTCCGCACCGGTTCGGGCCCGACCCGCCGGCCGCGCGCGTTACCTGGTCGCCTGGAGCCTCGGCGCCCTGGTGCCCCTCGGGGCGGGGGCGGGCGAGCGCCAGGTCACGCTCGCCGAAGCCGACCTGCTGGGACCCATCCCGCAACTGAGCATCGTCAGCCACTTCCCCCAGACCGCGGCGCGGGCCCCGGCCAGCACCACGGTGATCACCGCCGACATGCTGCGCGCCGCCGGCGCCATGAACTGGGTGGACGTGTTCCGGCTGGTGCCGGGCTTCCAGGCCTATGCGGTCAACGCCAACCGCTTCGGTATCTCCTACCACGGCCAGGGGCGCGAGCTGCCCAATCATCTGGAGGTGATGGTCGACGGCCGGTCGGTCTACGACCCGATCCAGTCCACCGTGGTCTGGGGCGCGCTGGGGATCGATTTCGAGGATGTCGAGCGCATCGAGATCGTCCGCGGCCCGAGCGCCGCCGCCCACGGCTCCAACGCCTTCGCCGGCGCGGTGAACATCATCACCCGGGCGCCGGTGCAGGACGACGGCACCCGCGCTCGCGTCACCGGCGGCGATCGCGCCACGCGCCAGGTCTGGGTGCGGCACAGCGACCAGACCGGGAACTTCGACTACCGGCTGTCGCTGGGCTTCGATCACAACCGCGGGTTTCCCAACGTCAACGCCTTTGGCCCCGACGACGGCGCCGAGACCTGGAACGCGCACCTGCGCACCACCTTCACCCCGACGCTCGCCGACACGCTCAGCTTCGATGCCGGCTTTTCCCGCCATGACACCGAGTTCGGGGACGCCGACCGGGTGCAGGAATACGTCCCGATCCGCTACTACAACCAGTTTCAGCGCTTCGCCTGGGAGCGGCAACTGGCCGGCGGGCGGGAGCTCCAGACCACTTTCTACCGCAACCATCTGCGCGCCAACGGCGTACGCGACTTCGGCCTGGTATCCGAGCTCACCGGCCTGGACGCGGCCGCAATACCGCTGCTGTTCGGCATTCCCGACCAGCACTACACCACCGGTTTTCACACCATTGAATCGGAGCGCCTGGATCTGGAGGCCGTCTACCGGGGGCAATCCCCGCAGGTCCGCTGGGCATGGGGCGCCGGCGCCCGGCAGGAAACCATCGACAGCGTGGCGCTCATCGGCGATCGCGGATCCCACGACGAGCAGTTGTTTCGGCTGTTCGCCCACGGCGAGTGGCAACCGTTCGATCGGTGGTCGATCTCCGCCGGCGCCATGGCCGAAAAAACGCCGGTCGGCATCCTGGTGTCGCCCCGGGTGTCGGCGGCCCGCGAGCTGTGGCCGGATCAGACTCTGCGCCTGACTGCGGCCCGGGGGCGGCGCTCGCCCTCGATCTCCGAAGCCCGTGAGCGGCAGCTCTCGCTGCTGGACGGCCTGGTCGTGGACGATGTCCGCCGCACCGCCGATCTGGACGACGAGCGCATCGACAGCCTGGATCTCGCCTACCTGGCCCGGTTTCCCGAACTGGGCATCGACTTCGATATCAAGCTGTTTCGCGAAGAGATCAGCGACGGCATCGACGATTACCGGGAGCCCATCGCGCCGCTGCCCCCGTTCTTCGACGACGAACGGCTGGTGCGCGACAACTTTTCCTCCTGGGACACCACCGGGATCGAATTGCAGCTCTTCTACCGCCTGACGGAGCGCGACTGGGTGCGCCTGCACTACGCCTGCCAGGACCTCGACAGCCGCTACGTCAACCAGTTCGAGCCGACCCTGGAGCTCAAGGATTTCGACGGCGGCACGCCGCGCCACTCCGGGGGCCTGCTGTTCAACCACCGCTGGACAGAGAACCTCGACAGCGGGTTTTTCGTCTACCGCCAAAGTGGCGTGGACTGGCGCAACGGCAACCCGATCGGGGCGTTCACCCGGGTGGACGCGCAGACCACCTGGCGCTTTCGGGTCGGGTCGAGCCGCGGCCAACTGCAACTCGTGGCCCAGAACCTGGGCGGCGACTATCACGAATTCAACCGGGAAAACCGCTTCGAAACCGCCGTCTATCTGCACGCCCGGGTCGATCTGCCCAATTGATCGCCCAGTGACGCGCAGGCGACGGGACCCGGGCCGGTGCGCTGCGAGCGCGCGCACCGGCCGGGATGACCGGCGCCGGAACCGCGGGCGATCGCCCCGGTCCAGGTGAAGAACCGGGCGGCGGTTGGCGGAGCGAAATGGGACAGGGAGGACAGGTGGCGGCACAACGGCGACCTTGGCGGCCACGGCGACCGCGGCGATGCCGCCCGCGGTTGGCGTGGCTGGTCGCACTGGTGCTCTGGATCCCGGCGGCGCGCTGCGCGGAAGTACGGGTACTCATCGCCGACGATGCCCTCTATTATCGCGATGCCGCCACCAGCCTGCGCCAGCGCCTGAGCGAATTGGACCCCGGCACCCTGGTCAAAATCGATACCGACCTGAGCGGCCCCTGGGCTCCCGAAGACCTGCTCGTCACCCTGGGATCGAGGGCCATGGAGGTGCTGCGGGCACGGTATCCGGAGCGCGCGGCCCTGCACCTGTTCATCACCCGCGACGCCTGGCTGCAACAACGGGCCCGGGACCCGGGCATCCAATTCAACCCCGCCCTGGCGATCGACCAGCCGCCGCGCTATCCGATCGCGCTGGCGCGCGCCCTGCTGCCCGAAGCGAAGAGCCTGGCGATCGTGCTCGGGCCGATTTCCCGCAAGCACCTGGAGCTGGTGCAGCGGGAAGCGGCTGCGGCCCGCTTCGAGCCACTGGTCGGCGTGCTGGGCCCGGAGGACAACCCGCTGGCGACGCTCGCCCCGCTGCTCGGCGCGGCCGACGCGGCCCTGGTCCTCCCCGACCGTACGGACTTCAACAGCGCCGTGGCGAAATGGCTGCTGCAGCTGGGTTTCCGGGAACGGACGCCGGTGATCGCGTTTTCCCAGGCTTATGTCAGCGCCGGCGCCCTGGCGTCGATCTTCGTGACGCCGGAGGAAATCGGCCGCGCCGGCGCCGAGCTGCTCGATCGCTGGCGCCGCACCGGGGAATACCCGCCGGGGCTGTCCGATCCCGGCGACTACAGTATCGCCACCAATGCCGCGGTGGCCGAAGCGCTGGGCATCCGCCTGCCGGACGCGGAGCAGCTCAAGCAGCGCCTGGCAGCCACCCTGGAGGCGATGCGGTGAAGCGGTCTCCGTCCGGGGTGCGCAACAACCTGCAACTGCGCCTGCTGCTGATCGGCTCGCTGCCGCTGCTGCTGGTCACCGCACTGCTCACCAGCTATGCCATCTTCATCCGCCAGGGC
Organism: Pseudomonadota bacterium; assembly: GCA_049325095.1. GTDB lineage: Bacteria > Pseudomonadota > Gammaproteobacteria > Pseudomonadales > Porticoccaceae > JAGPUQ01. The sequence goes on along the minus strand of JBMOPO010000032.1, from coordinate 151,557 downwards.
GATGCCCTGCACCGGGTCGAAAGCTTCGGCACGCGCACCGCGGACTATCTGGCCAATACCTTGGATTTCGCGTTCTTCGTCCTCGACGCCGCGATGCTCGCCGAAATCGCCGCCGACATCGAGGGCGTGCCAGGAATCCGGGGCGTCGGCTTTCTCGACCGCCAGCGGCGCTTGCTGCACGCCAGCGCCGGATTTCCCGCCGCGGGCGACGGGCTCCACCTCGACCGGCCGTTGGGTCCCGAGCCGCTGCGGATCGGCGACGCCCTGATCCTGGAGCGGGAAGTGCGGCCGCGCGCCTGGCAGGTGGACGACTACGCGAATCCCCGGGCCGCCGCGAACCCGGTGCCCGATGCGCCCCTGGGCTGGGTGGTGGTGGCGCTCGACCTGGCCGAAGTCCGCCAGGCGCGGCAGGCGATCCTGGTCAGCAGTCTCGGCCTGGGCGCCGCGGTGCTGGGCACTGCGCTGCTGATCGCGCTGGCGCTGTCCCGCTCGGTGGTGGCGCCGGTGCGCCGGCTCACCGAGACCGTGGCGCGGCTGCGACAGGGCGACCTCGAGGCGCGGGTGCAGCCCTCCACGCAGGACGAGTTGGCGCAGCTCGCCGAGGGCATCAATCACCTCGGCGAGTCGGTGGCGCGCAGCCGGCACGAACTGGAACAGCGGGTCCAGCAGGCCACCGGCGAACTGCGGCAGACACTGGCCGCGCTGCGCGAGAAGAACCGGGAGCTGGAGATCGCCAGCGAGCGGGCGGAGAGTGCGAACCGCGCCAAGAGCGACTTTCTGGCGCGCATGAGCCACGAGCTGCGCACGCCGCTGACCGCCGTCCAGGGTTTCATCCGGCTGCTGGAGAGTTCGCTTCCCGATGCCGCCGACCGCAGCTATTGCCGCATCATCGACCAGGCGGCGATTTCATTGATGGCGCTGATCGACGACATCCTGGAATTCGCCCGCCTGCAGGCCAATCCCCGGCGCGCGCCGCCCGCGCCCCTGGCGCTGCGCGAACCCCTCGAGGCGGCGGTCAGCCTGTTGGCGCCCACCGCACACGACAAGGGCGTCGAGATCCACCTCGACATCGACCCCCACCTCCCCGAGGTCATGATCGGCGACGCCCGCGCGCTGCGCCAGATCGTCAACAACCTGGTGGGCAACGCGGTGAAGTTCACCACCGCCGGCCATGTCCTGGTGCAGTGCCGACAGCAAGCGGATCAGCGCCTCGAGATCCGGGTCCGGGATACCGGCATCGGCATCGCACCCGAGCAGCAGCGGGAAATCTTCGAGGCCTTCCAGCAGGCGGACTCCGGGGTGGCCCGGCGCTTCGGCGGCACCGGCTTGGGACTCGCCATCGCCCGACACCACGTCGAACAACTGGGCGGGAACATCGAACTGCGCAGCAGCCCGGGGGAAGGCAGCGAATTCCGGGTGGTGCTGCCGTGCCAATGGCAGGCCGGCGAGGCGGCCGGGCCGCGCTGCCCGGGCACCGCCCTGGTCTATGACCCGGACGATCTGGGCCGGCAGAGCACCCTGCAGTCGGTGCGGCGGATCTATCAGGACGTCCGTCCGGTGGGCAGTTTCGACGACCTGATCGACGTGCTCGCCAGCCAGCCGATCGCGGCCCTGAACTTCAATTGGTCGCTGGGCGAACCCCCCGCCCGCCAACTCGCCTCCCTGCGCCACCTGCTCGACGAACTGCGCTGCCCGATTGCCGTTCAGGTGCCCTTGAGCGTGCTGCACGACATCATCCCCGGAACACTGCTCAACGGCCGCCCCCAGGTTCACTGGCTGGCCAAACCGGCGACGCTCGAGGGACTGAAAGGCGCCCTGTGCGCCGCCTCGCTGCCGCACGACCAGCAGGCGGCGGACCTCGCCGGCGTGCGGGTGCTGGTGGTGGAGGACAACGGCTTCAGCCGCCAGCTGCTCGGTGCGCTCCTGGAGCGCACCGGCTGCGACCGCTGCGAGGCAGCGGACGGCAAGGCCGCCGTCGAGATCTGCGCGCGGCAGGAATTCGACGTGATCCTGATGGACCTGCATATGCCGGAAGTCGCCGGCGTCGAAGCCCTGGCCAGCATTCAGCGGCCCGGCGCATTGAATGCCGAAACACCGGTCATCGTGTTGACCGCCGACCAGATGCTCGATGCCGGCCGCGAACTGCGCCGGGTCCGCGTCGAACAGATCCTGACCAAACCCTACGACGAGCGCCGGCTGTTCGATGCGCTGCTGACCCTGACCGGACGCGGCGGACTGCCTCCCGCCGACTGGTTCGGCAGCAGCGCGGCTCTGTCGCGGGACCTGTACTTCGACGAAATCGACCGCCTGCTCACCGCCCTCGAGGCCAGCCTGACCAGCCGGGACCCGGACGCCGCCAGGGATGCCTGCCATCAGCTCGCCGGGGTGGTGGCGGTATTCAAGCTCGGCCAGATCGAGCAGCAGGCCCGGCTGTTGCACTCGCTGGTCCGGGTATCGGACTGGGAGCGCGCCGCGGCCATGGTGATCCGCCTGCGCCTGGAGAATCGAACCCAGAGGTACGCGCACCGGCGAGGCTCAGGCTGAGGACTGCAACCACGCTTCGAGCTTGGTGGCCAGTTCCGCCAGGCCCAACCCGGTGTGGGCGGAAAAAGTCTGCGCCGATACCTCGGGCAGGGCGTTGCCCAACTCGCGGCGCACCGCGTGGAGCGCCGCCTGGGCGGGGCCGCGGTTGAGCTTGTCGGCCTTGGTGAGCAGCACGTGCACCGCGATCCCCGCCTCCGCCGCCCAGGCCAGCAGGTGGCGGTCGGAATCCCGCAGCGGGTGGCGGATGTCCATCAGCACCACCAGTCCGCGCAGCGAACGGCGACCGCGCAGATAGCCGGCCAACTGCCGGTCCCACTCCGCCTTCATCGCCTTGGGCACCCGGGCATAGCCGTAGCCGGGCAGATCGACCAGCCGGCGATCCGGCGCGACCGCGAAGAAATTCAGCAGCCGGGTGCGGCCCGGCGTCTTGCTGGTGCGGGCCAGCTTGGCCTGCCCGGTCAGGGCATTGAGTGCGCTCGACTTGCCGGCGTTGGAGCGCCCCGCGAAGGCGACCTCGGCCCCCCGGTCCGGCGGGCAGTCGGCCAGGGCCGCGGCGCTCTTGAGGAAGTGCACCCCGCAAAAGCCGGCGGCGGGGTCGACCGCCGCAGCCGCGCGCTGCCCAGGGGTCCCACTGCGGGGGGGGTGGGCGTCGCGTCGACTGGAATCGGCCATCCTTCACCCTCCCGGGGTTCGACACCCCGCGACGCGGGCCTGATCCAAGGCAACCCGGGCCGCCGCGGACCCTCGCCGGGCCGGGCGCGCCGGAGGGATTGGTATATAATCGCGCCCCGCCCAAGGCACCCCATTGTAGCCAATTCGAGCGACGCAGAACGATGACCAGAAAACTCCTGCTGTGCCTGTCCGCCCTGCTTTCCTTCGGCTTCGCACAGGCGTCGCTCGCCGCCGGGGACCCGGCCGCCGGCAAGGCCAGGGTTGCCGCCTGCGGGGCCTGCCACGGCCCCCAGGGCGCCAGTTCGGCGCCCAACTTTCCCAACCTGGCCGGGATCGGCGAGAAATATCTGCTCAAACAGCTGCGCGACATCCAGTCCGGACGGCGGCAGGTGGCCGAAATGACCGGCCAGTTGAACGGCCTGAGCGAACAGGATCTGGCCGACATCGCCGCCTTCTACGCCGGCCAGCCGCGCCAGTGGGCGGGCGCCAAGGACGTGCCCGCGTCCCTGGCGCTGGGCGAGAAGATCTACCGCGCGGGAAACCCGGAGACCGGCGTGGCGGCCTGCACCGGCTGTCATTCTCCGGTCGGCAACGGCAATGCCCCCGCGGGCTACCCGGCGCTGGGCGGGCAGCAGGCGGACTACCTGGCCAAGCAGTTGCGCGCCTTCCGCGACGCCGCCCATGACCCGTCCTGGCCGGGCGCCCGCAACAACGACGAAAACGCGGTGATGCGCGGCGTGGCGGCCCATCTCAACGATCAGGAGATCGCCGCGCTGGCCAACTTCATCGCCGGGCTGAAATGAGGCTGCCGGGCCGAGCGCCGGCGGAACCCGGGCCGCGGCGATGCGGTCAACCGCCAGGTCGCGCAGCGGCCTGAGCCGCAGCGACCCGTTCGGCCATTGGGAGGAACCATCATGACACCAGCCCTGCGCGCGTCCGTGCTGCTCGCCTGCGCGCTGCTCGCCGCGCTCCCGGCGGCCGCCGCCGACTATGTCGCCGGCCAGCACTACCAGGTGCTCGAAACCCCGGTGCGCCCTGCCGATCCCGCCAGGATCGAGGTGACGGAAGTGTTCTGGTACGGCTGCGGGCACTGTTTCACCTTCGAGCCAATGCTCGAACGCTGGGCGCAGGGCCTGGGCGCGGACGTCGTGCTGACGCGCAGCCCCGCGATCTGGCATCCGACCATGGAGCTCCACGCCCGCGCCTACTACACCGCCAAGGCCCTGGGGGTGCTCGACAAGCTGCACAAGGCGCTGTTCGACGCCATGAACCTGGAACAGAACCGGCTCGCCAGCGAAGACGCGATCGCCGAGATCTTCGTCGCCCAGGGCGTGGCGGCCGAGGACTTTCACAAGTCCTTCAACTCCTTCGGGGTGCGCAGCGCGGTGCGCCAGGCCGATGCCCGGCAGCGCAGCTACCAGGTTTCCGGCACGCCCGAAATGGTGGTCGACGGCAGATACCGGATCAACGCCCGCATGGCGGGCGGCCACCAGGGCATGCTGGCGGTGGCGGACCACCTGATCGCCCTGGAGCGCGCCCGGCGGGCCGCGGCGGCGGATGACAGCGCAGCGACGGCACAGTAGACTTCGACCCCCCGCCGGAATAGCTCAGCTCGGTAGAGCAGCGCATTCGTAATGCGTTGGTCGGAGGTTCGAATCCTCTTTCCGGCACCAATCGGCGCCATCCCGCGAGCCGCGCCCCAGGTTCCAACCGGCAAAATTCGCTCGGTTCCGAAGCCGATGGCCCGCCGCGAGTGCGGGGCGGCTTCAGCCCCCGGCGCGCGCCTGCTAAAGTTCCGCCGGTTGCAAGGCGGCTGGAGTGGGGCGTCCGTGGCGGCTTGGTTGCGCTGGGTACTGTCGCTGCTGTGTCTGGTATCGCCGGCGCTGGGCGCCCGGGAGCCCGATCCGCTGGTCGGCGCCCTGGCCCGCGCAGCACCGGCCATCGACCGCGGGGTGCTCGGCAAGGCGGTCACCGCCATGAACTGCGCGGTCGCTGGCGGCATGGCCCCGGCCCAGCGGCTGGCGGTGATCGATTTTTCGCTGCCCTCGAGCAAGCAGCGGCTGTGGATCTTCGACCTCGAGCGCCGGCGCCTGCTGATCGAGGACCATGTCGCCCATGGGCGCGGCTCCGGCGACGAGCGACCCACCCGCTTTTCCAACCGGTTCGGCAGCCGCGAATCCAGCCTCGGCCTGTTCCGCACCGCGGAGACCTATTACGGCAGCTTCGGCTATTCACTGCGAATGGACGGTCTGGAACCCGGGATCAACGACCTGGCGCGCAAGCGGAAGATCGTGATCCACGCGGCCGAATACGTGGACCCGATCTGGATCCAGCTCAAGGGCGGCATCGGCCGCAGCCACGGCTGCCCCGCGGTGCGCCCCAACATCATCAACCGGGTGATCGAGAACCTGAAGGACGGCCAGTTTCTGTTCTCCTATTACCCGGATCCGCAGTGGCTGCGCCAGTCGCTCTATCTGAATTGCGCGCCGGAGCGGGTCGCGGCGGTGGTCCATCCCCTGCTCCGCCGCCCCTGATCCGCGCCGGCGACCGGAGTCTCCGCCCTTGCTCCAGCTCACCGACGTCAGCCTGCGCCGCGGCACCGAACTGCTGTTCGAGCAGGCTTCGGCAACCCTGCTGCCCGGCCGGCGCATCGGCCTGATCGGCGCCAACGGCACCGGCAAGAGCTCGCTGTTTTCGCTGTTGCGGGGCGAGCTGGCGCCCGACGCGGGCTCGGTGTCGATCCCCGGGGATTGGCGGGTGGCGCACCTGGAGCAGGAACTGGGCAGCCTCGACCGCCCCGCGCTCGAAGTGGTGCTCGACGGCGACCCCGGGTTGCGGGCGGCGGAGCGCGAGGTCCAGCGGGCGGAGCGCTGCGGGGACGGCGTGGCCATCGCCCGCGCCCACGAATCCTACCGCCAGGCGGGCGGCTACACCGCGGCGGCCCGGGCTGCGGCGCTGCTCGCCGGGCTCGGCTTCGACGAGCTCGACCGGCAGCGCAGCGCCGCGGAATTTTCCGGCGGCTGGCGGGTCCGCCTCGGCCTGGCCCGGGCGCTGATGTGCCCTTCGGATCTGCTGCTCCTCGACGAGCCCACCAACCACCTGGATCTGGAAACCGTGGTGTGGCTGGAGGGCTGGTTGCAGTCCTATCCGGGCACCCTGCTGGTGATCTCGCACGACCGGGATTTTCTCGATGCGGTGATCGGCGAGGTGCTCCATATCGAGGGCCGCGCCCTGCATCACTACCGGGGTGGCTACAGCGACTTCGAGCGCCAGCGCGCCGCGCGCCTGGCCAGCCAGCAGGCCGCCCACACCCAGCAGCAGCGGACCATCGCCCGGATGGAGCAGTTCATCGACCGCTTCCGCGCCAAGGCGACCAAGGCCCGCGCCGCGCAAAGCCGGCTCAAGGCCCTGGAGCGCATGCGGCTGGTCGCCCCGGTGCAGGCCGAGAACCCCTTTCGGTTTCGCTTCCGGGAACCGGACAGCGCGGACAACCCGCTGCTCGAGCTGCGCGACGCCGCGCTCGGCTACGGCGGGCGCCCGGTGCTGCAGGGGGTTGGGCTGGAGCTCGCGCCCGGCGACCGCATCGGACTGCTGGGTGCCAACGGGGCCGGCAAGTCCACCCTGATCCGCACGCTGGCCGGCGAACTGCCCCCCCTGTGCGGCGAGCTGCACACCGGCCCCCGGCTCCGGATTGGCTACTTCGCCCAGCACCAGTTGGAGCAACTGGATCCGGCCGCGAGCCCGCTGCTGCACCTGCAGCGCCTCGACCCCGCGGCCGCCGAGCAGCGGCTGCGGGACTTTCTCGGCGGCTTCGGTTTCAGCGGAGACCGCGCCACCGCCCCGGTGGCCCCGCGCTCCGGGGGCGAGAAGGCCCGGCTGGTGCTCGCGCTCCTGGCGTGGCGGGCGCCGGGCCTGCTGTTGCTCGACGAGCCCACCAACCACCTGGATCTGGACATGCGCGCCGCGCTCACGCTCGCGTTGCAGGATTATTCCGGGGCCCTGGTGCTGGTATCGCACGACCGCCACCTGCTCACCACCGCGGTGGACGGCTACTGGCGGGTGGCGGACGGGCGGCTCACCCGCTTTGCCGGCGATCTGGACGACTATCGCCGACAGCTCGCGCAGGAGCGCCTGCCGGCGGAAGTCGCCGCGCCCTCCGGTGGCCGGCGCGAGGAGCGCCGCCGCGGGGCCGAGCGCCGCGCCGAGCTGCGGCCGCTGCGCGAGCGGGCGGCGCGGTTGGCGGCGGAGCTCGACCGGGCCGGGGCCGAACTGGCGGAGCTCGACGCCCGGCTCGGCGCACCGGAGCTCTACGCGCCCCAGGCCCGCGGCCGGCTGCAGGAACTGCTCGGCCGCCAGGGCGCGCTGCGCCGGCACTGCGAACATCTGGAAACCGACTGGATCGCCGCGGAAGAGGCCCTGGAGGCCGCCCGCGCCCGGGACTGATCCCCGCCGGCGGGCGACTCAGCGTCGGTGAATCCAGCCCTCGCGCGCCGGATTCGCGTCCGGCCCTCCCCGGCCGGGCCGAGCGCGGTGAAGAATTCACCAGCGCTCAGCCGCCGCCGACCACCCCGCAGGCCACCCGCGCCCCGCCGCCGCCCAGGGGTTGCGGCTGGTCGGCGTGGTTGTCGCCGCCCTGGTGAATCACCAGCGCGCGCCCGGCAAGGTCGCCCAGGCTGTGCAACCGCGGCGCCAGGACCGGCTGGGTGGCGGTGCCGTCCGCGGCCACGAACAGGGGCGGCAGGTCGCCCAGATGGCCGTCGCCCCAAGGGGTATCGTGCTTCCCGGTACCGGCCGGGTCGTGATGGCCGCCGGCCGCCAGCGCCGGCACCAGGGCGCCGTCTTTCTCTGCGGGACCGCAATCCGGATTCTGGTGGAGGTGGAACCCGTGCAGGCCCGGGCTCAGCCCGGTCAGTTGCGGCTCGAACACCAGGCCGTGGGGGGTCTCGCGGACCGCGATGCTGCCCAGCGAGACCCCGGCGCCGCCCGCGGTGGCGGCCTGGATCGGCACCCTAAGTTCCGCGGCCTGGGCGCTGCCCAGGGCAAACAGCGCGATCCACGCCCAGCGACTTTGCATGGTTTCTCCTCTTGCGGGTAGTGGAAGCAGGCCACGAGCCTACCAGATCCTGCGGCCGCGGCTCAGCGCTTGTGCTTGAAAAATTCCCGCGCGCTCAGCACAGCATGCGCCGGCGGACCAGCGCGGTGGCGGTGATCAGCCCGGCCATGCCATAGCCCGCCATCACCGCGAGGTTCAGCCAAGGCCTGTGCAGGGTGCCGCCGGTCACCAGCGGCCGCACCAGATCCACGGCGTGGGGCAGCGGCAACAGATAGGCCAGCCGCTGCAACCACTCAGGAAACTGCTCGCGCGGGAAGAACACCCCGCCGGTCAGCAGCATGGGCGTCAGCACCAGGGTGAAAAAATAGAGGAAAAAGTCGTAGCTGCGGGCCAGGGCGGTGATCACCATGGCGCAGGCGGCGAAGGCGAAACCCGCCAGCGCCACCACCGGCAGCGCCCAGACCGCGCGCCAATCCGCCACCAGGCCCATGGCCGCGGCCACCAGCAGGATGGCGGTGGCGCTCATCAACCCCTTGGTCGCCGCCCAGAGCACTTCGCCGAACACGATGTCGTCGACCTGCAGCGGGGTATGGAGCATGGCGCTCCAGGTCTGCTGATTGGCCATCCGGGTGAACGCGGAATACATGGCTTCGAAGCTGGCGGTGAACAGGGTGCTGGAGCAGAGGATGCCCGAGGCCAGGAAGGCGACATAGGGCAACTGGCCGAGATCGCCGACCAACTGGCCGAACCCGTAGCCGAACGCCAGCAGATAGAGCAGGGGCTCGCCGAAGTTGCCGAGCGCGGAGGGCAGCAGCATCTTGCGCCAGACGCGCAGGTTGCGCTGCCAGACGGCCAGACTGCGGGAGCTGGGGTTGGGGAGGAGGGTCACGGGTCAATCGCGCAGGTCGTGGCCGGTGAGCTTGAGAAACACGTCCTCCAGGTTGGCCGGGCGGTGCAGGTAGCGCCAGCCCGCGGCATCGAGCCGCGCCAGCAACTCCCGGGGCGCGGCCGTGTAGAGCAGCAGCAGGTCTCCGGCCCGGTGCGCGCGAACGCCGCTCAGGTCGGCCAGCAGCGCGCCAGACTCCGCCTCGGCTACGCCCAGCAATTCGACCACATGGGGCTCGATGTGGGCCTGGATCAGCGTGCGGGGTTCAGCGCAGGCGAGCACCCGGCCGGTATCCAGAATGGCCAGCCGGTCGCACAGGCGCTCGGCCTCCTCCATGTAGTGGGTGGTCAGAATCAGGGTGGTCCCGCCGTCGCGCAACTCCCGCAGCCACTGCCAGATGTGGTGCCGGGCCTGGGGATCGAGCCCGGTGGTGGGTTCGTCGAGCACCACCAGGCGGGGCTCGTTGAGCAGCGCGCGGACCAGGGTCAGGCGGCGCTTCATGCCCCCGGACAGCGCCGCGATCGGGGTATCCTCGCGCCCCTCGAGATTGGCGAGCGCCAACAGTTGGGCGATGCGCGGCGCCAGATGCGCACCGCGCAGCCCGAAATAGCTGGCATAGGTGACCAGGTTTTCGCGCACCGTGAAATCCGGATCCAGGCTGTCGAACTGGGGCACCACGCCGATCCGCTCGCGCGCCGCCCGGGCGCGCGCCGGAATGGGCTCGCCCAGCACCCGCAGCTCGCCGCCGTCGGGCGGCGTGAGCCCGAGCAGCATGCGCAGGGTCGTGGTCTTGCCCGCGCCGTTGGGCCCCAGCAGCCCAAAACACTCGCCTTGGCGCACTTCGAGATCGACGCCGTCCACCACCTGCCGGTCGCCGTAGCGCTTGCACAGACCGCGGGCGATGACCATCGGATCGGCGGCGACCGGTTGCTCTACCCGCATGGTGGAAAGGACCGTCCGCAACAGAATTCATCATAGCGGAGCGCCCGGAAGGCCGTCATCCGGAACTTGTCACGCCACCCCGCGCGCCGCTGCGGCCGGGGGCCGGCCGCTGCCCCTCACCGGCGCGCCGGCTGCTCTCGACCAACTGCCTGAGGTCCTGCACCGCCACCGCGAGCTGGGCGAGTCCCGCGCCTGCCGCGGGCAGTTCCGCGAGCGTGCGGACGAAGCGCGCCAGCACCCCGCCCTGGCCGCCGAGCCACTCGGCGATCCACACCGCCGCCGCCTGGTCGGACCGATCGGCCGCGGCGGCGAGCGCCGCCAGATCCCGCAACTGCCGGGCGCAGTCCGCGCGCAGGCCGGCGCGACAGCGCTCCTCGGCCAGATCCCGCGGCAGATAGTCTTCCAGGGCGGCTTGCAGCCGCGCCATGGCGAGCGCATCCGCCAGTTCGAAATACAGCGCCACGGCGCGCTCCAGCGGCGCGCCGGTCTGGTCGGCGATGGCGGCGATGTCGAGCGCCGCCGCCAGCGGTTCCAGGCGCGCGATGCGCGCGGCGAGCTCCGCCGGGACCCCCTGTTCGCTCAGCGCCGCGGCCCGCTCGGCCAGGCGCTGGCGCTCGGCGGCGGGCAGTGCGCCCTCCAGCAGCGCCTCCAACTGCCCCACCCGGGCCGCCAGGTGCACGGCCGCAGCGCCGATGGCGGCGCCATCGCCCAGGGTGCGCACCAGCCAGGCCACCCCGACCTCGGCCAGCGCCAACACCTCAAGCTGCATCTCCATCTGGAGCCGGGCGGCCACCCGTCCGTCGAGCGCGTCGAGGGCGGCCCACAGGGTGTCGAGGCCATGAATGTCGCGGATCGCGACATAGGCCTGCACGGCGTCGGCCGGCGCCACGCCCTCGGCATCCTCGAGCCGGAAGGCGAAACCGGCGCCCAGGCGATCGAGCACCTCGTTGGCCATTTCATTGCAGATGATCGCGCGGCGCAGGCGGTGGCGGCCGAGCCCGGCGGCAAACCGCGCCGCCAACCGCGCGGGAAAATAGCGCGCCAGCACCACTTCGAATCCGGGGCGGTCGGCGAAGTCCGCCGCCTGCAGGGATGCGTTGAGGGCGAGCTTGGCGTGCGCCAGCAGCACCGCCAGCTCCGGCCGGGTCAGGCCCAGGCCGGCGGCGGCCCGGGCCTCGATCTCGGCGTCGCCGGGTAGCCCGTCGAGGGCGCGAGTGATCCGCCCGCCGGCTTCGAGGGCGCGAATCTGGCGGGCGTGCTCACCGAGCAGCCGCGGGGCCTGGGCTTCCATCAGGCTGAGCGCGCCGGTCTGCCGGTAGCAGTCGCGCAACACCAGGTCCGCCACTTCGTCGGTGGACTCGGCGAGCAACTGGTTGCGCTGGCGCACGGTGAGCTCGCCCTCCTCCACCGCGGCGTCGAGCAGGATCTTGATGTTGACCTCGTGATCGGAGCAGTCGACGCCGCCGGCATTGTCGATGGCGTCGGTATTGATGCGCCCGCCGGCCAGCGCGTATTCGACCCGCGCCCGCTGGGTGATGCCCAGGTTGCCGCCTTCGCCGATCACCCGGCAGCGCAGCTCGCCGGCGTCGATGCGCACGCCGTCGTTGCCGCGGTCGCCCACTTCCAGATGGCTCTCCCGCGCCGACTTGACGAACACCCCGATGCCGCCGTTCCAGAGTAGGTCGACGGGCGCGCGCAATATCGCCTGGATCAGCGCCGCCGGGGTCAGCTCCGCGGCATCCGTGTCGATGGCCAGCGCGCTGCGCACCTGCGGCGTCAGGGGGATCGCCTTGGCGGTGCGCGGGTGGATGCCGCCGCCGGGCGACAGGCAGGCGCGGTCGTAGTCGTCCCAGCTCGAGTGCGGCAGCGCGAACAGTCGCGCCCGCTCCCGATAGGAAACCTCGGGGTCCGGGTCCGGATCGAGGAACAGGTGGCGGTGGTCGAAGGCGGCCAGGAGGCGCAACTGGCGCGATTGCAGCACCCCGTTGCCGAACACGTCCCCCGACAGGTCGCCGATGCCCACCGCGGTGAGGGGCTCGCGGTCCGGATCCCGGTCCAGTTCCCGAAAGTGGCGCCGCACCGCCACCCAGGCACCCCGCGCGGTGATCCCCATGCGCTTGTGGTCGTAGCCGTGGCTGCCGCCGGAGGCGAAGGCATCGCGCAGCCAGAAGTCGTACTCGGCCGCGACCTCGTTGGCGAGATCGGAAAAGGTCGCGGTGCCCTTGTCGGCGGCGACCACCAGATAGGGATCGTCGCCGTCGTGGCGCACCACCTGCGGCGGCCCGACCACCGCTCCGCCCCGATAATTGTCGGTCAGGTCCAGCAGGCCGCGGACGAAGGTCCGGTAGCAGGCCTGGGCCTCGGCGCGCAGCGCGGCCCAGTCGGGGGGCGGGTTGCGGACCACGAAGCCGCCCTTGGCGCCGGCCGGCACGATGACCGCGTTCTTGATCATCTGCGCCTTGAGCAATCCCAGCACCTCGGTGCGGTAGTCCTCCCGGCGCTCGGACCAGCGCAGCCCGCCGCGCGCCACCTTGCCGGCGCGCAGGTGCACGCCCTCGGTGCGCGGCGAATAGACGTAGATTTCCGCCGCCGGGACCGGCCGGGGCATCTCCGGGATCTGGCCGGGCAGCAGCTTGAAACTGAGGTAGGGCAGCGGCGCACCCGCGGCGTCGCGGCGATAGAAGTTGGTGCGCACCGTGGCCTGGACGGCGGCGAGGATGCGCCTGAGCATGCGATCCTCGTCCAGGCTCGGCACCTCGTTGAGGGCCAGCTCGAGCTGCTCGGCGATGCGCGCGGCGCGGCGCGCCTCGACGCGCTCGGGATCGAAGCGGTTGTGGAACAGGCGCAGCAGCAGGCGCGCGATGCGGGCGTTGCGCACCAGGGTCTGGGCCATGTATTCGAGGCTGAACAGGGAGCCGGCCTGGCGCAGGTAGCGGCTGTAGGCGCGCAGCACCGCGATCTCCCGCCACCCCAGGCGGCCGGCCAGCACCAGTTGGTTGAAGGCGTCGTTTTCCGCCGCCCCGTGCCAGACGGCGCTGAAGGCGTCCTCGAACAGCTCCCGGACCGGCTCCAGGTCCAGATCGCGATCCGCGGGGGGATAGCGCAGGCCGAAATCGTGGATCCAGCGCCACCCGTCCCCCGCCACCACCCGGAGCTGGTAGGAGCGCTCCTCCAGCACCTCGACGCCGAGGTTTTCCAGCATCGGCAGCAGCGCGCTGAGGGTGATGGGGCCGCGATGATAGAGGCGCAGGCGCAGTTGGTCGGCGGCAGCCTCCAGCGGCCGGTAGAGGACCAGCGCCAGGGTCTGGCCGGCGCCGAGGCACTCCAGCCGCTCGATGTCGTGGACCGCCGCGCCGACCTGGGTGTCCTCCCGGTAGGCGGCGCTGAAGGCGTCGCGGTAGCGGGCGTGCAGCTGGTTGCCGCGGGCCTCCCCGCAGTGTTCGCGCAGCGCATCGCGCAGCTCGTCTTCCCAACTGCGCACCGCGCGCGCCAGGCGCAGTTCCAGGGCGCGCTCGTCCACTGCGGGGATCCGCCGCTCCGGCAGCCGCACCGTGAAGTGCACCCGGGCCAGGGTGGCCTCCGACAGGCTGACCGCAAACTCGCTCTGCTCGCTGCCGTAGGTTTCCCGCAGCACCTGCTCCATGCGCTGGCGGACCCGGGTGTCGTAGTTCTCGCGCGGCACATAGACCAGACAGGAGACGAAGCGCTGGAAGGGATCCGGGCGCACGAACAGGCGCACCGTCTGGCGATCGCGGAGCCGGAGGATGCCCAGGGCGATGCGATGCAGGGTATCGACATCGATCTGGAACAGCTCCTCGCGGGGGTAACCGTCGAGAATGTTCACCAGGGCCCGGTAGTCGTGGCCGGCCACCGGCAACCGGGCGCGCTCCAGCACCGCCTGGATCTTGCGGCGCAGCACCGGCACCGAGCGCGGATCCCGGTAATGGACGCTGGAGCCGTACAGCCCGAGGATGCGGTGCTCGCCCACCACCCGGCCATCGGCCGCGAAGCGCCGCACGCCGACATAGTCCAGGTAGCCGGGCCGATGCACGCGCGATCGCTGGTTGGACTTGCTGAGGATCAGGGGCTCGGGGCGCTGCGCCTGCCGGCGGACCGCGTCGGGCAGGGCGCTGAAGCTGTGCGAGACGGGTTGCGCGCCGTCCTGCCGCAGGATCCCCAGCCCGGAACCGGGCACCGCGTGCAGCTCGGTAGCCCCGCCCGCGGCCGCCTCGACCAGGTCGTAGGTGCGGCAGCCGAGCAGCGTGAAATGGTCGTCGAGCAGCCAGCGCAGGAAGGCCCCGGCCTCCTCCCGCTCGGTTTCCGCCACCGGCGCCGCATCCAGCTCCGCGAGCACCGCGCCGATCCGCTTGCGCATCGCCGGCCAGTCGCCGACCACCTGGCGCACCTCGCCGAGCACGGCGAGCAGCTCCTCGTGGATCCGCGCCAGGCCATCGGCATCCGGCTGGCGATCGACCTCGAAGTGCAGGCAGGCGTCGGTGGGTTGCCCGCAGTCGGTGAGCGCGGTCACCTCGCCGCCGGCATCCCGGGTCACGCACAGCGTGGGGTGCACGATCAGGTGGACGGTGAGCCCGAGCCGGTTGCAGGCCATGGCCAGCGAATCCATCAGAAAGGGCATGTCGTCGGTGACGATCTGGATCGCGCTGTGCGGTGAATGCCAACTGTGCTGTTCCGGGTCGGGGTTGTAGACCCGGATGCGCGGTTCGCCGGGCGGCCGGTGGCGCAGCAGACTCCAGTGGGACAGTGCGGCGCCGTAGAGGTTGGCGGCACTGTGTTCGATCAGATCCTCACTGGCGACGTGGCCCCAGTAGCAGTCGACGAAGGCCTGTACCAGGGGGCGTTCGGCATCCGGCCAGCGCGCGGCCACCAACTGGGCCACCTGTCCCAGGAGATCCTGTCTGCGCTGTTCGAAGTCGGGGAACAAGGTCTTATCCCGGCGGCGGCGACGCCGGCCATTGTGACCGCCCGCCATTGACAGTCCGGCGACGGCGGCGGCCCTCCCGCCGCGCGGGGTCCGGCGCCCCGGCGCGCACCTCAGTAGCGCCCGCCGACGGCGGTGGGCAGGCGGCTGCGGATGTCGGCCAGTTCGGCGGCGCTGAACCCGACCTGCAGCGCGGCGAGATTCTCGCGCACGCGATCGAGCCTGCGGGTGCCGGGGATGGGGAAGATGTCCGCCCCCTGGTGCAGCACCCAGCCCAGCGCGATCTGGGCGGGGGTGACGCCCTTGGCGGCGGCAAGCTCCTCCACCAGCTTGACGAAGGCGCGGTTGCGGGCCAGCGCCTCGGCCTGGAAGCGCGGCGTGTGCAGGCGGTAATCGCTCGGGTCCAGGGCATCCCGGTCGGGGATCGCGCCGGTCAGAAAGCCGCGGCCCAACGGGCTGTAGGCGACGAAGGCGATGCCCAGCTCGCGGCAGGTGTCGAGGATCGCGCCCTCGGCGTCGCGGCTCCACAGCGAGTACTCGGTCTGCAGCGCGGTGATCGGATGCTGGGCATGCGCACGCCGGATCTGGCCGGCGTCGGCCTCGCTGAGCCCCAGGTAGCGCACCTTGCCGGCCTTCACTAGGTCGGCCATGGCGCCCACGGTGTCCTCGATCGGTACCTGGGGATCGACCCGGTGCTGGTAGTAGAGGTCGATGGTGTCCACCCCCAGGCGACGGAGGCTGGCATCGCAGGCCTGGCGCACATAGTCGGGACGCCCGCAGACGCCGGTCATGGCCCCGCCTTCGCCGCGCAGGATCCCGAACTTGGTGGCCAGCACCACCTGATCCCACTTGCCCCGGAAGGCTTTCGCCAGCAGCTCCTCGTTGCGGCCGCTGCCGTACATGTCGGCGGTGTCGAAGAAGTTCACGCCCAGGTCCAGGGCGCCGTGCAGGGTGCGGATCGACTCCGCTTCGTCCGCCGGGCCGTAGAATTCGGACATCCCCATGCAGCCGAGGCCGATGCGGCCGACCTGCAGATCACTGTTGCCCAGTCGATGCGTGTTCATGGCGGGTTCCTCCGGAGGTGAGACTTCCACCATAGCCGCCAGGCGCCTGCGCCTCAACCACCCGCGGCGCGACCCCGCTTGCCCGCCGCCCGGCGGATCCCGACCGCTCGGGACCGCTCCGCCAAGGTGCTGATTTTTCAAGCCGAAGCGCTGGCCGGCCGGGATGCGTCCTTTCGCCGACCGGCGATCCCCGCTAGAATTGCCGCCCCTTCGCCGGGCTGGGAGGCCGTGGAGACGCCAGATGAAGCCGACGCGCAAGCCCGTCAATCCGAACTTCTCCTCCGGCCCGTGCAGCAAGCGACCCGGTTACGACCTCAGCCGGCTCGATACCACAACCCTGGGCCGCTCGCACCGCTCGGCGGCGGGCAAGGCCGCCCTGGCGCGCGCCTGCCATGACACCGCGGAACTGCTCGGCCTTCCGGCCGGCTACCGGGTGGGGGTGGTGCCGGGCTCCGACACCGGCGCCATGGAGCTGGCCCTGTGGTCGCTGCTGGGGCCGCGCCCGGTGGACGCCTTCGCCTGGGAGTCCTTCGGTCAGGGCTGGATCACCGACATCGTCAAGCAGCTCCGACTGGAGGCCGTCAATACCTACCAGGCGCCCTACGGTGCGCTGCCGGATCTGTGCCGGGCCGATCCGGCCCACGACATCGTCTTCACCTGGAACGGCACCACCTCGGGCGTCCGGGTGCCCGACGGCGACTGGATCAGCGCCGAAAGGGAGGGGTTGACCCTGTGCGACGCCACCTCCGCGGTATTCGCCATGGACCTGCCCTGGGACAGGCTCGATGTGGCCACCTTCAGTTGGCAGAAGGTGCTCGGCGGCGAGGGCGCCCACGGCATGCTGATCCTGAGCCCGCGCGCGGTGGCGCGACTGGAGAGCTACCGGCCGCCCTGGCCGCTGCCCAAGATCTTCCGCCTCACCAAGAACGGCGAGCTGATCGAGGGCATCTTCCACGGCGAGACCATCAACACGCCGTCCATGCTGTGCGTCGCCGACTACCTCGACGCCCTCGACTGGGTGCGCGGCATCGGCGGGGTGCGCGAGACGATCGCCCGCTCCAACCGCAACCTCGCAGTGCTCGAGCGCTTCGTCGCGGCGCACGAGTGGATCGACTTCCTCGCCGCAGACCCGCAAACCCGCTCCAACACCAGCGTCTGCCTGGTGGTGGACCTGCCGGAGGCCGGGGTCAAGGCCATGGCCAGGCTGCTCGAAGCCGAGGGCGTGGCCTACGACATCGGCGCCTACCGCGATGCCCCGCCCGGCCTGCGCATCTGGTGCGGCGCCACCGTGGAAAGCGGGGATCTCGAAGCCCTGATGCCCTGGCTCGCCTGGGCCTACCAGACCTGCCGGGGCTGACCCGACCACGCGCCGGCCGCCCGGCAATCCGACCCGATGGGGATACCGATGTTCAGGATTCGCACCTACAACCAGATTTCCAGCAAGGGGCTCGACCGCTTCCCGCGCGACCGCTACCAGGTGGGTCCGGATGTGGAAGCGCCCCAGGGCTACCTGCTGCGCAGCCACCGGCTCCACGGCGAGGAGATCCCCGCGTCCCTGCTCGGCGTGGCGCGCGCCGGGGCCGGGGTCAACAACATCCCGGTGGCCGACTACAGCGCGCGCGGCGTGGTGGTGTTCAATACCCCCGGAGCCAACGCCAATGCGGTCAAGGAACTGGTGCTGACCGGCCTGCTGCTGGCCTCGCGCGACATCTTTGCGGGGATGAACTATGTGCAGGGATTGACCCACATCGCCGACGATGCCGCCATGGCCGCGCTGCTGGAAAAGGAAAAGAGCCGCTTCGCCGGCCGCGAGATCCAGGGCCGCACCCTGGGCGTGGTCGGCCTGGGCGCAATCGGCGCCATTGTCGCCAACATGGCCCTGGAACTGGGCATGAAAGTGGTCGGCTACGACCCCGCCCTGTCGGTGGAAGCCGCCTGGCGGCTGTCGAGCAGCGTCGAGAAGATGGACAGCCTGCAAAGCCTGCTGGCCCGCTCCGACTACGTGACCCTGCACGTCCCGGCGCTGGCCTCCACCAGACACATGATCAACGCCGACACCCTGCGCAGCCTCCGGCCCGGCGCCGTGCTGCTCAACTTTGCCCGCGAGGAGATCATCGACACCCCGGCGGTGATCGCCGCCCTCGACAGCGGGCGGCTCTACCGCTTCGTCACCGACTTCCCCATCCCGGCGCTGCTCGGCCGCCCCGAGGTCATCGCCATGCCACACCTCGGCGCCAGTACCGCGGAGGCGGAGGAGAACTGTGCGGTGATGGCCGCCGAGCAGCTGATGGATTTTCTCGAACAGGGCAACATCCGCAATTCGGTGAACTTCCCGACCACCCGCATGGCGCGCAACGGCGGCTACCGCCTGACCTTCGCCAACGCCAATGTGCCCAAGGTGCTGGGCAAGGTGCTGGCGGTGATCGCCGACTGCAACAACAACGTCATCGACCTGGTCAATCAGAGCCGCGACGAACTCGCCTACAACATCATCGACGTCGAGCAGCCGCTCGATGCCTGCACCCTCGACCAGATCGCCGCCGTGGAGGGCGTGATCCGGGTGCGGGCACTGTAGGGCGGCGGGGAAACGGCGCAAAAAAAAGCGGCGTCAGTGGACGCCGCTCAATGGATTGACCGGGTTGCCTAGAGGGGGAGGTCCCGGTCTCTCAACACAACAAGAGGGTTGGCTTGCACGGAATGAGACCCGGCCCGCGTCGAGAAAGTTCAGCGGCCTGCAAAAAAATTTTTGCTCTCCCGGGCCAGCATCCCGGATGCCACCACAACCTGCTGACAGTCTTTGGTTTTTCCCGTGACCCCTGGGTCTGCATCCGGTGCGGACCCGGGCTCGACCGAGTTGCGTGGCAACAAGCGGAGAGGCTGCTTCAATCAGGTTCCGGCCCCACGCAGCGGCTCGCCCACCAGCCGATTGCCGGCCCAGTGCGAGCGCGCGTCCCAACCCGGCCGACAGCGCTGCGGAGATATTTCTGTATGGCGATCCCAACCCCGGCGCCCCCGTGCGCCACCCTCGCCGAGCGCGGTGAATGAATCCACTACGGCGCCGATCCACGCTTCGAGTATCCCATCGACTACCGGGTCCGCGTGCTGGGCTGGTCGCCGGAGGCGCAGACCGTCGACTTCCTCGCCAGGTGGGCACCGAATTCCTACTGCCTCTTCCACCGGCATCTCGGCGCCACCACCTCATTGGTACTCGAAGGCGAACATCACACCGTGGAAACCCTCGACGGCCGTGAGCTCCACCGGGTACGTGGCCCCGGTGATTATGCGCAGCAGTCCGGCGGCGAGGCCCACATGGAATTCGCCGGCCCCCAGGGCTCCCTGGTGTTCTTCTCCATGCCGGCGGTGGACGGCCAGTTGTTCGAGGTGCTCGGCCGCGGGGAGCGAGTGCTCTGAATCTCCTCGCTGGAGGAGTTCATCGCCGGCGACCCGCCCCGCTAGCCGCGCCGGCGTCCGGCCGCAGGGGGGTCTCGCGCGAACCGGGATTGGAAGCGGGCGCCGGCCCTCGGCGGCTACCCGACCGGTCGCAGTTGTCGCACCAGTTGGGCGTGATCCGCCGGCGGCAGGCGCGGGCCGTAGCGACTCACCACTTCGGCGGCCGCCAGATTGGCGAAGCGGCCGGCGGAACGGCAGTCGAACCCCTGGGTGAGGGCATAGAGGAACGCGCCGGCGAACATGTCGCCCGCCCCATTGGTGTCCACCGCCACCACTGGCGCCGCCGGAATCTGGTGCAGCTCGCGGCCATCGTAGATCCAGGCGCCGCGCGCCCCCAGGGTGATGGCGAAGCGCTCGGCGCTGGCCCGCAGCCGCACCGCCGCACTCTCCAGGTTGTCGGCGCCGGTCCAGGCGCGGGCTTCGTCGCCGTTGCAGAACAGGAGATCCACTTTGCCGCCGGCCATGGCGCCGAGTTCGTTGCGGAAGTGGGCGACGATGCCCGGATCGGACAGGCTGAGCGCCACCCGCGTGCCGTGCCGGCGGGCTGCCTCGCGGGCGTGGATCGCCGCCGCCCGACCGCTCGGCGAGGCGGCCAGATAGCCCTCGATATAGAGCCAACTGGAGTCGGCCAGCGCCTCCAGGTCGAGATTTTCCGGCGCCAGTTGTTCGCTGATCCCCAGGTAGGTGTTCATGGTGCGCTCGGCATCCGGGGTCACCAGCACCAGGCACTTGCCGGTGATGCCCGGGGGCAGGCCATCGGCACCATTGTGGGCGACCCCGGCGGCGGCCAGATCGCGCAGGTAGAAATGCCCGTTGTCGTCGTCGGCCACCCGGCACGAGTAGTAGCCGCGGCCGCCGAAGCAGCACAGCGCGATCACGGTGTTGGCGCCCGAGCCGCCGCTGGCGCGCCGGGCCAGCGGCAGGTGGTCGCTGAAGGCGTCGAGCAACTGCTGCTGGCGGGCTGCGTCGACCAGGGTCATCACCCCCTTTTCGATGCCGTGCGCGCCGAGCTCGGCGTCGGTGACGCGCAGTTCGGTATCCACTAGGGCGGCCCCCAGACCGTAGAGATCGAACCGCGCCATGCCTGCCGCACCAACCCTGCCGGAAAGGCGTTATTATCCACGCCCTCGCGCACCGGCCAAGCGGCTTGCCGCCGGGCCGCGGAAGGGCGGCCCCGGGCGCGCTGCCGGTGCTGAGGCGATCGATCGGGAGGTGCGGTGGCACCCGCAAGAAAACGCGCGCCAGCGCGCCGGCCGGCGGCACGCGGCAGATCCCGCCGCCCCCGGCGGTCGCTGCTGCGCTACCTGTTGGCGATGCTCGCCCTGCCCCTGCTGCTCGCGGCGGCGCTCGGCGTACTGCTGCTCGACAATATGGTGCGCGACCGCTTTTCGGGCGCCAAGTGGGCGCTGCCCACCCATGTCTACAGCCGGCCGCTGGAGCTCTATGCCGGCCGGCCGCTGCCGCGCGCGGCGCTGCTCGAGGAACTGGACGAACTGGGCTATCGGCGCGTCGATCGCGCCGCGCGGCCCGGCCAGTTCGCGGTGGCCGGCAATGCGGTCGAGTTGTATGCGCGCGCATTCCATTTCCCCGAGGGCGAGCAGCCCGAGCAACGCGTCCGGCTGCGGCTGAGCGCCACCGGCATCGCCGGACTCAGCGCCGCGGGGGGGCAGCCGCTGCCCCTGCTGCGGCTCGAACCCATCCGCATCGGCGGGATCTACCCGGAGCACGCCGAAGACCGGATCCTGCTGCGCCTGGAAGAGTTGCCGCCCTACCTGGCCGACGCGGTGATCGCCGTCGAGGATCGGGATTTCCATCGCCACCACGGGGTCTCGCCGCGCGCCATCCTGCGCGCGCTCTGGGCCAACGTCCGCGCCGGCGGCATCGCCCAGGGCGGCAGCACCATCACCCAGCAGCTGGTGAAGAATTTCTACCTCGACCGCAGCCGCACCCTGGCCCGCAAGGTCATGGAGGCGGTGATGGCGATCCTGCTCGAACTCCACTACAGCAAGGCCGAGATCCTGGAGGCCTATCTCAACGAGATCCACCTGGGCCAGGAGGGCAATCGCGCCATCCACGGCTTCGGGATGGCCAGCGAGTTCTATTTCCGCCAACCCCTCGCCGAGCTCGACCTGCATCAGGTGGCGCTCCTGGTGGGCATGGCCAAGGGATCGTCCCACTACAATCCCCGCCGCCACCCCGAGCGGGCGCTGGCGCGGCGCAACCTGGTGCTGGACACCTTGGCCCGGGAACAGATCGTCCCCGCCGCCCAGGCCAGTGAGGCGCAGCGGCAGCCGCTCGGCGTGACCCGGGCGGCCGGCGCCGTCAACCGCTATCCGGACTACCTCGACCTGGTCCGCCGCGACCTGCAGCGCGATTACGCCGCCCGGGACCTGACCGCCGAGGGACTGCGGGTCTTCACCCACTTCGATCCGCGGATCCAGCGCCGGGTGGAGCAGGGCATCGCCCACGTGCTCGGGCGCATCGAGGCCGAGCGCAAGCTGGCGCCGGGAACCCTGCAGGCCGCCGCGGTGGTGGTGCGGGTGGGCACCGGCGAGGTGCTGGCGCTGGCCGGCGGCCGGGAGCCCCAGTTCGCCGGCTTCAACCGCGCGCTCGATGCCCGCCGCAGCATCGGCTCCACGGTCAAGGCCGCGGTCTATCTGGCGGCGCTGGAGCAACCCGCCCGCTATACCCTGGGCACCCTGATCGATGACGCCCCGCTCGCAGTGCGCGCCGGCGGCAAGCTCTGGAGTCCAGAGAATTTCGATCACCTGAGCCATGGCCCGGTCCCACTCTACCGGGCGCTCAGCCAGTCCTACAACCAGGCCACCGCCCGGCTCGGCCTCGAGGTCGGTGTCGGGCGGGTGGCCGAGGTGCTGCGGCGGTTGGGCTACGAGGGCGAGTTGCAGCAGGTTCCCGCGCTGTTGCTCGGCGCCGTGTCCATGACCCCGCTCGAAGTGGCGGGCCTCTACCACACCATTGCGGCCGACGGCTTCCACACGCCGCTGCGGGCCATCGCCTCGGTGGGCGACACCGACCGCCAGCTGCTGGCCCGCTACGCCTTCGAGGTCGAGCAGCGGTTCCGCCCCCGCGACATCTTCCTGCTCCAGTACGGACTGCGCCAGGTGATGCACGAGGGCACCGGCGCCGGCGCCCGCCTGCCCGGCGATCCCGAGGTGGCCGGCAAGACGGGCACCTCCAACGATCAGCGCGACAGTTGGTTCGCCGGTTTCAGCGGCAGTTATCTGACCGTGGTCTGGGTCGGCCGCGACGACAACCGGCCGATGCCGGTCACCGGGGCCTCGGGCGCGCTGCGGATCTGGACGGCGGCGATGGCCGATCTCGAACACCGCCCCCTGAGCGGGCCCCCGGACGAAGTCACCTACGCCTGGTACGACCCGGTCACCGGCACCGGCAGCGGCCCCCACTGCACCGGGGCCCTGCAACTGCCGTTCGCGGCCGGCCATGCGCCGGCACAGCAGGATTGCGCGGGGGTCGGAACGCGTGCCCTCGACCGGGTGCGCGGCTGGCTGGGGCTCGACTGATGGCCGCCGAATTGCCGTCCCTGCCCCGCCTGCGGGCGGCGCTCGTCCCGCTCGCGGCGCTGCTGCTCGCCGCCTGCGCGCCCCTGGCCCCGGGCCCCGGCGCCCCGGTGGACGACCGCCCGGGCACCGCCCCGGCGCCACCGGTCGCAGCACCACCCCCGGCCGAACCCAGGCTGCCGCCCTCCCCACCACCCGCGCCACGCCCGGCACCCCAGCCGGTGGCGCCCGCGGCGGTCGCCGCCCTGGTGGCGGAGGCCCGCAGCGCGGCGACCGCCGGCCGCCACGAGACCGCCGCCGCGCTCGCCGAGCGCGCCCAACGCCTGGATCCGCGCGCCCCCGAGCCCTACCTGGTGCTGGCGCGCGCCCATCAGGCCCGGGGCCGGACCGCCCAGGCCCGGCAGTTCGCCCTCAAGGGCATCTCCGCGAGCCGCCCCGGCACCCGGGTGCGCGCCGAACTCGAAAGCCTGCTGCGACAACTGGCGCCCTGACCGACCGGGCGCCGCCGGCGGGAGCGGCGCCCGGGCCGGTGCAGTCAGCCGACGCCGGCGGCCGTGCGGGGCTGTTGCAGCAGATACACCCGAAAGCGATCGTCACCGGCCAGCAACTCGCAGCGCCCGAAGGCCGCCGCGGCCAGGCGGGCGGCGGGCACCGTGCGGTGGGCGACGAACACCGCCACACCACCCGGCTCGAGATGCGCGGCGGCGGCGCGGAAAAAGCGCGCGGTAAGCTGCTGGTCGGCGGCGAATCCGCGGTGGTGGGGCGGATTGCACAGCACCAGGTCGAAGCGCGCGGCAATTTCCGCGGCGCAGTCGGAAGGCTCCACCCGCCCCGCGATGGCGCGCGCGGCGAAGTTGCGCGCGCAGGCCGCCAGCGCCGCGGCGCAGTTGTCGGTGGCGGTGATGTCCCCCGCCCCGGCGGCATGGGCGGCGACCGCCAGCAGGCCGTAGCCGCAGCCCAGATCCAGCACCCGCCCGGGGGTGCCCAGGCGCGCGAACAGCGCCGGCAGTCGGGCGGCGAGCAGGGCGCTGCCGGCGTCGATGCGATCCCAGCCGAACAACCCGGGCTTGGTGAACAACAGCCCGAAACCGGGCTCGGCCAGCGGTCGCAGCCCGGTGTAATCGTCGTCGGCGAGCGGCTGCAGGGGGGCTGTACCGCGCCCGGTCAGGGACAGGTAGTCGCGGCCCAGCTTGCGCAGCCCGGTCGCTCCACCCAGCGCCGCCGCGGCCGCCTGGCCGCAGGTCTTGATCCCGGTCTGCTTGCCGCCCCACAGTAGCAGCCGCCCGCCCGGCGCCAGCGCCAGCGCGGCGCGGTTGATCAGGTGGTGTACCACGGCCCGCTCCTTGGCCACCGGCGCGGCCACCAGATCGAGGTCGCCGGCGGCGGGCAACTCGAAATCGCTGAACACCGAGCGGTGGCCGCGGGCGAGTGCGGCCCGGTGCAGATCCCAGCGATTGGTGAGCACCCGCGCACCCGCGGGCAGCGCGGCGAGCAGTTCCGCCGGGCAGTTTTCGTCGGCCACCAAGAGCCCCCGGCCGCCGGCGGCGCACAGCGCCTCGCCGACCTCGCCGAGGACCTCAGCCGCCACGCTGCAGCAGGCGCGCGGCGGCAACCGCGAAGTAGGTCAGGATGGCGTCGGCCCCGGCGCGCTTGCAGGCGAGCAGGGATTCCATCATCACCCGCTCGCCGTCCAGCCAACCGCGCTCGGCGGCGGCTTGGTGCATGGCGTACTCGCCGCTCACCTGGTAGACGAAGGTCGGCGCCGCGAGTTCGTCCTTGACCCGCCTGACCACGTCCAGATAGGGCATGCCCGGCTTGACCATGAGGATATCGGCGCCCTCCGCCAGGTCGAGGGCGCATTCGTGCAGGGCCTCGTCGCTGTTGGCGGGATCCATCTGATAGCTGTATTTGTCGCCGCCGCCAAGGTTCGCCGCCGAGCCCACGGCATCGCGGAAGGGACCGTAATAGGCGGAAGCGTACTTGGCCGAATAGGCGAGGATCAGGGTGTTGGCATGGCCTTCTTCCTCCAGCGCGCCGCGGATCGCGCCGATGCGACCGTCCATCATGTCCGAGGGCGCCACCACGTCGGCCCCGGCCGCGGCCTGGGTCAGCGCCTGGCGGACCAGAGTGGCGACCGTGACGTCGTTGAGCACATAGCCGCGCTCATCATCGACGATGCCGTCCTGGCCGTGGCTGGTGTAGGGGTCCAGGGCGACGTCGGTGATCAGCCCCAGTCCCGGATGGGCGGCCTTGAGCGCGCGCACCGCGCGCGGCACCAGGCCCTCCGGGTTGCAGGCCTCGGCGGCATCGAGCGATTTCAGCGCCGGGTCGATCACCGGAAACAGCGCCAGCGCCGGGATGCCCAGCGCCACATATTCGGCGGCAGCGGCCACCAGCAGATCGATCGACAGCCGCTCGATGCCGGGCATGGAGGCGACCGGCTCGCGGCGGCCCTCGCCGTCGAGCACGAACACCGGGTAGATGAGATCGTCTACCGTCAGCCGGTGCTCGCGCACCAGACGGCGGGCGAAGGCGCTCTGGCGCAGGCGCCGCATGCGAGTGGCGGGATAGGGCGCGCGGGCGCTCCAGTCAGTCATGGGGCGGCACTCCGGGGCGCGCGTAGGCCGGGTCCACGGGCGCGCCCTTGAGATCGGTCTCGAAGAAGCGCGTGATGATGTGGGTGTCGGCGGCGAAGGCCATTTCGGGAAACTCGCCGGTGTAGGGGAACCAGCGCACTTCGGCGAGGCCGTCGCCGGCGCGCAGTTCGCCGCCGATCACCGAGGCCCGCAACACCGTGACCAGCGAGTGAACCTCCGGCTGCAGGTAGTTGGTGACCACCGAGATGATGCTGTCGATGTGCACCTCCAGCGCGGTCTCCTCGCGCACCTCGCGCACCGCAGCGCTCAGGTGGTCCTCTTCGTATTCGACATAGCCGCAGGGCAGACACCAGCGGCCGTGGCCCAGCGAGCGCGACTCGCGGCGGCCGAGCACGAAGCGTCCGCCGTCGGCGATCAGCACGGCCACCGCGGGCGCCGGATTGCGGTATTGGGTGTGGCCGCAGGCGGGACAGCGGTAGCGCAGTCCGCCGGCGATCTCCTCGGTGGCGCAGCGCGCGCCGCAGGCGATGCAGTGGCGCCGCTCGCGCAGGCGCTGCGGGCGGTAATCGGCCTGCGGATAGGCGCTGAACACCTGGCGCGGGCGCATCTTCAGGCGAGCTCGCGAAACGCCGCCGCCGCCGCGGCCAGGGTCTGCTCGATCTCGGCGGGGCCGTGGGCGGCGGATACGAACCCGGCCTCGTAGGCCGCAGGCGCCAGATAGACGCCGCGGCCCAGCATGGCGTGGAAGAAGCGGTTGAAGCGTTCGGTGTCGCAGGCCATCACCTCCCGGAAGTTGGTGACTTCCGCGGCCTCGGTGAAGAACAGCCCGAACATCGAACCCACCTGGTTGACCGCCAGGGCCACGCCGGCGCTGGCCGCCGCCGCGCGCAGGCCCTCGACGAGCTCCCGGGTGCGGGCGAACAGCCGCTCGTAGAGCCCGGGCTCCGCCAGCGCCTCCAGGGTGGCCAGGCCCGCGGCCAGGGCCACCGGATTGCCCGACAGCGTGCCCGCCTGGTAGACCGGGCCGAGCGGGGCGAGCTGCTTCATCAACTCGGCGCGGCCGCCGAAGGCGCCCACCGGCAGGCCGCCGCCGATCACCTTGCCCAGGGTGATCAGATCGGGGGTGATGCCGTAGCGCCCGGCGGCCCCGCGGGGGTGGACCCGGAAGCCGGTCATCACCTCGTCGAAGATCAGCAGCGCCCCGTGGCGGTCGCAGACCCGGCGCAGGGTCTCCAGAAATCCGGGTCGCGGCGGCACGCAGTTCATGTTGCCGGCCACCGGCTCGACGATGACCGCGGCGATGCGGTCGCCCTCGCGGGCGAACAGCGCCTCGACCTGGGCGGCGTCGTTGTAGGCCAGGGTCAGGGTGTGGGCGGCAAGCGCGGCCGGCACGCCCGGCGAACTGGGCACGCCCAGGGTGAGGGCCCCGGAGCCCGCCTTGACCAGCAGCGAATCGCCGTGGCCGTGGTAGCAGCCCTCGAACTTGAGGATGCGATCGCGGCCGGTGGCGGCGCGGGCGAGCCGGATCGCGCTCATGGTCGCCTCGGTGCCCGAGTTGACCATGCGCACCATGTCGAGGCCGGGCACCCGCGCGCACAGGGTGTCGGCCATGCGGGTCTCCAGCTCGGTGGGCGCGCCGAAGCCGAGCCCGGCGTCAAGCTGGACGCGGATCGCATCCAGCACCGCCGGGTGGCCGTGGCCCAGGATCATCGGCCCCCAGGACTGCACGTAGTCGAGATAGCGGTTGCCGTCCACGTCCTCCAGCCAGGCGCCCCGGGCGCGGGCGAAGAACACCGGCGTGCCGCCCACGGCGCGAAACGCCCGCACTGGCGAATTCACCCCGCCGGGGATGTGGCGCTGGGCAGCGGCGAAGCAGTCCTCGGAGCGGGTCATGGCGGTCCGGCAGCAGGGCGAGCGGCCATTATCCGAAATCGGCGGCGGCGCGGCCAGTTCGGGCGCTCGAGGTTTTCCGACCGGCGCCGGCTGCACGCGCCGCGGTGGTTTTCAGGGGATTGCCAAACCCTATACAGGCCGGGTTTGGGCGCAAAACAAAACGCCCCGAGGGGAACAACCGCTCGGGGCGCCTTTAAATTAAAGCCTGGCGATGACCTACTCTCGCATGGGGAAACCCCACACTACCATCGGCGATGACGCATTTCACTTCTGAGTTCGGGATGGGATCAGGTGGTTCCACGTCTCTAAGATCGCCAAGCAAACCGGTGGCACAGGGCAGCCTCAGGCCGACACTGCGCGCAAATCAAATGAGCCTGTCGAAAGCGGTACACATCATTTGCACAAGCGCGGAATCACCATCTGTCCACACTCAATCGTTTCTATTATATGGTCAAGCCTCACGGGCAATTAGTACCGGTTAGCTCAACGCCTCGCAGCGCTTACACATCCGGCCTATCAACGTCCTGGTCTTGAACAGCCCTTCAGGGACCTCGAGGGTCCAGGGAAATCTAATCTTGGAGGGGGCTTCCCGCTTAGATGCTTTCAGCGGTTATCCCGTCCGAACATAGCTACCGGGCAATGCCACTGGCGTGACAACCCGAACACCAGAGGTTCGTCCACTCCGGTCCTCTCGTACTAGGAGCAGCTCTCCTCAAATTTCCAACGCCCACGGCAGATAGGGACCAAACTGTCTCACGACGTTCTAAACCCAGCTCGCGTACCACTTTAAATGGCGAACAGCCATACCCTTGGGACCTGCTTCAGCCCCAGGATGTGATGAGCCGACATCGAGGTGCCAAACACCGCCGTCGATGTGAACTCTTGGGCGGTATCAGCCTGTTATCCCCGGAGTACCTTTTATCCGTTGAGCGATGGCCCTTCCATACAGAACCACCGGATCACTAAGACCTACTTTCGTACCTGCTCGACTTGTGAGTCTCGCAGTCAAGCACCCTTATGCCTTTGCACTCAGAGCATGATTTCCGACCATGCCGAGGGTACCTTCGT
This sequence comes from Pseudomonadota bacterium, assembly GCA_049325095.1. Classification (GTDB taxonomy): domain Bacteria; phylum Pseudomonadota; class Gammaproteobacteria; order Pseudomonadales; family Porticoccaceae; genus JAGPUQ01. The sequence continues at coordinate 122,910 of JBMOPO010000032.1, read as the reverse complement.
GCTCCTCCGTTACTCTTTGGGAGGAGACCGCCCCAGTCAAACTACCCACCAGACACTGTCCTCGATCCGGATTACGGACCTGAGTTAGAACCTCGAATGTACCAGGGTGGTATTTCAAGGACGGCTCCACGCGAACTGGCGTCCGCGCTTCAAAGCCTCCCACCTATCCTACACAAGTAAATTCAAAGTTCAGTGCCAAGCTATAGTAAAGGTTCACGGGGTCTTTCCGTCTAGCCGCGGGTACACTGCATCTTAACAGCGATTTCAATTTCACTGAGTCTCGGGTGGAGACAGCGCCGCCATCGTTACGCCATTCGTGCAGGTCGGAACTTACCCGACAAGGAATTTCGCTACCTTAGGACCGTTATAGTTACGGCCGCCGTTTACCGGGGCTTCGATCAAGAGCTTCG
>JBMOPO010000032.1:0-117500 GCA_049325095.1 Pseudomonadota bacterium | reverse complement strand
CGTAAACCTGCGCCCGGTGTATTCGACGGACCAGGTCGATACCGCCAGTGATATTGCCCCACTGGTCGGACCCCCCAATTTGTACAGTACACCCATATCGCCGATAAAGCTCTGCAAAATCAAAGGATTGAAGCAGGGCATAGGAAAACTCTGTAAACGAGATGCCGGTCTCTTCCCGCTCGATGCGCTGGCGTACCGCCTCCTTGTGGATCATCGCATTCACCGAGAAGTGCTTGCCGATGTCGCGCAGGAAATCCAGCACCGGCATGGCCCCAAACCAGTCCAGGTTGTTGACCACGAGCGCCTGCGCGGCTCCGCTGTCGCAGTCGATGAACCGCCCGACCTGTGCCTTGAGGCGTTCCGCCCATTCCGCGACGACCTCTCTGGTATGGAGTTGCCGCTCCTCGGCCTTGTGGCTGGGGTCGCCGATCAGGCCGGTGGCGCCGCCCACCAGGGCGATGGGCCGGTGCCCCGCGAGTTGAAAGCGCCGCAGCGCGAGCAGGGGTATCAGGCTGCCGATGTGCAGACTGTCGGCGGTGGGGTCGAACCCGCAGTAGACGGTGCGCGGCGCTCCGAGATGCGCCTCCAGCTCGTCCCCGCCGGTGACCTGCGCCACCAGTTCGCGCTCCTTGAGCGCGCCGATCACCCCCGTACTGGATTCTCGGGCCACACTCACCTCGCTGCTCGCCCCCGCCGGGCCCGGAATGTTACCAGAGTCCGGCGCGAGGCCAAGCGCGGAGCAAGTGCCGATCAGGCGCGATAACCGATTGATCTTCCGAGGTCGTCCTGACCCTGTGCCAAGATGGGCCCGGCTGCAACTGCGGCCTGCGGAGGCTTCTCAACTGCTCCCCAAGGCGGCGCCTTGCGCCGAGGGCTGGGCGACGGGCCCAGCCCCGGTCCCCCGCCAGGCGCACCAGCCTCAACCGGTGCGCCCCAAGTCCGCCATACCCCGATTGCGGCTACAGCGCCGCGCCCGGCACGATCAGTTGCTCCGCGAAGCCGTCGAGCAACCGCGTCAGATCGTCCAGGGATTCGGCGAAGCCCACCAGGATCAGTTGCCCGACCCCCAGTTCGGCGAACCGCTTGACCGTATCCAGATCGCAATGGGCGTCATAGGGAGAAACCGCGATTTCGATGTCGGCGAGACTGCGCCCATATTCGGCCAGCATCGCGGACAGCCGTTGTAGCCGCTCGGGCAGGGTTTCGGGGGTGAGCCGGTAACCCATCCAGCCCTGCCCGAACTCCGCCACCCGGCGCAAGGCGGCATCGCTCTCGCCGCCGATGTAGATCGGCGGATGCGGCTTGCGCACCGGCTTGGGCCCCTGCACACAGGGCGGCAGCCGGTAGAACTCCCCCTCGAAGCTGGACAGCGGGTCGCACCACAGACTGCGGATCACCTGGAGGTAATCGCGCGCCCGGGCGCCGCGGCGCTCGAAAGGCACCCCGAGTGCCTCGTACTCCTCGGCCGACCAGCCGACGCCCACCCCGAGCACCAACCGCCCTCCGGACAGCACATCCACATCCGCCGCCTGCTTGGCCAGGTACACCGGGTTGCGCTGCGGCAGGATGGTGATGCCCGACCCGAGCTGGATCCTCCGGGTATGGGCGGCGAGGAACGACAGTACCGTAAAGGGCTCCAGAATCCCGGTGTCGGCACCGAAGGGCGGCACCCCGTCGTCGCTGTAGGGATAACGAGATCTGTAGCGCTGGAAGTTGACTACATGCTCCGCCGCCCACAGGTGCGTGAACCCCCGCTCCTCCAGCGCCTTGCCCGCGGCGACCACATAGTCCGGCCGCGAAGCCACCGGACCGCCAAACAGTGTCTGTATGCCGAATTTCATGATTCACCCCACCGTGCCATAGATAGGTTGGTTTTCTTGTGGCGCGCCGACATCCGGGGCCGGCCGCGCCACTGCGACCGTCGCACAGCGGCCGGGCTTCGGCAAGCTTCGTCCACAGCCCACCCGAGCCAGCGCTCGCTAGCCGGCCAGCCGGGTGCAGGCGCGCGGGGCGCCGCTACAGGTCGAGATCTCGCGCGATGATATTGCGCTGGATTTCGCTGGTGCCCTCGCCGATCACATAGACCAGGGCGTCGCGGTGGAAACGGCCCACCGGGTAGTCGCGCATGATCCCGGCGCCGCCGAGGATGCGGATCGCCCGTTCGCTGACGCGCAGCGCGGTTTCACTGGCGATGAGCTTGACCTTGGCGGCGGTGGCTGCGTCCAGGGTCCCCTGATCGACCCGCCAGGCACCGTGGTAGACCAGCCAGCGGGCGGCCTCGATCTCGGCCGCCATGTCGGCGAGTTTGTGGGCGATGGCCTGGTACCTGCCGATGGTGCGGTCGCCGACCACCCGGGTGCGGGCAAAGTCGAGCGCCACCTCCAGGGCGCCGCGTGCCATGCCCAGGCAGTTGGCGGCCACCCCGACGCGGTTTTCGGACAGGCATTCGAGGATGATCGGGTAGGTGCCCTCGCGCTCGCCGAGCAGGCAGTCGTCGGGCACGAACAGGTCGTCGATATGGATCAGCCCGGTCTCCGAGGCGCGGATGCCCTCTTTGTCGAGCTTGTCGATCTGCACCGCCGGATCGGGCAGTTCGACCAGAAACAGGCTGATGGCACCGGCGTCCCGCTCCGGCCGGGTGCGCGCCGCCAGGGTGATGAAATCCGCGATCGGGGCATTGGTGATGTAGAGCTTGCTGCCCCGGATGCGATAGCCGCCGGGAACCTTGGCGGCGCGGGTCGCCAGGGCGCGGATATTGGAGCCGACGTCGGGCTCGCTGAGGCCGAAGGCGGCGATGCGTTCGCCGGCCAGCGCCGGGGCGAAGAAGCGCCGCTTCTGCGCCGCCGTGCCGGCGCGCCAGATCGGCCAGATGGCGAGGTGGGAGTGCGCCGACCAGGCCGAGGCGAAGGCCTGGCTGACCCGGCTCATCTCCTCGCGCACGATGCAGTCGGAGATCTTGTCGAAGCCGGAGCCGCCGTCGGCCTCGGGGTAGCGCACGCCGATCAGGCCGAGCTCGCTCCAGGCGCGAAACAGCTCGCGGGGAAAGACCTCGGCATCGTCCGCCTGCCGCGCCCGCGGCGCGATCTGCTCGGCGCAGAAACGGCGCACGGTGTCGCGCAGCGCCTCGTGCTCGGGACTGAAGGAGAAATCCATGGCCCGCCCTCAGGCAGTGGAGCTGCCCGGATTATAGGCGGCAAGCCCGCGCTGACGCGCTCGATTACCCGCTGGTAACATGTGGCCATCCCGTTCGCGTTCCGACTTTCCAACAACCCGAGGACAAACCATGACGATTCGATACGACGGCCGCGTCGCCGTGATCACCGGCGCCGGCAACGGCCTGGGGCGCAGCCATGCGCTGCTGCTCGCCGCGCGCGGCGCCAGGGTAGTGGTCAACGATCTGGGCGGCTCGGTGGCGGGCCGCGGCGGCTCCCATTCGGCGGCCGACGCCGTGGTCGGCGAGATCCGCGCGGCGGGCGGCGAGGCGGTGGCCAATTACGACTCGGTGGCCACCCCGGAGGGCGGGGCCGCGATCATCCAGACGGCCTACGACGCCTTCGGCAGGGTCGACATCCTCATCAACAATGCCGGCAACAACATCCAGAACAGCTTCCGCAAGCTGTCGATCGAGGACTTCAAGGCGGTGGTCGACGTCCACCTGATGGGCGCGGTGTACTGCACCAAGGCCGCCTGGCAGGGGATGCTGGACCAGCAGTACGGCCGCATCGTGATGACCACCTCCGCGGCCGGGCTGTTCGGCGGCCACGGGCTGAGCAACTACGCCGCCGCCAAGATCGCCCTGGTGGGGCTGATGAACAGCCTCAAGCTGGAGGGCCGCAACCGCAACGTGACCGTCAACTGCGTCGCGCCCATGGCCACCACGCGGATGTCGGCAGAGGCGATGGACGACAAGACCGGGCCGCTGCTGCAGCCCGAATTCGTCTCCTCCCTGGTGGCGCTGCTGTGTGCCGAGGAGCATACCGGCAGCGGCGACATCATCAGCGCCGGCGCCGGCTATTACGCGAAGATCGGCATCCTGGAAGGCGCCGGCATCTGCCTGGGCGCCCAGGCCGCCCCGGATCCGGAGACCCTCGCCGGGCACTGGGGGGAGATCTGCAACCTGGGCGAGGCCCAGCCCTTCGACGACGCCTTCAGCTCGGTGGCGCACAGCATGCGCAAGGTGCTGCGCGGCCTCAAGGCCCAGGGCTGACCGCACCGGGCGCGGCGGCCCGGATCAGTCGATCGGCAGCCGCCGGGCCCGAAAATAGGCCTCCTCGGAAACCCGGTGGTAAGCGCTCACTTGCTCCTGGAAGGCCCGCTGTGACTCGTACACCTTGCGCGCCAGGGGGTCGCCGGCGGCCAGTTCCTCGAGCACCTGGTCGCTGAGGCGGTGCAGCTCGACGAGCACCTCGTCGGGCAGCTGGCGGACCTGCACGCCGCTGCGCTCCAGCTCGACAAGGGCGGCGTGGTTGTGGGCGGTGTATTCATCGAGCATGTCTTGGTTCACCACCCGGGCGGCGGCCTCGACCATGGCCTGCAGGTCGTCGGGCAGCGACTGCCAGGCGTCCCGGTTGACGATCAGTTCCAGGGTCGAGCCGGGCTCGTGCCAGCCGGGATAGTAGTAGTAGCGCGCCCTTTCGATCTGGTGAAAGCCGAAGGCGAGGTCGTTGTAGGGCGCCACCCATTCGGTGGCGTCGATGACGCCGGTCTGCAGTGCGGTGTAGAGCTCCCCGCCGGGGATGGTCACCGCCTCGCCGCCGGCGCGGCGGATGACCTCGCCGCCCAGGCCCGGAATGCGCATCTTGAGGCCCTGAAGATCGGCCAGGCTGTCGATCTCGCGATTGAACCAGCCGGCCATCTGGACCCCCGAGTTGCCGCCCGCGAAGGGCACCAGGTTGAAGGGTTCGTACACCTCCCGCCACAGCGCCAGGCCGCCGCCGTGGTGCAGCCAGGCGTTCATCTCCTGGGCATTGAGGCCAAAGGGCACGCTGGTGAAGAACACCGCCGCCGGCGCCTTGCCCTTCCAGTAGTAGGCGGCGCCGTGGCCCATCTCCGCGGTGCCGCTGGAGACGGTGTCGAACACCTCCATGGCGGGCACCAGCTGTCCGGCGCCGAAAACCTTGACGGTCAGCCGGCCGTTGCTCATGCGCGCGACCAGCTCGGCGAACTTCTCCGGCGCCGTCCCCAGGCCCGGGTAGTTCTTGGGCCAGGTGGTGACCATCTTCCAGCGGAAGCTCTGCTCCGCCGGCGCCGCAGCGCCCTGTGCGGCCGGCTGCGGCCCGTCGCCGCCGCAGGCGGCGAGAGCCAGCATCAGGGCCGGCACCAGCCATCGTCCGCGCATCATCCCCCCTCGTGATCCTTGGTTGTTTGTCGTCAGAGCGCGCGCAGCCCGGCGAACTGCACCACCAGCCACTTGGCGCCGGTGGCGCGAAAGTTGACCTGCACCCGGGCCTGGGGCCCGCGGCCCTCGAAATCCAGTACCACACCCTCGCCGAACTTCTTGTGTTCGACGCGCTGGCCCAACGCCAGCCCGGTGCCACTGTCGGCCGCGGTGGCCGCGGCGGCCGTGCGCACCGGCGCCGGGGTGCCGAAACTGACCGGCCGGGTGATGGTGGCCCGCGGGCGGACCTCTTCGAGCAGTTCGGCCGGGATGTCGCGCAGAAACCGCGACGGGCCGTTGAAGGTTTCGCGGCCGTGCAGTTGGCGCACTTCGGCCCAGGTCAGATAGAGCTTGGTCATGGCCCGGGTGATGCCCACGTAGCAGAGGCGGCGCTCCTCCTCCAAACGACCCGGCTCTTCCACCGACATGCGGTGGGGAAACAGGTTCTCTTCCATCCCGGCGATGAATACCAAGGGAAACTCCAGGCCCTTGGCGGCGTGCAGGGTCATCAGCTGCACCGCGGCCACATCGCCTTCGGCCTGGCTCTCGCCGGCGTCCAGGGCCGCGGCATCGAGAAACTGGGGCAGGATCGGCGCCTCGGGGTCCTCGGCCTCGAAGGAGCGGCAGGCGCTGACCAGCTCCTCCAGGTTGTCGACCCGGGCGGCGCCCCGCTCGCCGGCCTCGCGGCCGTGGAATTCGAGCAGCCCGGTGCGCGTGAGCACGCGCTCGCAGAGTTCGGCCAGCTCCAGCGACTCGGCCTCGGCGCGCAGGTCGGCGATCAGCCCGGCGAAGCCGCGCAGTGCCGCGGCGGCGCGCGCCGGCAGTTCGGCGACGGCGGCGGGGAACGCCTCCCACAGGGAGCCCGCGGCGGAGCGCGCCAGCTCGCGCAGGCGCGCCAGGGTGCGCTCGCCGATGCCCCGGGTGGGAACATTGATCACCCGCTCCAGGGCCGCGTCGTCGGCCGGATTCACCAGCAGGCGCAGATAGGCCAGGGCGTTGCGGATCTCCAGGCGCTCGTAGAACCTGTGACCGCCGTGGATGCGGTAGGGCAGGCCGACGCGCAGCAGGGCCTCCTCCAGCACCCGGGATTGCGCGTTCGAGCGGTAGAGAATCGCCACTTCGTCACAGGCACCGCCGGTGTCGAGCCAGGCCTGGATGCGCTCGGCGATGAAGCGGGCCTCGTCCTGCTCGTTGAAGCCGGCGTACAGGGATACCGGCTCGCCGCGCTCGCCGGCGGTCCACAACTGCTTGCCCAGCCGCCCCTGGTTATGGGCGATCACGGCATTGGCGGCATCGAGAATGGTGGCGGTGGAGCGGTAGTTCTGCTCCAGGCGCACGGTGCTGGCGCCGGGAAAGTGACGGCTGAAATTGCGGATGTTCTCGATCCGCGCGCCGCGCCAGCCGTAGATCGACTGGTCGTCGTCGCCGACCACGGTCAGCAGGCCGCTGTCTCCGGCGAGCTGCCGCAGCCAGGCGTACTGGATGGCGTTGGTGTCCTGGAATTCGTCCACCAGCAGGTGGCGGAAGCGCTGCCGGTAGTGGGCGAGCAGCTCGGGGTGGCGCTGCCAGAGCTCGTGGGCGCGCAACAGCAGCTCGCCGAAATCGACCACGCCGCCGCGCGCACAGGCCGCCTCGTAATCCCGGTACGCGGAGATCATGGTGTCGTCGGTGGCATCGCCGCGCTCGACCAGATCCCAGGCGCGCAGCCCCTCGTCCTTCTGGGCGTTGATGAACCACTGCAGCTGGCGCGGCGGCCAGCGCTCCGGATCCAGGCCACGGGCCAGGCAGACGCGCTTGATCAGGCGCAACTGGTCGTCGCTGTCGAGAATCTGGAAGTGCTCGTCGAGGCCGGCATCGCGCCAGTGGAGCTTGAGCAGGCGGTGGGCGAGGCCGTGAAAGGTGCCCACCCACATGCTGCGGGCGGCGCCGCCGACCAGCTCGGCGAGCCGCTCGCACATCTCCCGCGCTGCCTTGTTGGTGAAGGTCACCGCCAGGATGGCATGGGGCGACACCCCGGCGCCGCTGACCAGCCAGGCGATCCGGTGCACCAGCACCCGGGTCTTGCCGCTGCCGGCGCCGGCCAGCACCATCAGGTGGCCGGCATCGTGGGCCACTGCGGCGCGCTGCGCCGGGTTGAGGCGCTCGAGGATCGGGGAGACTGTCATCGGCAGAATTCTAGCAGAGACCGCCGGCGCGCCCGCCGGCGCCGATCATTCTGTAAATAAATTACACTCCATGCACAGCCCCCGGTGACCCCCAGTGAAGCCAGCCGAATTGCTCCGCGCGATCGACGGCGCCCGCGCCGGTCTGCGCAAGTCCGAGCGCAAGGTCGCCGAGCAGGTGCTCGCGGAGCCCGCCCGGGTGGTCTCCATGCGCATCGTCGATCTCGCCGCCGCGGCCGGCGTCAGCGAACCCACAGTGGTGCGCTTCTGCCAGGCGGTGGGCTGCCGGGGGTTCCTGGAGTTTCGCCTCGCCCTGGCGCAGCAACTGGCCGCCAGCCGCGGCACCGGCACGGTGGCGGTCACCGATACCGACTCGGTGCGGGAATACACCGACAAGGTGTTCAACGCCACCGCCGACCGTCTCATCGAGGTGCGCGACAGCCTCGACCCCAGGATGCTGGAGCGCGCCATCCAGGCGCTGGGCGCGGCGCGGCGGGTGGAGTTCTACGGCTTCGGCGCTTCGGCGCCGGTGGCCTTCGATGCCCAGCACCGCTTCTTCCGCCTGCGGCTGGTCACCGCCGCCTACTCGGACCCCCACCTGCAGAACATGTCGGCGACCTCGCTGGAGCCCGGCGACGTGGTGGTCGCGCTGTCGCAATCCGGGCGCACCCGGGCGCTGCTGGAATCCATGGCGCGGGTCCAGCAGCGCGGCGCCCTGGTGATCGGCCTCGCGCCCAGCGGCACGCCGGTCGCCACCGGTGCCGATATCCCCATCGCCATCGACGTCCGCGAGGACATCCAGCTGTACACGCCGCTGTCATCGCGTATCGCCCATCTGGTGGTCATCGACGTCCTGGCGATCGGCGTGGCGCAGGGCAAGGGCGCCGGCCTGGAAGAGCACCTGCTGCGCCTCCAGGAGGGCCTGCGCAGCCTGCGCACGGATTGATGGTTGTATCGGCGCCGCCGCCAACTTAGGCTCGCCTCTCGGATCCAACGGAGCACGCCATGATCGGCAAATCCCTCACTCCCCGACTGGCGGTCGCCAGTCAGATCACACCGGCCGACGTCGCCGAGATCGCGGCCGCAGGCTACACCGCGATCATCAACAACCGCCCCGACGGCGAGGAGCCGGGGCAGCCCACGGCGGCCGAGGTCGAGGCCGCCGCCCGCGCCGCCGGCCTCAGCTATATCCACCAGCCGGTGGTGGGCGCCAACATCACCCCGGCGGACGTCGAGACCTTCGCCCGCCTGATCGAGGAAACCCCGGGGAAAATCCTCGCCCACTGCCGCACGGGGACCCGCTGCACCATGCTCTGGCTGCTGTCCCAGGCCGGCAAGCAATCCGCCGATGCGCTGCTCGCCAGGGCGCGGGAGGCGGGCTACGACCTGGAGGCGCTCCGGCCCCGTCTGGAAGGCTGATTGAGCGGAGTTCGCCGGCGGCGCCAGTCCCCGGCACCGCGGCGCAGCCCGCTCAGGGCTGCGCCGCATAGGGGTCGCGGTCCGACACCTCGGCGAACAGCCCGTCGTCGAGCAGGCCCTCGCTGCCGGCCACCGCCGTGCTCACCGCCAGATCGCCGCAGACATTGACCGCGGTGCGCGCCATGTCGAGCAGCCGGTCGATGCCGATGATCAGCGCGATCCCCGCCACCGGCAGCCCCACCTGTTCCAGCACCATCGCCAGGGTGACCAGCCCCACCCCGGGCACCCCGGCAGTGCCAATGGAGGCCAGGGTCGCGGTCAGAATCACCGCCAGATAGCCGCCCATGGAGATGTCCAGGCCATAGGCCTGGGCGATGAACACCGTGGCCACGCCCTGCATGATGGCGGTGCCGTCCATGTTGATGGTGGCGCCCAGCGGCACCGTGAAGGAAGCCACCCGGTTGTCGATGCCCAGGCGCCGTTCGGCGACACTCAGGGTCACCGGCAAGGTGGCGTTGCTGGACGCGGTGGAGAAGCCGAACAGCAGCGCCGGGCGCACATTGCGCAGGAAGGTCAGGGGGCTGCGCCGGGCGACCAGCCCCAGCAGCAGGCCATAGGTCAGGGTGCCGTGGACCGCGAGCGCCAGGAGCACAGTGCCGAAGTACTTGCCCAGATCCAGAATCGCGGCGAACCCCAGCTCGGCGAACAGCTTGGCGAGCAGACAGAAGACACCGTAGGGCGCCAGATGCATGAGCAGGGTGACCATCGTCATGATCACCTCGTTGAAGCTGGCGAATACCTCCCGGGCGCGCGCTCCCGCGGCACCGCTGCGCGCCAGGGCGATCCCCATGAGCAGCGAGAACACGATGATCTGCAACATGTTGCCGTCGGCCATGGCCTTCACCGGATTGCTCGGGAAGATGCTGATCAGCACCTCCTTGGCCGAGGGCGCCGCCGCCGGATCGAAGTCGACCTCGCCTTCGAGGCCGACGCCGAGGCCGGGATCGATCAGATTGGCGAGCAGCAGCGCCAAGCTGATGGCGATGCCGGTGGTGACCAGGTAGAGCGCCAGCGTCTTGCCGGCGATCCGGCCCATGCGGGCACTGGCCCCCATGGCGCTGGCGCCATTGACCAGGGAGACGAACAGCAGGGGCACCACCATCAGCTTGAGGGAGGCGACGAAGATGCTGCCGCCCACCTCGAACGCGGTGTCGACCAGCCAGGCACCGAGCGTGGCGGCGAAGCTGTCGGGCCGGTCCGCCAGGGGTCTGAGCAGCACCCCGACCGCGATCCCGGCGACCATGCCCAGCAGAATTCGGGTGGACAGCTTCATCTCGACCTCGACGGCACAGGATCAGGAACCGGGGACCGGGCAGGGTGCCGCGGCCCCGGGAACATCGTCGCCGGCGGCATCGCCGGCCTCGGCCAGGGGCGTCACCTCCACCGCCAGCTTCCGCCACCCCCGGCGCCGCACGCGCAGTCGATAGTGGCGCAGGGCGGCATCGGGGGTGACCGCGGCCAGCGGATCGGGCTCGCAGCAGCAGACCGGGCCGCGCGCTGCGCCGGGCCCCGGCGAAGCCGGCGCCGAGCGGCGCAGCCAGCGCCAGCGCCAGCCGCGCAGGGATGCCGGCAGCGCCAGCCGCACCGGCCGGCCGGAGCGCGTCACCGCGAGGAGCACCGCGAGCGGCTCCGGCGGGCAGTGCAGCACCCAGGTCTCGGCGCCGTGGCCGCCGGGAAACTGGAGACTGCGCACCCCGAACCAGAGGCGGCCGACCACCCAGCCGGCCAGGCACACCAGCCAGTCCGGTGCCCAGATCGACAGCAGCACCAGCGCCAGGCCCTGGAGCAGGCCGAGCACCAGGAAGAAGTCGGGGATCGACCAGTGCAACACCCCCAGCACCAGCATGCCGAGCAGGCTGGCGGCGACCATGAACAGCGCATTGAGCAGGTTGTTGAAGGCGATCACCCGCGCCCGGCTGTCGGCGCCGGCGCGGCGTTGCAGCTGCACGTAGAGCGGCACCACGTACAGCCCGCCACAGATGCCCAGCAGGACGATGTCGCCGAGCACCCGGGGCAAGGGCCATTGGCTCAACAGATACAGCGACGGGACAGCCTCGGCGAGGGGTTGGAAGCCGCGCACCGCGCAGCCGAGATCCAGGCTCAACAGCACCAGCCCCAGCCCGCCCAGGGGCACCAGTCCGAGCTCGCCGCGGGATCCGCCGATGCGCGCGCAGAGCAGCGAGCCGATGGCGATACCCACCACGAAGGCGGACAGCAGCAGGGCAATCAGGCTCGGGGTTCCGCCCAGGACGGCGACCGCGAAATTGGGGATCTGGGTCAGATAGCTCACCCCCAGCGCCCAGAACAGGGAGATGCCCGCCGCCGCCGGCAGGACCCCGAAGCGCGCGCTCGCCAGCCGGTAGAGCACGGCGAGCTGGCGCAGCGGGTTCCAGTCGATCCGCAGGTCGGGTGCCGCCGCGGGCGCCGGCGGCACCGCCAGGCTTGCGGCCCAGCCCGCCAGCGCCACCAGTACCACCCCGGCGCCCACCCAGTACTCGGGCGCGGCGCTGCCGGCGAGCAGGGAGCCACCGATGGTGCCCGAGAGAATGGCCACGAAAGTGCCCATGCCCACCAGGGCATTGCCCGCCACCAGGTCACCGGTACCCAGGTGCTGGGGCAGGATCGCGTATTTGAGGGGGCCGAAGAACGAGGAATGGGCTCCCATGGCGAACAGCAGTGCCAGCAGCCAGACCCAGGCCTGCTGGAAAAGGGCGGCGGCCGCGCCGGCCATGATCAGCACCTCGGCGGCCTTGATCCAGCGCATCAGGCGCGCCTTGTCGCAGCGGTCGGCGAGCTGGCCGGCGAGCGGCGAAAACAGAAAGAACGGCAGGATGAACAATCCCGCTGCCAGATTGACCCAGAGGTTGACCCGCTCGGCGGCGACCGCGCCGCTGACCAGCAGCACCAGCAGGGCGTTGCGATACAGGTTGTCGTTGAAGGCGCCGCTGAACTGCACCAGGAAAAACGGCAGGAAACGTCGTCGCGACAACAGGGCGAGGAGGCGAGGCGGGGAGTCCATATCCATCCCGGTGCAATCGGGCCATGAAGGCTCGCATTAAAGCAAATGCCGCTCCGCCGGGTTGGTCACCGAACCGTCATCCGGTCGCCGCTATAGTGCGGTGTTGTCGCTCCGTTGTGCGCTGCGCCATGCCCCCCGAATCCGACGCCGAATTCGAAATCCTCGACGCCATCCTGGTCGGCGAACAGCTCTACCCCCAGTTCCAGCCCATCGTGCAGCTGCACCGCAGGGCCATCCACGGCTACGAAGGCCTGATTCGGGGGCCCTCGGATTCCCCGCTGCACAGCCCGGCGCGGCTGTTCGGCGCCGCCGTCCGCCACGGCCGCCTGCTGGAGCTCGACTACCTCGCCCGCCGCCTGGTGATCCGGCACTACGCCCGCCTGCGCCTGCCCGGGCGGCTGTTCATCAACATCAGCCCGGAGGTACTGATGTCCCCGGGCTACACCTCGGGGCTCACCCAGAGCTACCTGGAGGACTGCGGGCTGGCGCCCGATCGCGTGGTCCTGGAAATCACCGAGACCCAGCCGGTGGCGGACTACGAGCTGATCCGCGCCGCGGTGGAGCACTACCGCGAGGCCGGCTTCGCGATCGCCATCGACGATCTGGGCGCCGGCTACTCGGGGCTCAAGCTGTGGTCGGAGATGGCCCCGGATTTCGTCAAGATCGACCGCCATTTCCTGTCCGGCATCGACGGCGACCGAGTGAAATACCAGTTCGTGCGCTCGATCCTGGAGATCAGCCACGCGCTGGGTTGCCAGGTGATCGCGGAGGGCGTCGAAACCGCCGCCGAGTACGCCGTGGTGCGCCGCCTCGGCGCCGGCTTCGCCCAGGGCTACCACTTCGCCCGGCCCTCCACCGCGCCGCCGCTGGCCGCCGACCCCGGCTGGTTCCGCAACGCCGGGCAGCGCCGCATCCAGGATCGCAGCGGCACCGCCGCCTGCCTGCTCAAGCCCATGGCCAGTGTGCCGGTCGACGCCACCGTGGACGCGGCCGCGGCGGTGTTCCTCCAGGATCCCGGCGCCCAGAGTCTCGCGGTGCTGCACGAAGACGCGCCGGTGGGCGTACTGCTGCGCACCGGGTTCATGAATGTCTACGCGTCCCGCTTCGGCCGCGACCTCTACGGCCGGCAGTCGGTGCGGCGCTTTCTCGACAAGGGCTACCTGGCGTTCGATCTCGCCACGCCCCTGGAAGTGATCAGCAAGCGCCTCACCGGCACGCCGGGGATCTATGTGGACGAGTTCGTGCTCACCGCCGAGGGCCGCTTCCGGGGCCGCGGCACCCTGCTCGACCTGCTCCGGCACATCACCCGCCGCCGCATCGCCGCCGCGCGCCACGCCAACCCGCTCACCCAACTGCCGGGCAATGTCGCCATTCTCCGCCACCTCGACCAGCTGTTGCGCGATGGCAGACCCTTCGCGGTCGCCTACTGCGACCTGGATCACTTCAAACCCTTCAACGACACCTACGGCTATGCCCGCGGCGACCGCATCATCCGCCTGCTGGCCGATACCCTGCGCCGCGAACTGAACGGCACCCAGGATTTCCTCGGCCACATCGGCGGCGACGACTTCGTGGTGTTCTTCCAGCGCCCCGACTGGGCCGCGGACTGCCGGCGGGTGCTCGACGAATTCGCCCGCGCGGTGGTGGGCGAATACAGCCTCGAGGCGCAGCGGCGCGGCTGCCTCGCCGCAGCCGACGGCGGCGCCGGCTGCTGGCCGCTGATCGCGCTGTCGATCGGGGCGCTCGAGGTCGGCGACCCGAGCGGTCTCGATGCCGATGCGGTCACCGAGCAGGTCACGGCGGCGAAGCGGGCCGCCAAGCGGATTTCCGGGTCGGCCCTGGTCCACCACCACGCCCGGCCCGCGGCAGATGCCCGCGCGACGCCGGTGAACGCCTGTGCCCCCGAGGCCGGGGCACCGCCACAACCCGGCTGCAACCGGCCGGGACCCGGCGTCAGCCCTTGATGCAGGCCAGCGGTACGAGCCGCGCGACGCGACGCGCCAACCCCGCGGCTTCGGCCGCCGCGACCACGGCGCCGACCTCCTTGTAGGCGCCGGGGGCCTCCTCGGCGATGCCGCGCTGCGAGTGGCTGCGGATGCGGATCCCCTGACGGGCCAGCTCGTCGACCACCTGCCGGCCGCGCCAGCGCCGCGCCGCCTGGTGGCGGCTCATGGCGCGGCCGGCGCCGTGGCAAGCGGAGGCGAACGCCCGCTCCTCCGCCGTGGCCATGCCGGCCAGCACCCAGGAGGCGGTGCCCATGGAACCGCCGATCAGCACCGGCTGGCCCCAGGGGCGGTAGCGCTCGGGCAGCTCCGGATGGCCCGGCCCGAAGGCGCGGGTGGCGCCCTTGCGGTGCACGAACAGGCGCCGCTCGCGGCCTTCGATCCGGTGGGTCTCCTCCTGGCAGGTGTTGTGGGAGACGTCGTAGAGCAGCTCGAGGCGCGCCTCGGGCAACAGTTTCGCGAACGCCCGGCGCGCCAGATGGGTGATGATCTGGCGGTTGGCCAGCGCGCAGTTGATCCCCGCGCGCATGGCGCCCAGATAGTCGCGCCCGAGCGGCGACGCCAGGGGCGCGCAGGCCAGCTCGCGGTCGGGCAGTTCGATGCCGTAGCCGGCGGCGGCCAGTGCCATGGCGCGCAGAAACTCGGTGCCGATCTGGTGGCCCAGCCCCCGAGAGCCGCAGTGAATGCTCACCACCACGGCCCCGGGTTCGAGGCCGAAAGCGGCCGCCGCGGGTGGATCGTAGAGTTCGCCGACCTCCTGGACTTCCAGATAATGGTTGCCGGAGCCCAGGGTGCCCAGCTCGGCGCGCTGGCGCTGCCGGGCCCGCGCCGAGACCAGCTCGGGGCGGGCGCCGGCGGCGCAGCCGCGGCTCTCGATGTAATCCAGGTCCGCAGCGGTGCCGAACCCCTGGGCCACCGCCCAGCGCGCACCGCCGGCGAGCATGGCATCCATGGCGGCCGTATCGAGGACGATGGTCCCGGTACTGCCCAGGCCGGCGGGAATGGCCTCGAACAGGGCATCGGCCAGGGCCTCGAGGCGGGGTTCGATGGCGGCGCGCGCCAGGCCGGTGGTCAGGGTGCGGACCCCACAGGAGATGTCGAAGCCGACCCCGCCGGCGGACACCACGCCGCCGGCCTCGGGATCGAACCCGGCGACGCCGCCGATCGGAAAGCCGTAACCCCAGTGGGCATCCGGCATCGCATAGGCGGCGCCGACGATGCCCGGCAGGCTGGCGACCCCCGCCAACTGTTGATACACCTTGGCATCCAGCGCGCGCAGCAGGCCTTCCGTGGCATAGAGGATCGCCGGGACCCGCATCCGCCCCTGGGGCGGCATGCGCCATTCCACCTCCGCAACCCGCTCGACCGCCAGCATGGCTCACCCCCTGCGCCGGGCCGGCAGCACCTGCCGGCGGCGCGTCCGCTACACGTCCACCACACACTGGGCCAGCCAGCCATCGCCGCGGCGCGCCACCCGCAGCTCGGTGAAGGTGGCGCCCTTGGGCTCGACCGCCGGCTGGTGGCGCCCGGGATCGACCGGCTCGCCCCAGGCCCGGCCGCGCAGCCGGCCGGCGTCGATGGCGACCTCGAAGCGGCCGAACAGCATCCGCCGGGTGGCCATTTCGCAGATCAGCGCGTTCAGCCAGTCGACCAGCAGCAGTTCCGGATCCGGGGCGCTGCAATCGATGTCCACGGCCTCCGCGGGGGCCACCAGCGCCGCATCGGCGATCGCCGCGGTCAGCGCCAGGGCCGCCTGCTCAAAGGCGATTGCCGGAGTCGGCCCGAAGCCGCGCACGCCGATGTCGGCCCCATGGGCGAAGGTCTCGTGACCGATGCCGGCGCCGGCGTCGGCGTCATTGGTCGTCATAGCGGGCGGGCCGCTTCTCCAGAAAGGCCGCCGCGCCCTCTTCCAGGAAGGGTCCCAGGCACATCACCTGGCCGCGGTCTTCGAGCGCGATCACTGCCTCCAGGCTGCCGGCGTCCTGGGCCATGTTCAGCCCCTCCTTGGTCAGCCGCAGGCCGAGCGGCGACATCGCGATCATTTCAGCGGCCAGGGACGCGCCGGCGTCCGCCAGGGCGTCGGGCGCCACCACTTCCGAGACCAGGCCGATGCGCAACGCCTTGGCGGCGTCGACGAAACGGCCGGTCATCATCATCTCCGCGGCATTGCCGGCGCCCACCGCGCGGGGCAGGAAATAGCTGATGCCGATATCGCAGCCGGTCAGGCCAATGCGCGCCATGGCGACATTGAAGCGCGCGCCCTCGGCCGCATAGCGCACGTCGCTGGCCAGCGCGAAGGCCAGCCCGGCGCCGGTGGCGGCGCCCTGCACCAGGGCGATGATGGGCTGGGGACAGCGGCGCATGCGCAGGATGATCTCGGCCACCCGGCGCTGGCCGCGGGCACCGGCGACGATGCCGCTGGTGAAGGCGGCGGTCTCGTTGAGATCCAGGCCGGCGCAGAAGTGCCTGCCGGCGCCGCGCAGCACCACCACCCGCACCCGGTGGTGGAAATACAGGCCGCCGAAGTAGTCGAGCAGTTCGTCGACCATGGCCCCGTTCAGCGCATTGAACTGTTCGGGCCGGTCCAGGGTCACCCAGTCGATGCCGTCGCGGTGCTCGACTGCCAGGGTCCGATAGGGTCGCGCCGTCTCGCTCATCATCATCCCCGCTGGTGATTTTCCGGCGAGGATAGCAGGAAAGGGGGCCTCGCTCGGGCCGGCCCCCGGTACAATGTCATCCGCTCGAGGAGGCTTTGCCGTGCGCAGTTTTCGCCCCTGGTCGCTGGCCCTGCTGGTGGCGCTGGCGCCCGGTGTCGCCGCATCGCCGGCCAACCCCTGGACCGTCAATCTCCATTTCGAGAACGACCTGTTCGACGAGACCGACCAGAACTACACCAACGGCATCCGCCTGTCGTGGATCTCCCCGGACACCACCTCCTACCAGAACGACCCGGCGTTTCCCGCCTGGCTGCGGGCCGCCAACCGCCGGCTGCGGCTGCTGCACAGCAATGATCCGCAGACCGAGCACAATCTGGTGATCAGCCTGGGCCAGTTGATGTTCACCCCGGAGGACACCGAGTCCGCGGCACTGGTCCCGGATGAGCGCCCCTACGCGGGCTATCTGCATGCCGGCATCGCCTACCACACCCGCAGCGCGAACCGGCTGGATGTCATGGAGGTGGACATCGGCGTCGTCGGCCCCGCCGCGCTGGCCCACCAGACCCAGGATTTCATCCACGACCTGCGCGGATTCGAGCAATACAACGGCTGGAACCATCAACTGCACAACGAACCGGCCCTGCAACTGCTCTACGAACAGAAGCGGCGCCTGTTCGACGCCAGCTGGCGCGCGGACTTCGGCCACGATTTCATCGCCCATGCCGGGGCCAGCCTGGGCAATGTGGCCACCCACCTCAACTTCGGCGGGGAATACCGCATCGGCTGGGGCCTGCCCGACGATTTCGGCACCTCGGCGGTGCGCGCCGGCGGCGACAACAGCGCCCCCGGCCGCGGCGGCGCCCGCCGCCAGGGGAGCCGCGGCCTGCACGGCGTACACGCCTTCCTCGCCACGGACGTCCGCCTGGTGGGGCGCGACATCTTCCTCGACGGCAATACCTTCAAGGACAGCCACAGCGTGGACAAGAAGCCGGTGGTGGCCGATGCCTACGCCGGCATCAGCCTCGGCGTCGGGCGCTGGAAGTTCTCCTACGCCCAGGTGTTGCGCAGCCGCGAGTTCGACGGCCAGCCCCATCACCACGAATACGGCTCCCTGAGCCTGTCCTACAGCCTGTGATCGACCGGGCGCGCAATGGACCCGGGAGCGCGGCCCGCCTCCACTGCCGCACCGCAGTGCCGGCCCGCTGGCGGCCCTGGCTGCTCGACAGCGGCTCGCTCACCGAGCGCCTGCGCGCGGCGAGCGGCGGCGACCTGCGGGTGCGGGTGCTGAGCCAGCGCTGGGCCCGCCCGCGGCTGGAGGAGCGCCGCGCCCTGCGCCTGGGCGCCGGGCAGCGGGCGCTGATCCGCGAAGTGCTGCTGCTCGGCCGCGGCGAGCCCTGGATCCACGCGCGCAGCGTGCTGCCGCTCGGCCTGCTGCGCGGCCGCTACCGGTTCCTGGCGCAGCTCGGCGAGCGGCCCCTGGGCGCGCTGCTGTTTCGCGACCCCACATTGCGGCGCGGGCCCATCCAGGTCGAGCGGCGCCCGGTGCCGGCACTGCCCGGCCTGGAGCTGCCGCCGGGCGCCCTCGCCTGGGAGCGGCGTTCGCTGTTCCATCTGGCGGAGCGGCCACTGCTGGTGGCGGAAATGTTCCTGCCTGGTTTCAAGCCCTAAACTGGTGGCTTCGGGAGCCGAGAGCCTGCCATGCCCCTGACCCTGCCGCTGTCCCTGCGCCGCGCACCGGATTTCCTGCGCCTGATGCGCCTCGACCGGCCGATCGGCACCCTGCTGCTGCTGTGGCCGACGCTGTGGGCGCTGTGGTTCGCCGCCGGCGGCCTGCCGGACCTCGAGGTGCTGGCGATCTTCGTGCTGGGGGTAGTGCTGATGCGCGCCGCGGGCTGCGTGATCAACGACTACGCCGACCGCCATATCGACGGCGCGGTGGCCCGCACCCGCGACCGCCCGCTGGCCACCGGCGCGGTGGCGCCCCGCGAGGCGCTGGCCCTGTTCACGACCCTGTGCGGGCTCGCCTTCCTGCTGGTGCTGCTGACCAACCGCCTGACGGTGCTGCTGTCCCTGGGTGCCGTGACCCTGGCGACCCTGTATCCCTTCGCCAAGCGCCATACCCACCTGCCCCAGGTGGTACTGGGCGCGGCCTGGGCCTGGGCGATCCCGATGGCATTCGCCGCCCAGACCGGGCGCGTGCCGGCCGCCGCCTGGTCGCTCTATGCGGGCGTGGTGCTGTGGACCATCGCCTTCGACACCTACTACGCCATGGTCGATCGCGACGACGACCTGAAGATCGGCGTGAAGTCCACCGCCATCCTGTTCGGCGACGACGACCTGCTGGTGATCGGCGGCCTGCAGGGCTTGGCGCTGCTGGCCTTCGCGGTCACCGGGGGCAGCTTCGGCCGCGGTCTGTGGTACTACCTGGGCCTGGCGGCCATGGCGCTGCTCTTCTGCCGCCAGTGGTTCCTGGCCCGCGACCGCGACCGCGCCGGCTGCTTCCGCGCCTTCCTGCTCAACAATCCTGCCGGCGCGGTACTCTGGCTCGCCATCGCGCTCGACTACGGCTGGCCGCCGGCGCCGCCCTGAGGGGCCGCGGACCGCCGCGGGATGCCATAATCCGTCCCGCCGCCGAATCCGGGCTTGTCACAGGGCGGTCACCGGAATGTCATCCAATGGCCGCGGGCAAAACGCGGAGGTGATTGCACCATGACTGACGCCAGCGTCCTGATCGTCGACGACGAACCGGCCATCCGCGACATGGTGGCCACGGCACTGGAGGTCGCCGGCTTCCAGTGCCTGCGCGCAGACAGCGCGCGCACCGCCTATGCGCTGATCGTGGATGAAAACCCGGACCTGGTGCTGCTGGACTGGATGATGCCCGAGATCAGCGGCATCGAGTTCCTGCGCCGCCTGCGCCGCGACGAACGCACCGCGGATCTGCCGGTGATCCTGCTCACCGCCAAGGCCGAAGAGGACAATCTGGTGCAGGGCCTGGATGCCGGCGCCGACGACTATGTGACCAAGCCCTTCTCGCCCCGGGAGCTGATCGCGCGCGTGCGGGCCCTGCTGCGCCGCCGCGACCTGGGACAGCAGGACGAGCCGCTCCGCATCCAGGGTCTGGTCTACGATCCGGTCAGCCACCACGTGAGCATCGACGGCCAGGCTGTGGCAATGGGCCCCACCGAGTTCCGGCTGCTGGGGTTCTTCCTGACCCACCAGGACCGGGTCTATTCCCGCGACCAGATCCTCAACCACGTCTGGGGCGGCAACGTCTACATGGACGAGCGCACCGTCGACGTACACATCCGCCGCCTGCGCAAGGCGCTCGGCGACTACGACCGCCTGGTCCAGACGGTGCGCGGCGCGGGCTATCGGTTTTCCGAGAAGCTGGCCGAGTCCTGAGGGAATCCGCAATGCTGACCCAGGGGCTGCGCAGCGAACTGCAGCGCATCGCCGCGCTCGCCCTGCTGCTCCTGGCCGGCGGTTTCTTCAACGGCTATCCGCTGGCGACTCTGCTGGCCGGCGGCAGCCTGTACATGCTCTGGACCCTGCGGCACATCCACCGCCTCAATCGGTGGCTGGACCAGGGCAGCCGCGACTACCCGCCGCCGGCATCCGGGGTGTGGGGAGAAATCTCCGACCATCTCTACCGGCTGCGCCAGCGCATCACCCGCCACCGGCAGGACCACCTCAATCTGGTCACGCGCATCCGCCGCATCACCGATGCACTCGACGAAGGCATCCTGATCCTGGACGCCGACCGCTCGCTGGAATGGTGGAATCCAGCCGCCGGCCGACTGCTGGGACTGCAGCGCCGCGACCAGGGCGAACCCATCATCAATCTGGTGCGCACCCCGGCCTTCGTGGCATTCATCCGCGAAGGCCGCTTCGCCGAGCCGGTGGAGCTGGAGGCGCCCAACCACCCGGGCCGCCTGCTCCAGTTCAACGCCAACCATTTCGGCACCAACGAGGTGGCGCTGGTGGTGCAGGACATCACCCGCCTGCGACAACTGGAACGGCTGCGCACCGAATTCGTCGCCAACATCTCCCACGAACTGCGCACCCCCCTCACGGTGCTCACCGGCTATCTGGAAACCCTGCGCGAGACCGCCGCGGACCAGCCGGCTCCGTGGCGGCAGGCAATCGCGCAGATGAGCGAACAGACCCGGCGCCTGGCCCTGCTGACCGAGGACCTGGTGACCCTGTCGCGCCTCGAATCCACCCCGCCGCCGGCGCACCCCGAGCCGGTGGCACTGCAGCCGCTGCTGGCCTCCATCGTCGAGAGCTCCCGCGCGCTCAGCGGCGAGCGCCACCAGATCACCCTGGAATGTCCGGCGGCGCTGACCGTGGAGGGCTCGACCCGGGAGCTGCACAGCGCGTTCGCCAACCTGGTGTACAACGCGATCCGCCACAACCCCGGGGGCTGCCGGGTCTGGGTGCGGGCGGGCAGCGGCGCCGGCCGCACCTGGGTCGAAGTGCAGGATGACGGCATCGGCATCGAGGCCCGCCACCTGCCCCGGCTGACCGAGCGCTTCTACCGGGTCGAAAACAGCCGCGCCAGCAGCTCCGGCGGCACCGGCCTGGGCCTCGCCATCGTCAAGCACTCCCTGTTGCGCAACGGCGGCAACCTGGAGATCCAAAGCGCCCCCGGCGCGGGCAGCACCTTCCGCTGCGTCTTTGAGGCGGCGGCGAAGGAATGCTAGGGTCGCCCCGGTGAACCGAGGCGCGGACGGGGAGCTGACAGCGCACCGGCCGACGGCGGGCAGGATTCCTGTTCGACCGCCCGCCCAGCCCCGAGGTATCGATCCATGCCCGACTACCCCTTCCTGTCCCCGACTTTCATCGAGGCCCTCGAAGCGAGCGGCAGCGCGAGCGCGGCAACCGGCTGGGAACCGAGCCATCTGCGCCTGCCCGCCGGCACCTTCATGCCGTTGTACGTGAAGACCCACTCCTACGGTGAATACGTGTTCGATTGGGCCTGGGCGGAGGCCTACCACCGCAACGGCCTGGCCTACTACCCCAAGCTGGTGAGCGCGATTCCCTTTGCCCCGGTCACCGGGCCGCGGCTGCAGGGACCCCAGGCACCGGGCTGCGGGGCAGCGCTGTTCGAGCGGGTACGGGAGCTCGCCGCGGCGACCGGGGCGAGCGGCTGGCATCTGCTGTTCCCCGATGCCGGGACCCGCGCCCTGTTCGACGGGCTTGGCCTTTTGGAGCGCAGCGGCGTCCAGTTCCACTGGGGCAACCGGGGTTACCGGGACTTCGACGACTTTCTGGCCACCTTCACCGCGCGCAAGCGCAAGATGGTGCGCCGCGAGCGCGAGCGGGTCGCGGCCCAGGGCCTGCGGGTGGAGATGGTGCCCGGCACCGCCCTGGATGCCGGACTGTGGGACTTCTTCTACCGGATGTACCAGAGCACCTACCGCAAGCGCAGCGGCACCGGCGGCTACCTCACCCGTGACTTCTTCGTCCGCATCGGCGCCGCGTTGCGCGAGCAGATCGCCCTGGCGGTGGCCTACGACGGCAGCGAGCCGGTGGCGGCCGCGCTGTACCTCCACGATCAGGAGCGCCTCTACGGCCGCTACTGGGGCAGCCTGCGCGACTACGAGTGCCTGCATTTCGAACTCTGCTGCTACCAGGGCATCGAGTTCGCCATTCGCCGCGGCCTGCGCCGCTTCGACGCCGGCGCCCAGGGCGAGCACAAGATCGCCCGGGGGTTCGAACCGGTGGAGACCTGGTCGCTGCACTGGATCCGGCAACCCGAGTTCGCCCGGGCGATCGCCGATTTCCTGGCTCGCGAGCGCGCTCACCTCCAGGGCTACCTGGCGCAGGCGCGCGCGCTGCTGCCCTATCGGGAACCCGACTGAAGCCCCGCTCCCGCGTTCGTGAAGCGACGCACGTCCTGTGCCTTGCTTCTGTCGGCCATCCCCGGCCGGGCCGAGCGCTGGAAAAATTCACAGGCTCTCGGTCCGGCGCCATACCAGCAGGCGGTTGTTGGCGGGCATGGCGTGATCCTCGACCAGCTCCAGTCCGGCGGCGGCGGCCAGCGCCGCGACCGCCTCGTAATCGCGGATGCCCTGCCGGGGGTCGGTCGAGCGCAGCCAGGCATCGAAGCGCGCATTGCTCGGCGAGGTGTGGGCGCCGCCGTAGTTGAAGGGACCGTACACCGCGAGCACACCCTCGCCGGCGAGCACCCCGGGCAGCTTCGCGAACAGGGTCTCGACCAGCGGCCAGGCCATGATGTGCAGCGTGTTCGCGGTGAACACGGCATCCACCTCGCCCACCCCCCAGTCGGCGGCGGTGACGTCCAGGGCCCTGGCCGGCCTCAGGTTGGGTGCCGGGCAGGCGGCGAGCCAGGCATCGATGCCCGGCAACTGCTCCGGCAAATCGCTGGGCTGCCAGATCAGATGGGGGAGGCGGGGGGCGAAATGCACCGCGTGCTGCCCGGTCCCGCTGCCGATCTCCAGGACGCGGCGGACCCCGGCGAACGCCTGCTGCAACACGGCCAGGATCGGCGCCTGGTTGTTCGCACACGCCTGGGAAAAGGGTCGGTTCATGGTGGCACCAGCGCGACGGGGACTCCGGGCCGCACCACCCGGGGATCGGCCATGGCTACAATGACCATCCCGGGGAACCGCGCGTCCCGAACCCGGGTCATTGTAGCGCGCGCAAGGATCTGACCTTGGTGACCACCGACATGAGATGGCTGCTCCTGGCGCTGCTGCTCGCCGGCCTCGGCGCCTGCGCGGTCAATCCGGTGACCGGGAAGCAGCAGCTTTCCCTGGTATCGGATCGCGAGGAAATCGCCATCGGCGAGGAACAGTACGCGCCGGCGCAGCAGTCCCAGGGCGGCCGCTATTACCTGGAGCCGGGCCTGCAGGACTATGTGCGCGCGGTGGGCGACCGGCTGGCCGCGGTCAGCGACCGCCGCCTACCCTACGAATTCGTGGTGCTGGACAACCCCGTCCCCAATGCCTGGGCACTGCCCGGCGGCAAGATCGGCGTCCACAGCGGCCTGCTGCTCCATCTCCAGGACGAGGCGGAGCTGGCCTCGGTGCTGGGCCACGAGATCATCCACGCGGCGGCCCGCCACAGCGCGGCCCAGATGAGCAAGGGATCCCTGATCGGCCTGGGCGCCCAGATCGCCGGCATCATCAGCCAGCAGAGCGGCTATGGGAATCTGGGCGGCACCGCCGCGCAACTGGGCGCGGCGGCCTGGATGGCCAGCTACAGCCGCGAGGCGGAACTGGAAGCCGACGCCTATGGCATGGAGTACATGGCCCGGGCAGGCTACGACCCCTGGGCAGCGGTGTCGGTGCAGGAGACCTTCGTCAAGCTCTCCGAGGGCCGGCAGAGCGACATTCTCGGCGGCCTGTTCGCGAGTCACCCGCCATCCCGGGCCCGGGTCGAGGCCAACCGCGCCAGGGCGCGCGAACTGGGGGCGGAGGGCGTGCGCAACGCCGAAGCCTACCGGCGCGCCACCGCCGGGTTGCGCCGGGACGCGCCGGCCTATGAGGCGGAGAAGAAGGCGCTCGCCGCGCTGCAGAAAAAGGACCCCCGCACCGCCATCCGCCAGCTCGATCAGGCACTGAAGATCCAGCCCGCCGCGGGCCGCTTCTGGGAGCTGCGCGGGCACGCCTGGGCGATGCTGGAGGAATGGCAGAACGCCGAGGATGCCTTCTCCAGCGCCATCGACCGCAACCCGGGCTATTTCCGCCATCATCTGGCGCGCGGCGCGCTGCGCTTCGAGCGCCAGCAATACCGGGCCGCGCAGGGCGACCTGGAGCGCAGCCGCCAACTGCTGCCGACCCCGCTGGCGAGCTTCTATCTGGGCGAGATCGCCCTGGCCAGCGGGGCGACCAGTCAGGCCGAGGCCTATTATCGGGAGGCGGCCGCCGATCCGGGGCCTATCGGCCAGCAGGCGCGGGCACGGCTCGCGGGCCGGCGCTGAACCGCGGCGGCGCGGGTGCGCCGGTCAGCTGTCGGGGTGAACGTGACGGATATCCTTGCCCTCGACCAGAAACACGATGTGTTCGCAGATGTTCTTGGCGTGATCGCCGATCCGCTCCAGGGCGCGCAACGTCCAGAGCACGTTCATCACCCGCGAGATGCTGCGCGGATCCTCCATCATGTAGGTGACCAGCTCGCGCACCGCGGAGCGGTAGTCCTGATCGATCTGCTTGTCCTTGGCCATGGTCTCGCGGGCCGCCTGGGCGTCGAACCGGGCGAAGGCGTCGAGGCAGCCGCGCAGGGTGTCCCGGACCCCGTTGGCGATGTGGCGGGCTTCGACGTAGCCCCGGGGCGAGCTGCCCTCCTCGCTGAGCCCGATGGCCATCTTGGCGATGCGCTGCGCCTCGTCGCCGATCCGCTCCAGGTCGCGCACCGACCGGCTCACCGCCAGGATCATGCGCAGGTCCGTGGCCGCCGGTTGGCGCCGGGCGATCACCGTGGTGCAAGCGTCGTCGATGTCCCGCTCCATGGCGTCGATCTGCTTTTCGGCCTCCAGCACCCGCAGGGCCAAGTCGCTGTCGCCGTTTTCGAGCGCGCGCATGGCTTCCTGCAGCTGCTGTTCCACCAGGCCGCCCATGGCGAGCGTCTGGGTCTTGAGGTGCTCGAGATCGGTATTGAACTGCCGCGAGATGTGTTGATCGAGTGTCACCTTGTCCATAGTTGCCTCCTCAGCCGAACCGGCCGGTGATGTAGGCCTCGGTCAACTCGTGCTCCGGCGAGGTGAACACCGTCTCGGTGTCGTTCACTTCCACCAGCTTGCCCAGATGAAAGTAGGCGGTGCGGTGGGAGACGCGCGCGGCCTGCTGCATCGAGTGGGTGACGATGGCGATGGTGTAGTTCTCCGCCAACTCGGCGATCAGCTCCTCAATGCGCGCGGTGGCGATGGGGTCGAGCGCCGAACAGGGCTCATCCATCAGGATCACCTCGGGGTTGATGGCGATGGCGCGGGCAATGCACAGCCGCTGCTGCTGGCCGCCGGAGAGACCGGTACCGGGCTGGGCCAGGCGATCCTTGACCTCCTCCCAGAGCCCGGCCTTGCGCAGGCTGTTCTCCACGATTTCATCGAACTCGATCTTGCGGCTGGCCAGGCCGTGCAGCCTGGCGCCATAGGCGACATTGTCGTAGATGCTCTTGGGAAAGGGGTTGGGCTTCTGGAACACCATGCCCACCCGGGCCCGCAACTCCACCGGGTCCATTTTCGGCGAATAGATGTCCTCGTCGTCGAGCAGCAGTTCGCCCGTCACCCGACAGCCCGGGATGGTGTCGTTCATCCGGTTCAGGGCGCGCAGGAAAGTGGATTTGCCGCAGCCGGAGGGGCCGATCATGGCGATCACCTGGTGGCGACCGATGTCCAGGCTGACCTGGTAAATCGCCTGGGCATCCCCGTAGAAAATGTCCACGTCCCGGGTGCGCACCTTGGCCTCATCCACGAACGGCTTGCCGACCGTGCGCTGGCCGAGCAGATCCTCCAGCACCGCAACCCGATTTTCCGCCTTCATTGCGCCGGCCCCCGCGGTGGGATCCAAGGCTACGGTCGTCATTGTGCCACCCTCCAGTGTCCCGTTTACCATTGCCGTTCCAGACGCCGGCGCAGCACCACCGCCAGTGCGTTCATCAGCGCGAGAAACACCAACAACACCATGATCGCGCCGGACGTCTTTTCCACGAACGCCCGCTCCGGGCTGTCGGCCCACAGGAAGATCTGTACCGGCAGCACGGTGGCGGGCTCGGTGAACCCGCTGGGCACGTCGACGATGAAGGCCACCATGCCGATCATCAGCAGCGGGGCGGTCTCGCCCAGCGCGTGGGCCATGCCGATGATGGCGCCGGTGAGCATGCCGGGCATCGCCAGCGGCAGCACATGGCCGAGCACCATCTGCATCTTGGAGGCGCCGATCCCCAGCGCCGCCTCGCGGATCGACGGGGGCACCGCCTTGATCGCCGCGCGGCTGGAGATGATCACCGTCGGCAGGGTAATCAGCGTCAGCACCAGCCCACCCAGCACCGGGGCCGAGCGCGGCACCTCGAAAAAGTTGATGAACACCGCCAGGCCGAGCAGGCCGAAAATGATCGAGGGCACCGCGGCCAGGTTGTTGATATTCACCTCGATGAAATCGGTCCAGCGGTTCTGGGGCGCGAATTCTTCCAGGTAGATCGCCGCCGCCACCCCCATGGGAAACGACAGCGCCAGCGTCACCGCCAGGGTCAACAGCGAGCCGACGATGGCCCCGGCGATACCCGCCTGCTCGGGCTCCCGCGAATCTCCGCTGGTGAAAAATCCGCTGTTGAAGCGCAGCCCGGCGTCCCCATCCGCCGCCAGAGCGTTCACCCACTCGACCTGCTTCGGGCTGATGCGGCCGGTGAACTCCTCCCCGCCGCGGGTCTTGAACCAGGCGTCGATGTCGTCGTCGGCGGCCAGCCAGAGCTGCTCCACGGTTCCCAGCAGCTCGGGTCGCTGGCGCAGGCGCTGCCGGAGTTCGTAGGCTGCACCGCTGCTCACCAGGGCATTCTGCTCCCGCCGCTCGGCCCGCCCGGACGGCTCCCCCAGGCGCTGGCGCAAGGCCTCTCGGACCACGGCCTGAAAGTTGCCGCCCTCCAACTGGTTGGGATCACTTGCGTCGGTGATTTCCAGCAACTGTGGATCATAGTGCACCCGCAGTTGCAGATAGGTCTGCTGAAAGGCGCCGTGACCCTTGCCGAAGATGTCGATCAACAGCACCAGCACCGCCAGCATCCCGAACGAAATGGCCGCCACGCCATAGGCGCGGAACCGCTGCTCCGCGCGGTGGCGCCGTGTCAGGCCGGCGCGAATGCGTTCCGTAGTGCGGCCGGATTCAGTCATAGAGCTCCCGATACTTCTTCACGATGCGCAGGGCGATCACATTGAGCAGCAGGGTGGTGACGAACAGCATCAGGCCCAGGGCGAATGCCGCCAGGGTCTTGGCGCTGTCGAACTCCTGATCGCCGACCAGCAGGGTGACGATCTGCACGGTGATGGTAGTGACGGCTTCCAGGGGGTTGGCGGTCAGGTTGGCGGCCAACCCGGCCGCCATCACCACGATCATGGTCTCGCCGATCGCGCGCGATGCGGCGAGCAGGACCCCGCCCACGATCCCGGGCAGGGCGGCGGGGATGATGACCTTTTTCACCGTTTCCGAGCGAGTCGCACCCATGGCCAGCGAGCCGTCGCGCAGGCTCCGGGGCACCGCGGTGATGACATCGTCGGCCAGCGAGGAAACAAAGGGGATGATCATCACCCCCATCACCACGCCGGCCGCCAGCGCGCTCTCCGAGGACACCGACAGGCCCCAGCGCGCGCCCCAGTCGCGGATCAGCGGCGCCACGGTCAGGGCGGCGAAAAAGCCGTACACCACGGTGGGAATCCCGGCCAGGATCTCCAGCGCCGGCTTGGCGAGGTTGCGAACCCGGGGGTTGGCGTATTCGGCGAGATAGATGGCCGACATCAACCCCACGGGCACCGCGACCAGCAGCGCGATCGCCGAGATGAGCAGGGTCCCCACGAACAGCGGCACCGCCCCGAACGACCCCGAGCCGCCGACCTGACCCTCCCGTATGGCGATCTGCGGGCTCCACTCCAGGCCGAACAGGAACTGGGCGGGCGGCACCTCCTGAAAGAAGCGCAGCGACTCGAACAGCACCGAGAGCAGGATGCCGAGGGTGGTGAAAATCGCGACGCTGGCGCTGGCCAGCAGCGCCCAGCGGAATACCGACTCGACCTCCTGCCGCGCGCGCAAGCGGGGCGACATGCGCCGCACGCCCCACACCAGGCCGCCGCACGCCAGGGCGACGGCGAACACCGTGATCAAACGCTGACCGGTGGCGCGCAGCTCCCGGTAGCGCTGCGCGGCCTCGACCACCTCCGGCGGCCGACCCTCCGCGGCGAGGGCGCCACTGGCGAGGTTGACTATGGTGCTGGTCAGTAGGTTGCGCTCTGCGGCGCCGGCCGGCACCGCGTCGGGCGGCATGGCGGCCAGCACCAGGGCTCTGGTCAGGGGATCGTCCAGGACCAGCCAGAGGATCACCAGCGCCAGCGCGGGAAGACCACACCACAACCCGCTGCGCAACCCGTAGTAGAGGGGCAGGGAATGCAGATGGCGGATGCCGCCCAGCGGCTGCGCCAGCGCCACCGCCCGACCCCGGCCCAGGTAATAGGCCAGAGTGCTCAGCAGCAGCAGGGTGATGACCAGATTCGCCGCTGACATGGTTTCGGGATACCTCGTCCTCGCCCGGAACAAGGAAGGGCCTGGCCGCAAGCCAGGCCCTTCCGGTGTCGGCCTGCGCCGGCAATCTACTTCAGGCCATCGCCCTTCATGGGAGTCAGGCTCGCCACTGCTGCCGCCACCTGCTTGCGCATGGATGCCGGCATCGGAATCAGGCCCTTGTCGGTCAGATAACCTTCGTCACCCCAGGCTTTCTCGCTGGTCAGTTCGGCCAGAAACCCTTCGATGTTGGGTACCACGCCGATATGCGCCTTCTTGGCGTACACGAATAGCGGCCGTGAGACCGGATAACTCTTGTCGGCGATGGTGTCGAAGGTCGGCGCCACGCCGTTGATGATGGAGCCCTGGACCTTGTCGCTGTTCTGCTCCAGGAAGCTGAAGCCGAAGACGCCGAATGCATTGGGGTTGGCATCCAGCTTCTGCACGATCAGGTTGTCGTTCTCGCCGGCTTCGATGTAGTGGCCATCTTCCCGCAACGCATAGCAGATCGCCTGGAAACGCTTCTCGTCAACATCCTTGATCGCCTTGATCCAGGGGAAGGATTTGCACCCGGCCTCCATGGCCAGTTCGGCAAAGGCATCCCGGGTCCCGGAAGTCGGGGGCGGCCCCAGCACCTCGATCTTATGGTCAGGGAGCGCGGGGTTGACCTGCTTCCAGGTCTTGTAGGGGTTGGGGATCAGCTTTTCGGAAGCGCCGTCCGGAACCTGCTTGGCGAGCGCCAGAAAGATGTCCTTGGGGGACAGTTCGGCGCGCTCGGCCTTGACCGAATTGGCGATCACGATGCCGTCGAAGCCGATCTGGATCTCGATCACGTCCTTGACGCCGTTGGCCTGACACTGCTCGTATTCGGATTTCTTGATCTGCCGCGAGGCGCCGGTCAGGTCGGGATGGGTGGTGCCCACACCGGCACAGAACAGTTTCATGCCGCCGCCGGTACCGGTCGACTCCACCTTCGGCGTGATGGCGCCGCTGGCGCGGCCGAACCGCTCTGCCACCACAGTGGTGAAGGGATAGACCGTGGAGGAGCCCACGATGCTGATGTAGTCCCGGGACTGGGCCAACGCCTGGGTTCCGGCCAGCGCCAGGGCCAGCGCCGCGCCGGCGCCGAGAGTGCAGATACCGCTTCTGAAACGAGCTTTCACGAGGAAACTCCTGTTGTGGATATGGCTGCGCCAGCCTAGGCAGGAGGGATGACCAGACTATGAATTAAATATGACAGTTTCATGTCAGGGCGCAGCGGGCGCCGATTCCCGGCCGCGGTTATAATCCCGGCCACCATAAGAACCGCCGGGGGCCGGGTTGCTGCAGCGCATCGTGGCCGCAATCGATTTCCTGACCGACCGCTGCGGCCGCGGGACGGCTTGGCTGAGTCTGGCCCTGGCGCTGGTGGTGGGCAGCTTGGTGATCGTCCGGTACCTGTTCCACACCAGTGCTCCGGCCGCCCAGGAAGCGGCGCTCTATCTGCACGCGGCCCTGTTCATGCTCGGCGCTTCCTTTACCTTGCAGAGCGATGAACATGTGCGGGTGGACATCCTCTATCGTCGGCTCTCCCCCCGGGCCCGGGCCTGGATCGATTGCATCGGCACCCTGGTGTTCCTCATCCCCGTCTGCCTGCTGCTGTTGCTGCTGTCCTGGGACTATGTGGCCGCGAGTTGGGCGGTGCGCGAGACCTCCAGCGACCCCGGCGGGCTGCCCTGGGTGTACCTGCTCAAGACCCTGCTGCTGCTGATGCCCGCCAGCCTGCTGCTCCAGGGGGTGGCCGAATTCCTGCGCCGCCTGCCGGCAACGCGCCACGGCTCCGCGCATCCCGGGCGCCACCCCTGATGGCTGCCGCTCTCCCGCTGCTGCTGTTCCTGACGGTGTGCCTGGTCATGATGCTGGGCTATCCGGTGGCCTTCTCGCTGGCCGGCACCGCCCTGCTGTTCGCCCTGGGCGGCGCCCTCGCCGGGCATTTCGACCTGGCCTTTCTGGCCGCGCTGCCCAATCGCATCTACGGCACCATGACCAATGGCACCCTGGTGGCGGTGCCGCTGTTCGTGATGATGGGCGTGATGCTGGAGAAATCCCGGCTCGCCGAGCAACTGCTCGACACTATGGCCCGGCTGCTCGGCAACCTGCGGGGCGGATTGGGGCTGTCGGTGGTACTGGTCGGCACCCTGCTCGCCGCGAGCACCGGCATCGTCGGCGCCACCGTGGTCGCCATGGGGCTGATTTCGCTGCCCTCCCTGCTGCGCCACGGCTACAGCCCCCCACTTGCCAGCGGCACCATCTGCGCCACCGGGACCCTGGGGCAGATCATCCCGCCGTCCATCGTCCTGGTCCTGCTCGGCGACATACTCTCCAGTGCCTACAGCCAGGCCCAACTGGCCGCGGGCATCTTCACGCCGCGCACCGTCTCGGTCGGCGATCTGTTCGTCGCCGCCATCATCCCCGGGCTGTTACTGGTACTGCTCTACTGCGGCTATCTGCTGTACGCCGCGCCCCGGGCCGGCGGCGCGGAGGGGGTCGCCCTCGAGCGCCCGGGCCCGGGCGAACTGCTGCGCAGCCTGATGCCCCCGCTGGCGCTGATCGTCGCGGTACTGGGCTCGATCCTCGGCGGCATCGCCACCCCCACCGAGGCCGCCGGGGTGGGCGCCATCGGCGCCTGCCTGCTGGCCCTGCTCAATCGCCAGCTCTCCTTTTCCCGGCTGCGGGAAGTGCTGCTCGCCACCACGCGCATCACCGCCATGGTGTTCATGATCCTGATTGGTGCCGCGGTGTTTTCCCTGGTGTTCCGCGGCTTCGGTGGAGAGGAGCTAGTCCAGGAATTGTTCGCCGCCATGCCGGGCGGCACCACCGGCGCGCTGGTGGCGGTGATGCTGGTGATTTTCGTGCTCGGCTTCATCCTCGACTTCATCGAGATCACTTTCGTGGTGGTGCCCATGGTGGCTCCGGCGCTGCTCGCGGCGGGAGTCGACCCGATCTGGCTCGGGGTGATGATCGCGGTGAACCTGCAGACCTCGTTCCTGACTCCGCCCTTCGGCTTTGCGCTGTTCTACCTGCGCGGCGTGGCGCCGCCGGAAGTGGCCACCCGCGACATCTATCTCGGGATCGTCCCCTTCATCGCGCTGCAACTGGCGTTGCTGGTGGTACTGGCGCTGTGGCCGCCGTTGGTCACCTGGCTGCCCGGCCAGTTGTTCTGACGCCGGTCAGCGCATGCCGCTGGCCACGATGCGCACCCACACGTCCGGCGCCAGAAAGCCGTCGCCCCACTCCGCATCCAGGTTTGCGGTCGGTTTGGCGGCGACGATCTCCTCCAGGCTCTTGCCCGCGGCGTGCAGCCGGCCGATCGCCGCTTCGGCCTGCACCAGCATGTCCCGGTAGGCGGCCAGCGCAGCGCGGTCGCCCAGTGGGCCGTGTCCGGGGATGATCTTGGTGTCCGCGTCGGCCAGTGCCAAGCCCAGCTCCACAGCGGCGATCATGCCGCGGATACTGCCCCCCGAATCTACATCGATGAACGGGTAAAAGCCGTTGAAAAAGATATCGCCCAGGTGCAGCACCTTGGCGGAGCGGAAATGGACGATGGCATCTCCGTCGGTGTGCGCGGCGGGCACATGCACCAGTTCGAGGTCCTGATCGTTCCAATGCAGGGTCATGCGTTCGGCGAAGGTGACCACCGGCAACGCGGCGCGCGGGGCAGGGGGCTGGTGAAGGTCGAACAGGGGGATGCTACGCTCCTCCATCAGGGCCTGCCGCACCCGCTGGTGGGCGACGATCACCGCGCCGGCGCGGCCGAAGGCTTCGTTGCCGCCGGCGTGGTCGCCATGCCAATGCGTATTGATGACAAACCGCGGACTGCCGCCGTCGAGGTCTGCCAGTGCCGCCTGGATCCCGGCGGCCAGGGGCGCGTACTGGTCGTCGATGATCAGCGTCCCGTCGCGGCCGATGGACACGCCGATGTTGCCGCCCTCGCCGGTGAGCATGTGAATGCCGGGAGCCACCGCCACCGCCCGGATCGCCACCTGGTCCCAGTGCTCCGTCGCCCGCCCCGCATCGCCCCACGCGAGCGCCAGGCACGCGAAGCCCGCCAGGAACAGCCGCTGACCAAATCCCCGCGCCCTCATGTCGTCCTCCACCCCGCCGGCTCCGGATGCCCCGCAGGATAACAGCAGTGGCCCATCTCTCGTCATGGTTCCCGGCCGGCCGATATAATCGCCGGCTCGCCACCAGGGGACGGCCCCATGACCACGCCCGATCTCGCGACCTTCCAGGGGTTGATCAGTGCCCTGCAGGACTACTGGGCCCGCCGGGGCTGTGTGATCCTGCAGCCCCTCGACCTGGAGGTCGGCGCCGGGACCTTTCATCCCGCGACCTTCCTGCGCGCCATCGGCCCCGAGACCTGGAACTGCGCCTATGTGCAGCCCTGCCGGCGGCCCACCGACGGGCGCTACGGCCTGAACCCCAACCGCCTGCAGCACTACTACCAGTTCCAGGTGGTGCTCAAGCCCTCCCCGGCAGACATCCAGGAGCAGTATCTGGCGTCGCTGGCGGCATTGGGCTTCGATCCCACGATACACGACATCCGCTTCGTGGAGGACAACTGGGAATCGCCGACCCTCGGCGCCTGGGGGCTGGGCTGGGAGGTGTGGCTCAACGGCATGGAGGTCACCCAGTTCACCTACTTCCAGCAGGTGGGCGGGCTCGAGTGCTACCCGGTGACCGGCGAGATCACCTACGGCCTAGAACGGCTGGCGATGTATCTGCAGGGCGTCGACAGCATTTTCGATCTGGTCTGGGCCCGGGGCCCGGACGGCAACCCGGTCACCTACGGGGACGTCTTCCACCAGAATGAGGTGGAGATGTCGCACTTCAACTTCGAGCAGGCCGATGTCGCCTTCCTGACCGAGAGCTTCGGCCACTACGAACGGGAGAGCGCACGGCTGGTGGCGGCCGGGCTGGCACTGCCCGCCTATGAGATGGTGATGAAGGCCTCGCACGCCTTCAACCTGCTCGACGCCCGCCACGCCATCTCGGTGACCGAGCGCCAGGGCTACATTCTCCGGGTGCGATCCCTGGCCCGGGCGGTGGCCCAGGCGTACTTCGACGCGCGGCTCGCCCTGGGCTTTCCGCTCGCCCCGCCGGCGCTGGCGGCCGAGCTGCGGGACCGGGTCGCGGAGGCCAGGGCATGACCCGGGCGCTCCTAGTCGAGATCGGCACCGAAGAACTTCCGCCCAAGGCGCTCCGGCAACTGAGCGAAGCCCTGGTTGCAGGCCTTCGCCAGGGCTTGGCGGCAGCCCGGCTGGAGCACGGGGAAATCCGTGGCTTTGCCACGCCCAGGCGACTGGCGGTGCGCGTCGCGGCAGTCGCCGAGCGCCAGCCGGATACCCGGATCGAAAAACTGGGACCGGCGCTGAGCGCGGCCTACGACGCGGGCGGCAGGCCGACCCCCGCGGCCATCGGCTTTGCGCGCGCCTGTGGACTCGACGACCCGGCCGAGCTCGACCGGGTCGACACCGACAAAGGCCCCCGCCTCTGCTTCGCCACCCTGCGCCCGGGGGCCGGCGCCGGCGAGTTGATCCCGGATCTGGTGGCGGCGGCGCTGCGCGACCTGCCCATCCCCCGCCGCATGCGCTGGGGCGCGAGCCGGGAAGAGTTCGTGCGCCCGGTGCACTGGGTGGTACTGCTGTTTGGCGACCAGGTGCTGGAGGCCGAAATTCTGGGCGTCCGCGCTGGACGGCACACTCGCGGGCACCGTGTGCACGCGCCTGCGGAGTTTGCGGTCACTTCGCCCGAGAGCTATGAAACCCAATTGGAATCGGCCTATGTGATGGCGGATTTCGAGACCCGCCGGGAGCGCATCCGGAGCGGTGTCCAGGCGCTGGCCGAGACCGTCGGCGGCAGCGCGCGGATCGACCCGGAGTTGCTCGACGAGGTGACCGCGCTCAACGAATGGCCGGTGCCGCTGCTGGGGCGCTTCGACGCACAGTTCCTGAACATCCCCCGGGAGGCGCTGATCAGTTCCATGCAGGGCCATCAGAAATACTTTCCGGTGGTGGCCGCGGAGGGCACCCTGTTGCCCTGGTTCATCGCCGTGGCCAACCTCGACAGCCGCCGGCCGGAGCTGGTGGTGGCCGGCAATGAACGGGTGATCCGGCCCCGGTTCGCCGATGCCGCGTTCTTTTGGTCCAGCGATCTCAAGACCAGTCTCGCCGCGCGCCGCGAGCAGTTGCGGACCATCGTCTATCAAGGCCGGCTCGGCTCCCTGTTCGACAAGACCGCGCGGGTGGCGGAGCTCGCCGGGCGGCTGGCGCCCCTGGTGGGCGCGGACCCGGCGCATGCCGTGCGCGCGGCCGAACTGGCCAAATCCGACCTGGTCAGCGCCATGGTCCAGGAGTTTGGCGAACTTCAGGGCATCATGGGCCGCTATTGCGCCGCCAATGACGGCGAGCCGGCAGCCGTGGCGGAGGCCCTCTTCGAGCAGTATCTGCCCCGCCACGCCGGCGACCTGCTCCCCGCCACCCCGACCGGCATCGCCCTGGCGCTCGCCGAGCGGATCGATACCCTGGCCGGGATTTTCAGCATCGGCGAGGAACCCACCGGGTCGCGCGACCCCTTTGGCCTCAGACGCGCGGCGATCGCCGTGCTGCGCATCCTGATCGAGCGCGAACTGGACCTGGACCTGCTCTCGCTGTTCGAGGAGTCGGCTTCCCGGCAGCCGGGTTGCGGCCACCCGCAGGAGGTGGCGCGACGGGTATTCGACTATGTGGCCGGTCGCCTCCGGGCGCTGGGCGAGGAGCGGGGTATCGTCCCCGAGGCATTGCTCGCGGTCTCCGGTCTCGGCATCCACCGCCCGCTCGATCTCTGGCGCCGCATGGAGGCCGTCAACGCCTTCATCGGCCATCCCGACGCCCCCAGCCTGATCCTCACCGACAAGCGCATCGCCCACCTGCTGCAGCTTGCCGCAAGCTATCCGGCGGTCGACCCGCAACGCTTCGCGGAGCCCGCGGAACTGGAGCTGTGGGCACAGCTGCAGCACCTCGAACAGCGAGTTCACGGCGCCATCGCGCGACGGGACTATCGCGCCGCGCTGGAGGATCTGGCGGCCCTGCGGCATCCGGTGGACCGCTTTTTCGAGGACGTTCTGGTCATGGCAGAGGACAGTGCGCTGCGCAACAACCGGCTGGCGCTGCTGGGCGCGCTGCGCCGGACCCTCTCCGCCGTGGCCGACCTGTCGCAACTGGCCGCCCGGGTCGGCGCCCAGTGAACCCCTGGGTAATCCTCGATCGCGACGGTGTGATCAATCGCGACTCCCCCGACTACATCCGATCGCTGTCCGACTGGCACCCCCTGCCGGGCAGCATCGAGGCCATCGCCAGGCTCTGTCGCAGCGGTTTCCGGGTGGTGGTGGCCACCAACCAGTCGGGCGTTGGCCGGGGTCTGATCCAGGCCGCCGAGCTCGCCGCCATCCATGGGGAACTGTGCCGCCAGGTCGCCCGGGCCGGAGGGGAGATCGCCGGGATCTTCTATTGCCCCCACGCGCCCGAGGCCGGATGTTCCTGCCGCAAGCCCGCCACCGGGTTGTTCCAGGCAATCGCGCGCCGGTTTTCGGTCAACCTGTCGGGCGCGGCGGCGATAGGCGACAGCCTCCGCGATCTGCAGGCTGCGCGCGCCGCGGGCTGCCGGCCGATGCTGGTGCGCACCGGGAATGGACGTGCTGCCGAAATGCAGTTGCGCGCAGCGGGTCCGGCCGGGCTGGGGCCGGTGCCGATCTACGCGGACCTCGCGGCGGCGGCGGACGCCCTGACCGGAGCCGGCAGATGACCTGCTGGCTGGCGGTGCGTTCCCTGGCGTTCTATGCGGGCTACATTCCCATCGTGGCTCTGTTCTCCAGCCTGACCTTCTCGGTGGGGCTGGCGCTGTCGCAGTCGCGGCGCCAGGATCTGGCCACCATCGCCAACGCCCTGGTCATCGCCTGGCTGCGCCTCTGCTGCGGTATCCGGGTGCGCGTGGAGGGCCTGGAGAACCTGCCCCGGCGGCCTTTCGTGGCGCTGAGCAAACACCAATCGAGCTGGGAAACCTATTACCTGCAGCGCGCATTGCGTCCGGTGAGCACCATCCTCAAGAAGGAGTTGTTGCGAATTCCGTTTTTCGGCTGGGGGCTGGCGCTGGTCGCGCCCATCGCCATCGACCGCGACCATCCGCGCGCCGCGTTCCGGCAGGTGATGGAACAGGGCCGCGCCCGGCTGGCGTCCGGAATGAACGTGCTGGTCTACCCGGAGGGGACCCGCATCGCCCACGGCCAGCCCCCGGTGAAGTTCAACCGCAGCGGAGCAGCCTTGGCGATCGCCGCCGGCGTGCCGGTGGTACCGATCTGCCACGACGCCGGTCGATTCTGGCCCGCGCATCGCCTGATCAAATACCCCGGGACCATTACCCTGGTGTTCGGAGCGCCCATCGACACCCGCGGCCGGGATGTGAAGTCCGTCACAGAAGAGGTGGCGCAATGGATGGAAGGGGTATCCCGGCGGCTGATCGGCTAGCGGGCACCCTTTGCCGCCATGCTATGATCAGCCGCCAAACCGGCTTGCGAATTTTCTATGGAAGGCACCTACAAAGGACCGGAACGCAGGCGCGATCAGCGTCGCAAGGGGACGGATCGGCGGCAGGAAATCCGTTTCGAGCCCGATCGCGAAGACCGGCGCAAGAACGGCGGCCGGCGCAAAACCGATCAGATCTTCTGGAACAAGTGAAGCCGGCGCAATCCGGGGCTTGCATTGGCCGCCGCCGGGCGCTTCGCGCGAGGTAAGCGCTCACTGCGCAAACCCGTCAGAATAATCAAACGTCCAGATTGGCGACCGCCAGGGCATTGGCTTCAATGAAGGCGCGGCGCGGCTCGACGACATCGCCCATCAGGGTATTGAACATCTGGTCGGCAGCGATCCCATCCTCCACCGTGACCCGCAGCAGCCGCCGCGTCTCGGGGTTCATGGTGGTCTCCCACAGCTGCTCCGGATTCATCTCGCCCAACCCCTTGTAACGCTGGATGCCGTACCCGCGCCGGGCTTCCTGCATCAGCCAAGACAGCGCTTCGGAAAAATCCGCGACTTCCGCCTGCCGTTCGCCGCGGCGGACATGGGCGCCCGGCCCAATCAGGTCGTGAAACTGGCTGCCCCGCGCAATGAGGGCCTGATATTCCGAGGAGTCCAGGAAGTCCGGGCTCACCAGATAGCGATTCTCCAGGCCGTGCACCAGCACCTCACAGCAGGGCAGGAATCGGGAGTGCTCCGAGTCCTGGTAGATACTCAACCGGTAACG
This sequence comes from Pseudomonadota bacterium, assembly GCA_049325095.1. Lineage (GTDB taxonomy): Bacteria > Pseudomonadota > Gammaproteobacteria > Pseudomonadales > Porticoccaceae > JAGPUQ01. The sequence goes on along the minus strand of JBMOPO010000032.1, from coordinate 79,258 downwards.
CTGCGGGTCGGACACCTTGTCCAACAGGGTGCGCAGCCCGTCCACCCAGCGCTGCACTGCAGCGGGCTCCTGGAGTTCGGCGACCGTCAACAGGGGGGCGCCGGCCATGGCCAGCAGCAGCTCGCGGGGATAGGCGCGCGACATGCGATCTACGACCGCCATCAGGCGGCGATGGTCGTTCACCAAGGCCTCCAGCGATGCGCCCCGGATCTCCGGCGCCGCGGCACCCACACACAGGCCGGCATCGGCGATCGCGGTGTTGGTGAGGAACTCCTCCAGCGCCTGGTCGTCCTTCAGATACTGGTCCTGCTTGCCCTTGGAGATCTTGTACAGCGGCGGCTGGGCGATGAAGAGATGTCCCCGCTCCACGAGCTCGCGCATCTGGCGAAAAAAGAAGGTGAGCAGCAGGGTGCGGATGTGCGATCCGTCGACATCGGCGTCCGTCATGATGACGATGGTGTGGTAGCGCAGCTTGTCCGGATTGAACTCCCCCGGCCCTATTCCGCAACCCAGGGCGGTAATCAGCGTCCCGACTTCCGCACTGGACAGCATCTTGTCGAAGCGCGCCTTTTCGACATTGAGGATCTTGCCCTTCAGGGGCAGGATGGCCTGGGTCCGCCGATCTCGCCCCTGCTTTGCCGACCCCCCGGCGGAGTCCCCCTCCACCAGAAAGAGCTCAGACAGTGCTGGATCCTTTTCCTGGCAATCGGCCAATTTGCCCGGCAGCCCGGCAAGGTCCAGCGCTCCCTTGCGCCTGGTCATCTCGCGGGCCCGCCGCGCCGCCTCGCGGGCGCGCGCCGCGTCGATGATCTTGCCCACGACGGCTTTGGCCTCTCCCGGATTTTCCAGCAGGTAATCGCCGAAAGCCCGTGCCATTTCCTGCTCCACCGCAACCTTGACCTCGGAGCTGACCAGCTTGTCCTTGGTCTGGGAAGAAAACTTCGGGTCCGGAACCTTGACGGAAATGATGGCGGTGAGGCCCTCTCGCGCATCGTCTCCCGAGGGCGAAATCTTGGCTTTCGCCAATACCCCTTCGCGCTCCATGTAAGTATTCAGGGTGCGCGTCAGGGCGGCGCGAAACCCCGCCAGATGGGTGCCGCCATCCCGCTGGGGAATATTGTTGGTATAGCAGAGAACATTTTCCTGGTAGCCATCGTTCCACTGCAGCGCGATCTCCACTCCGACCCCGTCGTCGCGCTCGACATTGAAATGGACCACGCGGTTGAGCGGTGCCCGGTTGCTGTTGAGGAACTCGACGAAGGCGCTCAGCCCGCCGGTGTACTGGAAGACGTCCTGCCGGCCCGTCCGTTGATCGTTCAACGAAATGCGCACCCCGGAATTGAGGAACGAAAGCTCCCGCAGGCGGTTGGCCAGGATCTCGTAATGAAAGGCGATGTTGTTGAAGGTGTCCGGTGACGGCCAGAACCGGATCTCGGTGCCGGAGCCGCCCGCGGCCTCGCCCACCATGGCCAACGGAGCCTCGGGGATCCCGTGCCGGTAGATCTGCTCGTACACCTTGCCACCGCGACGGATGGTCAAATGGAGCTTTCTCGATAGCGCATTGACCACGGATACTCCGACGCCGTGCAGCCCCCCCGACACCTTGTAGCTGTTGTCATCGAACTTGCCGCCGGCGTGGAGCACCGTCATGATCACCTCGGCGGCCGACACCCCTTCTTCGTGCTGATCGACCGGAATCCCTCGCCCATTGTCGGTCACCGTCACCGATTCATCGGCGTGAATCACCACACTCACTTCGGTACAGTACCCGGCCAAGGCCTCGTCAATGGCATTGTCGACCAGCTCGAACACCATATGGTGAAGCCCGGTGCCATCGTCCGTATCCCCGATGTACATCCCCGGCCGCTTGCGAACGGCATCCAATCCTTTGAGCACCTTGATGGAGGAGGAGTCATAACGCCCCCTGGCGGTGGGCGGGGGGTTGCTGCTGGTGGGTTCGGCTATGGTCACGATCGCTCTCGGTGATGGGCGCTTGCGGGAAACTTCTCGGTCAACAGGCCCTGTTCCACGTGAAACATCTTCATCGCTACGGACAACTCCGCGCCCTTCCAGGCATCCAGCAACTGGTCGGCGTCCGTCCCGGTGACGAAACACTGGCCCCCATTCTCTGCAATCAGCCGGGCCACCCCCCGCCGATGGTCCTGATCCAGCTCGGCGGGGAGGTCATCGACCAGGTTCACGCAGGGGCGTCCCACGGACTGGCGGAAGTGCGCTCCCTGCGCCAACAGCAGCGCAACCGCCAGCATCTTGGCCTGCCCTCGCGACAAAACCTCCGCGGCCGGCCTGCCATTGAGCTTGATCTTCAGGTCGGCGCGATGGGGACCGAATTGGGTTCCACCTTGCATTATATCCCGATCCCGGGACCCCTTTAATATTTCCACCAGGGGGCGACTGCGATCCCACCCGGGATGAAAACCCAGCTTCAGCTCCCCGAGACCCGGGGCAAGTGCAGACAGCAGGCGCGCCGCGATCGGGCTCAACTGCGCCACATAATCACTGCGCAGGGTCGCCATATCCTCGGCGGCAGTGGCAAAGTGGGCGTCCCAAAGCGCCAACTGCCGCCGATCCAGGCGAAGATCGCGCAGCAGAGCATTGCGTTGCTGGAGCGCCCTGTGCTGCTGGCGCCATAGGGGGCGCGCTCCCGGGGAGGTATGGAAAACCCCCCAATCGAGAAACCGGCGCCGGTCTTTTGGTGAACCATCGAGGAGGCTGAAACTGTTGCTGTTGATCAGCACCAGGGGGAGCGCATCGGCGAGCACGGAGGCGGCGGAGACCGCCTCGCCATCCACCCGGTAGCAAAATCCGCCGGCTGTTTCACGTGAAACACCGATATGGCGGGGCCCTCGTGCGTCCGGTTCCCCCGCGGCGCCCTCCAACTCCCCGTATACCGTACAGCGCACCGCACCGAAGGTAACCAGGGCCTCGATGGAGCGGGCGCGGAATGATCTCCCTCGCGCCAGCAGGTAAATCGCCTCCAGCAGGCTGGTCTTCCCCGAACCGTTCGGCCCCACGACGAGATTTGCCCGCGGGCCTGGGTGCAAGGTTTGCGACGCGAGATTGCGAACTCCCGCAACACTGAGCCTGCGCAGGCGCATCGCCGGCCGGGATCAGAGCCGCATCGGCATGATCACGTAAAGCGCGTTGATCTGCTCGGGATCGGCCAGCAACACACTGCTGTTGGCATCCGACAGCGTGAAGCGCACGCGAGTGCCCGGCAGTGCATTGAGGACATCCAGCAGATAGCCGACGTTGAAGCCAATTTCCAGGTGGTCGGCATCGTAGACGACCGAGACTTCCTCTTCTGCGCTTTCCTGTTCCGGGTTGTTCGCTGCGACCCGGAGTCTGCCGCCGGCCAACTCCAGGCGGACCCCGCGATATTTTTCATTGGAGAGGATCGCGGTACGGGAGAAAGCCTGGCGCAATGCCTCCCGGTCGCCTTCGAGGATCCGGCTCCCGCCCGCGGGAATCACCCGCTCGTAGTCGGGATAGGCGCCATCGACCAGCTTGGCGGTGAACCTGTAGCCGTCTCCCTCGACCCTGAGGTGGTTGGTACCCATCATCACCTCCGCCTCGCCCCCGTCCGAGAGCAGTCGACTCAGCTCGTTGACCGCCTTGCGCGGCAGGATGGCCTGCACCCGATCTTCGATGCTGACCGCAATCGGGGTATCGGTCCGCGCCAGGCGATGACCATCCGTCGCCACGGTGCGCAGCAGCCCGGGGCGGATCTCCCAGAGCATGCCGTTGAGGTAATAGCGCACATCCTGCTGGGCCATGGCGAAGGCGGTGGCTTCCAAGGCCTTGCGCAGATCGTTCTGCGCAATCCGGAAGGCGATGCTCGCCGCCTCCTGCTCGACTTCCGGAAACTCCTCCGCAGGCAGGGCAGCGAGCGTAAACCGACTCCGCCCACTTTGAATTTTCACCCGCTGATCGGCCTCCACCACCAGGGAAATTTCTGCGCCTTCGGGCAGCGAACGGCAGATATCGAGCAGTTTCCTGGCGGGGATGGTGATGGCTCCGCCAGCCATGGCATCGGAAAGCGCCACCGTGCCGCAGATCTCCACCTCCAAATCGGTGCCGGTGATGCGCAATACCCCATCGTTCAGATTCAGCAGCACATTGGCCAGCACCGGTAGCGTCTGCCGCCGCTCGACCACCCCCGCAGCAAGCTGCAATGGTTTGAGCAGGAGTTCTCGAGCAATGGTGAATTTCATCGATCCCCTCGTTGGGTTCGGGAGTGGTCGAGACCTTCCAACCGCTCAGGTTTTCAGGGCTCGGGTGAGGATTCTAAGATCTTCGGCAATATCCTGGGAGCTGTTCTGGAGGGCCTTGATGGTGCGGCAGGCGTGCAGCACCGTGGTGTGATCCCTGCCCCCGAAGGCTTCACCGATTTCGGGAAGACTCTTGGTCGTCAACTGCTTGGTCAGGTACATCGCGATCTGGCGCGGCCTGGCCACCGATCGGCTGCGGCGCTTGGAAAGCAGGTCCGAAAGCTTGATCTTGTAATATTCGGCCACCGTGCGCTGGATGTTCTCCGCGGTAACCAGCTTGTCCTGCAGCGCCAGGAGGTCACGCAGCGTCTCGCGGACGAAATCGACCGTGATCGACCGCCCGGTGAAGTGCGCGCTCGCGATCACCCTTTTCAGCGCCCCTTCCAGCTCGCGCACATTGGCCTGGATGCGCTGCGCCATGAAGAATGCCGGCGCACTGGGCAGGGCCACCCCGGCCTGCTCCGCCTTGCGCATCAGGATCGCCACCCGGGTTTCCAGTTCCGGGGGCTCCACGGCCACGGTGAGGCCCCAACCGAAGCGGGACTTGAGCCGCTCCTCAACCCCATCGATCTCCTTGGGATAGCGATCGCTGGTGAGGATCATTTGCCGCCCCCCCTCCAACAGGGCGTTGAAGGTGTGGAAGAACTCTTCCTGGGAGCGGTCCTTCTTGGCGAAGAACTGGATATCGTCGATCAGGAGCGCATCCACCGAGCGGTAGTACTTCTTGAATTCGTTGATGGCGTTGAGTTGCAGCGCCTTGACCATGTCGGCCACAAAGCGCTCGGAGTGCAGATACACCACCCGGGCGCCCGGCCGGGAAGCGATCAGCTCGTTGCCGACCGCATGCATCAAATGCGTCTTGCCGAGGCCGACTCCGCCGTAGATGAACAGCGGGTTGTAGGCCCCGCCGGGGTTCTGCGACACCTGCCGGGCGGCCGCCAGCGCCAGCTGATTGGACTTGCCCTCCACGAAGGATTCAAACAGAAAGTTTTCGCTGAGGTTGTTTTCGAGGTGATCTCTGTCCGCAGCGACGACGCGCACGCCGGGCTGCTCCGCCCTGACCCGGGCGACGGTGGCCGCCGGCAATGCGCCCGGCGCGGGATCCCATGGCACCATTCCGGCCCCAGGCTCCAGCGGCGCCTCCGCGGGGGGGGCGGCGCGCTGCGCGGATACCTCCAGCCTGACCGTCTGGCTGCCATCCAATTGCTGGTACAGCTCGCGGATGCGGTCCAGAAATTTGTCGGCCACCCAGTCCTGGACGAAGCGATTGGGCGCCAACAACCGCACCACGTCCGCCGACGCCACATCGACGCGCAGCGGGCGAATCCAGGTTTCGAACTGCTGGGGCGGAAGCTCGTCCCTCAGATAACCTACACAGCGCTGCCATATCGCCTCACCCAAGGTCATCCGCTCCATTGCCAGCCGTGTGGGGTTTATTGCAGACGTCTCGACGCGGGGAGTGTAGCCCTTCCCCGGTCGCTTATCCACAGCGCGACCCTGGGGATATCCTTCAGCAGGCGAAATTATCACTATTATTTTCAATGGCTTAACAAAACACTTTTGATCAAGATAGAGCGCCAAAGCATGCCCCGGGGTTATTTTGGGGGTTTTCTGTGGATAAGTCTGTGGGCAGCGAAGGGACAACCCGTGCAGGGCCTGTAGGCAAGCCGGCGGCGCCCATATCGAAGCCTGGCATCGCTCTGCCCCACGGCATAAGTGACCAAAACAGCAATTCCGTTCCTGGGCGGGGCCCCAGGGCAGCCCTGCTCCACTCGCGGCAGATCGACACGAAATCGAAGGTGCGGCACCATGTCCCGCTGGTGCATTTCTCCCCCGGGGCAGTCGGGTTCCAACCGGTGCGCTCCCTGCACTTTGGGCTGGTGCATCGCGGCTACCACTACTCGACGGAGAATCGGCAGCTCGCGATCTCCCTTGGTGACGGCGCTACTGCTGGATGGGCGCAGCATCACTTCCCGATGCAGAAGCCGGCGAAGATCTCACCGAGCAGATCGTCGCTGCTGAACTCCCCCGTGATGCTGCCCAGCTCCCGCTGCGCCTGCCGCAATTCCTCGGCCAGCAACTCCGGCAAGGCTTCGGGTGCCAATTGCTCCGCGGCCCGCACACTGGCCAGCGCCGCTTCCAATGCGGTCAGATGTCGCCGGCGCGCCATGAAGTGGCCTTCGGTCACTGTGTCGCCGCGCGCCACCTCGGCCAGATGATCGCGCAACGCATCCAATCCTTGGCCCGTGACCGCCGAAAGTGCGACCAGCGGCGGACTCCTGTCCCGGCGCCCGGGCGCCATCCCGGACAGGTCGATCTTGTTGAGGACGATCGAAAGCCGTCCGCCGCCCGCATGGGCGCCCAATTCCTGCTCGATGAAGGCGGCGATCCGGGCATCGTCCTCCACCCCGGAATCGGCCACCAGCAGTACCCAGTCGGCCCGCGCCAGTTCTGCGCGGGCTCTGCGGATGCCTTCGCGTTCCACCGGTTCCGGGCTTTCCCAAAGGCCGGCGGTGTCGACCAGGTGAAACGGAATCCCGCGGATATCGACCGTTTCGCGGATCAGGTCGCGCGTGGTGCCGGGAATATCGGTGACGATCGCCGTGTCCCGTCCCGACAGGGCATTCATCAGGCTCGACTTGCCGACATTGGGGCGGCCCGCGATCGCGACGCGAAATCCCTCGCGCAGCAGGCTGCCCCGGCTGGCCGCGGCGAGCAGCTCGGCGAGCGATGCGCGCAGCGCGGCGAGGTTTTCCGCCAGGGTCGCGGGGGAGACGAGCTCGAGGTCCTGATCGGAAAAATCCAGCCCGGCCTCCAGCAGCACGCGCTGCTCGACCAGCACGTCCCGGATGGCGAAGATGCGGCGCGAAAACTCCCCCTGCAACGAGGCCTGTGCCGCGCGGGCTGCCGCCTCGGATTCCGCCGCCACCAGATCCGCGACCGCCTCGGCCTGTACCAGATCCAGCTTGCCGTTCAGGAAAGCGCGTTCGCTGAATTCACCGGGACGCGCCGGCCTGGCCCCCAGCTGCTGCAGCCGCCGCACCAACAGGTCGAGTACCACCGGGCTGCCGTGCGCCTGCAACTCGATGACGTCTTCGCCGGTGAATGAGGCCGGGCCGGGGAAAAAGAGCAGGATCCCCTCGTCGATGACGGTGCCGTCGGTATCCCGGAACCGGCAGTGCACCGCCCGGCGCGGCTGGACCTCGCGGTCGGTCAGCGCCGCCAGCCACCCCGCCAGGCCGCGACCCGATACCCGCACGATGCCGACCCCTCCCCGCCCCCGGGGGGTGGCGACGGCGACGATGGGGTCCGTCACGGCGGCGCCTGCGCGGGCGATCAACCCGCCTCGATGCGCCGCGTGATCACCCACTGCTGGGCGATCGAGAGCACGCTGTTCACCGTCCAATACAGCACCAGTCCGGCCGGAAACAGGACGAAGAAGAATGAAAACGCCACCGGCATGATCTTCATCACCTTGGCCTGGGTGGGATCGGGCGGCGCCGGCTGCAGGGTTTGCAGCACATACATGCTGATGCCGTTGAGGACCGGCAGCACATAGAGGGGATCGCGCACGGACAGGTCGGAGATCCACAGGATCCAGGGCGCCTGGCGCAATTCCACGCTTTCGCTCAGCACCCAGTACAGCGCGATGAACACAGGCATCTGGATCAGCATGGGCAGGCAGCCGCCCATCGGATTGACTTTCTCCCGCTTGTACAGCGCCATCACCTCCTGGGACAGCTTCTGGCGATCCTCGCCATACCGCTCGCGAAGGCTCATCATCTCCGGCTGCAGCTTGCGCATCCGCGCCATGGAGCGATAGCTGGCGGCGGACAGCGGAAAGAACACCAGCTTGATCAGCACCGTCAGGGCGACGACGGCCCAGCCCCAGTTGCCCAACAGGGCATGCAACAACTGCAGGCCGGCAAACAGCGGTTTGGCCAACCACCACAGCCAGCCATAGTCGATGGTCAGATCGAGGAAGGGGGCGATTTCCTCGAGATGATCCTGGTCCTTGGGCCCCACGTAGAACCCGGCGCCGAAGCTGCCGGTCTCGCCGGGACCCACCTGCTGCTCGGCCCCGATGAAACCCAGCGCATACAGCTCCCGGTCACCCAGGCGACGCAGTTGGAAGCGATTGACCTGATCCGCTGGCGGTATCCACGCGCTGACGAAGTAGTGCTGCACCATGGCCACCCAGCCGCCGCGTCGCTCCGTCTCGAAGGCTTTCTTGTCCAGATCGTCGAACGACAGCTTCTTGTAATTCTCTTCCGGGGTGGACAGCGCTGCCCCCAGGTAGGGCTGCATGCCGAAACCCGGTGCCGCCACCGGATCGTGGCGATCGCGCTGGATCTGCCCGAACAGCCGTCCCACCCAGGGCTCCGCCCCCTGGTTCCGCAACCGATAGCGAACCTCCACCAGATAATCGCCGCGGCGCAGGACGAACTCCTTGGTGATCGAGAGATCCCCCTGCTGCAGTTGCAAGGGCACGCGCAATTCTTCGCCCTCGCCCAGCCGGTAGGCCTGGTGTTCGGCGCGGAAGAGCGGCCGCATGCCGGCCCGGTCCGTAGCCCCCGGGCCGATCAGGCCGCTCTGGGCCACATAGACCTGGTCCCGAGTACGGTTGAGCATCAAAAACGGCGCCGCGCCCGGAGCCTGAGACACCGGGTACCCGAGCAGTTCCGCGCGCACGATGTCGCCCCCCCGGGCATCGATCACCAGGCGCAACACGTCGGTTTCCACGCTGATCAACCGGTCGTCGCCGGCCGTCGCCCCGGGTTGATCGATACCGCTATCCGCTACCTTGCCGGGAACGTCGGGGACAAGGATTTCCGCCGCGGTGGTTGCCGGCGACGGCCGGCGCACTTCCTGAAATTCGTTCCAGCGCACGAACAACACGGCGAATACGGCGACGATCGCCGCTCCCAGCAGGTTGCGCTGCCAATCCACGCTCAATGCTCCAAATGTGTGCCGCTGCGCCGCGGCCGAACCGGATCGAACCCACCGGGATGCCAGGGGTGGCATTTGGCCAGACGCCGGACCAGCAGCCAGGAGCCGCGCAGCGCTCCGTGCTCCCGCAGGGCCTCCATTCCATAGGCGGAACAACTGGGATGGAACCGGCAGCAACTGCCGAACAGGGGGCTGAGCAGCCAGCGATAACACTGGATCAGACCGATCAGCAGGCGGGTCAACACGATGGGGAAACTCCCTTGCAGACCTCGGCCAACTCCTGCCAAGCCTGCTGCAGCAGGCGAGTTTGCCGTTCGGGACTCAGCTCGTCCATACCTCGCCGCGGCAACAACAGGACGTCGACGGACATCAGGCGGTCGGCCTGCAGGCGAAACGTCTCCCGGGCGACCCGCTTGATGCGGTTGCGCCGCGTCGCCAGCCGGATGTTCTTGCGCGCCACCACCAAACCCAACCGCGCCCCCCGCCCATCATTGGCTTTGGCGAGCAGCAGATAGTAGCGATGGGATACACGCCGTTCGACCGCCGCGAATACCGCCTGAAACTCGGCGCTCGTCAGCAACCTGCGGCTGGCTGGAAAGGTCTTGCCGACTGCGCGGTCTGCGGCCGGCATCCCGGGTTCAGGCGGCGAGCCGCTTGCGGCCCTTGGCACGCCGGCGCTTGAGCACCAGACGCCCCTTGGCAGTGGCCATCCGCGCCCGGAACCCGTGGGTGCGCTTGCGCTTGAGATTGCTGGGTTGAAAGGTTCGCTTCATCGGTCACAGGACTCCGGTCGGGTGTTGCAACCCCGGCCGTAGGGGCCGGACAGGGGCGCGGATTTTACGTAAAGCGGCGCGGCGGTTCAATCGCGCCGGCCCACGCACGCGAATTGCGACCCCGGTGGCCCGACCCGTCCCCAACAAACCCGTGCACAACCTGTTGGGGAACCGCGAATCGATCCACCGCCCCCGCGGGTTGGCGGACCTGGACTCCGGGACCCCAGCCGACCCGCACCGCCCACCCAGCGGATCCACCACCTGCAATCCCCAGGGTTGGCCATGGCCCAAGGCGCTGACAGGACAGGGATAACCGGGGATTTCCACACTCGTAGGCCACACAATAAATTCAATAACATCATCTCATTACTTCATTGAAGAAGACTTGAATCGAAGATTGAGATTCCCCGCTGATGCCCTCGTTGACAAGCGCCACCCACCGGTGCAGGGTTGCCGGCCCGTATAATGGCTGCCTGCCCAGCAATGCCCCCGGGAATCATGGATACCTCGCATACCTTCGACGTCATCGTCATCGGCGGTGGTCATGCCGGCGCCGAGGCGGCGCTGGCCGCGGCCCGCATGGGCTGTTCCACCCTGCTGATCAGCCACAACCTCGAAACCCTGGGGCAGATGTCCTGTAACCCGGCGATCGGCGGGATCGGGAAGAGTCACCTGGTGAGGGAAATCGATGCGCTGGGCGGGCTGATGGCCCGGGCGGCCGATGCCAGCGGCATCCATTGCCGGGTGCTCAACGCCAGCAAAGGCCCGGCGGTACGCGCCACGCGGGTGCAGGCCGACCGGGTGCGCTACAAGGCAGCGGTGCGCCATGCCTTGGAGAACCAGCCCAACCTCCTGTTGTTCCAGCAGGCGGTGGATGACCTGATGCTGGAAGGCGAGCGGGTGGTCGGTGTGGTGACCGCCGCCGGGATCGCCTGCCGCGCCCGGGCCTTGGTCTTGACCGCGGGGACCTTCCTTGGCGGGCGCATCCACATCGGCCTGCAAAATCATCCCGGCGGCCGCGCCGGCGATCCGCCGTCGCTGCGCTTGGCCGATCGGCTGCGCGAGCTGTCCCTGCCGGTCGGACGGCTCAAGACCGGTACCCCGCCCCGCATCGACGGCCGTTCCATCGATCTGAGCGGGCTGATCGAGCAGCCGGGGGACCAGCCGGTCCCGGCGCTGTCCTGCTGGGGAATCACCGCGGAACGCCCGCGCCAAGTGAGCTGCTGGATCACACATACCAATCCGACGACCCACGAAATCATCCGCTCGGGACTCGATCGTTCGCCCCTGTACGCCGGGGTGATCGAAGGGGTGGGGCCCCGCTACTGTCCCTCGATCGAGGACAAGGTGGTGCGCTTCTCCGAGCGCAGCGGCCATCAGGTGTTCATTGAGCCCGAGGGGCTGGATACCCACGAGGTCTACCCCAACGGCATCTCCACCAGCCTGCCCTTCGACGTCCAGGTCGCCCTGGTGCGCTCCATCCGGGGATTCGAGTCCGCGCACATCACCCGGCCGGGCTACGCCATCGAGTACGACTTCTTCGATCCCCGCCATCTCCGGCCGACGCTGGAAACCCGGGCCCTGCGGGGCCTGTTCTTCGCCGGCCAGATCAACGGCACCACGGGCTACGAGGAGGCCGGCGCCCAGGGCCTGCTGGCCGGCATCAACGCCGCCCAGTTGGCCCTGCAGCGGGATCCCTGGGTGCCGGGGCGGGCGGATGCCTATCTCGGGGTGATGGTCGATGACCTGGTCACCTGCGGCACCCGCGAGCCCTATCGGATGTTCACCAGTCGGGCGGAGTACCGGCTGCTGTTGCGGGAGGACAACGCTGATCTGCGGCTCACCGAGATCGGCCGCCGGCTGGGGCTGATCGACGATCGGTGCTGGGCCCTCTACTGTGCGCGCCGGGAAGCCATCGAGTGCGAACGGCAGCGCCTTGCCGCGACCCGGGTGAAGCCGGGCAGCGAACTGGAGCAGGCTCTGTACGGCCAGTTGCGCAGTGCACCGACACCGGACGCCACCCTGCTGGATCTGCTGCGGCGCCCGGAATTCGACTATGGGATGCTGGCCAGCCTGGACCCGCAGTGTGCGGAGCTGGATATCGGCCGGCAGGTCGAGACAGAGGTCAAGTACGCCGGGTATATCGAGCGCCAGCGGGCCGAGATCGAGCGCCTGCGCAGCCTGGAGGCCACACCGATCCCCCCGGATTTCGATTACGGCCAGGTGATCGGCCTGTCCAACGAAGTGCGCCAGAAGCTGGGCGCAGCGGTTCCCGATACCCTGGGGCGCGCTGCCCGCGTCCCCGGCGTCACGCCGGCGGCGGTATCCCTGTTGTCGATCCATCTGAAAAAGCGTGCGGCACAACGCGAGCGCACCGCCTGAGGGGCCCCCACAGCCCCGTCGCGACGCCCTGCTCGGTGCCGGGCTGGAGGCGTTGGGCGTGGAGCGCGGTCCGCAACAGGAGGCGCTGGCGCTGCGATACCTCGACCTGCTGCTGCGCTGGAATCGGGTCTACAACCTGACCTCGGTGACCGATCCGACCTCCATGGTGCGCCGGCATCTGCTCGACAGCCTGGCGGCCATTCCCTTCTTGCGGGGGCGGCGCCTGGTCGATGTGGGCAGCGGCGCCGGACTGCCGGGGATTCCCCTGGCGATCTGGCTGCCCGATCGACAATTCTGGCTGCTCGACAGCAGCGGCAGAAAGACGCGCTTTCTCCACCAGGTGAAGATCGAATTGCGGTTGACCAACGTGGAAATCGTGCAGGCGCGGGTGCAGGATTGGCGGCCCGTGCAGCGCTTCGAAGGGGTGCTGAGCAGGGCTTTCGCGCCCCTGCCGGAACTGGTCCGCCAGGCCGGACACCTGCTGGCACCGGGCGGCAGGCTCCATGCGTTCAAGGGCAACTGGCCGGAGCCTGGGGGCGCCGCACTCGAAGAACCCTATGCCATCGTGGCCTTGCATCGCCTGCGCATTCCGGGCGAGTCGGCGCACCGCCACCTGGTCGAAGTGGCGGCTGGCGGGAAGGAGTGTCATTGACTCACGTCTATGCCATCGCCAATCAGAAGGGCGGGGTGGGCAAGACCACCACCAGCGTGAATCTGGCCGCTGCGCTCGTCCGATTGGGAAACCGGGTATTACTGGTGGACCTCGACCCCCAGGGCAATGCCACCATGGGCAGCGGCATCGACAAAACCGCCCTGGAAAGCTCCGCCTACGAGGGACTGTTGGGCAGGGCTCCCCTGGCGGCCATCCTTCGTTCGTGTCCGGGCCCGGGTTACGACCTGCTGCCGGCCAACGGCGACCTCACGGCCGCCGAGGTCGAACTCCTGAACCTGCCCGCGCGGGAAAAGCGGCTCAAGGACCTGCTCGACACCGGCGCCGATTACCGGTTCGTCATCATCGATTGTCCGCCGTCGCTCAGCATGCTCACCGTCAACGCGCTGGTCGCGGCGGACAGCGTGATCATCCCGATGCAGTGCGAGTATTACGCGCTCGAGGGCTTGACTGCGTTGATCGACACCATTTCCCGGGTCACCCGGGTCGCCAACCCGAGGCTCCGGGTGGAGGGCATTCTGCGCACCATGTACGATGCCCGCAACAGCCTCACTACCGAGGTTTCCGATCAGTTGCACCATTATTTCGGCAAGCGCGTGTACCAGACGGTGATCCCCCGCAATGTGCGCCTCGCCGAGGCGCCCAGCCATGGGCAGACGGTACTGGAATACGACCGGCACTCCCGCGGGGCGGTCGCCTATCTCGCGCTGGCCAGCGAGATCCTGCGCCGCCGCGCGGCGGAGCCCGCGGGATGAGCCGCAGGCGCAAGGGATTGGGGCGGGGCCTGGATGCGCTCCTCGGAGGCGGCGCGGATGGGCCCGCGGACGTCCTGTGCGCCGAACCCGGCGGCGACGAATATCGGCTGCTGCCCGTGGAAATGCTGCGGCGGGGTCGCTATCAGCCGCGCCGCGACATGAATCCCGAAGCCCTGCAGCAACTGGCCGATTCGATCCGCTCCCAGGGGTTGATGCAACCCCTGGTGGTCCGCAGGCTGGCCGATGGCGACTACGAAATCATTGCCGGCGAGCGGCGGTGGCGGGCCGCGCAACTGGCGGGAATCGATCGGGTGCCGGTGCTGATCAGGGAAGTCGGCGACGAGGCGGCCCTGGCCCTGGCGCTGATCGAGAACATCCAGCGCGAAGATCTCAACGCCATGGAGGAAAGCATCGCACTGATGCGGCTCCAGGAAGAATTCGGGCTCAGCCAGCAGCAGGTGGCCGCCGCGGTGGGCAAGTCCCGGGCGGCGGTCGCCAACCTGATGCGCCTGGTGAAGCTGGAGCCGGAAGTCCAGGAATTGCTGCTGCGCGGCGACCTGGAGATGGGTCATGCCCGCGCCCTGCTGGCCCTCGAAGGCGGAGACCAGATTGCGGCGGCGCGACGCGTGGTGGCGGTCGGCGCCACCGTGCGGCAGACCGAAACCCTGGTCCATTCCTGGCACCGCAGCCGCACGGAGAAATCCCCGGCCCAGCGCGACCCCGACATCGAGCGCCTGGAGGAGGACCTTGGCTCCCGCCTCGGAACCCGGGTCGAATTGCGCAGTCGCCGCAAGGGCGGCCACCTGATCATTCATTACACCGACCTCGACGTGCTGGAGGGTATCCTCGAGCGGATCCGGTGACCGGGGATTCACGTGAATATCCCGGGCAGATCAAATTCGCACCGCGCCGACCGGACGTTGCCTTGCCCGGCCCGGGGGTGCTCACTATAATGCGCGCGCTTGCGAACCCGCCGGGCGATACCCGGCAAGCATGATGCCCGGTGACGGAGCCGGCCGCCGCGAGTGCCGATCGCCGGGCTACCGGGCGCAGCGCGCCCTGCTCGCGCGCTCCCTGGCCCTGCAATTCGGGGTACTCGCCCTGCTGGGTGCGGCGGTGGCTTGGATCGCTCCCCAGGGGGTCTGGATCGCGCTGGCGGGCGGCGCCATAGCCTGGGTGGCCAATCTGGTTTTCGGCGCCCTGGCCCTGGTCGAACGCCGCAGCGCGGGCGCGGTGGTCGCGGCTCTGTGGATGGCCGAGGTCGGGAAATTTTGCGTCGTCGCGGTGGGCTTTACGCTGTTGTTCCGGATTCTTCCGGAGGGGTTTGACCGCAGGACCGCCCTGTTGGCGGTGGGAGCCTTCGCGGCAACCCTGGGCGCCCAATGGCTGGCGCTGTTGGTCTACCGGACCCGCGGCCCCCGCTAACGCGAAGGCGGTGGAGCAGACCGAGCCCGAACCGGCGACGGCTCAATCAGTTGGGATCAAAGACCTATGGCATCGGCAAGTGGCGCCCACTCCTCCGGCGAGTACATTTCGCACCACCTGACCAATCTCACCTTCGGCCAGCGGGCCGACGGTACCTGGGGCATAGCCCACAGCAATGCCGAGATTGCGGAGATGGGTTTTTGGGCCGTCAATCTCGACACCCTGGGGTTTTCCGTGGTGCTCGGTGCGCTGTTCGTGCTGTGCTTCGGTCTGGTCGCCCGCAGCATGACCACCGGGGTGCCCGGCCGCGGTCAGAATCTCGTCGAAATCGCGGTGGAATTCGTCAACAGCAACATCAAAAGCATGTTCACCCATGACAGCAAGACCATCGGGCCGCTGGCGCTGACGGTCTTCGTCTGGGTGCTGCTCATGAACGTGATGGACCTCATCCCGATCGATTTCCTGCCCAAGCTCGCCGAGTTGGCAGGGATTCCCTATCTCAAGGTGGTTCCCTCGACCGACGTCAATGTCACCATGGGACTTGCGCTCAGCGTGTTCCTGCTGATCCTCTTCTTCAGCGTGAAGCAGAAAGGCGCCGGCGGTTTTGCGGCGGAGTTGTGCTTCCATCCGTTCGGCAAGTTGGCGGCGCCCGTCAATTTCGTCCTGGAGTCGGTGACCCTGCTCGCCAAGCCCATCTCCCTCGGGTTGCGGTTGTTCGGCAACCTCTATGCCGGCGAGATGATTTTCATCCTGATCGCCCTGCTGCCCTGGTGGATCCAGTGGGCGCTGTCGGTACCCTGGGCGATTTTCCACATCCTGATCATTTTCCTGCAGGCATTTATCTTCATGGTGCTCACCATTGTCTATCTGTCGATGGCATACGCGGTAGACGAACACTGAGCACCCCCGTCCATCAACCGATGTCAACCGACACTCTAAGGGAGCGAAAATGGAAACTGCACTGATCTATCTGGCTGGGGCGCTGGTCATGGGTCTCGGCGCCGTGGGCGCGGCGATCGGAGTGGCCCTGCTCGGGGGCAAATTCCTCGAAGGCGCCGCGCGTCAGCCGGAGCTCATCCCGGTGCTGCGCACCCAGTTCTTCGTGGTCATGGGACTGGTCGATGCAGTGCCGATGATCGGTGTCGGCATCGGGTTGTTCCTGCTGTTCGCCGTGGCCGGGGGCTGACCGGGGCGCGTAGTCGCCATCGCCATCACCAACCAGGGGTGCTGCTGTGAACCTCAATCTGACCATTCTCGGGCAAGTGGTGTCCTTCGCCCTCTTTGTCTGGTTTTGCGCCAGGTACGTCTGGCCGCCGATCGTGCACGCCATGCAGGAGCGGGAGCGAAAGATCGCCGACGGTCTGGCGGCCGCGGATCGCGCGATTCGAGACCTGGAGCTGGCCCAGGAGCGGGCTGCCGAGCGGCTCAAAGAGGCCAAGCGGGAAGCCGCCGGCATCGTCGACCAGGCGCGCCGGCAGGCCGGCAGTATCCTCGACGAGGCCAAGGCCAAGGCCCAGGAAGAAGCGGAGCGCATCAAGCTGGCCGCCCAGGCGGAGATCGAGCGCGAGTTCAACCGGGCCCGCGAGGAGCTGCGCAACAAGGTCGCCATGCTGGCGGTGGCCGGCGCCGAGCGGATCCTGCAGCGCGAGGTGGGCGAAGCCGCCAACAGCGAGCTGGTGGAAAGCCTGGCGGCGCAGTTGTAGGAATCGACCATGGCCGAACTCAGCACGCTGGCGCGCCCCTATGCGAAGGCGGCATTCGAACACGCCGCCGCAGGGGATGCCCTGGAAGCCTGGTCCCGGGCGCTCGGTCTGCTGGCACTGCTGGTGGAAGACGCGCGGGTCAGCGCCCGGTTGCGATCCCCCGCCCTGGCGCGCGAGCAGCGCGCGCAATTGCTGGTCGACCTCTGCGGCGATGAGCTGGATACCCCGGTGCGCAATTTTCTCCAGGTGCTCGCCGCCAATGACCGCCTGCTTTTGGTGCCGGAAATCTTTCGGCAGTTCCAGGCCCTGAAGGCCGATCACCAGCGCCTGGTGGAGGTCGAAGTGACCAGCGCTGCCCCCCTCGACGAGGCCCAGCGCTCGCGGCTCGCCGAAGCTCTGGTGAAACGCCTGGGGCGCGACGTGCGCATCGAGGTCGAGGTCGACCCGGACCTGATCGGGGGCGCCATCATTCGTGCCGGTGATACCGTGATCGACGGGTCGCTGCGCGGGCGGCTGCACAAGCTCGCGGACGCACTACTCTCCTAGGATCGAGGAATCACGACATGCAGCAACTGAATCCCTCCGAGATCAGCGAACTGATCCGCCAGCGCATCGAACGGCTCGATGTGACCGCGGAGGCCCAGGATGAGGGAACCATCGTCTCGGTTTCCGACGGCATCGTCCGGATCCACGGACTGCGCAACGTGATGTACGGGGAAATGATCGCCTTCGACGGCGGCCTGTATGGCATGGCCCTGAACCTGGAGCGCGATTCGGTCGGCGCGGTGATCCTGGGCGACTACCTGCAGTTGGCCGAAGGTCAAAGGGCGCGCTGCACGGGGCGGATTCTCCAGGTTCCCATCGGTCCCGAACTGGAGGGCCGGGTGGTCGATGCGCTCGGCAACCCCATCGACGGCCGCGGCCCGGTCCAGGCCCGGCTCACCGATGCGCTGGAAAAGGTCGCCCCCGGGGTGATCGACCGGCAGTCGGTCGACCAGCCGGTGCAGACCGGGCTGAAAGCCATCGACGCCATGGTACCGGTCGGTCGCGGCCAACGGGAGTTGATCATCGGCGACCGCCAGATCGGCAAGACCGCGATCGCCATCGATACCATCATCAACCAGAAGAACACCGGCATCAAATGTATCTATGTGGCGGTCGGCCAAAAGGCCTCCACCGTCGCCAACGTGGTCCGCAAGCTGGAAGAGCATGGCGCCATGGGCCACACCACGGTGGTGGCGGCGACCGCCTCCGACCCCGCCTCCATGCAGTTCCTGGCGCCCTACGCCGGCTGCACCATGGGCGAGTACTACCGCGATCGCGGGCAGGATGCGCTGATCATCTATGACGACCTCACCAAGCAGGCCTGGGCCTACCGGCAGATTTCGCTGCTGTTGCGCCGGCCGCCGGGGCGCGAAGCCTATCCCGGCGACGTGTTCTATCTGCACTCGCGGCTCCTCGAGCGGGCCGCCCGGGTCAATGCCGAGTACGTGGAGAAATTCACCAAGGGCGAGGTCAAGGGCCGGACCGGCTCGCTCACCGCGCTGCCCATCATCGAGACCCAGGCCGGCGACGTCTCCGCCTTCGTGCCGACCAACGTGATCTCCATCACCGACGGGCAGATCTTTGTCGAAACCGACCTGTTCAACGCCGGGATCCGCCCCGCCATGAATGCCGGCCTGTCGGTCTCCCGGGTCGGTGGCGCGGCCCAGACCAAGATCATCAAGAAGCTCGGCGGCGGGATCCGCCTCGCGCTGGCCCAGTATCGGGAACTGGCGGCCTTTTCCCAGTTCGCCTCCGATCTCGACGAGGCCACCCGCGCGCAACTGGAGCACGGCCAGCGAGTCACCGAACTGATGAAGCAGCCGCAATACTCGCCGATGAGCGTGGCGGAGATGGGCGTCGTGCTCTACGCCGCGAACGAGGGCTACCTGAAATCGGTGGAGGTCAGCCAGATCGGCGCGTTCGAGGCTGCCCTGCTCTCCTACATGAAGTCGGAGCACGGTCAACTGATCGATCGGGTGAACGAGAAAGGCGACTGGAACAATGAATTCGAGGCCGCCTTCAAGGCCGCGCTCGACCAGTTCGTCGCCACCCAGACCTGGTAAGGATCCACCGGAGAGCGCGCGCCGATGGCTGTCGGAAAAGAAGTCAAGACCAAGATCCACAGCGTCAAGAGTACGCAGAAGATCACCAGTGCCATGGAGATGGTCGCGGCCAGCAAGATGCGCCGCGCCCAGGAGCAGATGGCGCTGGGCAAACCCTATGCGCAGCGCATCCGCGCGGTGGTGGGGCACATCGCCAATGCCTCCTCCGAGTATCGGCATGCCTACATGGTGCAGCGCGAGGTCAAGCGGGTCGGCTTCATCATCGTGTCCACTGACCGAGGATTGTGCGGCGGACTCAACGTCAATCTGTTCAAGGCGGCGCTCAAGGCCATGATCGAGTGGCAGCGCCAGGGAGTGGAGATCGACGTCTGCACCATCGGCGCCAAGGCCAGCGCATTTTTCGGCCGCCGCGGGGGCAAGGTGGTGGCCACGGTGCGGGATCTGGGCGACAGCCCGACCGCGCAGGCCCTGGTCGGCTCGGTCAAGGTGATGCTGGACAGCTATGAGGAGAAGCGCATCGATCGGCTGTTCCTGGTCGGCAACAAGTTCATCAACACCATGACCCAGCAGCCGGCGGTGGAACAGCTGCTGCCGCTCGAGCCGGTCGCCGACGACAAGATCCGGCACCACTGGGATTATCTCTACGAACCCGACGCCAAGGAGCTGCTCGACGGCCTGCTGGCGCGCTACATCGAGTCCCAGGTCTATCAGGGGGTGGTGGAGAACAAGGCCTGCGAGCAGGCGGCCCGCATGGTGGCGATGAAGAATGCCACCGAAAATGCCGGCACCCTGATCGACGAGCTGGAATTGCTCTACAACAAGGCCCGCCAGGCGGCGATCACCCAGGAGCTGTCCGAAATTGTCGGTGGCGCGGCCGCGGTGTAGTCCGGCCGGGCGCAGCAATCATTGCGAGAGGATGATAGAGAATGAGTAGCGGACGTATCGTGCAGATCATCGGCGCTGTCATCGACGTCGAATTCCCCCGCGACGGCGTGCCCAGGGTCTATGACGCCCTCACTGTCGATGACCGGGGGCTGACGCTGGAAGTGCAGCAGCAGTTGGGCGACGGCGTGGTGCGCACCATCGCCATGGGCTCCTCCGAGGGCATCAGCCGCGGTCTGCGGGTGACCAACACCGGCAGCCCGATTTCGGTGCCGGTGGGCCAGGGCACCCTGGGGCGGATCATGGACGTGCTGGGCAATCCGATCGACAGAGCCGGTCCGGTGCAGCATGACGCCCGCATGCCGATTCACCGGCCGCCGCCGACCTATGCGGATCAGTCCTCCGCCGTCGAATTGCTCGAAACCGGGATCAAGGTGATCGACCTGATCATGCCCATCGCCAAGGGGGGCAAGGTGGGTCTGTTCGGTGGCGCCGGGGTGGGCAAGACGGTGACCCTGATGGAGCTGATCCGCAACATCGCCATGGAGCACTCCGGCTTCTCGGTGTTCGCCGGCGTCGGCGAGCGAACGCGGGAGGGCAACGACTTCTATCACGAGATGAAGGAGTCGAACGTACTCGACAAGGTGGCGCTGGTGTACGGCCAGATGAACGAACCGCCCGGCAACCGCCTGCGGGTGGCGCTGACCGGCCTCACCATGGCGGAATACTTCCGCGACGAGGGCCGCGATGTGCTCATGTTCGTCGACAACATCTACCGCTACACCCTGGCCGGCACCGAGGTGTCCGCGCTGCTCGGCCGCATGCCCTCGGCGGTGGGCTACCAGCCGACCCTGGCGGCAGAGATGGGGGTATTGCAGGAGCGCATCACCTCCACCAAAACCGGTTCCATCACCTCCTTCCAGGCGGTGTACGTACCGGCCGACGACCTCACCGACCCCTCGCCGGCCACCACCTTCGCGCATTTGGACGCAACCCTGGTGCTGTCCCGGCAGATCGCCGAGCTGGGGATCTATCCCGCGGTGGATCCGCTCGACTCCACCTCGCGGCTGCTCGATCCCCTGGTCATCGGCCAGGAGCACTACCAGGTCGCGCGCGGCGTGCAGTCGGTGTTGCAGCGCTACAAGGAGCTGCGCGACATCATCGCCATCCTCGGCATGGACGAACTGTCCGAGGACGACAAGCTGGTGGTCGACCGCGCCCGCAAGATCCAGCGCTTCCTGTCGCAGCCGTTCTTCGTGGCCGAGGTCTTCACCGGCAGCCCCGGCAAGTATGTGCCGCTCAAGGATACCGTCGCCAGCTTCAAGGGCATCCTCGACGGTGAGTACGATCACCTGCCCGAGCAGGCGTTCTACATGGTGGGATCCATCGAGGAAGCCGTCGAGAAAGCGGCAAAACTCTGAGAGCTTGTGAATTTTTCAAGCTCTCAGCCCGGCCAGGGATGGCCGGTCGCACCTCAAGCACGCCAGTGCTTGAGGTGCGGGAGCAAGTCCGGGCGTGTGCCGGACTCGCGACAGAAGAAATGCACTGGACGTGCATTTCTTCACAAACTCTGAGGCGAGGCAGGCGCGACCATGGCGATGACATTCCACTGCGACATCGTGACCGCCGAGAAATCCATGTTCTCCGGGCTGGTCGAGTTGCTGGTGGTGACCGGCGAGCTCGGCGAGCTCGGCGTCACCTACGGCCACGCGCCCCTGCTGACCGCCATCCGGCCCGGTCCGGTGCGGGTGATCCGCCCGGGCGGCGAGGAGGAACTTTACTTTATCTCCGGCGGCTTCCTTGAAGTGCAGCCCCATGTGGTGACCGTGCTCGCCGATACCGGCGACCGGGCCGGCGATCTCGACGAAGCGGCCGCCCTGGAGGCCAAGCGCGAAGCCGAGCAGGCCCTCGAACAGCGCGGGGCTGAAATGGAGTACTCCGCGGCGTTGTCGCGGCTCGGGGAAGCCGCCGCGCGCCTGCGCACCATCGAGGAGTTGCGCAAGCGCGCGCGCTCCGTCGGCTGAACTCTCTCCGCAACCGCTGCCGGGCTGAACCCCGGGAGCGGCCCCGGCCGCTTGCTATACTGCCGCGATCGAGACCTTTTCGGGGCGTCTTGTGCAGACAGAAGTCATCGTGCTGGCCGCCGGCAGAGGCACCCGGATGCGCTCCGCGCAGCCCAAGGTACTGCATCGGCTGGCCGGCAGGCCCCTGCTCGGACACGTGCTCGAGGCCGCCCGGCAACTGCGCCCGCAGCGCATCTGCGTGGTGGCCGGTGCGGGCCTGGAGCGGGTTGTCGCGGCCTTCGCGGATGACGGCATCCAGTGGGTGGAGCAGGCCGAGCAGCTGGGTACCGCGCACGCCGTGCAGATGGCCCTGCCCGGCCTCGACGATCAAGCCACCGCGTTGATCCTCTACGGCGACGTGCCCCTGATTCGCCCCGCCACCCTGGCGGGCCTGTTGGCCGCGGCGCAGCGCGGAGCACTGGCGATACTGACCAGCCGTCCCGCGGATCCCACCGGCTACGGCCGCCTGCTCCGCGATGGGCGCGGCCGGGTGCTGGGTGTGGTCGAAGAACGCGATGCGACACCCGCCCAGCGCGCCATCGGCGAGGTGAACACCGGCATCCTGGCGCTGCCGGTGTCCCGCCTGCGCGCCTGGCTGGCGCGGGTCGGCAACGCCAATGCCCAGGGCGAATACTATCTCACCGATATCGTCTCCCTGGCGGTCGCCGACGGGGTCGAGGTCGCCACCCGCGAAGTGGCGGAGCCGCTGGAAGCGGAGGGCGTCAACGACCGCCGGCAACTGGCCCGGCTGGAGCGCGCGTACCAGATGCGACTGGCCGAGCGATTGATGGCGGAGGGCGTCGGCCTGGCAGACCCGGGGCGCTTCGATTGCCGCGGCGAGCTGGTCGCGGGGTGCGACGTCTGGATCGATGTCAACTGCGTGTTCGAGGGCCGGGTCGTGTTGGCCGATGGCGTACAAATCGGCCCCCACTGTGTCATTCGCGATGCCGAGATCGGCGCCGGCGCGCAGATCCGGGCCCACACCGTCATCGAGGGCCCGGTGACCATCGCCGCCGGCGCCCAGATCGGCCCCTTCGCACGATTGCGCGAAGGATCGCGGATCGGGCCGGATGCTCGCATCGGCAACTTCGTCGAGACCAAGCAGGCCGAACTGGGCGCCGGCTCCAAGGCCAATCATCTCGCCTATCTGGGCGATGCCCGCCTGGGGGTGGGCGTCAACATCGGCGCCGGCACCATTACCTGCAATTACGACGGGGCCGACAAGCATCACACCGAGATTGGCGACGGCGCCTTCATCGGCTCCAACAGCGCGCTGGTGGCGCCGGTACGGATCGGGGCCCAGGCCACCGTGGGCGCCGGATCGACCATCACCGCCGAGGTCCCGGACGGCAGCCTTGGCGTGGCGCGCAGCCGGCAGCGCAATCTGCCCGGCTGGCAGAGACCGCGCAAGCCGCCGGCCGGGCCCTGACCATGTGCGGCATCGTGGCCGCGGCCGCACAGCGCAACGTGGCGGCCATCCTGCTGGAGGGACTCAAGCGCCTGGAATACCGCGGCTACGACTCGGCGGGCATGGCTGTCCTGGGCGCGGAGGGCCTGCAGTGCCGGCGCCACGCCGGCAAGGTCGCCCTGCTCGCCGAGGACCTGGCGCGGACCCCGTTCCACGGCCACCTGGGCATCGCCCACACCCGGTGGGCCACCCATGGCAGGCCCTCCGAAGTGAATGCTCACCCGCACCGGTCCGGACCCATCGCTGTGGTGCACAACGGCATCATCGAAAACTTCCGTGAGCTGCGCGCCGAGCTGGAGGCGGACGGCTACCAGTTCAGCTCCGAGACCGATACCGAAGTGATTGCTCACTTAATCCACCGGTTCGTACGGGAGGGGCACGACCTCGCGACTGCGCTGGCCAAGGCCCTGCCCCGCCTGGAGGGCGCCTATGCGCTCGCGGTGCTGTCGGCCGCCGAGCCCGACACCCTGGTGGGCGCGCGCAGTGGCAGTCCGCTGGTGCTGGGCATCGGCATCGAGGAGTGTTTCCTCGCCTCCGATCCCCTCGCCCTGCGCCAGGTCACCGACCGCTTCGTCTACCTCGAGGAGGGCGACCAGGTGGCACTTACCGCCGGCGGCTACCGGATCCGCGACCGCAGTGGCCGGGCGGTGGCGCGGGAGGTCCACACCTTCGCCGATGCCGTGGACGCCGCCGACAAGGGCGGTTACCGCCATTTCATGCTCAAGGAGATCCACGAGCAGCCCGCCGTGCTGGGCGCCACCCTGGAGGGTCGCGTCGGCGCGCGCCGGGTGTTGCCGGAAGCGTTCGGAGAGGCCGCTCCGGCGCGCTTCGCCGCGGTCGAGAACGTGCACCTGGTAGCCTGTGGCACCAGTTACCACGCCGGGCTGGTGGCGCGCCATTGGCTGGAGGACTGGGCCGAGGTTCCCTGCCAGGTGGAAGTGGCCAGCGAATACCGCTACCGCAAGGTGGTCGTTCCGGCCAATACGCTGCTGGTCGCCATCTCCCAGTCCGGCGAAACCGCAGATACCCTGGCCGCCCTGACCAAGGCCGCCACCGCCGGCTACCTCGACAGCCTGGCGATCTGCAATGTCCCTTCCAGCTCCCTGGTGCGCGCCACCGGGCTCGCGCTGCTCACCCGGGCCGGGCCGGAGATCGGCGTCGCCTCCACCAAGGCCTTCACCACCCAGCTGGTCGCCCTGCAACTGCTGTGCATCGCCATCGCCCGCGCCCGCGGCAGGCTGTCCGCTCGGCGCGAGGCCGAGCTGGTCGAGGCGCTGCGAAGGCTGCCCGATCTGGCGCGCCAGGTGCTGGCGCTGGATCCGGTGATCGAGGCCACCTTCGACAGTTTCGCCGACAAGCGCCACGCGCTGTTCCTCGGCCGCGGCGTGCACTATCCCATCGCCCGGGAAGGGGCGCTCAAGCTCAAGGAAATCTCGTACATCCACGCCGAGGCCTACCCCTCCGGCGAGCTCAAGCACGGCCCCCTGGCATTGGTCGACGCCGACATGCCGGTGGTCGCCGTGGCGCCCAACAACGAACTCCTGGAAAAGCTCAAATCCAACCTGCATGAGGTGCAGGCCCGCGGCGGCGAGCTGTTCGTGATCGCCGACCGCGATGCCGGCTTCAGCGACCAGCCCGGCGTGACCGTGGTCAGCCTGCCCCATGTCCCCGAGAGTCTCACCCCGATGGTCTATACCCTGCCCCTGCAACTGCTCGCCTACCATGTGGCGGTACTCAAGGGCACCGACGTCGATCAGCCGCGCAATCTGGCCAAGTCGGTGACGGTCGAGTAGGACGCCTTGAAGCCGGCACCGGCAGCGCCCGGGATCAGAAGGGGCGCACCACGACCAGCACCACGATCGCGATCAGGAACAGCACCGGAATTTCGTTGAACCACCGGTAGAAGACATGGGATCTGGTGTTGTTGTCGTTGCGGAACTGGCGCATCAGGTAGAGGCAGGCGTGGTGGTAGACCACGAGCAGTGCCACCAGGGTGATTTTCACCAGAAACCAGCCCTGGTGGAGATAGTAGTCCGGTGCCAGACTCGCCAGCCAGATGCCGAATGCCAGGGTCGCGATCATCGCCGGGCTGGCGATGCCCCGCGACAGCTTCCTTTCCATCACCTTGAAGCGCTCGATGCTGATGCGGTCTTCCGCCATGGCGTGGTACACGAACAGCCGCGGCAGGTAGAACAGCGCAGCGAACCAGCACACGACGCTGACGATGTGCGCGGCTTCGATCCATTCGGCGGGCATGGGTACCTCGGGACGGGTAAAGCCGCATGGTAGCGGCTTTGCCGCCCGGCCTTGAAGTATGATGGCGCCCCGCGGCAAACGGGGTTGCAAGGGCCATGATCAAGGTGGGCATCGTCGGCGGTACTGGCTACACCGGCGTCGAACTGTTGCGGCTGCTGGCCGGTCACCCCGAGGTGGAGTTGGTCGCCATCACCTCGCGCCAGGAGGCGGGCCGCGGGGTGGCGGAATTGTTTCCGAGCCTGCGCGGCCATCTGGAGCTCGCCTTCAGCGAACCCGACGTGGACCGCCTCGCCGGCTGTGACCTGGTGTTTTTCGCCACCCCCCATGGCGTCGCCCAGGCGACGGCGCCCGAACTCCTCGCCCGCGGCGTGCGGGTGATCGATCTGTCGGCCGACTTCCGCCTGCGCTCCGTGTCCCTGTGGGAGCGCTGGTACGGCCAGCGCCACGCCTGCCCCGAGCTGGTGGGCGAGGCGGTCTACGGGCTGCCGGAATTCAACCGGGAGCGGATTCGCGGGGCGCGGCTGATCGCCTGTCCCGGCTGCTATCCCACCAGCGTGCTGCTGGGTTTTCTGCCGCTGCTCGAAAGCGCCCTGGTGGATACCGGAGATCTGATCGCCAACGCGGCCTCCGGGGTCAGCGGCGCCGGCCGTCAGGCCAGCATCGCCAACTTGCTCAGCGAGGCCGGCGACAATTTCAAGGCCTACGGCGTGGCCGGCCACCGCCATCTGCCGGAGATCGAGCAGGAACTGGCCGACCTGGCCGGGGCGCCGGTCGCCCTGACCTTCGTGCCCCACCTGCTGCCGACCATTCGCGGCATCCACGCCACCCTCTATGCGACCCTGCTCGACCCGCAGGTCGACCTGCAGGAGCTGTACGAGGCGCGCTATCGCGACGAGCCCTTCGTCGACGTGCTGCCCGCCGGCCAGTACCCGGAGACCCGCTCCGTGCGCGGCGCCAACTGGGTGCGCATCGCGGTGCAGCGGCCGCAGGGGCGGCGCAAGGCGGTGGTGATGGTGGTCGAAGACAACCTGGTCAAGGGCGCGTCGGGCCAGGCGGTGCAGAACATGAATATCCTGTTCGATCTGCCGGAAACCCTCGGGCTCGACGCGCCCGCGCTGCTGCCCTGAGCCTGCCGGGCGCCGGGGATGCTCAGGGGAAAAAATCGTCCGCAGAGCCTGCCCGGGTGGCCATCGGTCGGGCTGTGGCTGGTGGGTATCGCTTGCATCTGGGCGCTGGGGTACGGCTGGGGGCACCGGAGTGCCGGCATCGCCGCCGGCGGCAGCGAACTGCGGGAACAGCTCGCCCTGGAGCGGCAGCGCAGTGCGCAGTTGGAACAGCAGCTGGTCAATCGCATGCTGGCCGCGGAGGTGGACTGGCGCAGCATGGAGCAGGTTCGGCGGCTGGTCGCCGAGCTCGACCAGCGGATCCTCGACCAGGAGGAGGAGCTGAACCTCTACCGGCTGCTGCTGCAGCAGGACGGCAGCGTCAAGGGGCTGCATATCGAGCACTGGCGGGCCACGCCGGCGGCGGACCCCGGGGTTTACGACTATCGCCTGGTGGTGCGACAGAACGTCGATCTCAGCGGCCCCCTGGAAGTGAGCCTGAAGGTGGTCCTGCTCGGCGAGGCCGGGGGTGCGGCGACCACCTTCACCCTGGCCGAACTGGACGAGGGCGTGGATCGCGAGGTAGTGCCGCTGTCGTTTCGGTATTTCAAGTTCTTCGACGGGCGGTTGACCCTGCCCGCGGGGTTTGTGCCCCGGGAGGTGGAGGTCTCGGTCTGGCCCCGCGGCAAGCGGGAGGATGTCCGGGTGCGGAGATTTCGCTGGGGGGATACCACGGCCCCCGGGGCCGGCGGGGATTTCAGCGATCGGGCCTGATCGGGCCGCTGCACTCGGGTTCAGGGCTGATCGAGCGGTAGTCCCGCGGTCTGGGCGTCGGTCCGCCCGGCGCCCGGGCCTGGCCCTGGACCGCACCGGTCCGCAGCCTTTGGGTCCGGCGCTGCAAGCCCTATATAATGTCGGTCCATCGCAACTGGTTATCGATCATGTCTGCTCCGCAGATGTTCACTCCCGCACCCCTGGTGATTTCGGCGGCGGCCGTCGCCAAGGTGCAAGCCCTGGTGGAGGAAGAGGGCAATCCGGAGCTGAAGCTCCGGGTGTTCGTGACCGGCGGTGGTTGTTCCGGATTCCAGTACGGCTTCGCCTTCGAAGAGCAGGTCGCCGACGACGATACCCGGATCGATCGGGACGGCATCACGGTGCTGATCGATCCCCTCAGCCTCCAGTATCTGACCGGGGCCGAGGTCCACTACCAGGAGGGGCTGGAGGGCGCGCGCTTCGTGGTGCGCAACCCCAATGCCACGACCACCTGTGGCTGCGGGTCGTCGTTCTCCGTCTGAACCCGGACGCCGCTCGAGCCCAGGGTAGACCGGCCAATCCGCCGTCAGGCGGGATAGATGGCCCCCAGCACCACCGGGCGGCTGGCGCCGGTGACCGCAGGCAGATTGCCCGGCTGCCCGAGCAGGGTCTGACGCGCCAGCCAGGCGAAGGCGGCGGCTTCCACCCAGTCCGGATCCAGGCCCAGCGCGGCGGTGGTCGCCACCGGCAGCGGCCGCAGCAGGGTGCGCAGGCGCTCCAGCAGGGCGCGGTTGCGGGCCCCGCCCCCGCACAGATAGACCTCCGCGGCCGCGGGGCGCCGGGCGCGCACTGCCGCCGCGATGGCCGATGCGGTCAGTTCCAGCAGGGTCGCCTGCACCCGGCCGGGGGGGATCGGTGTCCCGCGCGCCAACTGGTCGTCGAGCCAATCGAGATGAAACGCCTCGCGCCCGGTGCTCTTGGGCGGCGGCAGGGCGAGGAAGGGGTGGCGCAACAGCCGTTGCAGCAGCTCCGGGTGCGGGGCGTGGGCTGCCGCCCAGCTCCCGCCGTCGTCGTAGGCCAGGCCCAGGTGGCGCTGGATCCAGCCGTCCAGCAGGCAATTTCCCGGGCCGATATCACAACCGCTGACGGTGCCGTCGGGCGCGAGCAGGGTCAGATTGGCGATGCCCCCGACATTGATGATGGCGCGGCCGAGGTGCGGGGCATGAAAGGCGGCGCGATGAAAGGGCGGCACCAGCGGTGCCCCCTGCCCGCCCACGACCAGATCCCGGCGCCGGAAGTCGGCGACCGTGACGATGCCGGTACGCGCCGCGATGACATGGGGATCGCCAATCTGCAGCGAGAAGGGGTTGGGGCGTTCGCCATCCGGTGGGCGGTGGCGAACGGTCTGGCCATGGCTGCCGATCGCCCTGATCGCTCCGGCGTCGATCCGCGCCTGAGCGAGCAGCGCCAGGGCGGCCTCGGCGAACACCTCGCCGAGCTGGCGATCCGCGGCGCCCAGCAGGTCGATCGCGTCCTCCGGCAGGGCGCCGGGGTGGCTCAGGCGCGCAAGGACGGCGCGCAGCGGTTTCGGCAGCGGATGGCTGTGGTGGGCCACCAGCCGGAATCGGTCGGGTCCCAGATCGAGCAGCGCGGCATCCACGGCGTCCATGCTGGTGCCCGACATCAGGCCGACGAAATGGCCCGCTTGCGCGCTCTCGGCAGGGTTCAATCGCGCAGTGCCAGCGGCGCGCCGGCGAGGCTGTCCAACTGGGCGAGCAGGGTCTGGGAGCCCGCGGCAAACTGCCCCCGCAGGCGGGCGGGAATCGGGTCCGCCTTGGGCAGATCGACCGTGCGCGGATTGCGATGCACCCCGTCGACCAGGAACTCGTAATGCAGGTGGGGGCCGGTGGCGTAGCCGGTGGAGCCTACGGTGCCGAGCACTTCGCCCTGCCGAATGGTCTGGCCGGTTTTGACCATCCGCTTGTCGAGGTGCAGGTACTTGGTGGTGTACCTCGAGCCGTGCTGGACTACCACGAAGTTGCCGTTGGGCCCGGTGTAGCCGGCGCGGATCACCTTGCCGTTGCCGGCGGCGTAGATCGGCGTTCCCCGGGGTGCGGCGTAATCGATGCCGTTGTGGGGCCGGACGGTCTTGAACACTGGATGCAGGCGCCGCGGATTGAAATTGGAGCTGACCCGGGTGAAGTCCACCGGCGCGCGCAGGAAGGCCTTGCGCATCGGCCGTCCGTCCGGGGTGTAGTAGTCGGCCGAGCCGTCGGGAGCGACGAAGC
The DNA here is from genome assembly GCA_049325095.1 of Pseudomonadota bacterium. GTDB lineage: Bacteria > Pseudomonadota > Gammaproteobacteria > Pseudomonadales > Porticoccaceae > JAGPUQ01. The sequence continues at coordinate 49,390 of JBMOPO010000032.1, read as the reverse complement.
GCACCGCGGTATGGATGGCGCCCTGGTTGGTGAAACGCGCGGCCAGGATGTCGCCGTTGCCGATCTTGCGGCCGTCGAGGTACTCCTCTTCGAACAGGACGCTGAAGCTGTCCCCCTCGCGGAGATCGAGCGCAAAGTCGATGTCCCAGGCGAAGATCCCGGCCAGCTCCATGATCTGAGCGTGGGAGAGGCCGATGGCCTCGGCATCCACGAACAGCGAGGAGCGGATCGCGGCGGTCCTGGCCACCTTGACCCGCTCGGGCTCGGTCACCAGGTGCTGGCGCGCGAAGCCGTCGCCGGGGCCCAGATACTCGTAGAGGTAGGTCTCGGTGGGCGACGGCGAATAGCGGACCATGCTCAGGGTGCCGGCGTCGTCGAAGGCCACGGCGACCGTCTCGCCGACCTGCAGCTTCGCCAGCGCCGCGTGGTCGGGCTCGGCCGAGGTGACCGCCTGGACATCGCTCAAATCCAGGGAGAGGCGGCGAAACACGGTGGTCAGGGTATCTCCGCGGCGCACCCGCTCTTCCCGCCAGTCGATCCCGGCGAAGCTGGTGCTCCCGGCGTGTTCTGCGCCAGTGGACTGCTCCGTGGTCCCGCTCAGTAATTCGGAGTCGATGTGCAACGGGATCTCCAGGGCGATGCGCTTCGCCTCGACCCGTTCCGAAGGCACCAGCACGAGCAGCGCCGCGGTCAGCGCCGCCACCGTGGTGGCGGCCAGCAGATGCCCCCTGGGCAGGAGGGAGGCCAACAGCGTAAGCGCCTGGAGTGCGAGGGGGTGGAGCCGCTTGCGGGAGATCATGCGCTGTGCCGGGCGGGTCGTGGTGGACAGAAGCTGGTCGTCAGGCGGGCAAGGTAGCCCAAAAAGCGGCGCATTGGAACCGGGGTGCGGGGCCGGGTGATCGAAACCTTGCGCCGGTTCCCACCCCGGGGTTTGCACAGCGCCGCTCGCGCCGGCCATCACGGCCGGAGCTTTGCGGCAGTGGCGGATCGAGTGCGCTCGCTGGCCCGGCGCACCCGCAAGTCCACCGGAGGCCGGGGCGGACTCGTCCGCAGGTGCGGCGGACCGGCTCCGCGTTGGTGAAGAAACGCACGCCCGGTACATTTTTCCGTCGCAATTCCGGCACCGGCCCGGACTTGCTCCCGCGAATCCAGCCCTTGCGCGCTGGATTCGCACCCGGCCACCCCTGGCCGGGTCGAGGGCCTGAAAAATTCACCAGCGCTCAGTGTCGCCAGAATGCCGGGCTGAGCAGCACCAGGATGGTAAAGATCTCCAGCCGGCCGAGCAGCATGGCGGCGCTCAGCACCCATTTGGCGAAGGCGCTGATGCCGCCGAAGTTGGCGGCCACCTGGCCCAACCCGGGGCCCATGTTGTTGATGCAGGCCGCGGTCGCCGACCAGGCCGTCTCGAAATCCAGACCGGAGGCCAGCAGCAGCAGCGTGATCCCGTAGAACACCGCCAGGTACACGCCGAAGAACGCCCAGATCGCGTCGGCGATGCGGATGCCGACGACGCGATCGCCGAGCTTCAGGGGCCGCACCGCACTGGGGTGGATGAGGCGATGGAACTCGTTGAGGCTTTGCTTGGCCATGATCAGCATGCGGCCGATCTTGACCCCGCCGGCAGTCGAGCCCCCGCAGCCGCCGAAAAAGGAGGACACCATCAGAAACACCGGCAGAAAGCTCGGCCAGGCGGCGAAATTGACGGTGGTGTAACCGGTAGAGGTCATGATCGACACGAACTGGAAGCTGCCGTGGAGCAGGCTGTCGCCGCGGTCGTAGGTGGCGGTGACGTACAGGTAGAAACTGACCACGAGCGCCCCCACGGCCAGCAGCGCGAGATACAGCCGGGCCTCGGCATCGCGCAGGTACTGCCAGGGGGTGCGCCGGCTCCAGACCAGGAAATGGAGCCCGAAGTTCATCCCGGCCAGCGCCATGAAGACGATGGTGGTGATGACGATGGCGGGGCTGTCGAACCAGCCGAGACTGGCGTCATGGGTGGAGAAGCCGCCGGTCGAGAGGGTGGCGAACGAATGGCCGATGGCATCGAACAGGCTCATGCCGGCGATCCAATAGGCCAGCGCACAGGCCGCGGTCAGGGCGACGTAGATGAGAAACAGGGCCTTGGCAGTTTCGGTGATGCGCGGGGTGAGCTTGGCGTCCTTGACCGGCCCCGGGGTTTCGGCCCGGTACAGCTGCATGCCGCCGATGCCCAGCATGGGCATGATGGCCACCGCGATCACCACGATGCCGATGCCGCCCAGCCAGTGCAGCTGTTGCCGGTAATAGAGCAGCGACTTCGGCAGGGCGTCGAGCCCGGCGATCACCGTGGCGCCGGTGGTGGTCAGCCCGGAGATGGACTCGAACACGGCGTCTGCGGCACCGAGCCGCAGCGGCTCGGCGAGCATCAGCGGGATGGCGCCCATCAGGCCCAGCACCAGCCAGAACAGCACGGTGACCACGAAACCGTCCCGGGTACGCATGTCCGCTGCGGTGCGGCTGTAGGGCAGCCAGATCAGCATGCCCAGGGAAAAGGTGATCGCGAAGGCCAGGAAGAAGGCCTCCTGGGTATCCTCGCCGTAGTAGCTGGCCACCGGAATGGGGACCAGCAGGGTGAGGCTGAACAGCATCAGCATCAACCCCAGCACCCTGGCCACGGCGGAAAAATGCATGGCGCTGTCGCTAGAAGAACGTCAGCCCGACCTGGAACAGCTTTTCCACGTCGCGGGTGTAACGCTTGTCGAGGATGAACACGATGACGTGGTCGTTGCTCTCGATCAGGGTGTCGTGGTGGGCGATGATCACCTCGCCGTTGCGCACCAGGGCGGGGATGGTGGCCCCGCGCGGCAGCTTGATCTGGTCGATGGCGCGCGCCACCACCCGGGAGTTGCGCGCGTCGCCGTGGGCGATGATCTCCAGCGCCTCGGCGGCACCGCGCCGCAGGGAGTGGGCGTTCACGGTATCGCCGCGCCGCACATGGCTGAGCAGCGCGCTGGTGGTCGCCTGCTGGGGCGAGATGGCGACGTCGATTTCGCTGCCCTGCACCAGGTCGGCGTAGACCGGGTTGCTGATCAGGGTCATTACCCGGCCGGCACCCAGGCGTTTGGCGAGAATCGACGACATGATGTTGGCCTTGTCGTCGTTGGTGACCGCGAGGAAGAGATCGGTCTTGTCGATGTTCTCATCGAGCAGCAACTCCCGGTCATCGGCCCGGCCGGTCAGCACCACGGTCCGGTTGAGCAGTTCGGCGAGCCGGGCGCAGCGCTGCGGGGACTGCTCGATCACCTTGACGTTGAGCCGCGGTTCCAGGGCGCTGGCCAGCCGGTGGCCGATGTTGCCGCCGCCGGCGATGACGATGCGCTGGTAGGGCTTGGTCTCCGGGGCGAGCTCGGCCATGACTCGCCGGATGTTGCCGGCCGCGGCGATGAAGAACACCTCGTCGCCCTCTTCGATGACGGTGTCCCCTTCGGGGATCAGCGAGCGGTCGCGCCGGTAGATCGCCGCGGCGCGGGCGTCGATATCGGGGATGTGGCGCTGGATTTCGCGCAACTGCTGGCCGACCAGACGGCCGCCCAGTTCGGCGCGCATGCCGACCAGCTGGATCCGGCCGCCGGCGAAATCCAGGACCTGGAGCGCGCCGGGGCGCTCGATCAGGCGGTGGATGTAATCGGTCACCGCCTGTTCGGGGGTGATCAGTACATCCACCGGCAGGCCGGATCCCCCGAACAGCCGCTCCCGGTAGCGGGGCTGGACGTAGCTGGCGCTGCGGATCCGGGCGATCTTGGTCGGCGTCTTGAACAGCGTGGCCGCGACCTGGCAGGCGACCATGTTCACCTCGTCGCTGCTGGTCACTGCGACCAGCATGTCCGCGTCCTCGATCCCGGCCGCGTAGAGCACGTCCGGATGGGCGCCGGATCCGGTTACGGTACGGATGTCGAGCCGATCCTGGAGTTCGGCGAGCAGCTGTACGTCCTGGTCGATCAGGGTGATGTCGTTGGCTTCGCGCGCCAGATGCTCGGCGAGGGTGCCCCCCACCGCCCCGGCGCCGACGATGACGATTTTCATGGTCGATGCGGTCCGTCCCGCGGTGTGGTGCGCCGGTCAGGTCTTTTCCAGCAGCGCATAGTAGAACCCGTCGTTGTCATTCGTGCCCGGCAGCCACTGCCGGCCCGCGGCGGTGATTTCGCCGGGCGTATCGGGCAGCGGCACCGGCTGCGCATCCGCACGCGCCGCGGTCAGGCCGGCCACCACGGCGTCGTTTTCGGCGCGCAGCACCGAACAGGTTGCGTACAACAGCCTCCCCCCGGGTGCCAGGATATCCCACAGGGCCAGCAACAACCGCCGTTGGGCGGCGGCCAGCTTAGCAATGTCGTCCGGCCGGCGCAGCAGTTTGATGTCGGGATGCCGGCGCAGGACCCCGGTGGCCGAGCAGGGCGCATCGAGCAGGATGCGGTCGAAGGCAACGCCGTCCCACCAGCTCTGCAGCGCCCCGACATCGGCGGCGATGAGCCGCGCGCGCAGGCCGAGCCGGTCGAGATTGGCGGCCACCAGGGCCAGGCGTTCGGAACTGCGGTCGACGGCGACCAGCTCGGCGCAATCCGGGGCCAGTTCCAACAGGTGGCCGGTCTTGCCGCCGGGGGCGCAACAGGCATCCAGGATCCGCTGCCCGGGCGCCGGTGCCAGCAGCGGCGCGCACAGTTGCGCGGCCTCGTCCTGCACGCTGACCAGCCCCGCGGCGAATCCGGGCAGCTCGGCCACCGGCCGCGGGACGTCCAGCCGGATCCCGGCGGCGCTGTGGGCGGTGGGTCGCGCCCCGATACCGGCGGCCGCCAGTGCCTCCAGATAGCCGCCGCGGTCGGTGCGCAGCCGGTTGATCCGCAGCGTCAGCGGGGCGCGGCCGTTGTTGGCGGCCATCACCGCCTCGGCCTGGTCCGGCCAGTCTGCGGCCAGCGCTTGCGCCAGCCACGGGGGGTGCGCGGTGCGATAGGCGGGATCGCCCGCGAGCTCGGCGTCGAGCTGTGCGCGCCGGCGCTGGAAGTTGCGCAGCACCGCGTTGGTCAGGCCGGTCGCCCAGGGCCTGGCGAGGCTGTGGCAGGCGGCCACCGTCTCATGCACCACGGCGTGCGCTGGAATCCGGGTGTGCGCCAATTGATGGAGCGCACAGACCAGCAATGCCCGCAGCTCGGCGTCGCGCGCCGGCAGCGGCCGCGACAGCAGGCGGTCGAGGATCGCGCCCAGCCGCGGATACCAGCGCAGGGTGCCGTAGCAGAGCTCGGCCAGCAGGGCGCGATCCCGGGGAGCGATGCGCTGCGCCTCCCGTGGCAGCACGGCATCCAGCGATTGGCCGGCGGCGACCGCGGCGACGGCGCGGGCCGCGGCCGCGCGCACCTCAGCGGTCAAATACTGCTCCCGGCGTGAAGAGCCCGGCGCGGCTGTTGAGCACCTCGGCCGCCGCCAGCCGCCTGCGCCCCTCGAGCTGGAGTTCGCGGATGCGGTAGGCGCCGGCGCCGCAGGCCACCAGAATGCCCTCGCGGTCGGCGGCCAGCACCGTCCCCGGCGCGGCCGGGGTGGCGAGGGTGCAGGCCGTGCCGGCCCAGATGCGCACGCCCACACCGCCCAGACTGGTGTGGGCGACCGGCACCGGATCGAAGGCGCGCACCTTGCGCTCGACTGCCTGGGCGCTCTCCCTCCAGTCGATGGCGGCTTCCGCCCGATCGATCTTGGGTGCGTAGGTGGCGAGGTGCTCGTCCTGGGGCTGGGCCGGCAGTGGTCCCCGGGCCAGTTTCGCGAGCACCTCCAGCAGCAGCGGCGGGCCCAGCGCCGCCAGCTTGTCCTGAAGGCTGCCGCCGGTGTCGTCCGGGGCGATCGGGCAGCGGGCGGCGGCCAGCAGCGGGCCGGTGTCGAGTCCGGCGTCCATCCGCATGATGGCGATACCGGTCTCGCGGTCGCCGGCGAGAATGGCGCGCTGGATGGGCGCGGCGCCCCGCCAGCGCGGCAGCAGCGAGGCATGGACATTGATGCAGCCGAGCCGGGGCAGGTCGAGCACCGCCGGGGGCAGGATCAAGCCGTAGGCGACCACCACCATGAGCTCCGGCGCCCAGGCGGCCAACCCGGCCTGGGCGGCCGGGTCGCGCAGCGACGCCGGCTGGCAGACGGGGAGACCGTGCTCCAGGGCCAGCGCCTTGACCGGGCTGCAACTCCACTGCCGGCCGCGGCCGGCGCGGCGGTCGGGCTGGGTGTAGACGGCGATCACCTGATGCCCGGCGGCGAGCAGTGCCTGCAAGTGGGTGGCCGCGAATGCCGGGGTGCCGGCGAAGACGATGCGCAACGGCACGGTCCGCGGTGGCGCCGGTCAGGCCGTGGCGCGTTGAAGCTTGGCGAGCTTCTGGCGGATGCGCTGGCGCTTGAGCGGCGAGAGATAGTCGACGAACAGCTTGCCGTCGAGGTGGTCGACCTCGTGCTGGATGCACACCGCCAGCAGGCCGGCGGGCTCCAGGGTAAAGGGCTTGCCGTCGAGATCCAGGGCGCGCACCCGGATGCGTTCGGGGCGGGACACCTTTTCGTAGAAGCCGGGTACCGACAGGCAGCCTTCGTCGTAATCGCACAGCGCATCGCCGAGCACTTCAATCTCGGGGTTGACGAGCACCAGGGGTTGATTGCGCGTCTCGGAGACATCCATGACCACCAGCCGGCGATGGACATCGACCTGGGTGGCGGCCAGCCCGACGCCCGGCGCGGCGTACATGGTCTCGAGCATATCGTCGGCCAGTCTCCGCAGCGTGGCATCGACACGGGTCACGGGCGTTGCGACCTTGCGCAGTCTGGAGTCGGGAAATTCCAGAATCGTCAGAATCGCCATAAGTTGTGACAGCTTTCTAGCAAAGGCCATTAATCGGCTGTTAAGATCCCAACCGGCCCCTTCGGGTCGAGGCCCGAGCCAGTATACAACACCGGGAAACTGCACAAAGGAAGAGCGCGATGAGACGAATACTGCTGGTGCTCGCTGGCTTCTGGCTGTTTGCCGCCCTGTCGTTCGCCCAGCCGCCGGAGCCCTTCAATCCGGATGTTCCCGACCGCTACGTGGTCAAGAAGGGCGACACCCTGTGGGACATCGCCGCCTTCTTCCTGCGCAAGCCCTGGCTGTGGCCGGAGATCTGGCACGTCAACCCGCAGATCGCCAACCCTCACCTGATCTATCCCGGCGATGAAATCAGCCTGATCTATGTCGATGGCCGGCCGCGGCTCACCCTCAACCGCGGGCGCGAGGTCAAACTGGGCCCGCAGGTCCGGGTGGAGCCCCATGGCGAGGCCGTCCCGGCGCTGCCGCTCGACATCATCGACACCTTTCTGTCCAGGACCCGGGTAGTGGCCCCGGGAGAGCTGGAGGCGGCGCCCCACGTGGTCGCGGGCCAGGAGAAGAGCATCATCGTCGGCGCCGGCGACGACTTCTATGTGCGCGGCGAAGTCCCCGCAGGGCAGAACTTCTGGGGGGTGTACCGCAACGGCGGCAACTATGTGGATCCGGAGACCGGTGAGATCCTCGGCGTCCGCGCCCAGGACATCGGCTCGGGCAAGCTCAAGGCGGTCAATGGCGAGGTCCTGACCCTGGCGGCCACCCGCAGCGTCGAGGAGATCCGCATCGGCGACCGCATCCTGCCGGTGGAAGACCGCAAGGTCGAGACCGTGTTCTATCCCAGCGCGCCGCCGATCGGCACCGAGGGCGTGATCATGGCGGTCGAGGGCGGTATCGCCAACGTCGGTCACCTGGACGTGGTGGCCATCAATCGCGGCGCGGAGGACGGCATCGAGATCGGCGACACCCTGGCGATCCACAAGGCCGGCGAAGTGGTCCGCGATCGCATCGCCGAAGACATGGTCACCCTGCCGCCCGAGCGCGCCGGGCTGCTGATGGTGTTTCGCACCTTCGAGCAGATGAGCTTCGGGCTGGTGATGCATGCCAGCCGGCCGCTGCAGGTCGGCGATCTGGTGCGCGAACCCTGAGCTGAGCGGCGCGTCTTCCGGGCTCAGGGAGGGAGCCGATGCCAGCGACCCCGGAGGCGGTGTGCGCCCACCGCTTGATCAGTTGGCCCGGCCTCGGGGCTGCGGCCGCCCTGGCCCTGGTGCGCGCCAGCGGGAGTTTCGCAGCGGCGTTCGCGGGGCCGCTGACCGCAGTTCCGGAACCCCTGCGGGCGGCACTGCGCGCCTGCCGCGAGGCCCACCCGGATCCGGGTTCGGGGGCGCTGCCCGAACCCCTGACCCAGCCCGGCGTCTTCCTGCTCGCGCTCACCGATCCCGACTATCCGGCCCTGCTCCGCCAGATCTCCTCGCCGCCGCCCCTGCTCTACGGGCGGGGCGATCCCTCCGCCCTGGCGCTGCCGGCCATCGCCGTGGTCGGCAGCCGCCACGCCAGCGGTGCCGGTCAGGACACCGCGCGGCGCTTCGCCGCCGATCTGGCGGCCGGGGGCTTTGCCGTGGTCAGCGGCCTGGCGGTGGGGATCGACGCGGCCGCCCATCGGGGCGCCTTGGACGCCGGCGTGACGGTGGCGGTGCTGGGCACCGGCATCGACCGCATTTACCCGCGCCAGCACCAGCGGCTGGGCGACGCGATCCCGGCGGCCGGCGGCGCCCTGGTCTCCGAGTTTCCGCCCGGCACTCCGCCGCGCCCCGGCAACTTTCCGCGCCGCAACCGGATCATCGCCGGTCTCAGCCTGGGGGTGCTGGTGGTCGAGGCCGCGCTGCGCAGCGGCTCGCTGATCACCGCCCGGCAGGCGCTCGAGCAGGGGCGGGAGGTGTGCGCGGTGCCGGGCTCCATCCACAATCCCCTGGCGCGCGGCTGCCACCAACTGATACGGGAAGGCGCGACCCTGGTCGAGACCGTCGCCGATGTGGTGGCCCAGCTCGGCGGCCTGCTGGCGTTCAAGGGCGAGGAGGCCGCGCCGGCCGCCGGTCCGGCCCCCGGCGGCCCCGCGGCGGAACTGGTGTTGAGCGCCCTGGGCCACGATCCCGCCGGCGTCGACCTCCTGGTCGCACGCACCGGACTGGATAGCCCGCAGCTCACCGCGGCCCTGGTGGAACTGGAACTCGCCGGGCTGGTGGAGCAGCGCGCCGGCACCTGGCTGCGCCGGCGGTGAAATCACAACCGGTCCGCGCAGTCGCGCAGATACCGGGCGCCACCCGGCGACCGCCGCCGGGAGCGGGCGCGGTGTTGTCGCCGCCCGAGCCTTTGGGTAGCCTCTGCGGCCCGCCGCAGACCGCTGGCGAAACCCCGGAGGCCGTGCTTGGGCCGGTTCGCGCATCCCCGGATCCGCCTTGCCGCGCGCGCCCTGCGCGCCGGCGGGGTGGTGGCCTATCCCACCGAGGCGGTATGGGGGCTGGGCTGCGACCCGGACGACGAGGCCGCGGTCGCGCGGGTGCTGGCCCTCAAGGGCCGCGCCGCCGACAAGGGGCTGATCCTGGTGGCCGCCGAGCCGGCCATGCTGAGGCCCTATCTGCACGGCCTGGGCCGGCGCGATCTGGCGCGCATGGCGGCGACCTGGCCGGGCCCAGTGACCTGGCTGGTGCCCGACAACGGCCGCGCCTCCCGGCTGGTCACCGGCGGCCGCGGCACCCTGGCGGTGCGGGTCACGGCGCACCCGGTGGCGGCGGCCCTGAGCCGCGCCTTCGGGGGCGCCATCGTATCGACCTCCGCCAACCCCCAGGGCCTGCCGCCGGCGGTCCGCTTGCGGGAGGTCAAGGCATATTTCGGCGCCGGCGTGGACCATTGCACCCCGGGGCGGGTCGGACTGCGTCGCCGGCCCAGCGAGATCCGCGACCTGCGCACCGGGGCGGTGATCCGCCCCGGCTGAACATCCCTCGAGAGGCCGACCCCATGGACAAAGCCGCCGTACGCCGCTGGCTGGAGCAATTGCAGGACGACATCTGCGCCGCGCTGGAGGCGGAGGATGGCGGCGCCCGCTTCCGCCAGGACGACTGGCAGCGCCCCGGTGGCGGCGGAGGCCGCACCCGGGTGCTCGCCGAAGGGGCCGCCATCGAGAAGGGCGGGGTCAACTTCTCCCATGTGCACGGCCAGGCCCTGCCGGCGGCGGCGACCGCCGCGCGCCCCGAGCTTGCCGGCTGCGGCTTCGAGGCGATGGGCGTGTCCCTGGTGATCCACCCGCGCAATCCCCATGCCCCCACCTCCCACGCCAACATCCGCTTCTTCGTCGCCGAGCGACCCGGCCGGGAGCCGGTGTGGTGGTTCGGCGGCGGCTTCGATCTCACGCCCTGCTACGGCTATGTCGAGGATTGCGTCCACTGGCACCGGGTGGCCCGCGCCGCCTGCGAGCCCTTCGGGGCCGGGGTCTACCCGCGCTTCAAACAGTGGTGCGACCAGTATTTCCACCTCCGCCACCGGGGCGAGGCCCGCGGCATCGGCGGCCTGTTCTTCGACGACCTCAACGAACCCGATTTCGCCACCTGCTTCGCCTTGGCGCGCGCCATCGGCGAGGCCTACCTCCCGGCCTACCGGCCGATCCTCGCCCGGCGCAAGGATCTGGCCTACGGCGAGCGCGAGCGCGACTTCCAGCTCCACAGGCGCGGCCGCTACGTGGAGTTCAACCTGGTCTACGACCGCGGCACCCTGTTCGGCCTCCAGACCGGGGGCCGCACCGAGTCGATCCTCATGTCGCTGCCGCCGCTGGTGCGCTGGGACTACGACTGGCATCCGCAGCCCGGCAGCCGCGAGGCCGAGCTCCATGAGCGCTTCCTGCCGCCGCGCGACTGGGCGGATCATCCCGCCTGAGCCGGCGGCCGCGGCGCGGGGCGGCTAGAATGGGTCTCCGCCACCCCGCCGCTGTGCCATGACCGACCGCTACGTCCTGTTCGGCAACCCCGTCGCCCACAGCCCGTCCCCGCGCGTGCACGCCGCCTTCGCCGCCCAGACCGGGCAGGACCTGAGCTACGACCGGCTGCTGGTGCCGCTGGGGGAATTCGCGGCGGCGGCCGGCGCCTTCTTCGCCGGTGGCGGCCGCGGCGCCAATGTCACCCTGCCCTTCAAGGAGGATGCGTACCGCTTCGCCACCCGGCTGAGTGCGCGGGCGCGCCGCGCGGCGGCGGTCAACACCCTGGCGCTGGAGCCTGACGGCGGCGTGCTCGGCGACAACACCGACGGGGTCGGCCTGGTGCGGGATCTGACCCTCAACCTGGGCTGGTCCATCGCCGGCCGCAGGGTGCTGATCCTGGGTGCCGGCGGCGCCGCCCGGGGCGCCCTGGGCCCCCTGCTGGAGCAGCGCCCGGCACTGGTGCGGATCGCCAACCGCACCGCGGAGAAGGCCGTGCGCCTGGCCGCGGAGTTCGCCGCCCTGGGCGCGATCGCCGGCAGCGGCTTCGCCGAGCTGCGCGCCGAAGCGCCGTTCGACCTGGTGATCAATGCCACCAGCGCGGGCCTCGCCGGCGAAACGCCGCCGCTGCCGGCGGGGGTGCTGGCGGGCGGCAACGCCTACGACATGATGTACGGCGCCGCGCCCACCCCCTTTCTGCGCCGGGCCGGGCAACAGGGCGCGGCGGCGCTGGCCGACGGCCTGGGGATGCTGGTCGAACAGGCGGCGGAATCCTTCGCCCTGTGGCGCGGCGTCCGGCCGCAGACCGCGCCGGTGATCGCCGCGCTGCGCGCCGCCCTGGCCGCGCCCTGATCCGCCATGCTGCGCGCGCACCTGCGCCTGTTGCTGTTCGCCGCCGGCCTGCTGGCCGGCGTCCAGGTGCCGGGTTTCATCCGGCAATACGAGGTTGTGGTGCAGGCGCACCTGGCCGAGGCACGCCGCGCCCTGGAGCCGTTCGCCGCCATCGCCCGGCGCCATTTCGGGGGGGATCTGGATACCCTGGTCGAGCGCTATCGGGCCAATCCCGATCCGGTGGTCGGGGCGACCGGCGATCCGGTCGCCGCCTTGGCGGCCCGGGCTGCGCACCTCGCCGCCGAGGCCGAAGCCCTGGCCGGGCCCTGGTACGCCCGCACCTGGCACGTCGCCGTCGCCGCCGACCGGGAGCTGCTGGCGGAGGCCGCGGCCGGCTACGACTATCGGGTGTCCCTGCGGCCGGAGGTCATCGCCTGGGGTCTGGGCGCCGGCCTGCTGCTGTCGCTGCTCGCGGATCTGGCGCTGGCCGCCGTCGCGCGGGCGGGGCGGCGGAAGCCTCTGCTACGCTAGGGACGCAGTTTTTCGGTAGACCGCGCCATGACCAGCGAAATGCCCGCCGACCTCCACCTGAAAGTCCGCAGTCTGACTTTGGCGGACTACCCGCGGCTTAGGGAATTGATGGAGGAGGTGTACGCCGATATCAGCGGCGCCTGGCCGGAGAGTTCGATCCGGGCCCTGATCGCCGATTTTCCCGAGGGCCAGATCGTGATCGAGGACCACGGCCGCCTGGTGGGAGCGGCGCTCAGCGTGCGCTGCAGCTACGACAGGTTCAGCCGTGCGCACACCTACGAGGATCTGATGGCGCGGCGCGACCGCATCCATCACGATCCCGAGGGCGATGCACTCTACGGCATGGACGTGTTCGTGGACCCGGACTACCGGGGGCTGCGCCTGGGGCGGCGTCTCTATGACGCGCGCAAGGAGTTCTGTCGCAATCTCAACCTGCGCGCCATTCTGGCCGGCGGGCGCATCGTCAACTATCACGAGCACGCCGCCCGGCTCACGCCGACCCAGTACATCGAGGCGGTGCGCAACCGCGAGATCCACGACCCCATCCTCAGCTTTCAGCTCGCCAATGATTTCGAGGTCAAGCGCCTGCTGCGCGCCTATCTGCCCGCCGACGAGCGCTCCCGGGGCTATGCGACCCTGCTGGAGTGGAACAACATTCTTTACGAACCCGAGGGCGTCGCTATCGCCAATCTCCGCAAGAGCGTGGTGCGGGTGGGGGTGATGCAGTGGCAGATGCGGCTCAGCCGTTCATTCGACGAATGGCTGCGCCAGGTGGAGTTTTTCGTCGACTGCGTGGCCGATTACAAGGCGGATTTCGTCCTCTTTCCGGAGTTCTTCAACGCGCCCCTGATGGGCCTGGGCGACCAGAGCAACCAATACGAGGCGATTCGCTTCCTGGCAACCTTCGCCGAGCGCAGCGTCGAGGCCATGGCCCAGTTCGCGGTGTCCTACAACATCAACCTGATCGCCGGCAGCATCCCGGTGATGGTGGGGGATCGACTGCAGAACAACGCCTACCTGTGCCGGCGCGACGGCACCATCGGCGTCCAGCCCAAGCTGCACATCACTCCCCACGAGCGCCGCGACTGGGTCATCTCCGGGGGTGACAGCCTGCAGGTGTTCGACACCGACGCCGGCCGCATCGGCATTCTCATCTGCTACGACGTGGAGTTTCCCGAGCTGGGCCGGCTGCTCGCCGAACAGGGCATGGACATCCTCTTCGTCCCCTTCTGGACGGATACCAAGAACGCCTTTCTGCGCGTGCAGCGCTGCGCCCAGGCACGGGCCATCGAGAACGAGTGCTATGTGGTGATCGGCGGCAGCGTCGGCAACCTGCCCCAGGTGCAGAACGTGGACCTGCAGTACGCCCAGTCCGCCGTTTACACTCCCTCCGACTTTGCCTTTCCTCACGACGCCGTCATTGCCGAGAGCACGCCCAATACCGAGATGGCGCTGATCGCCGACCTCGATCTGGAGCGCCTCACCCGGCTGCGCCACGAGGGCGCGGTCACCAATCGCAAGGACCGCCGCGACGACCTGTTCCGGCTGGTGTGGCGGGAGGAAGTGGGGAGCTGATCTGTATCAGCCGAGGTCGCCCCAGAGCGCCTGACAGATCGCCAGCGCGGCGAGCGGGGCGGTCTCGGTGCGCAGCACCCGCGGGCCCAGGGCGACCGCCTGGAAGCCGGCGGCCTCCGCGGCGGCGAGCTCGCCGGGCGCCAGGCCGCCTTCGGGGCCGACCAGCAGGGTCACCGAGCCGGGCGTCGCGGCCAGTTGCGCCAGCGGGCGTTCGGCCCCCGGCGCCAACACCAGGCGCAGGCCGCCCGCCGCCGCCAGCGCCGCGGCCAGCGGTTGGGGCGGATGGATGGGCGGCACCCGGTTGCGCCCGCACTGCTCGCAGGCGGCGATGGCGATCTGGCCCCAGTGGGCGAGTTTTTTCTCCCAGCGTGCGTCGCTCAGGCGCACCTCGGTGCGCGCGGTGAGCAGCGGCCGGATCGCGGCCGCACCCAGCTCCACCGCCTTCTGCACGATCCAGTCCATGCGCTCGCCGCGGGAGATGCCGATCGCCAGTTCGACGGCGAGCGGGGATTCGCGGTCGAGCGCGCTGAAGTCGCCCACCCGGACCCGGGCGCGGCCGCCGGTCTGGCCCGCGAGCCGCGCCGCGTGGCAGCCGCCGCGGCCGTTGAACAGCCGCAGCTCCGCCCCCGGCGGGAGCCGCAGCACCCGCAGCAGGTGATGGCTGGGCCCGGCCTCGAGTTCGACCTCGGCGCCCTCGGCCAGCGGCTGATCGGTGAAGACGCGCGGGATCGCCATGGCCTCAGCGGCTTTCGGGCCGGCCCAGGGCGCGCAGGATGGCGCTGGTCGCCTCCGCCTGGTTGAGGGTGTAGAAGTGCAGCCCCGGCGCGCCGCCCGCGATCAGCCGCTCGCACAGCCGCGCCACCACCTCGACGCCGAAGGCGCGCAGCCCCGCCTCGTCTGCGCCCCAGCCCGCCAGCCGCCGCTCCAGCCAGCGGGGGATCTCGGCGCCGCAGCGCGCCGAGAAGCGCATCAGGTTCTGGTGGTTGGTGATCGGCATGATGCCGGGCACGACCGGCCGGTCGATGCCCGCCGCGGCGCAGGCGTCCAGGAAATGAAAGTAGGCGTCGGCATTGTAGAAGTACTGGGTGATGGCGGCGTCGGCGCCGGCGGCGAACTTCTCCCCCAGCCAGCGGATGTCCTCGGCGTAGCTGCGTGCCTCGGGGTGGATCTCCGGGTAGGCGGCCACGTGGATGCGGAAGTGATCGCCGGCGTGGCGGCGCAGCAGCGCCACCAGTTCGTTGGCGTGCACCAGTCGCGCTCGGCCGCCGGTCCCGGACGGGGGATCGCCGCGCAGCGCCACCAGGCGGCGAATCCCGGCCGTCCGGTAGCGGTCCACCAGCTCCAGCACCGCCGCGGTGTCGTCGCCGCCGCAGGACAGGTGGGGCGCCACCGGGCAGCCGCGCTCATGCAGTGCCACCACCGCGGCCAGGGTGGTGTCCCGGGTGGAGCCGCCGGCCCCGTAGGTCACCGAGTAGAACTCGGGCGCGAAGGCCGCCAGCGCCGCCCGCACCGCCTGCAGGCCGGCCAGGCCCGCCGCGCTCCGGGGCGGGAAGAACTCGAAGCTGAGGGGCAGCCGCAGGTCCATGCGCGGCCTTCAGTAGCGGTAGTCGGAGCGCTTGAAGGGTCCTTCCACCGGCACCTGGATGTAGGCCGCCTGTTTGGGCGTGAGCCGGGTGATGACCCCGGCGAACCCCCGCACCATGTGCGCGGCGACCTCCTCGTCGAGGTGTCGCGGCAGCACTTCGACCCGCAGCAGCGAGCGCCGGGCCTCCGGCGGCTGGTCGGCGAACGCCTGCTGGTAGAGGTGGATCTGGGCCAGCACCTGGTTGGCGAAGGAGCCGTCCATGACCCGGCTCGGGTGCCCGGTGGCGTTGCCCAGGTTCACCAGCCGGCCCTCGGAGAGCAGCAGGATGTGGTCGCCGCCGGCGGCCTCCCGGGAGGCGGCGCGATGGATCTTGTGGACCTGGGGCTTGACCTCCTCCCAGGCCCAGTGGCGGCGCATGAAGGCGGTGTCGATCTCGTGGTCGAAGTGGCCGATGTTGCAGACCACGGCGCCGCACTTGAGCGCCGCCAGCATGTGGCGGTCGCAGACGTCGACATTGCCGGTGGCGGTCACCACCAGATCGGTCTGCGCCAGCAGCGCCCGGTCGATGCAGTCGGGCTCGCCGGTGTTGATCCCGTCGCGGTAGGGCGAGACCACCTCGTAGCCGTCCATGCAGGCCTGCATGGCGCAGATCGGGTCCACCTCGGCGATGCGCACGATCATGCCCTCCTGGCGCAGCGACTGGGCCGAGCCCTTGCCGACGTCGCCATAGCCGATCACCAGCGCGCGCTTGCCGGCCAGCAGGTGGTCGGTGGCGCGCTTGATGGCGTCGTTGAGGCTGTGGCGGCAGCCGTACTTGTTGTCGTTCTTGGACTTGGTGACGGAGTCGTTGACGTTGATCGCCGGCACCTTGAGCGCGCCGCGGGCGAGCATCTCGTGCAGCCGGTGGACGCCGGTGGTGGTCTCCTCGGTGATGCCGTGGACGCCGTCGAGCACTGCCGGGTATTTGTCGTGCAGCATCCGGGTCAGGTCGCCGCCGTCGTCGAGCACCATGTTGGCGTTCCAGGGCCGGCCGTCCTTGAGGATGGTCTGCTCGATGCACCAGTCGTACTCGGCCTCGGTCTCGCCCTTCCAGGCGTACACCGCCACCCCGGCCGCGGCCATGGCGGCGGCGGCGTGGTCCTGGGTGGAAAAGATGTTGCACGACGACCAGCGCACCTCGGCGCCCAGGACGCGCAGGGTCTCGATCAGCACCGCGGTCTGGATGGTCATGTGGATGCAGCCGAGGATGCGGGCTCCCGCCAGCGGCTGCGCCGCGCGGTACTGTTCACGCAGCGCCATCAGCGCCGGCATCTCGGTCTCGGCGATCTCGATCTCGCGCCGGCCCCAGTCGGCGAGGCTGAGGTCGGCGACCTTGAAATCGCCGCGGGGTTGGGTGTTCGCGTTCATGGCCTGGTTCCTGTGGTCAAGCGGTCGTCGATGGCGCCGGCAGTGGTCGGCGGGTCACTTCGCGCCGGCGAGCAGCGCCTCGACCCGGTCGGTGCGCTCCCAGGTGAAGGTGGTGGCGCGGTGGGTCCTGATGACCTTCTGGCCGCTCTCGCGCACCTCGTAGCGGTACTCCCGCTCCTGCGGCGTGCGGCCGAAGTGGCCGTAGGCCGCGGTCGGCTGGTAGATGGGATGCAGCAGATCGAGCTCCCGGATCAGGCCGTAGGGGCGCAGGTCGAAGATCTCGCGCACCAGGGCCACCAGGTCCGCCTCGGGGAGCCTGCCGGTGCCGAAGGTGTTGATCGCGATCGAGGTCGGCTCGGCCACGCCGATGGCGTAGGACACCTGGATCTCGCAGCGCTCGGCGAGGCCGGCGGCGACGATGTTCTTGGCCACGTAGCGGCCGGCGTAGGCGGCCGAGCGGTCGACCTTGGAGGGATCCTTGCCCGAGAAGGCCCCGCCGCCGTGGCGCGCCATGCCGCCGTAGGAATCGACGATGATCTTGCGCCCGGTGAGCCCGCAGTCGCCCATCGGGCCGCCGATCTCGAACCGGCCGGTGGGGTTGATGTGAATCCGGGTGTCCCGGTGCAGCCACTCGCGGGGAATCACCTGGTGGATGATCAGCTCCATCACGCCGTCGTGGATGTCGCGGTCGGAGACGTCCGGCGCATGCTGGGTGGAGAGTACGATGGCATCGGCCGCCACCGGCTTGCCGTTCTCGTAGCGGAAGGTGACCTGGGATTTGGCGTCCGGCCGCAGCCAGGGCAGCAGGCCCGATTTGCGCGCCTCGGCCTGGCGTTCCACCAGGCGATGGGAATAGAGGATAGGGGCGGGCATCAGGGCGTCGGTCTCGTTGGTGGCGTAGCCGAACATCAACCCCTGATCGCCCGCGCCCTGGTCCTCGGGCCGGGCGCGGTCGACGCCCTGGGCGATGTCCGGGGACTGCGCCCCGATCAGGTTGAGCACGCCGCAGGTCGCGCCGTCGAAATACACGCTGGACGAGTCGTAACCGACCCCGATGATGACGTCGCGGACGAGCTTCTCGTAATCGATCACCGCGGCCGTGGTGATCTCCCCGGCGATGATGGCGACCCCGGTCTTCACCAGGGTTTCACAGGCGACCCGCGAGTATCTGTCCTGCGCCAGCGCCGCGTCGAGGATGGCGTCGGAGATCTGGTCGGCCAGTTTGTCGGGATGGCCCTCGGACACCGACTCCGAAGTGAAGGTGGAATACTGGCTCATGGTGGCTGGCATCCTCAGTGCTGAAGGGATAGCGGGGATCCGCCGCGCCCGGCGGCGGGGCGGATGAATTGCCGGACCTGGATCCGGAAACCGTTGCGCAGCGCCAGGAACTGCCCCTCGCCGGCGGCGAGGCCGGCGGCCGCCGCCCATTCGTCGAGCAGTTCGGGCTCGAAACCCAGCCACAGATCGCCGCAGGCGGTGCGCGCCCAGTCCTGGTGGTGGGCGCACAGCTCGGTGACCAGCAGCGAGCCGCCGGGTTCGAGCATGGCCGCCAGATCGCGCAGCATGCGCGCCGGCGAGGCGTTGTGGTGGAGGACCATGTTGAGCGTGATCAGCGGCGCGCGGAACCCCTCGCGGGTGCCGGTGGCGGTATCGCCGAGCACGCAATCGACATTGACGAGCCGGTGCGACGCCGCGAACTCCCGCGCGCGGGCCAGCATCGCCGGCGAATTGTCGAGCGCCACCACCCGCGCGAAGCGCGGCGCCAGCTCGCCCAGCAGCTCGCCCTCGCCCGGCCCGATCTCGATGGCGATGCGATCCGCCGGCCGGCGCACCCGATCCAGCAACTCGACCAGGGTGGCGCCGTACTGCGGGTAACTCGCGATCAGGTCCTGGTGCTCGCGGAAGGCGGTCGCATGGCGGCGGAAAAACGCCAGCGAGCGCTCGGCCCGCGCCTGCTCGACTTCCGCCAACCGCCGCGCCAGCGCCGGCTCCAGCGGGCACTCGTCCAGATTCCGGCAGAGCTGGGTGCGGACCGGGTCGAGCCGGTCGGCGAGCCGCGCCGCGCGGCGATAGAACACGAAGGTGCCCTCCCGGCGCGGGGCAACCAGGCCGCAGCCGGCGAGGATCTTGAGATGGTGGCTGAGGGCCGGCTGGCGGACGCCGAAGATGTGGCACAGCTCGGCCACACTGTAGGTGTCGCCGGCCAGCACGCGCAGGATCTGCGCGCGCAGCGGGTCGCCCAGCGCCTTGCACAGGGCGATGATGGCGGCCAGCGCGGCCGGTTCCGCGGCGGCTTCCGCGCAGTGCGGGTGGCGGTCGGGCGCAGTCATGGCCGCCACTCTACCGCAGCCGAACCTGTGCATCAAAATATTTCGATGCATCTGCGGCCGGCCGGTCCGTTCCCTTACGCCCCGGGTGCAGTACGGGAGAGCATTGGGCCGGACGATCGATTACCCGAACCGGCAAGCGCATAAATTCGGCGGCCGGAGACTCACCGCTGGCCGGCGGTGGGGATTGCGAGCCTGATTTCGGGTGGCAGGCGCGTTTCTGGTATTGACTGAGAAGACTTGCCGGGATGACTGCGCGCCTCCCCGAGGGAGGCGCGCGGCTCCTGCTTCAGTTGGAATCGGGGCGCCGGCGACCCAGCCCATGCAGCGCCATGAGCCCGAGCAAGGCTGCGAGCAGGGCAAGCATCCAGGGATTCAGCGCCGGGATGCTCATTGGCGCCCCTTCGAAAGTGGTGCCGCTGCCGCCCCCCAGGATAAAGGGCAGGGGAGGAACGCTGCCGTCGTTTGCCAGCACCTGGAGGCCGCCGAAATCGCCGCTGAAACTCGCATGGCAGGGTCCGGCGTTGATGTCGGCGTCGGTGAGCGTGGGAAAGGCCGTGCTGCCCGCGGTTGTAAGCGTGGCGCCCGGGTCTGCTACGCAGGAGGGTGTCACGACGATTCCCGGCAGCAGCGCAGTCAGCCAGGTAAAGTCGCCTTCATGCGCCAGCAGGCCGCCACCGGCGGCCACATAGTTGGCGATCGTGGTCGCGCCGGCGGCCCAGGCCGCCTCTTCCGCAGCGTCGACGTCATTGCTGGTGCCGTTGCCGGGATAGACAATCACCGCCGGTCGGTTGGTGCCGCCGGCAACGCCGGACAGGTAGGCCGCGATCGCTACGTCACCCTCGATACAGTTGACCGTACGCGGTGGCACCAGGGCCTGCGCCGGGAAATAGGCGGCGGTACAGCCATCGTCGCTGGTCACTGTCGGGATGCTGGAGGGGTCCGAGCCCAGCACCACGATGGTGCCGTCGTTGCCGCTCAAGGTGACCTGGGGGATCAGGCTGGCCAGGGCGTTCTGGATGTAAAGCCATCCCTCAAGGTTGGCGCTTCCATCCCAAGAGCCATGATCGTTCAGGTCATCACCGCCGATGACCACCGGACCGGCCTGGGTGCTGGCGGACAAGGCAAAGGCCACTGCCGCTGCCGCGGCAAAAGCGATTTTCTTCATTGATTTCGTGCTCCTTGAGAGATACCCGCAGGCAAGCCAGCGGTGTGGTGTGGGGTGGAATCAAAAGAATGTGACGGGGTTCCTTGCGCTTCCCTGCGCGAGCATATAACCGGTGGACGAGGGGCGTCAATCAAGTGCTTCGAAGGCCCGCGGGGGGTTGAAGCCTGCGAAGGCGATCACGCCGGCGGCGCCTCTCCGCAGAGGGCCGTATCCGGTAGGTGGTGTTGGGAAACGACCGCAATCGCAGGACTTTTGCGAAGACTGGATTGCGTGTGCAGCGCGGGCCGGTCCGTTCCTTTACGCCCCGGGTGCAGTACGGGAGAATAGCGCCCCTTTCCGCCCTGCCCGAGGGTCCGATGACCGAGCCCCGCGATCTCGCCAACGCCATCCGGGCGCTGAGCATGGATGCCGTGCAGCGGGCCAACAGCGGCCATCCGGGTGCGCCCATGGGCATGGCCGATATCGCCGAGGTGCTGTGGAACCACTACCTGGTCCACAACCCGGCCAATCCCGCCTGGCCCAACCGCGATCGCTTCGTGCTCTCCAACGGCCACGGCTCCATGCTGCTGTATTCGTTGCTCCACTTGACCGGCTACGACCTGCCGATGGCGGAATTGCAGCGCTTTCGCCAACTCCATTCGCAGACTCCCGGGCACCCGGAATACGGCGAGACCCCGGGCGTGGAGACCACCACCGGCCCGCTCGGCCAGGGGCTGGCGAATGCCGTGGGTATGGCGATCGCCGAGCGCGCGCTGGCGGCCCGGTTCAACCGCCCCGGCCATCAGCTGATCGACCACCATACCTATGTGTTCGCCGGCGACGGCTGCCTGATGGAAGGTCTCTCCCACGAGGCCTGCTCGCTGGCCGGCACCCTGGGGCTGGGCAAGCTGATCGTCTTCTACGACGACAACGGCATCTCCATCGACGGGGAGGTGGCGGGCTGGTTCACCGACGACACCCCGGGGCGCTTCGCCGCCTACGGCTGGCAGGTGATCGCGGCGGTCGACGGCCATGACGCCGCCGCCGTCGCGGCGGCCATCGAACAGGCGCGGGCGGATACCGCGCGCCCCGCGCTGATCTGCTGCCGCACGGTGATCGGTTTCGGCGCGCCCAACAAGCAGGGCAAGGAGGAATGCCACGGCGCACCCCTGGGCGAGGCCGAGGTGGCCGCCGCCCGCGCGGCGCTGGGCTGGACGGCGCCGCCGTTCGAGATTCCGGCGCCGATCCGCGCCGCCTGGGACGCCCGGGGGCGCGGCGCCGCCGCCGAGGCGGCCTGGCGGGAGCGGCTGGATCGCTACCGGCAGGCCTTTCCCGAACTCGCCGCCGAACTGGAGCGGCGCTGGCGCGGCGACCTGCCGGCGGAGTTCGCGGCCACGGCGGCGGCCTACCTGCGCCAGTGTCAGGAGTGCGGCGACAGCATCGCCACCCGCAAGGCCTCGCAGAACTGCCTGGATGCCTACGGCCCGCTGCTGCCGGAACTGATCGGCGGTTCGGCCGACCTCGCCGGCTCCAACAACACCATCTGGAAGGGCAGCCGGGCGCTCACCGCCGCCGCCCCCGGCGGCAACTACCTGCATTACGGCGTGCGCGAGTTCGCCATGGCCGCGATCGGCAACGGCATTGCCCTGTACGGCGGCTTCATCCACTACAGCGCCACCTTCCTGGTGTTCGCGGACTACTGCCGCAACGCGCTGCGCATGGCGGCATTGATGAAGCAGCGCCACATCTTTGTGCTGACCCACGATTCCATCGGCCTGGGCGAGGACGGCCCCACCCACCAGCCGGTCGAACACCTGGCCATGCTGCGCGCCACCCCCAACCTGGAG
Source organism: Pseudomonadota bacterium (assembly GCA_049325095.1). Lineage (GTDB taxonomy): Bacteria > Pseudomonadota > Gammaproteobacteria > Pseudomonadales > Porticoccaceae > JAGPUQ01. The sequence goes on along the minus strand of JBMOPO010000032.1, from coordinate 27,326 downwards.
ACCTGGCGGCCCTGCGACGCGGTGGAGACCGCGGTCGCCTGGCGCGCGGCGCTCGAGCGCCGCGACGGGCCCACCGCGCTCGCCCTGTCGCGCCAGAACCTGCCCCACCAGGTGCGCGACCCGGGCCAACTGGAAGCCATCGCCCGCGGCGGCTATGTGCTGCGCGACTGCGCCGGGACCCCGGAGCTGATCCTGATCGCCACCGGCTCGGAGGTGGCCATCGCCCTGGCCGCCGCCGAGCGGCTGGCCGCCGCGGGGCGCCGGGTGCGGCTGGTGTCCATGCCCTGCTGCGAGCGCTTCGACGCCCAGCCGGAGGCCTGGCGCGAGGCGGTGCTGCCGCGCGCGGTGCGCGCCCGCCTCGCGGTGGAAGCGGCCCAGGCGGATCATTGGCGCAAATACGTCGGGCTCGACGGTGCCGTGGTGGGCATGACCGGCTTCGGCGCCTCGGCGCCGGCCGGGGCCCTGCTCGCCCATTTCGGCTTCACCCCCGAACAGCTCGCCGCCGCCGCCGAGGCGTTGCTCGGCTGATGCCGCTGCGGCTCGCCATCAACGGCTATGGCCGCATCGGCCGCAGCCTGGTGCGCGCCCTGTTCGAGCGGCGGCTGTTCGACGAGCTGCGGGTGGTGGCGATCAACGAGATCGCCGACCTCGACACCATCCTCTATCTGACCCGCTACGACTCCACCCACGGCCGCTTCCCGGCGCCGGTGAGCGGGAGCGGGGATACCCTGCGGCTCGGCGACTGGCCGATCGCGGTCAGCCGCATCCAGGCCGTGGAGCGACTGCCCTGGGCCGCCCACCGGGTCGATGTGGTGCTGGAATGCTCGGGCACCTTTTCCGATCGCGCCGGCGCCGAGCGCCACCTGGCGGCCGGCGCCTCCCGGGTGCTGTTCTCCCAGCCGGCGCAGCCCGATGTCGACGCCACCCTGGTGTGGGGCATCAACCACAGTCAGTTGCGCGCCGAGCACCGGATCGTCTCCGCCGCCTCCTGCACCACCAACTGCGTGGTGCCGGTGATCGAGGTGCTGCACCGCGCGCTGGGCATCGAGGCCGGGGTGATCACCACCATCCATTCGGCGATGAACGATCAGCCGGTGCTGGATTCCTACCACCACACGGATCTGCGCAAGACCCGGGCGGCGATCCAGTCGATCATCCCCGTGGACACCGCGCTGGCCCGCGGCATCGACCGGGTGCTGCCGGAGCTGGCCGGCCGCTTCGCGGCCCAGGCGATGCGGGTGCCGACCCAGAACGTTTCGGCCATCGACCTGTCCATACAGGTCGGCCGGGATACCGGCGAAGCCGAGGTCAACCGGATCCTGCACGCCGCCGCTGGTGGAGCCCTGGAAGGCATCCTGGGCTATACGGAGGAGCCCCTGGCCTCCTGTGACTTCAACCACGATCCCCATTCCGGGGTGGTGGACGCCAGCCAGACCCGGGTGGCCGGCCGGCGGCTGGTCAAGGTGCTGGTGTGGTTCGACAACGAATGGGGTTACGCCAACCGCATGCTCGACATCCTGAGGTACTGGCGTCCGCTGCTGCGCTGAGAGCTTGTGAATTTTTCAAGCTCTCAGCCCGGCCAGGGATGGCCGGTCGCACCTCAAGCACGCAAGTGCTCGAGGTGCGGGAGCGAGTCCGGGCTGTACCGGACTCGCGACAGAAGCCATGTACAGGGCGTGCATGGCTTCACCTAGGCTGAATCGAGACGGGGCGCGACCGGCCCCGCGCTGGGAGAGCAGATCATGACGATTCCCCTGATGAGCGACTTTCCGCTCGCCGGCCGGCGGGTGTTGATCCGCGAGGATTTCAACGTGCCCGTCAAGGACGGCCGGGTGACCTCCGACCTGCGCCTGCGCGCCGCGCTGCCCACCCTCCAGCGCGCGCTGGACGCCAATGCCGCGCTGATCCTGATGTCCCACCTCGGCCGTCCAAAGGAGGGCGTGCCCGATCCGGCGCTGTCCCTGGCACCGGTGGCCGCGGCGCTGGCGGCGCTGCTCGGCCGGCCGGTACCCCTGGTGAGCGACTGGCGCACCGGGGTGAAGGTCGCCCCCGGTGAAGTGGTGTTGCTGGAGAACGTGCGCTTCAACCTAGGTGAGAAGCAGAACCATGACGACCTCGCCCGGGCCTATGCGGCGCTGTGCGACCTGTTCGTGATGGACGCCTTCGGCACCGCACACCGCGCCGAGGCCTCTACCGCCGGGGTGATCCGCTTTGCGCCCCAGGCCTGCGCCGGCCCGCTGCTCGCCGCCGAGCTGGAGGCCCTGGGCCGGGCGCTGGCCCGTCCCGAGCGGCCCATGCTCGCGGTGGTCGGCGGCGCCAAGGTGTCGACCAAGCTCGAGGTGCTGGAGTCCCTGGTCGCCAGGGTCGACCAGCTGATCGTCGGCGGCGGTATCGCCAATACCTTCCTGGCCGCCGCCGGCCGGCCCATCGGCCGATCCCTGCACGAGCCCGAGCTGGTGCCGGTGGCCGCCCGGCTCAGCGACCGCTGCGAGATCCCGCTGCCCGAGGACGTGGTCACCGCCAAGTCCCTCGATGCCGGCGCCGCCGCCGAGACCAAGGCGGTCGGGGAAGTGGCCGCCGACGACCTGATCCTGGACATCGGCCCGCGCACCGCGGCGCTGTTCGCCGAGCGCATCGGCAAGGCGCGCACCCTGCTCTGGAACGGCCCGGTGGGCGTGTTCGAGCAGCCGCAGTTCCGGGCGGGCACGGAAGCCGTGGCGCGGGCCATCGCCGCCAATCCGGGCTTTTCCATCGCCGGCGGGGGCGACACCCTGGCGGCCATCGAGCTGTTCGGTGTCGGCGGACAGATCTCCTATGTATCCACCGGCGGCGGCGCTTTCCTCGAGTACGTGGAGGGCAAGACCCTGCCCGCGGTCGCGGCCCTGGAGGCCCGCGCGACCGCCCGACCCAACCCCTGAGGAGGATGCCAGCGTGGCGCTGATCAGCCTGCGACAACTACTCGACCACGCCGCCGAGCACGGCTATGGCGTGCCGGCCTTCAACGTCAACAACCTCGAACAGATGCGCGCCATCATGGAGGCGGCGGCGCAGACCGACAGCCCGGTGATCGTGCAGGCTTCGGCCGGGGCGCGCAAATACGCCGGCGCGCCCTTCCTGCGCCACCTGATCCTGGCCGCGATCGAGGAATTCCCCCAGATCCCGGTGGTGATGCACCAGGATCACGGCACCAGCCCGGCGGTCTGTCTGCGCTCCATCCAGCTCGGTTTTTCCTCGGTGATGATGGACGGCTCGCTGCAGGAAGACGGCAAGACCCCGGCGGACTACGCCTACAACGTCGAGGTCACCCGCAAGGTGGTGGAGATGGCCCATGCCTGCGGGGTGTCGGTGGAGGGCGAGTTGGGCTGTCTCGGCTCGCTCGAAACCGGCCAGGCCGGCGAGGAGGACGGCGTGGGTGCGGAAGGCAGCCTCAGCCACGACCAGTTGCTGACCGATCCGGACGAAGCCGCGGAGTTCGTCGCCGCCACCCGGGTGGATGCGCTCGCCATCGCCATCGGCACCTCCCACGGCGCCTACAAGTTCAGCCGTCCGCCCACCGGCGATATCCTCGCCATCGACCGCATCAAGGCCATCCACGCGCGCATCCCCAACACCCACCTGGTGATGCACGGCTCGTCCTCGGTGCCCCAGGACTGGCTGGCGGTGATCAACGCCCACGGCGGCGAGATTCCGGAGACCTACGGGGTGCCGGTGGCGGAGATCGTCGAGGGCATCCGCCACGGGGTGCGCAAGGTGAACATCGACACCGACCTGCGGCTGGCCTCGACCGGCGCCATCCGCCGTTACCTGGCCGAGCAGCCGGCGGAATTCGACCCGCGCAAGTACCTCGCCGAGGCCACCCGCGCCATGCAGGCGATCTGCGTCGAGCGCTACCAGGCCTTCGGTTGCGCCGGCCAGGCCGGGCGCATCCGCGCCCTGGGTCTGGAGGAGATGAGCCGGCGCTACGCGGCGGGTGAACTGGCGCCGCGGGTGCGCTGAGATCCGCAGCGGCCGGCGGCGGCCCAGCGGATGGCCTGGGGCGCTGCGCTTACCCGGCCTGCGCGTGCGTCAGCGATGCATGGCGCGGAGCGCCGGCGCCGCCCAGCGGCGCTCGAATTGGTCCGCCGGCAGCGGCCGGGCGTAGAGATAACCCTGGTGGCACCGGCAGCCGAGCCGGCGCAGCAAATCGGCCTCGGCGCGGGTCTCCACCCCCTCGGCGATCACCGCCAGGCCGAAGGCTGTGGCGATGGCCACCATGGACTCGACGATGGCGGCATTGTTGGAGTCCCCCGCCAGGTTGGCCACGAAACTGCGGTCGATCTTGAGCTCGTCGAGCGGCAGGCGCCGCAGATAGGCCAGCGACGAATAGCCGGTGCCGAAATCGTCGATCGACAGGCGCACCCCCAGGGCCTTGAGCTGGCCGAGCCGGTCGATCACTTCGTCCACCCGGTCGATCAGCACGCCTTCGGTGATCTCCAGGGTCAGCAGCCGGGGCTCCACGCCGTGTGCTTCCAGGGCGCGCTGCACGGTCGCCACCAGGTCGCGTTGGCGAAACTGGATGGGGCTGACATTGATCGACAGTCCCAGCGGCGGATCGCCGGCGCCGGGCGGGTTCCAGTCCGCCAGTTGGCGGCAGGCGGCGTCGATCACCCAGGCGCCGATGTCGACGATCAGCCCGGTCTGTTCGGCAACGCAGATGAATTCCGCGGGCGACAACAACCCGCGCTCCGGATGGCGCCAGCGCAGCAGGGCTTCGGCGCCGACCAGCAACTCGCCGTCCAGCACCTTGGGTTGGTAGAACAGCTCCAGTTGTCGGTGGGCCAGGGCGATACGCAGCTCGCGTTCGATGGCCAGGCGGGTGTCGGCGGCGCGCTGCAGCTCCGCTCGGTAGAAGGAGGCTGTGCTGCGCCCCTCGGCCTTGGCCTGGTACATGGCGGCGTCGGCCCGGTGCAGCAGCTCCAGGGTGTCCTCGCCGTCGCCCGGAAACAGCGCGATGCCGATGCTCGCCGAGAGATGGTAGTCGTGGTCGCCGATCCGGTAGGCGCCTGACAGGCGGGCGAGTATGCGCCCGGCAATCTCCCAGACTTTTTGGGCGACGTCTCCCAGCTCTGCGCCGAGATCGTGCAGCAGCACCACGAATTCGTCGCCGCCCAGGCGGGCGACCGTGTCCTCGGCGCGGGTCAGGGCCCGCAACCGCGCGGCGATCTCGATCAGCACCTGATCGCCGGCGCCGTGTCCCAGGCTGTCGTTGATGCGCTTGAAGTGGTCGAGGTCGATGAACAGCACTGCGCCGCCGCCACCGCGGCGCTGCGCCCCGGCCACCGCCTGTTTCACCCGGTCGAACAGCAGCCGGCGGTTGGGCAGCCCGGTCAGCGGATCGAAAAAGGCCAGCCGCTCGATGGTTTCCTGGGCCGCCCTGCGCTCCGAAATGTCCGCCACCGCGCCCCGGATCATCACCGGGCGGCCCGTGGCATCGGCCTCCACTTCGGCCTGGGTGTGCGTCCAGCGGATCCGGCCCTGTCGGTCCCGGATGCGTACATCGAGCTCGAATCCCTCCCCCCGCAGCGCCCGCTGCAGCGCAGCGGCGACCGGCGCCTGGTCGTCGGGATGGAGGATATGCTCGAGTGCGGGCAGGCCGTCGGCCAGCGCGCCCGGGGCCAGGCCGAGCACGGCCTCCGCGTCGTCGGACCAGCGCATGATCCGGGTGGCGGGGTCGTACTCCCAGCTGGCGATGCCATAGGCCCGATTGGACAGGCGGATCAGTTTCTCGCGGGCCGCGAGTTCCTCGATCAGCCGCTGGCGGTCCTGTTCGATGCGCCGCCGGTCGGTGACATCCCGTGCGGTCACCAGCAGCACGCGCCGGCCCGCCAGGGTGGATAGCGTGATGTTGGCTTCGAACTCGGCCGTGGTGCCGTCCGGGCGCCGGACCTGCCAGGTGGTCCAGGTGTTGCCGGCCCGCTTCGCCGCGGCGGTGACCGCCGCCATCAGCTCGCCGGTGGTCGCGCCATCCGCCTGCAGGTCGCCGGAGATCTCCTCTGGCGTCCGCCCCAGCACCTCCTCCCGGCGCCGGCCCATCATCTGTGCGAACTGGGTGTTGCACTCGATGAAGCGGCCCGCGCGGATCACCGCCACGCCCTCGTGCATGGACTCCATCAGTTGCCGGTAGTCGAGCTGGATTTCGCGCAGCGCGGCGGTGGCGGCGATGGCTTCGGTGAGATCGTGCAGGCCGATCACGAAGTGGGTGACCCGGCCGCGGCCGTCGCGGACCTTGGCGGCCGTCTCCAGCAGCTGCAGCCGCTGGCCGGAGCGGTTGCGCCGTTCGGTCCTGGCGGCCAGGCGGTCCGGCGGACCCGGATCGCGGAAGAACGCCAGCAGCTCCTGCTGGTCGGGGTCCCGGTAGAGGTATTCGAGGGATTCCCCCACCAGCTCCCGCTCGTCGTACTGGCTGAGTTGCAGGCAGGCGGGGTTGGCCTGCACGACGCGCAGGTCGGCCGCACTGGCAACCAGCAGCGGGCCTGCGGTCTCGAACGCCATGGCGGCGATCCGGCGCTCCTCCCGCAGCGGGTAGAGGTGGGAGATGTCGCGGGAGATGATCGCGGCGCCCAGGATCCTTCCCCGGCCATCGGGGATCGGATACAGGGTCTGATTGATCCGCCGCGCACCGTCGCGGGCGTGCAGCAGGACATCGGCGTATTCGTGGGCGATGCCGGAGTCCAGGGCGGCGCGCAGCGCGCTCGTCCAGGGAACCTGCGTCGGCAGTGGATCCACGGCGAGCACGGTCCCGGCATCCCGACCGATCACCTGTTCGCCGGCCCAGCCGGTCAGCGCTTCCGCCGCCGGGTTCTGATGCAGGATGCGGCCGGCGGCATCGACCACCACCACGGCATCCCTGATTTCACGGAGGAACTGGTCCAGGAGGGGCAGGGTGTCGGTCATGCGCGATTCTCGAAATCCGGGTTCTCCGCCCGTTCAATGGCACTTTCAAGAGTGCTTCGCAACGCACCGCGGTCGCCTGGGTGCTGTCCCAGGCACGGCCCGGCAGGTCTCGCCCCCGGTCCGCCCAGCGGCGTGAATCTTCGGCGTCGTTCGGCAAACCACCGTGGCCATTGTGCCTTTAGTGTGTCGCGGCGGAGCAGCACAGTGACCGCCCGCAGATCGGTTGTGTGACGCAATTCACAGCCATTTCCGGCTGCGCATGAACGCCACCACCGCGGCGATCGAGCCCAGCATCGCCAGCACCACGACCTCGAAGGCGTGCGTATCCTCGGTTCCGGGCAGGCCGGCCACGTTCATGCCGAACAGCCCGGTGATGAAGGTGATGGGCAGAAAGATCGCCGTCACCACGGCGAGCAGGTACATGCGCGCGTTCTGCTGCTCGGCGGTGCGGTTGACCAGTTCCTCGTGCAGCACCACCGCCCGTTCGCGCACCAGGTCGAGATCCTCCACATAGCGGGCGATGCGGTCGGACTGCTCGCGCAGCGCGGCGGCGTGCTGCTCGCCCAGGCGGTCACGGGCGAGCCGCGCCAGCCCTTCCAGGGCCTCCCGCTGCGGCGCCAGGAAGCGGCGCACCTTGGCGGTCTGCCGGCGCAGGTCGCCGATCCCGGTGCGCAGTTGCGCGGAGATGCCGGCCGCCAGCGCCTCCTCGAAGGCTTCGACCCGCTCCTCGAGGCGATCGACGAAGGCGGCGATGCGGTCGGCGAGCCGCTGGATCAGCCGCACCACCAACTCCGCGATCGACTTCGGGCCAGCGCCGGCCAGCAGCTCCTCGTGCAGGTCCTGCACCGACAGCAGCCGGTGCTGGCGCACGCTGATCAGGCGTTCGGGCTCGATCCACAGGCGCAGCGACACCATGTCTTCCGGGTCGGCGCCGGGATTGGTGTTGACGCCGCGCAGGATCACCAGCAGGCCGCCCGGCAGCTCCAGCGTCCGCGGCCGCGAGTCCGCGCGGATCAGGCTTTCCACCAGGGTGTCCTGCAGGCCCAGCGCCGCCAGCCGGGCGCCGGCCCCGGGCTGCGAGTAATCCAGGTGATGCCAGCGGGGCCGGCCGGCGGTCTCCACCGGCAGGCAGCCGCCGGCGCCATCGAGCGCGCAGGCGAACACCAGGCTGCCGGCGTCGATGTCGGTAGCGTGCATCTGGACTCTCCCCGGCGCAGACTCGGTTTTATAGGCAGTCCCGGAGCCGGCCGCAACCGGCTCCGGCGCGGCGGCGACTGATTACACTGGACGCAGTTGCCAGTCATCCGTCGCTTTTCTCACCCGCACAGGAGCACGCCATGAATCAGAACCTCGCCGGCAAGGCCGCCATCGTCACCGGCGCCGGCCGCGGCATCGGCCGCGCCATCGCTTTGGAACTGGCCACCCAGGGCGCCGCCGTGGTGGTCGCCGACCCCGGTCTGGGCCGCGGCGGCGAAGCCACCGCCGAGGTCCCCGCCCACCAGGTGGTCGGGGAGATCGAGGCCCGCGGTGGCCGCGCCCTCGCCGCCCTGCAGCCGGTCGACGACCACGCCGCCGCCGGCGCCATCGTCGGCCTGTGTGCCGAGACCTTCGGCCGGGTCGACATCGTGGTCAACTGCGCCGGCGTGTTGCGCGAGCGCATGATCTGGAACCTCGGCGAGGACGACTGGGACACCGTCATCCGCGTCCACCTCAAGGGCCACTACAACCTCTGCCACCACGCCGCCAAGGTCATGCGCGGCCAGCGCTGGGGGCGGCTGATCAACTTCGCCTCCGACGCCTGGCGCGGCAGCGTCGGCCAGGCCAACTACGCCGCCGCCAAGGGCGGCATCGTCTCCCTGACCCGGGCGCTGGCCCGCGAGCTGGGCCGCTACGGCGTCACCGCCAACGCCATCTGCCCCATCGCCGCCACCCGCATGACCATGAACCAGGGGGTGATCGACGGCATGAAGCGGCGCCTGGAAATGGGCCTCATCACCCAGGAGCGGTTCGACGCCATCATGGCCATGCCGGGGCCGGAATTCGTCGCGCCCATGGTTGCCTACCTGGCCACCGACGCGGCCGCCGACGTCAACGGCCACATCTTCCACGTCGAGAAGGGGCGGGTCTCCATCTACTCCGAGCCGGTGGAAGAGCGGAGCCTGTTGAAGGTGCACGACGACGGCCTGTTCACCGTCGAGGAGCTGATCGCCGCGGTGCCCGGCACCCTGCTGGTCGGCCATCCCAATCCGGCGCCGGCGGAGGCGGAGTGAGATGCCGAGGCGAGGGATTCACAGCCCGGCACTGGATGCGGCAAGCTTGCGCCTGTCGCCCGCCGGGGCCGCTCCGTGCAAGGATGAATGTCTGACGACAACAGGGATGCCGACCCAGTGGATCCAGCAGCGCCCATAGATGCCGCCTCGCGGGCCCCCTCCGGCGCCGGTCGCGCCGAGGTCGTACTGCCGCTTGCGCGCTACCGCCTGCAGCTGCGCACAGAGACCCGCGTCTGCCTGCCCGCCTACGCCGGCTCGGCCTGGCGCGGGGCGCTCGGCCATGCCCTCAAGCGCACGGTGTGCGTGACCGGCGCCCGGCACTGCCCGGACTGCCTGCTGTACCGCTCCTGCGTCTATCCCTATGTGTTCGAGACGCCGCCGCCCGAGCAGGCGGCCAAGCTGCGCAAGTACCCCGCGGCGCCGCATCCGTTCGTGATCGAGCCCTGGCCCGAGTGCCGCGAGCTCGCTCCCGGTGAGGCGTTCGGCGTCGATCTGGTGCTGATCGGCCGCGGCAATGCGCAGCTCGCCTATTTCATCGAGGCGCTGCGCCGCGCCGGCGAGCGCGGTCTCGGCAGCGGCGATGGGCGCTATGCGCTCGCCGGCGTCGCGCAAGAGACCGCCGCCGGCTGGCAGGCGGTCTATGCGCCAGGCGGGCGGCTGGACGTGCTGCCCGCGACCGCGCCGGCCGTGCCGCCGCTGCCCGCCGGGCCGGTGCGGGTCGAGCTGCGCACCCCGCTGCGCCTGAAGGTCGGCGGCGATCTGGTCACGCCCGGGCGGCTGCGCTTTCGGGATTTCTTCTCGCAGCTTTTGCGGCGCATCTCGCTGCTGAGTTATTTCCATACCGACACGCCGCTCGAAACCGACTTTCGCGCCTTGGTGCAGGCCGCGGAGAACGTCGCGCTCGCCGAACCCGAACTGCGCTGGCAGGACTGGACGCGCCACTCCTCGCGCCAGGGCACGCTCCTGCAGATGGGCGGGCTGGTCGGCGGCTTCATGCTGGCCGGCGAGGCGCTCGCCCCCTTCTGGCCGTATCTGTGGCTCGGGCAGTGGACCCACGCCGGCAAGGGCGCGGTGATGGGGCTCGGCCGCTACCGGCTGGCCGCGCCATGACGGCAAGCTTGCGCGGGACGGGGAGGCGTGCCGGTCTGGTCTATGCTGGGCCCATGCACGCCACCGACATCATGAACACCACCGCCGTGCCGCGCCGGCCGGCCGACTACCCGCGCCGTGTGCTGCTCGCGGTCAGTGGCCTGTCGCCGCAGATCGTCACCGAGACCCTGTACGCGCTCGCGGTGCGTGCCGACCCGCCCTGGATCCCCACCGAAATCCGCCTGCTCACCACCGCCCGCGGCGCCGAGCACGCGCGCCTGAACCTGCTCTCGGCCGAGCCCGGCTGGTTCCATCGCCTGCGCGCCGAGTACCGCCTGCCGCCGATCCGTTTCGACGCCGATTGCGTCGAGATGATCCGCGACGGCGCCGGCAACCCGCTGGAGGATATCCGCAGCCAGACGGACAACGACGCCACCGCGGACGCCCTCACAGAGGCGGTGCGTGTGCTCACCGCCGACCCGGACAGCGCGCTGCACGTGTCCATCGCCGGCGGGCGCAAGACCATGGGCTACTACCTCGGCTACGCGCTGTCGCTGTTCGGCCGCGCGCAGGACCGGCTCTCGCACGTGCTGGTGGCGGACGGCTTCGAGGGCCATCCGCAGTTCTACTACCCGAGTCCCGGCGAGCGGGTGATCCACACGCTCGGCCCCAGCCCGCGCCCGCTCGACTGCCGCCAGGCCGAGGTGACCCTGGCCGAGATTCCCTTCGTGCGCCTGCGCGAGGGTTTGCCCGATGCGCTGCTCGCCGGGCGGGCACGGTTCTCGGGCACCGTGGCGGCGCTGAATCGTGTTTTCGGACCGCCTGCGCTGACGCTCGATCTGCCGGCCCGGCGTATCCGTGCGGGTGGCATTGATCTGGTCTTGCCGCCGGCCGAACTGGCCTTTTTGTCGCTGTTCGCGCGGCGCGCCAAGCGCGGGGAGGCGGCCGTGCAGGCACCACCCAAGGGCGCCCCCGATGCGACTTGGGCCGGCTGGTATCTGGCCGAGCGGCGCGCCATCGGGGGCGAACTCGCCGATCTCGACGCAGCCGAGCGGGCGCTGCAGCTGGGCATGGACGGCGACTATTTCTCGCAGCTCAAGAGCAAGCTCCTGCGCCGCCTGCGTGAAGCGCTGGGGCCGGCGGCGCAGCCGTATCTGATCGACGATGGCGGCCGGCGACCACGTCGCTACGGGCTGCCGCTCCAGCGGACGCAAGTCACCTTCGCCGCCCTGGATAGGGAGGATTGATCGATGCACACGCTGGTGAGCTTTCTCGGCAAGGGCCGGGAGGATCCCAAGACCGGCTACCGGCAGGCGACTTACCGCTTCCCGGACGGGCGCACCGACGCCACCGCGTATTTCGGCCTGGCCCTGGCGCGTCACCTCGAGCCCGACCGGCTGGTGCTGCTGGGCACCGCCGGCAGCATGTGGGACGTGCTGGTCGAGAACCTGCCCGGTATCGGCGGCGAAGACGACGCCCTGCGGCTGGCCTTGATGGATGCCGTCGCCGCGCAGCGGGTGGATCAGTCATTGCTCGATCAGCTCGCCCCGTTGGTCGAGCGCGCCCTGGGCCGGCCGGTGCAACTGCTGTGCATCCCCTTCGGCCGGGACGCGGCCGAGCAGCAGGCCATCCTCAACGCCATCGCCCAGGCCGCGCCCAAGGGGGAGGTCAGTCTTGACTTGACCCACGGCTTTCGGCATCTGCCCATGCTGGGGCTGTTGTCCGCCTTCGTCCTGGACGGGCTCGGCCGCCAGGTCGCCGGCCTGTACTACGGCGCCCTCGACATGAGCGCCGACGGCATCGCGCCCGTGCTGCGACTCGACGGCCTCATCGCCGTGCAGTGCTGGGTGGATGCCCTGGCGCGTTTCGAGGCCAGCGGCGACTATGGCCTGTTCGCGCCCCTGCTGGAGGCCGACGGGGTGCCGGCGGACAAGGCCCGCTGCCTGCAGGAGGCCGCCTTTTTCGAGCGCACCTTCAACGTCAGCGACGCCGCGCGCAGGCTCAGCAGCTTCCTGCCGATATTGGATGCGCCGCTGCCGGGCGCCAGCGGATTGTTTCAGAAGCGGCTCAGGGAGCGGCTGGCCTGGGTGCGTGAAAGCGACCTGGCCGGCCATCAGCGCAAGCTGGCCTTCGAGCACCTCAAGCGCGGCGATCATGTGCGGGCGGTGATCTTCGGCTACGAAGGGCTGCTGACCCGCCTGTGTCTTGAGCAGGGGCGCGACCCGCTGGACTTCACCGAACGCAAACAAGTGGCCGACGATTTTGGGCGCGAACTGCGCGCCGGTGAGCATGCCGACGGCATGCGCGATGCCTTTCGCACGCTCAGCTACTTGCGCAACGCCCTGGCGCACGGCACGCCGCCCCATGGAGAACACTTGCGCCGCGTGTTGCGCGATGCCCAGGCGCTGCGCAAGGAAATCGAAGCCTGCCTGAACCGCTTGGGGGCGTGATGGCAAGCTTGCGAAATCAACGGCAGGGATCACCGCGGCCATACCCTCGTATCCGCCATGGGGAGCTTTCATGAAAAAGTTTGAATATCTGGTTCGCTTCACCACGCCCGCTTTTCTGGGAAACGCCGAGCAGAGCGGTCAATGGCGCACCCCGCCGTTCAAGGCGCTGTTGCGGCAGTGGTGGCGGGTGGCCTGGGCTGCGGGCAATGGCTTTGGGAATGGCGACGCCGTAGTCGAACGAATGCGGCGGGAGGAAGGCTTGCTGTTCGGCAATGCGTGGCTGGAAGGTGATTTTTGCAAGAGCCTGGTGCGGCTTAGGCTGGATCGGTGGGGCGCAGGAACGCTAAAAAGCTGGGACGGTCTGGAACAGGAGAAGGTCCAGCATTGCGAAGTGCAAAAAACCGGCTACAAGGTCGGGCCACACGCTTATCTCGGCTATGGCCCTCTCGATGGTCGCGGCAACACAAAATTCAGTGAAAAGGTCAACGCCGCCATCCAGGCCGGCGAATCCGCCACCTTCGCCATCGCGTTTCCAACCACGCACAAAAGCCCCGATCTGAAGGATCTGGTTGAAGCCAATGCCCCGCGCCTGGAGCGCGCCCTGTGGCTGATGGAGCGCTTCGGCACCCTCGGTGGACGCAGCCGCAACGGCTGGGGATCCTTCGCTCTCATCCCTCTCCCGCCGGCAGAGGGGGCGGGGGAGAGGGACACCCCACCGCCCGCCGGCGCACTGCCGCTGCGCCCCTGGCGCGACTGCCTCGACCGCGACTGGCCGCACGCCATCGGCCGCGACGAGAACGGCCCGCTGATCTGGCAGACCGCGCCGCACAACGACTGGCAGTCGCTGATGAAGACGCTGGCGGTCATCAAGATCGGGCTGCGGACGGCGTTTACGTTTCATACCGGGAGGAACGCGCCCGCTCCCGAAGATCGCCACTGGCTGAGCTATCCGGTGACCAACCACTCGGTCGCGCCCTGGGGCAATCAGGCCCGCCTGCCCAACAGCCTGCGCTTCAAGGTACGCGCCCTGCCGGCTGGCAAGCTGATCGGCGTGATCTTTCACGTTCCCTGCCGGCCGCCGCCGGCCTTTGGGCCTGATCGCCAAATCATCGAAATCGAAAACGTCTGGCGGCGCGTGCACGCGTTTCTGGACAACCCCGAACAACAATTGCCCCGGAGCGAAGCATGAGCGACGAACGTCTCTGGCAAACCAAACTCGCCGCACGCATCCACGACCCGGCGGAAAAGGCGCTGGTGCTGCTGCGCGACCCGGCGGGGCATGAGGGTGGCACTTCGCGGGCGCTCGCCCGGCTGCTGGGGCTTGGCGAAATCACCGGCGAAAACATCGACCCAGACAACGATCAAGCCCTCTCCACGGTGATCTTCAAGAACGGTCTGCCGGTTCCGATTTACCGCCACGTGCAGCGCGCCGACTGGTGGGCCGCGGCTGCCGACCGGCCGCAATGGCCGATGGAAAAGATCACGACCCCGTCCGGCAAAACCCGGGCCGTGGCCGACTGGGCCCAGGTGCGCTGGACCCAAAAACCGGTCTTGATCCACCCGCTAACCGGCGGAGAAATCAACCTGCATGACCTGTCCGACACTGAACTCGATGCCATCAAGCAGCGCAGCTTCGAGCACTTCTCGGCGCTGCTCGTCCGGCTCGGCGCGAAAACCGAGACGCCTCAGGATTGGCGCCGGGTGTTGCTGGCGTACTGGCGCTTCGGTCCCGAACTCGCGGTAACCGGTTCGGATACGGACGATTTCCAAAAACTCGGCGGACTTTGGGAAGTCCTGCCCGCCGACACCCGCTTACCCGATCACAGCATCTGGGATCATCTCGATCTCGCTTCCGCTTTCGCCGGCGCCTTCGCGGCCGACCCAGATGGCGAAGCCGCACTGCTGGCGCTGGCCATCGGCCCGGTGCAGGGTTTCATCGCGGCGGGGCGCAAGATGGATGACCTGTGGGCCGGCTCGCACCTGCTGTCGCGGCTCGCCTGGGAGGCGATGCGCCCGGTGTGCGAAGCGCTGGGGCCGGACGCGATTCTGTTTCCGCGTCTGCGCGGCATACCGCAGGTGGATCTGTGGCTGCGCGACGCCATGGGCGTGCCCGCCGAGCTGTTCAAAGACAGCGACTGGATGCGCGGCGGCACCGATGCCAACCCGCTGTTTTCGGCGGCGCTGCCGAATCGCTTCGTGGCCGTGGTGCCGGCCAGCCAGGCGCGGGAAATCGCCGCGCAGGTGACCCAGGCGGTTCGCAACTGGCTGCAAACCACCGGGCAGGACGTGGTGGATCGCCTGCTGGACATGGCGGGCATGAAAACCGGCGTCGAGCAACATTGCCACCGCCAGATGCGCGAGCAGCTCGCGGGCTTTCCGGAAGTGCACTGGGCGGCGGTGCCGTTCTCGCTCATCCGCTGCCGCGACGCGGCGAAACAGCGCGATCTCGACGCAACAAACCTACTCGACGCGATGGCGCCGTTTTTTGGCGTCGAATGCGGCAAGCCATGCGGCTTTCTCGATTCCCCGGCGTGGAAAGCGCTGGCCCAGGACATCGAATGGGGAGACGACACCACCTTCTTCGCCCCCAATCCTGGCGTGCTCTACCCGGCGGTATACGACCTCGCCGAGCGGGTGCTGGCCGCTGCCAAGGCGGCGCGTCCATTCACTCAAACCGAACAGCAGGGCTGGCGCTGCTCGCTGACCGGCGAAACGGAGTGGCTGACGACCGACAAAGACCAACTCGCTGTCCCGGCCGGCAAGCGCAAGAGCCGCAAGGACGAGAAGTTCAACGCGAGCCAGCATGTCGAGACCCTGTGGACCCGGATAGCGGACGAAAAGCCTTCGTGGGCGAAGAAGGGGGAGCACCTGGGCGCACTGGCCGCCATCAAGCGGCTATGGCCGACGATCTTTGTCGAAAAAGTCGGCGAGGCTTTAAGTTCGGGGAACGGCGGAGCCGCCAGGCTACCGACCCGCTTTGTCGTCTCCACCCACACCATGGCGCTCGCGCACCAGCTCGACCAATGGCTGAAAGAGGGCGGAACGACTACCGAAGAGTTCAACGCTGAATGCGACAAATACCACGCCGAGAGTGTGGCATTGCCCCGCAAGCTCGTGCGCATCCATGCGACCCGCAACCCTGCCGCGCTGGACGCCGCCAAACGCATCCCGGGGCTGCTCGAAGCCGCGCGTGATGCGGGGGACGACGCGTTCGAACGGGCGCAGCGGGTGGTGCGCCAGACCCTGGGCAGTGCGCTGGGCCGGGATGAGGTGAAGCTCGAAACCTACTATGCCCTGCTGATGATGGACGGCGATCGGATGGGCAGGATCCTCTCCGGCGACGAGCAGACCGCAATCGCTTATCGTGAAAGCTTCCACCCGCAGGTGCGGGAGCGTTTCGATGAACGCGCGGCGCAGCAGCCGCTCGTCAAGCGCTACGGTGAACAGAAACGTGCCATTTCCCCCAACCGCCATCTCGCCATTTCCGGCGCGCTCAACGACTTCTCACAAACCGTGGCCCGGCACGTAGTGGAAGAGGAACACCTGGGCCGGCTTATTTACGCCGGCGGCGACGACGTGCTCGCCATGCTGCCGGTGGCCGATTTGCTCTCCTGCATGCAGCGCCTGCGCCATGCCTACAGCGGCACGCTGCCCGAGGATGAAGCGAAGGATTGGGGCGATCTGCGCAAGGAGCCCGGCAGGCTGCACTGCAAGAACGGCTTTGCATATCTCAAGGGCAGGCTCATGCGCATGATGGGGCGTAACGCCACCGCCTCCTGCGGCGCGGTCGTCGCCCACCACCAGGCGCCGCTGGCGGCAGTAATGCGCGAGCTGCGTGCCGCGGAACAGCGCGCCAAAAATGAAGGTGACCGCGATGCGTTTTCGATTACCGTCATCAAGCGCTCGGGCGGTGCGCTGCGCCTGACCGAAAAATGGGGCGAGCCGGTCAAGCTGCTCGACGACCTGATCGCCTTCCTGCGCGATGAAGGGATCTCGCGCCGGGCCGTTTACAACAGTCTGGAATGGCTGGCCGACCTGCCGGACCCAAAGGGTCGGCCGCAGATGCTGGAATCCCTGCTCGCCTATCAATTTGAACGTCAGGCCAAAAATGCCGCGCGGGAACGGCACGACCTGCCCGGCATCGCCCAGCGCCTTGCCGCACTCACCGCCGCCCAACCCAAAGACGGCCTGAAGTGGCTGGAGAACTTCCTCACCGTGGCCGAGTTCCTGGCGCGCGAGACACGCGGCGGCGCCGCGGACGGCGCAGCATCCGAAACTGCCTCAGGAAAAGGAGCGGCGGCATGACGAAGAGCATTTTCATCGAGCCGCTGGACGTGCTGCTGCTGCGCGGCAACAAGCTGTTCGGCGATCCGGGCAGCTTCGGCGAGGCGCTGATTCCGCCCTGGCCCTCGGTGGCGGCGGGCGCCATCCGCTCGCGCATGCTGGCGGACGGGGGCGTGGACCTGGCGGCCTTCGCCCGCGGCGAAGTCACACATCCCGTGCTGGGCACACCCACGCACCCCGGCGACTTCGCCATCACCGCTTTCCACCTCGCCCGCCGCCACGCGGACGGCCGGGTGGAGGCGTTGGTCCAGCCGCCGGTGGACCTGGTCATCGTCGAGGACGATCGAGGCAAGCCCGCCGTCCGGGCCCTCGTCCCGACCCCGCTTCCGCACGCGGATGCGGGGCTGCAATGCTCCGCGCCTTTCGCCCGGCTGCCGGTGCTGGCCGAGCGCGAGCGTGGCAAGCCGGCTTCGGGTTACTGGCTGAGCGAGTCGGGCTGGCGCAAATACCTGGCCGGCGAGCTGCCCGCCGCGGGCGATCTGGTGAAGTCGGGCGCGCTCTGGTCGCTGGACCACCGCGTCGGCGTGGGGCTGGATGTCGCAACGCGCCGCGCCGCCGAGGGCCGGCTGTTCTCGATGCAGGCGGTGGCGATGAAAAAGCGCGAGCACGCCGCGCAAGACGGTTTCGACGTGGGCTTTCTCGCCACCGTCAGCGGCGCCGAACCGCCCACGGACGGCCTGCTGCGCTTCGGCGGCGACGGCCGTGCCGCCGCCATTCACACGACGGCGGACTACCGCTTGCCTGAGTCGGAATACGGCAGGATTGCCGAGGCCGGGCGTTGCCGCCTCGTGCTTGCCACGCCGGGCCTGTTCGAGCAGGGTTGGCTGCCCACCGGCACCGACCCCGCCCAAAGGCGCGCCGACGGCAGCGTGCGTTTCGAGCTCCGCGGCGTAGCCGGCTGGATCGTCTGCGCCGCCGTGGCGCGCGCCGAAGTCATCTCCGGCTGGGATCTGGCCCGCTGGGAGCCCAAGGCTGCGCAGCGCGCCGCGCCTACGGGCAGCGTCTGGTGGCTGGAGCTCGACCCCGGCACGGACAGGGACGCGCTGCGCAAGCTTGTCGAAAACGGCCTGTGGCCCATCGCCGAACACAATGATCCGCGCCGCGCCGAAGGCTTCAACTGCTGCGCCATCGCCGCTTACTGACCGAGGAAATCCCATGTTCCAACAACAATCCGCCTTGTTTCTGTATGCCGTGAGTCCCGTACACATGGGGGCCGGCCAGGCTGTCGGCATCATCGACAACCCCATCCAGCGCGAGCGCCACACCGGCCATCCCTGCTTTGCCGGCTCCGGCATCAAGGGTGCGGCGCGCCACGGTTTCGAGGCCATCGGCGGCGATGCAACGCTGATCGATCGGCTGTTCGGGCCGGAAGCCGGCAGCAGTGACCTGCACGCCGGCGCGGTGAGCTTCGGCGACGCCCAGCTTGTGGCCTTGCCGGTGCGCTCGCTCAAGGGCGGCTATGTGTACGCCACCTGCCCGCAGGCGCTGTCGCGGGCGCAGCGGTTGCTGGGGTTGGTCGGCATAGCGGCGAACTGGCCCACGTTGACCGTCAATGATGAACACTGCCTGCTGGCCAATCCGGCGTTGCTGTCGTCGGGCGGCAAGCTGCATCTGGAAGCCTTCGAGTACGCGGCCCAGGTGTCCCAGGACTTGCCCAAGGTTGCTGAGGACATCGCCGCCAGGGCGATGCCCGATGGCCTCGGTTACGACTTTTTCCGCGAAAAGCTCAAAACCGACCTGGTGGTGCTGTCCGACACCGACTTCGCCTACTTTGTGCACAACGCCATGCTGGTCGAGCCGCACGTGCGCATCGACGACACCACCGGCACCGCCAGCGACGGCGGCCTGTTCTACACGGAGAACCTGCCGCCGGAATCCCTGCTGATCGCGCCGCTGCTGGCCAGCCAGACCCGGACCGGCAACAAAGATGATTGGGACGACGCGGTCGGGGTGATGGCCAAGATCAAAAACGTCATCGACGGCAAGCTGCTGCAGATCGGCGGCGATGCAACCACCGGTCGTGGGCTGGTGGTTGCCAAGATCGTGGAGGGCAAATGATGGCCGCCACAACGCCGACCAAGAAAAAACCCCGCCAGACGCTGGAACAGCAGCGCGCGCAGGATGCGTGGGACAACTGTGCGACCTACACCAAGGAGCACGTCAACATCGCCAAGGGCTTGCCGGCCCTGATCACGAACAGCGGGCTGATGCAGGTGCTGGCGTATTGTCACGAGAAAGGCGGCGCACACGAACTCGTGGCGAACCAACTGCGGGAGTGGCTGGCAAAGCGCTTCCCCAGCATCCTTCGCGACCCCGGCTTCGAGCCGCTCATGCAGGCGTTGATGAACGCCAAGCCCGGCGACTACCAGGCCATCACCGCCGAAGCCTTCGCCTGGCTGCGCTGGCTGCGGCAGATGGCCGCGGCCAGGGGCTGAAAATGCCGTCCGTATCCTTATCCCAATCCCAGCCCCCGCAGACGCTCGTAAGCCGTGCGCGGATCGATGATGGGCAGGTCCTGAACGGCGCCGAGCGTGAGCAGGGCCTTGTCGCCGGTGATGAACAGATCCGCCCCGGCGTTCAGCGCGGCGGCGACGATCCAGGCATCGTCCGGGTCGGGCACGCCCGCGGCCGGCGTCGCGGCGGCCGGCACCTGTACCGCGTACTGGTGGAAAAACACCACCGCGCGCGCCAGCAGGGGCTCGTCCACCTTCAGTTTGTCGCGGGCGATCCGCATGAATTCGTCCAACACCCGCGCGTCGAGCAGGATGGCGGCGTCGGATTCCACCAAGGCTTCCAGAAGCTCGGCGCACAGCCCCGGCCGGAAGCGGCCGCTCAGCCAGACGTTGGTATCGACGAAGACCTTCACGAGAAGTCGCGGAAGAAGTCTTCGTCAGTCAGATACCCGGCCCGTTCGGCAAAGGGCTTGAGCAGTTCCCGCGACCGCCGCAGTTCGGCCAGCGCCGCCTCGCGGCGCAGCATCTCGCGTACCAGCTCGCTCTTGGTACGGTGGCTCTCCGCGGCCAGGCGGGTCAGGGTAGCGTCGAGTTCATCGTCGAGGCGGATGGTGAGCGTGGACATGGGCTGCCCTCAAAACAAACGTAAGACATCGTAACACGAGGAAACCACGCCATGAGCATCGCCGCTGTGCCCGAATATCTCGGGCAGGACTTCAAGGACGCCTCGCCGGGGCTGCGTTTTGGCCTTTACTTCAAGGGTTGGGAGCCAGACTTCCGCCTGCCCCAAAACAAGGTTCCCGCCGTAAGCTCGGCGACCGCCCTGGGTTCGCATGCGCAGGTACTCAAACATCTGCGCGACCGCCAGGCCGCACTCGCCGACGCGTTGGCAACGGACACCCTGCTGCGTCTCGACGCCACGGCCACCGCCCCCTTCACCACCGGGCTTGGCAACGAACACCCGCTCGAGAACGGCTTCGCGTTCCTCAACCCCTACGGCCTGCCGTACCTGCCGGGCAGCGGCGTCAAGGGCGTGCTGCGCCAGGCGGCGTGGGAACGGATGTCGGAAGACTGGGGCGATACCCATGGCTGGGACAAGACCGTCGCGCATGTCATCAAAACCGGCCGTGGCAAAGACGAACGATCTCTCGCACTGTCGCTGCTCGATGTCCTGTTCGGCCCCCAGACGCCCGAGGGCGACTCCGAACACGTTCGCGGCGCGCTTACGTTCTGGGACGTGATCCCCCAGATCAAAGGCGACAGCCTGCGGGTCGAGATCATGACCCCGCACCAGTCGCACTACTACCAGCAAACGCCGAACCCGAAATCGGGCGGGAGCGTCACCCCCCACGACTCCGGCCAGCCCACCCCCATCGCCTTCCTCACCGTGCCACCCGGCTCCGGTTTCACCTTCCACGTGATCTGTGACCAGGCGCACCTGCGGCGCCTGGCCCTGGACCTTGCAGACCCCGATCCGGCCACCGGAAAGCCGCGCTGGCAAAGCCTGATCACAGCCGCCTTCGGACACGCCTTCGCCTGGCTGGGTTTCGGCGCCAAGACGGCGGTGGGTTATGGCGCCATGGCGCGCGACACCGGGGCCGAGAAACGCCGCGAACGGGAACGAACCGACCGCGAAGCCCGGCGGCAGACTGCTTTGGAGGAAGAGCGCAGGGCCCGGGAACATGCAGAAGCGCTGGCAAGAATGAGCCCCATCGAACGTTCCATTGCCAGTGTCCTGGATCAGCGCCCGGACAAAAACCAGTCCGAGATCTCGGCAGTCCTGGCCGCCGCCAAGAAGGGCGAATGGCAGGGCGAAGACAAGATCGCCGTGGCCCGCTGGCTGGAAGCCAGAATGCGCCAGACCAAAGGCCAATGGAAGGAAACCAGCCAAGCCAAAAAACCCGAGAAAGACAAGGAATACCAGAACACACTGCTGGTGAAAGCCTGGCTGGCCGGCAGGTGAGGCCATGACCACCTTCTTCGTCTCCCGCCACGCCGGCGCGGCCGACTGGGCGCGCGCGCAGGGTCTGGCGGTCGATCGGCGGGTGGCGCATCTCGAGCTGGGCGAGGTGCGGCCGGGCGATGTCGTCATCGGCACCCTGCCGGTGCACCTGGCCGCCCAGGTGTGCGCGCGCGGCGCCCGCTATCTGCACCTGGTGCTGGAGCTGCCGCCCGAGCGGCGCGGGCGGGAGCTGTCCGCCGCCGACATGGCGGTCTGCGGCGCGCGGCTGGAGGAATACCGCGTGCAGCGCGTGGCGGGCTGAGGCATGGACGCGCTGCGCGCCTTCATCGCCGCCTGGCTCGATCCCATCGGCGTGGTGCTCGGCCTGCTGGCCCTGGTGCCCATCGTCTGGACCTGGTGGGACATCGTGTTCGGCCGGCGCCGGCGCGAGCGGCGCTGGTTCGACGACATCCGCCGCCGGCCGGGCGAGCGGCCGGCCATCCTGATCGTCGACCTGCTGCCCGGCCGGGACGTGCGCGCGGCGGTCGAGAACTTCCGCCGCCGGGATGCGGCGCTGGCTGCCGTCCCCGACGAGCGCATCGTCGTCATCGAGCGCGACACCCCGCTCACCCCGGCCGGCCTGCCGGACCTGCATCGCGAGCTGCGCGCTGCGGCCGCCCGGCTGCTCAAGGCCGGCGCCGACTGCATCCACTACTTCCACGCCGGCCCGGCCATCGCCGCGGCCCTGGTCGGCGCCGAGTTCGCCAACGGCGCGCGGGTGCTGCTCTACCAGCACGAGAGCGGCAGCTACCGCAACTTCGGGCCGCTGCGCCCTCCGGCGGAGCATTGACCTGCGGCCGCAGTTCCGGGCCGTTGCCTTCCCATGCTCAACTGCGGCCGGCGGCCGGCAAGCTTGCCGAGTGCCCTCGCCGCGGACTTTTCGGGATTTACTGGCCATCCGAAACCGCGGATCGGCAGTGTGCAGGAACGCAAGCTCCACTTGGTCGCCTACGACGTTGCGGATGCGCGGCGGCTCGACGCCGTCATGCAGTGCGTGCGCGCCTACGCCACCGGTGGGCAGAAATCGGTCTACGAATGCTTCCTCACCCCTGCCGAGCGCGGCCGGCTGCTGGCCGATCTCGCGCTGCTCATCGAAGAAAGCGAGGACCGGCTGTTGCTGCTGCGCCTCGACCCGCGCCCCAGGGTCGTCACCCTGGGCGTGGCAGTGGCCCCGACCGATCCGCCTTACTACCTGGTGGTGGGCTGACCATGGGCACCCTGTATCTGGACCGCCGCAATCTCGAAGTGGCGCTGGAATCCGGCCGCCTGCGAATTCGCCACCCCGAGACCGGCAGCCGGGACGTCCCCCTGGCGCTCCTGGAGCGGGTGGTGATCACCGCCGGAGTGCGGGTGGACACCGGCCTGTTCACCGCCCTGGGCGCTGCGGGAGTCGCCGTGCTCATCCTCAATCCGCGCCATCCGGACCGCATCGCCTTCGTGCTCGGCCGGCCGCACAACGACCTCGCCCTGCGCCTCAGCCAGTACCGGCATCTGGACGATGGCGACTGGCTGGCACTGTGGGCGCGGCACCTGGTGACCGCCAAGCTGCGCGGCCAGCGCCAATTGCTCGCCGACGCCCTGGCACTGCGCCCGGATTGCCGCCGATCGCTGACCCAGGGCCTCGCCCGGTTGGATGGGGCGCTGGCCGGCTGTGCCCAGACCGCCGATCCGGCATCCCTGCGGGGCCTGGAGGGCGCGGCCGCCGCCGGCTATTTCAAGGCGTTCGGCGCCCTGTTCGCGGCGTCCCTCGGCTTCGACGGCCGCCGCCGCCGGCCCCCGCCCGACCCGGTCAACGCCCTGCTCTCGCTCAGCTACACCCTGCTCCACTTCGAGGCCGTGCGCAGCGCCTACGCAGCCGGCCTGGATCCCTATCTGGGCTTCTACCATCTGCCCGCCTTCGGCCGTGAATCCCTGGCTGCCGACCTGATCGAGCCGCTGCGCCCCGTGGCCGACCGTTTCGTGTGGCGGCTGTTCGCCGAACAGGACATCCGTGCGGAGCATTTCACCCAGGATCGCGAAGCCTGCCTGCTCGGCAAGGCCGGGCGCGCCAACTTCTATGGGCGCTTCGAGGAATTCGCCGCCGGCCCCCGGCGGCGCCTGCGCCAGCAGTGCCGGGCCCTCGCCCGGGTGTTGCGGCGCACCGCGCCGGAACTCGCCGATGGATGATCGCCGGCCCCTGTATCTGCTCGCCGAGCGCGCCATCGAGGTGGGCTTCGTGGTGCCCGCGCTGCGGGTAGCCGCGGCCGATCGCGCCCCCACCATCCACCCCCTTTGCCGGCTGTCCAGGGTACTCAGCCGCGGTCCGGTGGCCTGGTCCGGCGACGCCCTGGCCGCCTGTCTGGAAGCCGGTGTCCCGGTGGTGTTCGTCGACGTCGCCGGTCGGGTCCGCGGCGTGCTGCAAGTCTCCAGAGCCAACCCCACTGGCCTGGGCGATTATCTGGCCTGCGCCGCCGAATCCCCGGACTGGCCCGAGCATTACGACAACTGGTACCGCGCCCAGCAGCGGCGCCTGATCCTCCGCCTCTGCTCGGCGGTCGGCTGGCCCTCGCAAGACCCCATGCCGGCCGTCATGCACCAGCGCCTCGACCGTGCCCTGTGGCGCCGCTGGCAGCGCGACCCCCAGGCCCTGCTCGCGCCCTACGTGCCGTGCCTGCGCACCGCCGTCTCCGGCGCGCTGGCCGCGGCCGGTATCCACCCGGACATGACTGCCGGCACCTGGGCCGGCGTCAACCTCGCCGAGGATCTGCTCGCCCTGGCGGCCTGGCCGCTGCGGGGCCGGCTGCTCACCGGGGACCGGCCACCGCCGTCAGCGGCCGCCCAGGCCATCGCACACTACGAGCGGTGGCTGGCCGCCGCCATGGACCGCACCCTCGCCCGCCTCGTCCGTTATCTGTGGCGCATCCCCCTGTGAGCGGGACGCGGCCCTACCTGATCGCCTACGACATCGCCGACCCGCGACGGCTGGTCCGGGTCGCCCGGGTCGTCTCCCGCGCCGCCCTGCGAATCCAGTATTCGGTCTATGTCGCGCGGTTGGCGCCGGCCGCATTGCGCGAACTGGTGGCGAGCCTGGAAGCGATCATCGACCCCGGGGCAGACGACCTGCGCATCTATCTGCTGCCGCGCCGCCTCGATGCCGTGTGGTATGGCAGGTCGCCCCTGCCCGAAGGCGCCATGCTTGCCGGCGCGGACGGGATGATGCAGTTGACCGGCCCCGCCGCCACCGCTTACGGTGGCGATGGCCGACCTGCCGTATCGGATCCTGATGAACAGTAACTTTCGCCAGCCGTTGAAGCCGGGTAACCGGCCTGCCAAGCAATTGAACAGGGAGGAAAAAGCCGCAACTGCAGTTTGAATGCAGACCTGAAAAAGAAGGGATTAAGACTTTGAATGATTGAATGATTGATTGCCGACTAAAGGTTTGAATGCAGACCTGAAAAAGAAGGGATTAAGACGGATATCCGCCCAATCGTAACCAAAGATTTTGTTTGAATGCAGACCTGAAAAAGAAGGGATTAAGACCCAGCGGTGCCAGCGCTTTACCGCCGGGCGGCTGGTTTGAATGCAGACCTGAAAAAGAAGGGATTAAGACGCATTATTGAATGGTGAATGTCAATAGTTACATTTGTTTGAATGCAGACCTGAAAAAGAAGGGATTAAGACGCCGACTTGGCCATGGGTGGCGTACCCGTAGCCAGTTTGAATGCAGACCTGAAAAAGAAGGGATTAAGACCGAACGGCCGCCAAGGGTGATAGGGGCGCTGGCGTTTGAATGCAGACCTGAAAAAGAAGGGATTAAGACCTCTCCTTTACAGCATTCAGTACGGCATCGACGTTTGAATGCAGACCTGAAAAAGAAGGGATTAAGACGCCGCGAATGGGGAAAGGTTCGCTGGTTCAGTCGGTTTGAATGCAGACCTGAAAAAGAAGGGATTAAGACATCAGGGAAACAGCCTTACCCTTAGGCAAACGTTTGAATGCAGACCTGAAAAAGAAGGGATTAAGACGTTCGAGCCGGGCAAGCATGGCTGTTGTGTCTTTGTTTGAATGCAGACCTGAAAAAGAAGGGATTAAGACACACTAGCCGCTTTGCCTTTGACTGGTGCCGCGGTTTGAATGCAGACCTGAAAAAGAAGGGATTAAGACGGTAAATTCCGTTTTGGCGATCTTCGCCAGTTGTTTGAATGCAGACCTGAAAAAGAAGGGATTAAGACTCGCCACCCTGCGCCAAGTGATGGTCGATCCAGGAGTTTGAATGCAGACCTGAAAAAGAAGGGATTAAGACATGGCTGTTGTGTCTTTGTTCATGGTCAGTCTCCGTTTGAATGCAGACCTGAAAAAGAAGGGATTAAGACGTCATGATGGTATCCTCATCCTCAGCAAGTTAAGGGTTTGAATGCAGACCTGAAAAAGAAGGGATTAAGACGTGCCAGACCAACGTCTTCTCGTCGCGACCGTTTGAATGCAGACCTGAAAAAGAAGGGATTAAGACGGTTGGCACGGGCCAGGTTGGCACCGGCCAGGTGTTTGAATGCAGACCTGAAAAAGAAGGGATTAAGACGACAGGCAGGCACCGTCCAGGCAGGCACTGTCCAGTTTGAATGCAGACCTGAAAAAGAAGGGATTAAGACACCTTCCATGTTGGCACGGACCAGGTCGGCACCGTTTGAATGCAGACCTGAAAAAGAAGGGATTAAGACTACCCACGGACCAGCCCCTTGCGCCTCATTTCACGTTTGAATGCAGACCTGAAAAAGAAGGGATTAAGACTCCAAGCTGAAGGTCTCCTTGAGGATGGCCCAGACGTTTGAATGCAGACCTGAAAAAGAAGGGATTAAGACGGTGGTACGACGGCCCTTGGTCGTCCGCTTCTCGTTTGAATGCAGACCTGAAAAAGAAGGGATTAAGACGGTTGGCACCGTCCAGGTTGGCACGGGCCAGGTGTTTGAATGCAGACCTGAAAAAGAAGGGATTAAGACGGGAATTTGTTGGGTTTTTCAGCTTCAGACATCGTTTGAATGCAGACCTGAAAAAGAAGGGATTAAGACTCGGTGCGCAGCAAGGTGTCTTCCTCACCATACAGTTTGAATGCAGACCTGAAAAAGAAGGGATTAAGACACGGCCGGCGGGCTGTAGGTCATGCGCCGTCGCTGTTTGAATGCAGACCTGAAAAAGAAGGGATTAAGACCGCTCCCAGTACCCGAGCTGACCGGTCAGATCACGTTTGAATGCAGACCTGAAAAAGAAGGGATTAAGACCCAGCCCGCCGCGAGCGCTTCTGTCAGATACGGGTTTGAATGCAGACCTGAAAAAGAAGGGATTAAGACCCCATCGGGTCTGCACCAGCCAGATCGCCGGCCAGGTGTTTGAATGCAGACCTGAAAAAGAAGGGATTAAGACCTGGGCGCGCATTTCAGCCTTTCGGCTTGGGTCTCGTTTGAATGCAGACCTGAAAAAGAAGGGATTAAGACATGCTCGTCATGGTCTGTCTCCTTCAGTCCCGGTTTGAATGCAGACCTGAAAAAGAAGGGATTAAGACCAATATCAGACTGTAGCGTGATCGGATCCGGCGTTTGAATGCAGACCTGAAAAAGAAGGGATTAAGACGCGAACACGCGGTCGATCCATTCGTCCGACACGGTTTGAATGCAGACCTGAAAAAGAGGCTCTGTTGAATTTCAAGTGGGTTGCTGGGCATGAGGGTTGACGGCGCCGAAGTCGAGTTTGCCGGCGATCAGGAAGATGACGGTGCGGATGGTGTCGAAGCGCGTGAAGCCGCGAGCGCGGC